>JBBACS010000041.1:0-2768 GCA_041656855.1 Minisyncoccota bacterium | reverse complement strand
ATCATTTTTTTGCAAATCATTGCATTTATTCTTTTGAGTGACTTCATCTTTTAAGAGTTCTGGATTTTCATAAATATTACCTATTACTTCTAATTGTTCACTTCTCCATCCATCAACACAATCATTCTCAAAATCTATTACTATTTCAAACTTTGCTAATATTTTATCTTTATCAGGATGTTTCATAATAACAATATCACCTTCATAAATCTCTTTTCCATTCTTATCAAGAAGTCCTGTAAATTGCATAATTACTCCTTGAGTATATTCTGGATGATTAGTAACCATTGGTTGCCATCCTTTTTCATTTCCAGGTTCTACAGCATTCCAAGTTAAACAACCGTCATCATTAATCCTAAATCCCATTACATTCCTCATTTGTTTAGTTCTAAATTCAAATGCTCTAAATTTTATTATTCTTTGTTCCATTTTTAGTCTTATACATCATTAAAGATGAAGCCATACCTCAAATAGTTTAATTATCTCACTTTCATTAAAAATATCAATATCTATACATCTTGCTTTAAACTTCAAATATTTATTAATAAAGGTGCCAGGGCTTGAATCATTAGTCGAGATACCAAAACTCGGTTTACTTCCTATTGGTTTAGGGCATGATTTAGTTTCCTGACTATCACAACATCCACAATGTTTTATGTGTTCTTCAAATGTTTCTTTTTGTTTTTCCATATTTTCACATCATCTTTACTTGGATTTTACGAGTCCTTTGACTTGCTCTTTTTTTCCTTATGTTTAAAATAAAATATTACTTCATCATCATTTTTTAAAATTAGATAATTATTTATCTCAAGACATTCATAATGATTAATTTTAGCCCAACTTCTTATTTCTTTAAAATTATTCCAATTAGTTTCTTCTGGTTCTGAATTTTTAGTTAATTTATAATAAGTTAAATCTTTTATCATTTTTGTTTGCTCTTTAGTTTGTTTTGACTTCATCTTATTTTTCCTTATCACTTGCACTAGACTTTTGATTAGTTTATTCCTGAGGAGGTTGACTATATCCTCCAGACCTTTGCCTTTCTTTACCTCTAAGTTTATCTGTCATGGCCATAGTGTCTGAAATAAATATTTTACTTCTTGTTAATTTTCCCTTAAGCATGTCATCCTGCTCATTTATTCTATCATTCTGTTTTTTTATTATCTGCTCTAGTTTTCTGTAATTAGGAAATAATGTTCTAACTTCTGCTGGTGCAATTCCCATAAATATTTCATCCTGACACCATCTTCCAAATGGGTCATTTTTTATAAAAGAACATACATTCTCGTCAGTATCATATAAGTCTACTTTAGGACATTGTGCTTTTACTAGTAGTTGATTACCAACAAATTCACAGCACATCTTAGGAGCAACTAATATTTTCTGGCACCAAGGCCAAGGAACAACAAACTTTTCATCTGAACTTCCAGATGTTCCAAGAAAACAAACAACCCAAATTAAACCATCAGTTCCTTCAATCTCTTGTATTCTATTGCAGCTTCCTGAAACATTGTCTGCAATAACATGATTTGTATAATATCTTTCTTTGAAAAGCCATGAGCTAACTGCAAAATATAGCAGTGCCAGAGATATTGCTAAGAATAAAGCATAGTGCATATCAGCAAGATTTGGATAATCTCTGACATATCCCCATTTGTTCCATCCATAAATTACTAAAACAATTAGAAAAATATAAAAGCCGTAATTTAAGAAAACTCCTTTAACTGCACTTTTAATCTGGTCTGGAAGATAAACATAAATTACAAATAAAGCTATTGCTCCACCTATCCATAGTATTAATTCTATATGCAGACTAAACCAATTAACAAATTCTTGGATAACCATTTTATTTTTTCTCACTTATTTCTAAAATAATATTTTTAAATTTACAACAATTATTTTTACATTTGTACAAATTATAATTATCACTATAAATTATAACTTTTTCTAGTAACTCTCCACATTCCTTGCAGTAATTACTTTCCATTATTCTTTTTTCTCCTCTTGCTTTTTGTCTTCCTGATTATTTGCTTCCTCAAATGCCTTCTTGTCAAACTTTTTCTTAAATTGATTTGCAACAAGTGTTTTTTTATTAATTCCAGTCCAGGCTAAAAAGCAAATACAGACACAGACAACTAAAACAATAAAAGCTATTATAGTCCAATTAGGTTGAACTGTTTCGGTTGTGTAATCGTTGCTGTTATAATAAGTTTGATTTTCTTTGCTATAAGCGATCATATCCCTTATTATCATAGTGGTATTCTTCAAATCCTCTTTTGTTACATAAATAGAGTTGTTTGAATCTAATGATGTTTGATTAGTCGAATTTATTTTGTTAATGCAATTAGAATTGTAAACTGCAACAGAAATATTTGTGTCAGAACAATTAACTGCTGGAATTATTGTTATATTTGTTGAATTTATAATAACTAAGCATATGCTGTCATTAGTCCAATTTCCTCCAATAAAACTTTTACACCAGTAACTATCGCATACATCTTCTGTGAAATTAAACATACTGCAAGTCTGTGATTTATTTAAAGGCCATTCTGGAGCAGCATGAATTAGTTTTGGAAGAAACACTCCACCAAGTATTAAAGCAGCAAGAATTAATGCAATAATCCATCCAGCTTTTAAAAAAGCAGAATAATCTTTATTATTCTCCTCTACCATATGACACCTCCTTATAATCTATTTCATCTTCTTTATTATTATTGAAAGCCTCAGATAATAGGCATAAAAATAATTCATCTTTTCCACTTCTATTC
>JBBACS010000040.1:0-2788 GCA_041656855.1 Minisyncoccota bacterium | reverse complement strand
TCCACTCCCAGTTAGATTGTATTGTAGGAGGAACTATTTCAATTCCTTTTGACATTGCAGATAAAATAGCAGATTGAACCCATTGTTTTTCCTTTTCTTTGTTGTTATTTGACTTTGGATGATTTAATAAAGCTACATAAAACTCAGTAGGATAATAATGTTTCAAGAACAAAGTTTGAGCTGTAATATAAGAATAAGAAACCGAATGACTATTAGATACACAAACATCATTTGCATAGTAATTATGAAATTCACTATCTATTTCCAAGTCATATGTTTCAACTTCGCCTATTTCTTCTATTTCAATTATTTTTTCAAATTTTTCATATAAAATCTTAATTTTTAAATTATTTTTTAATATTTTTTCAAGAGAAATCATTCCTTCATTGGTTAATATTTTATGGTTAAGAGTACATTCTAAAACTTTTCCAGATTCTGTTGTTATTTTATAAACCTTTTTTATTCCACTCTTATATATGTTTTTTACTTTATTAAACTCATCTTTTTTTCTTTTTTGATTATAACCTAAAACATAATCTCCTACCTTAATATCTAATAAATCAACTTCGCCTTTGTTTTTAACTTTTATTTTGTGATTTTTTGTTAAACACTTATTGAAAGAGTAACCTAAATATCTAACCAACCAAGCTTCTATATCCATTATATCCTTTTCATCCAATCCTTTTTCCTTTGCTCCTGTTTGAAACCTTTCCCAAAGAACTAGATATTCTTTATAATTTTTATTTTTTAATTCTTCCTCGCTTACTTTATCTTTATTTGAAACTTTGCTTATTATCTTAGAAGCCTTATCCATTACTTTTCTTAAATTATCCCCTTCACCCAGAGTTAAACCTCCAATTTCATGAGCTATAAACATTAACTGTTCCTGGAATATTAACACTCCGTTTGTTTCTTCTAATAAAGGGATTAATGCCTTACTAACATATTTTCGTTCCTCTACTCTTAAAAATTTATTCTTTATATATTCTTCGTGAGCTCCAATATTTAATGGTCCTGGTCTAAACAAAGCACTACATGCCACAACCTCATCAAACTTTTCTACCTTTATTCCCTTAACCAAAGAATTCATCCCAGGAGATTCAAATTGAAATATACCGTGATTATTTCCAATTCTTAGTTCTGTATAAAGATTCTGGTCGTTTAAATTTACAAAATCAACCTTTTCTTGAATATCAATTCCTTTATTATCTTTAACAAGTTTTATTGCATCCTTTATAACATTTAGTGTTTCAAGTTTAAGTCTATCTAATTTTAATATTCCAAGAGAGGAAAGGTCTTTACTAAAACTGGATTCCTGGAAACCAGAAAGGACAGTTCCTTTTGAAATGTTTACTGGGATGTGTCTCCATATTTCCGAAGGAGCTATTATAATACCTGCTGCATGTTTACCAAGGTTTCTAACCTGACCCTGCATTTTTAAAACAATGTCTATTATTTCTTTATTGTTTGGGTCAGTTAACCATTTTGATACCCGAATAGAACATTCTGGATTTTTTGGCCATGTTTTAAACCACTCTTCTAATGTTATTTCAAATGTATCTGGCATTTCTTTTGATACAGCAAATGCATCAGATTGGAATCCTCCATCTTGACCAAGAGCCTTTGCAACATCCTTCAAACATCCCCTTTCATTGAAGGTTGAGAAAGTTATAACAGAAACAATCCTCTCTTGACCGTACTTATCAATTAGGAATTGTAGTGTTCTCTCGTCTGTGCCTGCTGCGAAGTCAATATCCAAATCGGGTGAACCATCTCTGTAAGGGTTGAGGAACCTTTCAAAGTATAATTTAAAAGGAATTGGGTCAATTTTTGTAATGTCCAAACACCAAGTTAATAAACAGCCTGCTGCAGAATTATGAACACCCAAACCTTCAACATTATAAGAGTGACTGTTTTCTACGGTTAAATCGTGGACTTTCCCTTTATATATTTTTAAGGTTTTATTTTTTAGTTTCATTAAAATAATAAATTTATGTTGTAAAGCAAATATACAACATTTTTTTTTAATTTCAAAATATATGGAAGGATTTTTTTTGATAGGAAATGAAATAAATAATAATTTCAGCTTAATTATTAAGCCTTTTCCGCCAATTCTGTTTCAAGTCTCTCAATTTTTTCTCTGAATTCATTAAGAACTTTATTACATTGTTCGTTCTCCATTCCACCACCATGGTCTCGACAAACTCCTTCGCAAAACCAAAAATGTTTAACGAAACTTTTTGCCTTTGCAAGTTCGTTCTTTTTTTCTCTGCGTTCGGCTCCGTGAATCTTATAAATTGGAGAGTTAACAACTATTCCTTCTTTGTTTTGTTGCATTGTTATATATTTAAGGTTTGTTTTTAAAGTTTGTTTCTTTTATAAAATTTCCATTTTCGTGCCACTGTTTTTGTTTTATTGCTCCGTTGTCAGACAACCAAAACAATAGTAAATAAGTAAAAACAAGGTCAAACAAAGATGACCTTTTTTATATTACTATGTCCCAACTTGCTTGAAAGAACGAAGGTCATACCCTTATCTCTCAAACGTAGGTCACTTAGTGACCTTCGGTATCTGAGTCCCGACTCTTTAAGAGTGACATGCACTTTAGCCCATGAATCACAAACCTCGGCAGTCCCAACATCTCTCGGTTGAACATTGTTCAACTTACTCATAGCGTGGAAAACGGTATTTGGTATTCTTGGGTAAAAGCCACCTTCAAACCTGAAGATAGCACGCCTCCCTATTTCTATTGAAGAATTAATACAATCTACGTACTTATGCAATAAAT
>JBBACS010000039.1:0-2797 GCA_041656855.1 Minisyncoccota bacterium | reverse complement strand
TAACTTTTAGGAATACGGAGTAAATTCCTTTTTGTTTTTGGAAATGCCTGGGGGATTGAGTAATGGATCCGACGAGTCGAGTTTTAGTCCCTCTTGCTTTTTAAAAAGTGTATCATAATTGATACACTTTGCTATAGATTGCATTAGAATGACTTACACAGCAAAATTATATAAACTAATGTAATATTATTACTATACACTGAATTATTGATTGTAAAGCAATATAAACGATATGTTTTTTTCAATTTAGTTCCTTACCGGAACCAGTGCCAGAACCAGTGCCAGAACCAGTGCCATTACCAGTGCCATTACCAGAACCGGAACCGGAACCGGAACCGGTGCCATCGAAAAAATTTTTGACAAAAAAAAGCTGCTTATTTTTTATAATAAGCAGCTTTAGTTCCATTAAAAAATTGACAAGAAAAAAGCTACTTACTGTAGAAGCTAAGTAGCTTTTGATGAAGTGATGATCTTGTAAAAGAAAGCTATTACAAGAGCGTTTCAGTACACTTAAAATGTATTGTGTAAAACACACAATCACTACAAGTAGCAAAAGACACATTCTTAGTGTCTCTGTCTTTTGCTACGAAACATAACTCACTGTCGTAATGCGAATAATCACAATCACGACACTCTTCTGTCACTAATTTTTTCTCTAACAGCATCTTTATAGTTATTTTTTCTTTCTCATTTCTGATTTTGTACGAACGAATAACGAAAGCTAATTCATTCATACTTTCAAAGAGCTCTTTTAAAGAGCTCTCTTTCTCTTCTTTTGCTTTATTTTCTGAAAACACTTTATTGAGTTTATTAATCGTTTCTACTAAATAATAAGTGTGATTTATCATGTTTAGTTCCTTATTTTTATTTCAGTCTTTTTTGAATTGAAAGACTGATAGAAAACAATAAAACATTTAATCTCTTAAATAGACGTCAAAAGACTTTGCATCGTGTCTTAAACACGTCAAACGATTTTTATCGTGTCTACTACCCCGAAAACGATAGCGTGCTTTTATATGATACTTACGAAAATATGCTTGTACTTCTTTTAAGTCTTGAATAGCGTATGTTCCGTAAAAACTTTCTACTCTTAACTCTTGCTTTCTTTTTCTTATAATTTGTTTTATCATGCTTTCATTCCTTGAATTTTTATTTCAGTCTTTTTTGAATTGAAAGACTGATAGAAAACAATGTTTCATTTAATCTTGAATAATGTCTTCAAAACGTAATTGCAATTTATTGTGCTTTTTAATCTGTGAATTGTACAGATTATGTTGATAAGTCGCATAATCAGCTTCAAAATAAATGTCACAATTCATAACATCTTTCTCAAGCAGCGAATACTTACGATTGTACTTCTGATCATGACAGCTCTTACTGTCAACGATAAATTCTTTTGTCGAATAGTGATGCTCTACTACTCTATCGTTAAATCTTAACGACGTATACAACACATTCTTTTTGTATTCTTTGACGTCAATTGATTTCTCTAATCTGTCGAGTAGTGACTCATTTTCAAAACTCAATGTTGCCATATTTTTTTCTGCGACAGCTAACGTGCTTTTCAGCGCGTCGAGCTCTGAAAGTAAGTTCGTGTTGATGTTTTTCTGATGTTCAATTTCGCTGAATGCACTATCACTTTGCGCTGTGATAGCGTCATGCTCTGTTACTGCTATTGCATTGTACAAAGCTACTTCATTTACTGCTACTCTTTTAGTTTGTTTTTTTGACATGCTTACGTTCCTTGAAAATTTAGTTAGTAACTTTTGATTTGATGTTACTAAACAATCTTGCTTTTGTGATACGCAAGATGTAACGCTGTCAACGCTATTCAGTGTCTTGCGTACTCTATTTTGTTTTTTTGTTATCATATTAATATTATAGTATGCAATTAGCGAATAATCAAGTGTTAAAACTTGATTATCTCTATTTTGTTTGTTTGTATGCATATCAATATTATAGTATGTAATTAACGAATAATCAAGTGTTAAAACTTGATTATCTCTATTTTGTTTGTTTGTATGCATATCAATATTATAGTATGCAATTAGCGTGCAAGTCTAATAATATTATATACTTAACTAAAATAAACTATGCAATAACTATGCTACGATATTAAATTGATGCATAATTGACTCGTTAAAATTGCTTAAATTGCTTAAATTCACTGTAAACTATTGATAATACTGTGTTTATACTATGATGCATAATTGACTCAATTATTTTACTATTGATGCATAATTGACTCATTGATTTTAGGAATTTATTACAGTCTAAATTGAGAATCATTCTAAAGTAATAATTATTCTTATCTGATAAATAGTATTATATAATAATCATTCTTAAGTAAGGATAGATATTCTCCTAAGTCCTTCAAACCAGAGTCCTAAGGAATAGATTGCCAGGTATAGGATTTCCTGGCCTCCTATATCCTAAAAAGGAGAGTAGGATAGGAAGGATTCCCAAAGGTCCTGGTTCCTGATTCGGAGAGGTTAGGATTTTTTTTCTCCTGTAGCCTATAATAGGTTAGGTCCTATTACCTAACCTATAAGGTATTGGTATCCCAAAAAGGAGAGGTCCTGGTATAGGATTTCCTGGGAACCTAAAATCCAATAACCTATAATTCAGAGAGAAAAAAATAAATTTTTCCAGGAGAAAAATAAGTAAAATAGTTCTTGACAATGTTTTTCCTATATGTTAAGATTAAGTATGATTTGCTCAACCTGTGATAAGAAGTTAAAACCTACAATAAGAGATGGAGAGGAAGTTTATAGACAATGTGATACCTGTTATAATT
>JBBACS010000038.1:0-3013 GCA_041656855.1 Minisyncoccota bacterium | reverse complement strand
GTCAAAATAAAACAAGGAAATGAATTTCTAATTTTGGCTAAGAGCAGACTTTCGGTTTTAGAAGGAGAATATGAAATAGTTGAAGAATTTAAAGGAGAGAAATTAATTGGTTTAAATTATAGACCGCTATATCCATACACAAAAAATCTAATAAATAAAGAAGAGGAAAATAAATTAAACAATGCTTACAAAATATATGAAGCATCTTTTGTGACGACAGAAGACGGAACTGGTGTTGTACACATCGCTCCAATGTATGGTCAGGATGATTTTGATTTAGGAAACAAGGTTGGTTTACCAAAACATCATCTAGTTGAGTTAGATGGACATTTTGTTAAGGGAACAGACTTTTTATCTGGACGATTTGTAAGGGATGAAGAAGTGGCTGTAGATATCATCAAAGATTTAGCAGGAAAGAATCTGCTTTATAAAAAGGAAAAAGTTGAACATACTTATCCTCACTGCTGGAGATGTAAAACAGCTTTAATTTATTATGCTCGTGATTCTTGGTACATCAAGATGTCTAAGTTGAGAGACAGAATGGTTAAAGAAAACCAAGATATAAACTGGGAACCGTCATATATTAAAGATGGAAGATTTGGAGATTGGCTTTCCGATGTTAAAGATTGGGCGATATCAAGAGAGAGATACTGGGGAACACCTCTACCTGTTTGGACTTGTCCAGCGTGTAATAAAAAAAATGTTGTGGGTAGTTTGGCTGAGCTTTCAGAAAGAAGCCAAAAACCAAGCAATAGTTATTTAATAATGAGGCATGGACAAGCAGAAAATAACATCGGGGACGTGGTATTGGACAATGATCAAGATTTACCACTTACAGACACAGGACGTAAACAAATAGAAGAAAGCTTAGAAAAAACGCCACTTCCCGGTATAGATATAGTTATTTCTTCTCCTTACGTTAGAGCCAGACAGACAGCTGAAATTGTTTGTCAAAAAATTAATTACCCACTTGATAAAATTATTTACGACGAAAGAATAGGTGAAGCAAAGATAAGTTCTTCTTTTGTTGGAAAAGAAAAAACTGATTTTAAGGAATATTATGATAATGGCTTTTTAGATAATCCTCTTCAAAAAGAAGGAGACGGAGAGAGTTTTCAAGAATTAGTTAAAAGAGTTGGGGATTTCATCTATGATACAGATTCTAAATATCAAAATAAAAAAATATTGATAGTTGGACATCACTGTGCTACAAGAGCTATGAATTTTGTTAGCCAAGGATTGTCTTTTGAGGAGATATCTAGTCTAAACGACACTTTAGGTTTTTGGCAGAATGCAGAGATTAAAGAATTTAAATTTAAACCATTACCACACAATCGTAATTATGAGCTTGATTTACACAGGCCTTACATAGACGAATATCCATTGTTTTGCTCGTGTGGAGAAAAGTTAACTAGGTCAAAAGAAGTTATGGATGTTTGGTTAGATTCTGGATCAATGCCGTTTGCGCAAAATCATTATCCATTTAGTACAAAAGATATTGCATACCCCGCTGATTTTATTAGTGAAGGAATAGATCAAACTAGGGGTTGGTTTTATACCCTACATGCCGTTGGCACAATTATGGGTAGAGGAAAAGCTTTTCGAAATGTTATATGTCTTGGTTTGTTACTAGATGCTAAAGGGAAAAAGATGTCTAAGTCTGTGGGCAATGTGGTCGATCCTTGGGAGATGACTAATAAATATGGAGTTGATACTTTACGATTATGGATGTATTCAGTCAATCAACCAGGTGAACCAAAAAACTTTGATGAAAAAACAGTTTCTGAACTCAATAATAAATTCTTTAACTTGCTTTACAATGTTCTAGCATTTTACGAACTTTATCGGGATAAGGATTTAGAAAATAATGAAAAAGTAGATAGTAAAAATGTTTTGGATTTATGGATCCTTTCAAGGCTGACAGAACTAACAAAAGAAGTCACTATAAATATGGATTTATATAAATTGATGGAACCAACCAGGGCTATAAAATTATTTATAGATGATCTTTCTACTTGGTACTTAAGGCGATCGAGAGACCGAATAAAAGAAGGAAACAAAGAGGCAAAAAAGACTTTATACTTTATTTTGAAGAACTTGGCTAAATTAATAGCTCCCCTTTCTCCTTTCTCGGCTGAAGATATTTGGCAAAGATTAAAAATAAAAGATGAAGATGAGGAAAGTGTTCACCTTGCGAGCTGGTTTAAAACTGATATTTTTGATGAAGATATAGTTAAAGAAATGGCAGAAGTAAGAGAGGTGGTGACATTAGGATTACAAGCAAGACAAAGAGCTTCTATCCCCGTTCGTCAACCACTATCTGTTTTGAATATTAAAAAATATTTATTTAAACAAGGCTTTATAGACATCGTAAAAGAAGAATTAAATATTAAGGAGGTCCAGTTTGAGGAGGGTGGAGAATTGGATGTTGCTTTGAATATTGAAATAACGCCAGAATTAAAAGAAGAGGGTAATTATAGAGAGTTAGTTCGAGCAATTCAAGATTTGAGAAAGAAAGAAGGTCTAAATCCAAATGATTTGATTGTTTTAGAAGTAGAAACAACCAATGATGGCCAGAAATTGATTGATAAATTTAAAGATAATTTTCTAAAATCTGTTATGGCAAACGGTATAGATTTTAAAGAAAATGATGGAGAAGAGATTTTGATAGATCAGTATAAATTTTTAATTAAAGTTTGCAAATAGGTTTATGCACCACATCTACCATACTCATGGATTAATTTTGGCTTCTTTAGACTCTGGAGAAGCTAATAAGATTCTGACTCTTTATACTAAAGAGATGGGTTTGGTTAGAGTGCTGGCTCAGGGAATTAGGCTTAATAAATCAAAGTTAAGATTTTCTTTACAGCTTTTTTCTTATGCCCACATAGACTTAGTTAGAGGTAAAGATTTTTGGCGGTTAACCTCAGCAAGGAGTATAAATACTTATCCTAAAATAGCGACAAATAAATCTTCTTTTGTTTTAGTTTCTAGAATATTTAGATTATTAGAA
>JBBACS010000037.1:0-3030 GCA_041656855.1 Minisyncoccota bacterium | reverse complement strand
TTCTTATCTTTTATTATATGACCATCCCAATAGGGAAGTTCTTCCATAAATGCTGAAGCCCATTCATAGGAAATTTCTTCTAACTTAATCCATCCAAAATCTTTATAAAATTCCTCACTTGATGGAATCCAATATCCTTTATATCCATCTCTTTTGTTTTTGCCATAACAAATTTGAAATTTATAACTTAAGTTATTAAGAATATTTTCTAGTCTATTTTGTTTTCTTTCTTTTTTAAGAGAAAATCTAATAGGCTTGGTTCCATTATTATTTCCATTATATTCTTCTTTTCTAGAAGGAAAAGAGCCATCTGCTTGAAAAGCTATTTTTAACCTATCTAAATCTGTAAATTCTTTATTTCCTATTTTTTTACCAGAAATAAGAAAATTATTAGAAGCATAATATCCCTTATCTAGAAAATCACCTGCTTCAAAAAAAGAAATCTCACCATTCTTTCTATTTTTTCTTATCATTCTATGGTTAGGTGTTACTAAAAGATCAACATAATTTCTTTTTCCCTTGCTAAATTGAATCATCTTACCATTATATTTACTATTATAAATTTTCAATGGAATAACAAATTCTATTTCACCTTTATCAGTATATTGAGCTACTTTAGTATTTTCTTTTAATTCAGAAAATTTAATAAATCCATTTTCTGTTAAAATTTCTGTTTGATCATCATAACACGCTGGAACACTACCACAAATAAAATCTTTCTCTACATCTGTATTATAGTAAGCTTCTACATAATCAATAGCTGAAATAGTATCAGTACCATAAAAGGAAGTTAAGTGCCCAGCACCACTTCTCGCAGCATCTTCAATACCTCCCATTCCTCTAAAAGAAAAGTCATGTCCTTGCCATTCTATAAAAGATTCAGGACTTCCAGTTTTCCTTGCATGTCTAATAAATTCTTTCTTATATTGAAAAGCAGTAGTAGCACTAGTAGAAGCCTTCCATAAAGAAGCACTCATTACAGATTCTAAATAATTAGTAATCCAGAAAAACTTAGGATCGGTATTCTTAATAGTTAATACTGGAACTCCATAGGGAACAAAAGAACCTTCTTCTAATGCTTTAATTTGAATAGGTAAATATCCTAAATCCCATAGCTCTTCAATATGAGTAATAGATACTGCATCTTTACCTAAAGCAAAGTCAAGCCTTCTTTTATATTGTGCTACAATTTTTTGTTTGTTTTGCTTAAAGAAATTTTTATTCCAAGACTCTATCAAGAATTCTTTAATAAATCCTTGAAGTCCAAAAAATATAATTCCTTTAGTATCAGTATTACTATACTTTCCACTTCGAGGAGTGAAATTAGAATACACAAAAGAAGTTCCTTTTGGATACTGAAAAATATGCCCCGACTTGTAGAAATCAATAGCATTAATTGGATTGATTGTCATATAATATTCCTCCTAAAAAATATCAATACATGTAAGATAATCATTAGACATAAAATCTAAAAATGAATTTGTAGAATATATATGATCTATAATTCCATCAAATACATCAAAGCCCTTAGAAAATATACCATGTGATACTAGTAAGTCAATAGACTTTGCACCTTTTTCTTTTAATTTTTTTCCTAGTTCAATAAATGTTCTTCCTCCATCGCAAATATCATCAAAAATAAGAAAGTCTTTTCCTTGATACTCTAAAGGAATATCAACTTCAATCCCTTCTATTTCTCCAGTAAGAGTATTTCTTTTTTTATTTGCAAAAATAAGCTTTTCATTTTCAATAAATTTACAAAATTTATAACTCCTTTTAATTGCTCCTCCATCTGGACATACAATTACCTTATCATTAAATTTTGATTGTTCTAAAAATAAAACTGATAGATAATTTTCAATAGATTCTACTTTACAGTTATTTAATAATGATGGAGCAACATCACTATGAGGATCAAGAATTCTTACTGTTTCAAAATTCATAGAATTTATTAAATCACAAAATACTTTAATAGATAATGCTTCTCCCTTATTACATACCCTATCCTGTCTTGCATAGGGAACATAAGGCATAAATAAATGAATTTTTACTTTATTATTAAGACGCCTTAATGCATCAACTACCATTAAGAGCTTAATAACATCTGAAGAAGTAGTTAGTCTTACTTTTATTTCTACATCAATTTCTTTATTCATAGTAGAAATAATTTCATCTACAAGTCTAATATGTTCTTCTCCACCTGGAAATGTAAAATCTCTAATAATAAATTTGTTGCAATGAATCATATTTTTATCCTCCTAAAAATTTTAATAAACCTTAAAGGTTTCGCTCTTTTGCTTGCGTTCGATCATGCGTCCTTCGTTGTCGTACTTGAATTCGTACCACTTTTCGTAGCCATTTGAATATTTATAGTGAATCTTATTGTTATGGGAGTCGTAGTCGTACCACTCTTCGGAGCCATTGGAAGTCTTATAGTGAATCTGATTGTTATGGGAATTGTAGTCGTACCACTTTTCGTAGCCGCTGGAATTCTTAAGGTGAATTAGGTTGTTGTGGGAATCGTAGTCGTACCACACTTCGTATCCATAGGAATCCTTAGAGTGAATCTGGTTGTTATGGGAGTCGTAGTCGTACCACGCTTCGTCGCCATTGGAATCCTTAGAGTGAATCTGGTTGTTGTGGGAGTCGTAGTCGTACCACACTTCGTCGCCATTGGAATCCTTAGCGTGAATCATGTTGTTATGGGAATCGTATTCGTACCACTTTTCGTAGCCATAGGAAGTCTTAAGGTGAATTAGGTTGTTGTGGGAATCGTAGTCGTACCACCATTCGTTGCCATTGGAATCCTTATAGTGAATCTGGTTGTTATGGGAGTCGTAGTCGTACCACGCTTCGTCGCCATAGGAAGTCTTATAGTGAATCTGATTGTTATTGGAGTCGTAGTCGTACCACACTTCGTAGCCGCTGGAATCTTTTTGATAGGTGAGATTTCCGTTTGAATCATACTTCACGGGTAGGCCCTTGGTGATTCGCTTGATAAGACGAATCTTATTCGTTACGGTCTTTGTA
>JBBACS010000036.1:0-3328 GCA_041656855.1 Minisyncoccota bacterium | reverse complement strand
TCTTTCCCTATTCTGTGGGACTCCGAAATTCTTTGCGTTAAGCACTTCCCATTCCACACAATACCCCAGTTCTGCAAGTGTAATGATGATGGTTTTGAAAGTTCTTCCAGAGTCGTGAGAAAGAAGCCCTTTAACATTTTCCAGTATGAAGTTTCTTGGTCTTTTTTCTTTGAGTATCCTAGCGATATCAAAGAAGAGAGTTCCTCTTGTGTCGTTAAATCCCCCTCTTTTTCCAGCAATACTAAATGCTTGGCAAGGAAATCCTCCAACAAGGAGGTCAAAGTCGGGTAGTTCGGAAGCATTGATGGTTGTGATGTTTCCATAGTTTTTTGGTTTGATATTAAATAATAAGGATGCTGGCTTGCCACAGTTGATACAGCCCTTGCTATTTTTGCTAATAATACTCTCTCTCTCGGAAGATAATTCCCTTTCTTTCGTTTTTTGTTCCCAACAATGGCTACAGTAAGGAAGTCTTTTTGTAAATTGTTTTTCATATATTTGTATCGCATACTTATCTATTTCTGAATACCCTATACACTCTGCTTCTTTACCAAGCACTTTTTGTATTCCTAAAGTAAATCCTCCTATGCCTGTGAATGTATCAAAGTATTTTATCATATAATTCATTTCTGTTTTATCTTTTCTCTATCCATTTTGTTCCTTATGTTTTTTGATGGCATTATTGGTTAAAGTGTTTTATTAAGTTCACATTCTTGACATATTTTTTCACTCCACGGATATTTTTGTTCATATTTCCTTAAGTGCAACGGACAATATTCTTTTTCTTCGTTTTCATTCCCCATTATTTTAATTCTCTGAGGTTAGGGATTTTAATTTTGATGAAATGGTGTCTAGGGTATCGTTACAATTTTTTGCCAAAGCATCTTGATAATAAACTGGATTAGGATATGTTGGTGTATATTCTTTCTTTTCACTCTCCACCATCTCTACAATCATCTTTATAAGTGAGATTTGGCGAGAGGAGAATCTTTTAAGATAAGGAATAACTTGGTCTCTATCACTGTCTTTTTCTTTTTCAGATAATAATTGATATGGTGTATTGATTTGTGATTGCCAGTGTTCTTTTTTCTCGTGTGGCAATACCCAACCTTTTATATCATTATTCCATACTAAAAATGAGTGTAGGTAGTTTTGCCATTTAGACCATCTTATATGTTCTAATTCAGCAAAGTATTCTAAATCTGCCTTCTCACCTTCCTCTATAAAGTTTTTAATTTGATTGTTCATAGTTTTTATTCTTCACATTCATTACAAGGTAAATTAGTGTTTTCACCAATTTTATTATATAAAATACGACCTTGAACTTTTATCTCCCATTCTTTAAAACATTTTTCACACAAAGCAAAGGGGCTTCCTTTTTCAAAAGTATTTAGATTTGTGATTTGATATAAGTTTTTAATTTGACTGGTCATAGTTATTCTTCTTTTAGGATATTAAGAACGTCTGATAATGCTTAATAATTGTTTTTTGTATATCTCTAAACCTTTTTTAATATATTCTTTTGTTTCAGCTCTATTGTTTGAATTAAACACTTCTATAATTTCATCTTCGTGAATCTTTTCTATTCTCTTAATCATTTTTTCCCTTTCCCCAGCTCTGGCTTTCTCTTCCCATTCACGCTTTTTGAGGGAGATGAAGTCTATAACTTCATTTCTAACTTCTTCGTCAGTTCTTCCATTTGCTTCTGCTTCTACTGAAAACCTTTCCTCAAACTGTGCAATCCACTCCTCCTTGTCTTCTGGGAGAGGAAAGCAATTAAGACAACCTTCCATACCACAATTCGGCAATCCAGTAGCACAGCACTCACCCTTCTTCTCTTTCTTTCTCAAAGGGTGATTTGGAGGGAGGTCTGCTTTGCAAGTGGGACAGAATTGCATAGTTTCTATGTTTTCTTGCATAGGTTTGCCTAAACAACCATCGCAAATACCTGATGAATTAGTAGTGAGGTGAGTGCAGTAATTTGTTTGTCCTTCCTTGTTTTCTTTAAACATATTATTTATTGTTATTTATAATGTTTAGTATTTGTTCTTTTATTGTCATATATTATTTTATAATAGGCACAAAGGCTAGCGGACACAACGAACATACTTGTAGAAGGACTTAGGAAAGTAGCCCACAAGACCGTTATACATATTGACATAGTAAGCATTGGCACTACTTGAAGGCACAGTAACGGAAGACCAATAATCGCCCGCCACGAAGCCATCTATTCTAGCTTCACCTTTTTCATAATCAAAAGCACTTTGTAATTCTGAAATAGTAGGAAGTCTCCAACTGTTACCTAGACTTTTAGCCCATTCTTGTGCTTGTTCCCAAGTCATTGGTTCACTTGAGCTATCACTCCATTCAAGTTCTTTTCTTTCTATGACTGTCTTTTGATAGTCTTTGACTTCTTCTAATTCTATTGTTTCACCTTTTAACTTTCCACTTAATATTTTGTATTTCATATATTATTTCCTATTGGGTTAATGACTTATAAAATAAACTACTTTCCGTCTCCTAAAAGATTAAGTCCTTTTTGCTCCCCACTATCAATCGCCTTTTTGTATTGTGGTAGAAGCTGTTGTCCGAGTGTTGATGAGTTCCCTTGTTTATCTAAAATTACAAGGTGGGGCATAAATTCTTCCATAAATTCAGTAAGTCCACTTTCTATGGCAACGAATTTTGCCTTTATGTGATAGAACAAAACCCTATGAAGACTATTCAATTCTTTTTCTCGTTTCTTTTCATCTGTAAAGTTTTCAAATGGGACAACAATTCTCACTGAAATACCTTTTGATGTTCCAATATTAAATAGCATCTTTTTGTTTTCTGAAACTCTGAACTCTAATGCAAACTTATCTTGGAGGTTTGTAAATCTACTCTCATAAATTCCCAAAGAGTTTAGAAGTTTAGTGATTTGTGTTTGACTTTTTGCCCAATTAACTGATGTACCTTTATATGCTTTCATTTACTTCCACAGATAAGATGTGAGCTGTATAACTTATAATTGAACACTTGTTTTGAAAGAACGGCTAATTATTATGAATAAATGTCATAAACTGGGTAAGTGAATCAAAGTCTTGGTCTGTATAATTCCCTTTACCTTTCTTTTCGGCTTCGATTAACGCATTTTGAAATTCGTTGTAAAGCTCTACTAATATCTTTTTTACTCTTTCTTTTTCCATATCCTTTATAATAGTTAAGCTAATTGAATTATTAAAACTTCCATTATATTTTCATATGCATAGACCGCTTTTTTTGTTCCGCCGACACCATATCGCATACAACAAGCTTCCCATACATACGAAGAAACTTTCCCTAACCC
>JBBACS010000035.1:0-3452 GCA_041656855.1 Minisyncoccota bacterium | reverse complement strand
AAGCTTTATTGGCCTCTGCCATCTTGTGAGTATTTTCTCTCTTTCTAACTGCCTCTCCTTCATTTTTTGAAGCAGAAATGATTTCTGTAGCTAATCTGCTTGCAATAGGAGAACCTTTCTTGCCTCTAGCGGCTTCTATAAGCCATTTCATAGACAAAGCAGCTCTTCTTTCAGGTCTTACTTCAACAGGTACTTGATAGTTTGCACCACCAACTCTTTTTGATCTAACCTCCATGTTTGGAGCTGTATTTGAAAGAGCGAGTTCCAAAACCTCAATAGGGTTTTTAACTTTGGCTTGTTCTTTTATTATTTCTAAAGTGTCATAAATAATCTTCTCGGCTGTACTTTTCTTTCCACTATACATTATATAGTTTATAAGCTTAGAAACTTTTTCAGATTGATATTTATAATCTGGTTTTAAAGCTTTTTTTGTTTTTAGTTTTCTTCTCATTTTTTTATGCAGAACTATGCTGAACTTACGCTGATTAATGCTGAATTTTTTCCGCATAATTCCGCGTTTGTTCCGCAATTATCCGCGTATTATTTAGTTGCTTTTGGTTTCTTTGCACCATATTGGCTACGACCTTTCTTTCTTCCTTCTACTGCACCTGCATCAAGTACCCCTCTTACTATTGTGTATCTAATACCAAGGTCCTTAACTCTTCCACCTCTTAAGAGAACAACTGAGTGTTCTTGTAAATTGTGTCCCATACCTGGGATATAAGCTGTAACTTCCATACCGTTTGAAAGTCTAACCCTAGCTATTTTTCTGATAGCAGAGTTTGGTTTCTTTGGGGTTTTTGTAGTTACCTTTATACAAACACCTCTCTTGAAAGGAGAATTGTTTCTTGTTGGCCTATTTTCCAAAGTATTAAAACCTCTCATCAAAGCGACAGCTTTTGGCTTTCTCTTTGCGGTTTTTCTATTTCTCTTTATTAATTGATTTATTGTAGGCATGATTGATTTTTAAAGAGCGTAGCGATTATAAAAATCTTCACCCTGTTAAATCCGGCTTCGCCGGAGCCTGCATTAGCAGGCATTTAACAGGGTTATAAAAATTATATTCACTTCGTTCATTAATTTTTAATAATAAAAAATCACAGAAACTAAAGTTTCCGCAACTCTTTTTTGTTATAAACATATTTTACCTTAAAAAATATGTTTATTTATATAGATAAGTTACCCTATCTAGCAACATTTGCGTACAGCCAAGTAGCTAATGTAGCTAAGATACTACAACAAACAACAGGTAAAAGCAAATTAATAAATGCCTGTGATCAAAGAAAAAGCCCAGCTTATTATTGGAAATATAAAATTAGGTAAGAAAAATATAAGAATTAATATTAAAAATAAACCATATTTTTCTGATAAATCAAAAACTTTATATTTTATATTTAGAGGCAAAAATGCAAAAAGTATTTTAGAACCATCAAGGGGGGGTATAGGCAAAAGATTAAATACAGCTAAAGCCAAATTTATAAATACAACAAAACTAAAAATAGTTATAAGGGGTGATGAAGCAAAGCCAAAATATATTAAACTCCTTATTAAAAGGCCAAAAAGTAGCGCTACTAAAATATTAGATGCTGGACCAGCAAAAGATATGAGTGGCTCTGCTACTTGTCTATTTCTTAAATTATAAGGATTATAAGGTACTGGTTTTGCCCAACCTATCAAAAAACCTGCATGAGTAACAAAAAGTATTAGAGGAAGAATTATAGATCCAAACCAATCTAAATGTTTGATCGGGTTTAATGTTAATCTTCCTTCGTATAAAGCCGTCTTATCCCCCCAAAACAAAGCCATAAAACCATGTGAGATTTCATGTATTACCACTGAAAATATAAGAATAATTATTTGAAAAATGAAGTCTACTTCCATAAAATTGAATTAGAAAAAATTACAATTGCATTTTCTATATTCATATGATAACATGAGCGAACGTGAAAACAAGATAACCAAATAAGGTTTTCATTTTAATCTTAATTAAAAACATGGCTAAAATTTGCCCAATAACAAAAAAAACTTCAATAATGGCTGGTGGATATAGTAACGCAACTCGTGCTACTCAGTTTAACCCTACAGGAAAAACAAGAAAACAAGTAAATTTTCAAAAGAAAAGAATTTATGTTCCTGAGTTAAAGAAAACATTTGTT
This sequence comes from Minisyncoccota bacterium, assembly GCA_041656855.1. Lineage (GTDB taxonomy): Bacteria > Patescibacteriota > Minisyncoccia > Phycocordibacterales > GWA1-40-21 > Bog-1340. The sequence goes on along the minus strand of JBBACS010000035.1, from coordinate 1,296 downwards.
TTAAATATCTCAACAAAGGCCATAAAAACCATACAAAAGAATGGTGCTTATGCTACTTTAAAGAAAGCGGGAATAATAAAGTAGTTTAAAAGTTGAAAGTTATAAAGTTTATAAAGTAAAAATTCAAAAGAGCGGCGACCGAAGGTCGCCGCTTTTTTTTAATTCTGAAGAATCACATCGCGTAAATTATTTAGACGCGATGCAATTATTTTATTCTATCGGAGTTGTTGTTGATTGTTCACTAGAATCTAAAATAACTTCTTCTGTTTGCTCTTCAATTATAGGTTCATCTATAATAGTCTCCTCTGTACTCGTAGATATTATTTCTTCTTCATTTGTTATTATTGGATCTGTTGTTGTAGATGCCTCTTCTATTCCATCATTTATAATTTCATCTGATGTGGTAGAAACACTTTCTCCTGTTTCTACTAGAACCTCATCTGTCGTTGTAGATTCTCCCTCTAAGATAGTATTATCTTCTACAACGAAATCTCCCATGATAATTTCTTCCGATTCAACACTCGATGTATTATTTAAAATATTTGAGGAACACTCTCCTGGTTGATTTACAATCACACCACTCTTAATTTTCATACAATAAGGCAATCCTGTATCTTCATCATACATCGTGATACCTTCTGGAGAGATATTTGATCCAACAGTAAATCTGTCTACAACAACATTTTTTAGATAAGCAATTCCATTTTCTATTTTATTTATAAATGAACCGATGTCTTTAACCGCATTTACAAGAGCTGCAAGTATTGGTCTATCTGCTATTGTAAGATATCCACTAGAGCTTGTAGCAACTGCTTCTGGGATTGCTATAGAAAGATTTTGTGCAGAGAAACCAGTGTAAACGTTTGAAGTTTCATATCCTGTTTCTGGTTTCCATTTATAATTTATTGGCACTATTTTCATTATATCCACTAAACCTCTCTCATAATCACTTTGAATGTCTTTTAATCTTTCATCGGAAGAAACCGTTACATTTCCATCTGTATCTGTGACTAAATTTCCTCCGGCACTACCAAGTGAAGTAAATCTAATAGTTCCTGAGGCTGTAAGATTTGCAGTTGGAGTGGTTGTACCAATACCTACCAAGCCACTAGATACTATCAATCCATAATTACCTTCTGTTCCACCTGTGGCAGAAAAATAACCCCCGACGCTAGTAGATGAAACACCAGATTTTGCTACATGCAAACCATATACAGTACCCGTACTATTTAAAGATGTTGACATATCTATGGATAAACCTTTTGCGTTGTGCTGTGAACCATAACCTCCAGATAT
>JBBACS010000034.1:0-3475 GCA_041656855.1 Minisyncoccota bacterium | reverse complement strand
ATTAATGATTAATTTATCTTTTTGGAATAAACTTTTTTATCATCAATAAATACCTGAAATATAATTCCTCTAAATTTTAATAAAATATTTTCTTTGTGATACTTTGGTTTCACTTCTTTATTGTTATAATACTTTTGTATATTTTTAGTAACATAAAACTTTTTCTTTTTCTCTTCTTCCTGCCGAGAAAGTTTCTTTGTTTTGAATCCAAACACAGATTTATTATTCTTTTCCATCTATTTTAAGTCCTGCAAAATCTCTTGGATTTTTTTTAAGATTATTTGCTTGTTCATTTGTCTTTATTAATTCTTCACAATCTTCACAGATAAAATCTGTTAATGGATTTTTCATTGTGAGTTGACTCCTAAATGAATATTATGTGAAGTAAATAAATTTGCGATTATCATATTAAATCTATCTCCTCACCACAATTTGGACATTTAAAATATACTCTATAAATTCCCCCACTTACACAAGAATGAATATGTAATTCCAAATCGTCTTTTTTCTTGTCTTTAAAATAACTATCATCAAAACTCATTTGCTTTATAGTTATTTTGTGACAACTTGGACATTTTAAAATAACATTTGGAACATATTCTTCCATATCAGGGTCATCCCTATCATGTTCTTTATCTAATATTTTTGTAACTTTTTTTATTGTGGTTTCACTATATTTTACCATTTTAAACGCTTGGAGCAAATTTATTTATTTGTGAGCCGAAGGCAAACGAACACATAATATTTAGTTTAGTAGAGTTTCCGTAGGAAATTCGGGTGAGGAAGTGCAACGTGGCTTGAGTTTTTCCTTTGTCCGATACGCTTTGATGTGTGTAGTTGTTGAAATGATTATTATTCATAATTGACATTGCTCCACTCCATAAATTTATTTGGTTGTTTTGAAAAGATAACAAAAAAGTATCTTCCAAACCATCTCTTGCAAGATACGACAGCGATTTTTTGAATATAAAAACCTTGTTCGTTAATCCATTTTAATCTCTTTGGTGTGAAACGATTGATACCATCAATCGCCATAAGAAAGGCAACACCTTTTCTTGACATTTGAAAAGATTTTTGCATAATATCCCACAAAAATTTAAATGGTGGATTTCCAATACACCAATCTACTTCTTTATCATAATCAAAAAAATCTTTTCCTAATTCAATTTCACACCAATCTTTATTCTTAACATTAAGGTTTTTATACCAAACCATATTTTTCCCTGCACCAACATCTAAAACAAAATCGCTGTCTTCAAATTTCAAAAAACCTAAACAATACTTAACTAAATTTTCATCTGTATAATGAAACTCTTGGTTAGGTTTTTTGGCTTCTCTTTCAATTAACATCTTGCTTTTTATTCCTTTTTTGTTCATCTTTTCTACCATCTTAATTAGTTGAGCAATGCTTGGGAGCAAAACTCCGAATTGAGTTTAATATGAAGATTAAAGATAGTTTCATTTATGAAATTAGGAGATTGCGTAGCAATCTTCTTTAACGCTTATTATCGGCTCCGTAGGACAAACTCGTAGAGTTTGAGTTTCAAAAACCCCCGTCATCTTTTACCCCCTCGTTTTTATTTCTGAATATAACTACCATAAGAGGTTTAATGTATCCAATCTTTGAAGTATCATCTTCAGAACCATCATCATTTAAAAATCTAAAACCTTTATTTGGCTTCTCTAAAAATCTTACTTCTACATTCGGTTTTGGTTGATGTTTTTCTTTGTCCCAAATAAATTGATGAAAGTATCTTGTATGTGTTGAAGCAGGAAGTAACATAACTGATATGCACTTTTCTGTCGCACACTTCTCAACAAACTTTCCTATGTGCATATCAAATAAAGGATGACAATAAACAATTTCTCCTGTCCAATCCTGCTTCAAACAATCTTCATCAACAGTATAATATTTATTAACCAGATGATTTTTATGAGAAGCACAAGCGTCTAAAGTAAAGTCAAATTCTTGTTTTAGATTTGCCCAAATATCAACAGGGGTTCTGAGATACTTCATACTCTTACTTGTGCTAAAACTTAATGTTTGTTTGGATACATTTCTTTTCATTTTAGTATTCTGAATATTGCTTCTAATTGCCATTTTTCAAATTTTCCTTCCATCAGTTGATGAATTACCAAACAAAGTTTAAGTTCATCTTCATTTGGTTCTTTATTCTTTTTTTTCTGTTCCATCTTTTAATTTAATCCTTATTGTTAAGATGGGTTCATCAAAACTTAAACTTACTTCTTCATTTTCAAGGAACTCCCACAAACCATCCATTTCAAGAAAGTTACTTGAACAAAAGTCATCAAATTCATCTGCTGTGATTTTCTTAAATTGCATTATTTATCCTCCTGTAATTTAGTTGCTCCCTGCTAACGAGGGGGTTTTTGAAATTTCTGATAATATTAGGGTGATGAGAAGTGTCCGAAGGGCATTTGGGTGTAGGTATAGCCGAAACCTTATCATCCATATTAAACTCCTCTGATTTATCAGAGTTGCCGTTAGGCAAAGTAAAGTCATCCACCGATAGTTGAGTAAGTCTTTTTTTAATTATTTCAACATAATCTTTATTGATTTCACAACCAACAAACTTAAATCCCTTTTGCTTACAAGCGACTAAAAAACTGCCTGACCCTGCGAATGGGTCAAAAATCAAATCTCCGTCTTTTGCGAATTGATTTAAAATGAGATTGCCTAAAGCAACAGGTTTTTGGGAATGGTGGTATCTTTTTTCTCTAATTCTATTTCCAAATTCATCTCCTTGAATAAAACCATTCCATTCTACTTCAAATTTCTCAAATCTTCCATCAAAGGAGGTCCAAGCAAGTTCGCATTTTGAGAAATTTCCTGTTGCTTTTTTATCCCAGACAATCCATTTTTTCCCTGATTGTAAAAATTCGCAAAAGTAAGTTCCTCCAAATATAATTTGATTTTTGCTGACCCTCTGCATTTCTTTAAAATATTCTTCTGTTGGTGTGCTATTATCCCAATCAGATTTTCCATAATCTCTTGGTGCAACCATTTTTCCAATCCAATTCTTTCCTGCACCACCAACAGAACCATTTTTAGCAATATTAATCCCATAAGGAGGGTCGGTTATGATTAGGTCAAAGTAATTGTTAGGCAGTTGCTTCATAAATTGTAAGCAATCTTCATTATATACTTGATTGTGTTGTATTTCCATTTTGATTATGTTGAACCACGCTTAGAGGTGGATGACTTTATTGAGTTTAATATTGTTGTTAAGAGTAGTTTTTCCGAAGGAAAAATTAGGGAGAGCAAAATAACGATTTTGCGAACCTCTTAACTGATATTCACCGACCCGAGCGAAGCGAGAGTGCAACGTGGCTTGAGTTTTTCCTTTGTCCGATACGTTTTGAGGTGTGTAGTTGTTGAAAATGTTTATTTGCATTTGTTAATCTCCCAAATTAATTTTAAAATGGCTTTATCCATATCTCGCCAAAGTTCTTT
>JBBACS010000033.1:0-3723 GCA_041656855.1 Minisyncoccota bacterium | reverse complement strand
ACCTTCTCTTTAAAAGAAGATGTGATGCTATTTACAAAATCACTTATTGCTATGTTGATCTGTCCGTCCTTAACGCCTCCGACAACTGGATACATGGTTTCAATCGCATAGTTCTTATCATTTTCGGTCTGCTTATCTAAAAATACATATGGCTTAGTAATCTTAAAAGTATTTTTAATGTCTTCTGATCTAGAAGTCATTTTCAAATATTCGTCTCCCCATTGCTTGTCGCTTCTTGCTGGGTCTAAAGAATAAATAAAAGCAAAAACATCTGCATTGTTCCTTCCTAAATACTCGCCTTGTTTGCTAGTTTTATTTGCCCAGAAAGAATAAGGCACTACTGATATTTTGAAAAGATTTGCCTCTCCGTAATTAAAAGATATATACCTAATTCCGTTCTCGCCTTCTTCTCTTTTTACTTGATATTTATCCTTCCAATCGCTAGGAAAATCTAAAGAAAAATTAAATTCCTGATTCTCATAAACAATAGTGTTAATTTCTCCTTTTTCACATTTGCCATTATATAAGTCCCAAACATTACAAACATTGCCACTAAAGAAGGTGCAATTGCCATTTTCATTGTCATTATTCATTCCAGTAATGCTGTATTTACCACCTAAGATCGCGCAATATACTGCAGCATCAGTAATGTATCCCGTTATTTTCAACCCTCCAACCGGACAATCACCAGCTAGTAAAGAATCTGCTTCACATTGTCTATTATCTTCAAATAGACAAATATTGTATTCCTTGCCATCTCCTCTTTGCTTTTTCTGAATAGTTCCTCCCTTCTCTACACAATTACTAGAAGCTGCATCCAGAATATTCAGTCCTGGAATGTTAGAAGTTTTAAATTTTCCTCCATCAAAAAAAGAAAGGATAATAAAGGCTAGAATTATTAAAACAATGATTATTAAAAGTTTTTTGTTCATATTTATTTACTGCTACTAGTTCTTAATCTCTATTTTCCCACTCTTAATATTTTCTTTTAATTCCTCGCTTGATTTTTCCGCTAATGAATTTAAGAACTCTATTCTTTCAGCTTCATCCATTAACTTGGGCTGATACGATACATTGTTTTCAATCGGATAAAGAGTAAAAACTTTCTTATCCTTGTATGTTTCTAATCCCAACCCCAGCCCCTCTTGTGTTTCCTTAGAAAAATATTGATCAAAAATGAAATTACCTAAAGAATAAAAGATTAGCTTTCCGTTGTATTGTTCAATATTTTGTACAACGTGAGGATGTCCACCAATGATTAAGTTAGCGCCCGCATCAATCATTGCATGAGCTAAAGCTTCCTGCTCAGCCGAATTAGCTGGTTTGTATTCTACTCCCCAATGAATCAAAACAATTAAATATGTTTCGGGATTGTAGAATCTAATATCTTCAATTTGGCTAGCTATTTCTTTATTTGAACAATTGCTAGGATAAGTAACATTGATTCCATAATAAGTAATTCCCTCTTTTTGATAAATATAATCAGAATCACATTCTATCGGATCGCCCACAAAAGAAATGCTATTTTCTGTAAGGATGCTTTTTGTCTCTTCAAGTCCTTCTCGATCCATATTAAGGGTATGATTATTAGCCAAAGAAACTAAAGAAAAATTTCCTTCCTTTAATGATTTAACACTTTTTTTGTCAAAAGAAAAAGTTAAAGAACTATCAGGAAAAACTTTAGGATTCTCATTCATTGGTCCCTCTAAATTGCCAACAACAAAATCAAAGCCTTTTAAAAAGCTTTTAATTATTTCCATGGGATAAGAAAAAGATGTATTTTTCTCCATCAATGCCTCAACTCCACGATCAAACATCATGTCGCCAACAAATAAAATCTTTTCTGGCTTGTATTCTTCCACTTTCGGAATTTCAGCCACTATAGAGGCACTAGCTGGCGGAGTGGGCTCAGTCTTAAAGACCTGCAGTCCGCAGAACAAAAAAACTGCCACGAATACTATAAAAATGTATAATAATATCTTCCTATTCATAGGCTAATTATATCATAAAAAGCCTTGAGAGGAAATAAGGGAAAAGGCCTCCTTTTAGCATAAAGGCTCTACCTTAAAGACTTATTAATTATTTCTTCCACGTCTTCTTTTCTTTCTTTAATGACTTTCTTGGCTTTTTTAAGGGGACGATTCTTTAAACTAGAAAGATAAGGCACGAAATGGATATAACAATGTATCAAAAACGCAGACAATCCAATAACTATGAAAACTGGATATTCTTTGTATATCCCTCCCACAAATATTGAAAAGATAAAAAATAGATGAAGAGCAGAAAGAATGGAAAAAGAAATTGGGTCAAAATTCTTAAGATAATCTTTTTTATACCTCACTGCCACCCAAATCACTACATTTGCCAGTTCGACCAAGAAAATGAAGAATATTATTCCTTTCCATAGTTGAACTTCGGGTTGATAAAGAATTGCAAAATCAGGTCGATAATTAAATTTAAGAAGAGTTGTCCAATTATTAATCTGATAAGGGAAAATTGTAATCAAGCTAAAGATAGTCAATCCTACCAAAAGCCCAACATAAGAAATCAAAGGACTCAACAACATTATTATTTTAGTAAGAATTCTTTTATGGTTGAGCGTTCTTATAAATCTTATAAGATAAGAGAAAGAAAGAGCCACCAACATCCAGCCAATTAAATTCTCATAAGGAACACCATACCATTCTTGAGTTAAAGGTATTGACCAGTGCCAAAAGCCTAATCTTATAGCAACTACGTCCATAGAAATATCTACCAAAACCGCCACTAACGCATCCATTGCAGGACGAAACCTCCAAGGAATATTATACTGATCGCTTAAAAGCATTGAGCAGTAAATAATAACCGCCCACCATAATCCTATTGTTAGGGGAACATCCATTATTTTTACCGAAAAAAGCTGACTGTAATAATAAGTGTGAGCAATATATGTATTCCCTATTTCTAGAATCAATCCAAAAATAGCACAACTTATTATTTCAAAAACACGCATATAATTGCGTTTCAATGTTTCTCTAAAAAATATAATAAAAAAGGCAATGAATCCTAGCAACTCAAAGACAAGAAAGAGAGTAGGATGAAATAATGGAATACTTAACATGGGTCCATTATATCACATTAAAAAAATTAATTAATACCTAATTCTTTCTTTTTCCATCCACCTCTAACGAAAACAGCGTAACCAAGAGCAGCAGCGACAGTATTTGCTATTGGGAAAGACCAGCAAATTCCCGCAAAACCTAGAGTAGTATTTGATAAGACGTAAGCAATTGGAATTCTTAAAACCCAAAGAGAGATAATGGCTAAAACCATAGATATTTTTGTATCTCCCACTCCAGTAAAAGCTCCATTGAATATTTGCTGTAAAGAGAAAAATCCAAAGAATAAAGAGATAATTTGAAGATATTGAATACTTTCGAATATAACGGCTGGATCATTAGGGACAAACATCCTGGAAATACCTTCAGCAAAATAGAAAGACAAAATGCCCAAGAAAGTCACAACCAGGAATGACATTTTAGCCACCGATTTACTAATAAATTCGGCTCTCTCGTAATTGCCAGAACCAACGCTTCGACCCACCATAACCGAAGTGGCCATCATAAATGACATTGAAACAACCATAATCAATCCTAGAACTTCTCCTCCAACACCATAGGCAGCGACACTAGTAGTTCCTAACTTGGCAACCATAAAGGCAATAAAAACAAATCCCAGCGATCG
>JBBACS010000032.1:0-3766 GCA_041656855.1 Minisyncoccota bacterium | reverse complement strand
TACAATTAAAAAAGTTCATGAAGCTTTTACAAAAGGCGATTATTCAGCTGTAGATTTGGCGAAAGCATATCTTGAACAGATTAAAAAAACAGATAAAGATATTCATGCATATCTTGAAGTTTATTCTGATGTTTTGGAGCAGGCAAAAGCTGCAGATGAAATAATAAAAAGTGGTAAAGCAACTTTACTTACAGGTATTCCGATTGCGATAAAAGATAATATTTTAATAAAAGGCAGAAAAGCATCTTCTGCTTCAAAAATTTTAGAAAATTATACCGCGACTTATGATGCGACGGTAATTGAAAGATTAAAAAAAGAAGGAGTCGTTTTTCTAGGCAGAACAAACATGGATGAATTTGCCATGGGTGGTTCTACAGAAAATTCTGCTTATGGACCAACCAAAAATCCGTTTGATTCGGAAAGAGTTCCAGGGGGTTCCTCAGGAGGCTCTGCAGCTGCTGTAGCTTCAAATGAAGCACTTGTTGCTCTAGGTTCAGATACCGGAGGTTCTATCCGTCAGCCTGCAAGTTTTTGTGGACTCGTCGGATTGAAAACCACTTATGGGATGGTTTCAAGATATGGAGTAATGGCCATGGGTTCATCACTTGATCAGATTGGACCATTTGCAAAAACAGTAGAGGACGCAGAAATACTTTTTGATGCAATCAAAGGCCACGACAAGATGGATAGTACGACTTTGCCTGATGCAGAGAGTCAAAAGTCAAAAGTTGAAAGTCCAAAGTCAAAACTCAAAATAGGGGTACCAAGAGATTTTCTTAAAATTGGTGGAATAGATGAAGCAATATTGAAAAATTTTGAAGAATCTCTAGATAAATTAAAAAAACTTGGTCATGAAATAGTAGATATTAAATTACCAAATTTAAAATATTCTTTAGCCGTTTATTATGTTATTGTTCCAGCCGAAGTTTCTTCAAACATGGCACGTTTTGATGGTATGAGATATGGAAAAAGAATTTCTGGAAGCACAGGCATAGAAGATTATTTTCTTTCAAGGCAAGCAGGTCTTGGTAGGGAAGTAAAAAGAAGAATTATTCTTGGAACATATGTGCTTTCTTCTGGTTATTATGACGCATACTACAACAAGGCAAATATTGTACGCGAAATTATAAAAGATGATTATAAAAAAGCTTTTAAAAATGTAGATATAATAGCTACACCCACAACTCCGTCAGTTGCCTTTAAAATAGGGGAAAAGATTGATGATCCACTCGCTATGTATTTAGAAGATATTTTTACTGTGCCAGTAAATGTTGCTGGAGTCCCGGGCATTTCTGTCCCTTCCGGAGTGAAAAAAGTTGATGGTAAAGATTTGCCGATAGGAATACAGTTTGTGGCTGATTATGGCAGGGAAGACAAACTTTTCTCTGTTAGTAAGAGCTTCTTGGGAGAAAAAACATTATAGTATATAATAATTATATGTTTGAAAATTTAACACCCCTGCATTCATATGATCCATTCGCAATTTTGAGATTGATTTACAATCTAATCTTTGGTGGTGCAAAGGGCGCTACTGATTGGGGAAGCCGAGCCCATGATTCCTGGATAGCTTTCTGGAGTGCCGTGCCATATTATCTAATAAATGGTTTTGCAAAGTATGCTGTTGCTGCATTCTTTTTGTCTTTGGCTTTGTTAATTCTTCTTGTTGTTTATGTGATTAGAGAAAAAGAAATTAGAGAAAAATTGATGAGTAGAGTCTTGCCTGCTGATGGTGAAGTAGAAACAGAATCAGGAGATTCTGTAATGGAAAATCCTAAATGGGTATTAATCACAGAACACATAAACTCTGAAGATGCGAATAAATGGAAACTTGCAATACTTGAATCTGATATTATTTTAAGTGAACTACTAGAGAGTTTGAATTTATCAGGAGAAGGTGTTGGAGAAAAACTTAAAAGTGTGGAAGAGAGTGATTTTAAAACCATAGAGTCTGCTTGGGAAGCACACAAAATTAGAAATGCGATTGCTCATCAAGGTTCAGATTTTCTACTTACTAAAAGGGAAGCAAAAAGAATTATTGGGTTATATGAATCTGTTTTTGAAGAATTTGAAATAATTTAGGTGAAAAAATTTAAAAACGACGGGTTCGCGAAGCGAGCCCGTCGTTTGCTTTTATCAATTTTTTGTTGTAATATCCATATCAGCGGGGTAGAGTAACAGTAATTCGTCAGGCTCATAACCTGAAGATTTTGGTGCGAATCCAAACCCCGCAACCACGTAAAATAAAAAGTCACCTATTTAAGGTGACTTTTTATTTTACGTGAGCCACGTGATGAAAAGATTTGCTTTTCATTTTACGTGGCCACATCGACTTTTTATCACGTGGCGCAGCCAACGTGCAAGCGATAGCTTGCTTTACGTGAGTCGGGTGATAAATTGTAATCAATTTAGTTTACGCGGCAGAATAATTAATTTGATTTATATTTATATAAAAGTGATAATGTCTCTATGTTTTATGTATACATTTTACAAAATAAAGATAAAAGTTTATATATTGGATATTCGTCAAATCTTAAACAAAGAATAAAAGACCATTTGGATGGAAAGGGAGGCCGAACTACAAAAAATAAAATTGATTGGAAACTCATTTATTATGAAGCATATTTAGATAAAGGTGATGCGACTTGTAGAGAGATATTCCTGAAAAGTGGTTCAGGGAGAAGATTTATAAATAAGCAATTAAGACAATATTTAAATAAGTAAAATAATTTGTTTTTTGCCTGAAAAATGTTATATTTACCCGAGAAAACTATTTATTAGTAATAGTTTGGCGGGTTAATTCAGCTTTTGTGACAATACAGATATATGTCGACGTAGCTCAGTTGGCTAGAGCATAGCACTCATAAAGCTAAGGTCGGTGGTTCGATTCCACCCGTCGACACAATATTATTTATCCTTATTTGTTGTTTTGTATATTGATTATGATAATGTCCTGTCACGTGATATTATCTATATGTGCCTATATACAAGAAAGTTAATAAAAATTTTTTTAAAAAATGGAACAGACAAATGGCATATGTTTTAGGTTTTTTTGCTGCTGATGGATATATAACTCTAAATAAGCGAGGTGCAAATTTTTGGTGTATTGATATTACTGATAAAGATTTGTTATATAATATAAGAGATATTATTGAGTCCGAACATAAAATTAGTGAAAGAATTGGGACTGAGAATAACAAAAATCAGTATCGTTTGCAGATAGGAAGCAAAGAAATGTGCAATGATTTAAGGAAGCTTGGTTTTCAAGAAAACAAAACAAAAAGTTTATCTACACCAAATGTTCCACAAAAATATTTTTCAGACTTTGTACGAGGATATTTTGATGGAGATGGAAATGTGTGGATTGGTTTTTTGAATAAAAAGAGAAAGACTCCAACGAAAGTAATTACAACTGTGTTTACTTCATGCTCGTACGATTTTTTGAAAGTACTAAAAGACCGTTTAGAGATATTTGGTATTACAAAGGGGGTTATTCGTGAGATGTTGGGTAATTATTTTCATTTAACATATAGTATTTTAAACTCTTTGAAATTATATAATTTTATGTATAATAGAGGTCTTCTTGATACAAAAGGGCTTTTCCTTGAAAGAAAGAAGCGTGTATTTGATAAATACATAAAGTTGCGGTCGTAGCTCAGCTGGTAGAGCAATCCCCTGTCACGGGATAGGTCACCGGTTCAAGTCCGGCCGGCCGCGCAAAAAAAACCGCCTAAAGGCGGTTTTGTTTTAAAAAATATCGAATTGCATT
>JBBACS010000031.1:0-3948 GCA_041656855.1 Minisyncoccota bacterium | reverse complement strand
GATGATGATGAAGATCTTCCAAGCAGATTAGCTTCAGCAAAAAAGATGGATGATCTTAACGAGATTATTGTTGATTTTCCGGACGTTTTTACAAAGAAAGTGGTAAAGGGATTTGCTGATTTAAAGAATCCCATCCTGTTAAAAAAGGCTATGAAAGAAGCTGCCGGAATTGCCCCTGCCAAAAAGGTTGAGAAACCAAAAGGACCTAAAAAAGAAGCTGGTCCCGGGATCATTAAAACCATCATTTCTTTGATTGAAAAGGCTGGTAAAAAAGGGATTTCAAAAGAAACTATTTTAGCCGAATTAATTGAAGCTTTCCCAGACCGGGAAGAAAAATCAATGAAAAACACCATCAACGTACAAGTCCCTGCCCGTATTTCAAAAGAAAAATTCGAGTTGGGTAAAACCGAAGATGGCAAATACTTCAAAAAATAATTCATGAGAAAACTTGTAATGGGTTTATCTGGTGGAATGGATTCCGTAACCTTGCTTGGGATATTTCTTGAGCAAGGTTATGAAGTTCATTGTTGCAACTTCTTCTATGGTGCAAAGCATAACCAATATGAGAAAGTTGCATTTGCTCAGGTGATTGAATATTATCAATCCAAAAATCTTCCTGTGATTCCTCATAAGATTGATTTATCAGCTGCATTTTCAGATTTTAAATCAAATCTATTACTCTCTGGTGAAGCTATCCCAGAAGGGCATTACGAAGAGGAATCAATGCGTTTAACGGTGGTTCCCGGGCGTAATTTAATCTTTACTTCTATTATGGCTGGACTTGCGGAATCAATCGAAGCAGATTACGTAGCATTAGGTGTTCATTCTGGGGATCATCACATCTACCCAGATTGCCGGGATGAATTTATTAAAGCTCTTAATTATGCCGTTTATCTTGGTTCTGATCAGAAAGTAAAAATTATAGCTCCATTAATTAATGATACAAAGACTTCTATTCTTGAAAAAGGATTTGCATTATTAACTCCAATTCCTTATCATTTGACCAGAACCTGTTATAAGAATCAAGGGGTGTCTTGTGGTAAATGTGGTAGCTGTAGAGAAAGGTTAGAGGCGTTTGAAAATATTGGTAAAACTGATCCTATTAAGTATGAATAAAATAAATATTACTTGGAAGCAAGTATTTAGTAAACTAAGTCAAATTGATTTTTCTGGCAGCATTGTTTATGGAATTCCAAAAGGTGGCATGATATTAGCTGGTTTTTTGAAACATGCTAAAATAACACATCTTCCCGACGAAGCTAATATTATTCTGGATGATATTATTGATTCTGGAAAAACCATGGATATGTACCAAAAAAAATATCCCGGAAAAAAATATTTTGCTTTGATTGATAAAATAAACAATAAAGAGGATGTAATTCTTTTCAAAAATTGTTGGATTGTTTTTCCTTGGGAAAAGGAACACCCCAATGGAGAAGAAACCGTGGAGCAGAATATAATCAGACAACTTCAATTTATTGGAGAAGATGTCACAAGGGAAGGATTAATTGACACCCCTTCTCGGGTTATTAAATCTTGGAAGAAGTTGTATGAAGGTTATTCAAAAAAACCAGAAGATGTTTTGACTACTTTCTCCGCTGACGGATATGATCAGATAATTCTATTGAAAGATATTGAATTGTACTCTACTTGTGAGCATCACATGATTCCTTTCTTTGGTAAAGCTCACATAGCCTATTTACCTGACCCAAAAGGAAAAATAGTTGGTATCAGTAAACTTGCCCGATTGCTTGAAATTTATGCTCGTAGATTGCAAATACAAGAGAGATTGGGTGAGCAAATTACTTTAGCCTTAATGGAGCATTTACAACCTTTGGGAGCTGCTTGTATTATTGAAGCGCAACATTTGTGTATGAAAGCTCGTGGGGTTGAGAAACAAAACTCCATCATGGTTACATCAAGTATGAAGGGTGTTTTTATGGATAACCCTTCTGCAAAACAGGAATTACTTCAATTAATAAAAGGATGAGAATCTACTTAGCAGGAACTCCGGGGGGTACCAAAAGCAGAGAGAGAGAGCGTGGCAGAAAATTTTACACAACCGGCTACTTTCTTTTTGGGATATTATTCAGGATCAATTTAATGTTCCTTTTGCATTTAAACTTATAAAACGTAAAAAATGAATGTTTGGTTAGCTGGAGTTCCCGGAAGTGGTTCAATGGGTTCTTGTAAGAGAGAGAGAGTTGAATTTATTATGGGATAAAAGATTGTGGTCGTATTATCATTTAATTGAAACAAACGGAAAAATGGCAGAAGATAAAAAAATAAACCTGTTTCTTGATTCAGGCGCTTTCTCAGCAAAAACTCAAGGGGTCACTATAGATATTCAGGAGTATATTTCATTCATAAAAGAGCATGAAAGTGTTATTGAAATTTATGCTAATCTGGATGTTATTGGGGACCCAGTAGCTACTTGGAAAAATCAACGAATAATGGAAAATGCTGGATTACATCCAATTCCTTGTTATCATCATGGAGAAGATATAAAATGGCTTGAAAAGTACTTAGAAAAATATGAGTACATAGCTTTGGGTGGAATGGTAAAAGCTGGGAATAAGAATCTTATTCAATGGTTAGATAGAATATTTCCACAATATATTTGTGATGAGAAAGGTTTTCCAAAGGTTAAGATTCATGGATTTGGTTTAACCTCCCTCCCTCTTATGCTCCGATATCCGTGGTATTCGGTTGACTCTACTTCTTGGGTAATTACTGGGCGTTTAGGTTCCATTTATATTCCCCGTTTTAGAAGTGGAGAATGGATATATGATGAGCAGAGCTGGAAAATAGCCGTTTCCAACCGTTCTCCCGGCATAAAAGAAGCTGGGCAACATATTAGTACCCTTTCAAAAAAAGAGCGGGAAATCCTCTTAAACTATATTCACAACAAAGGTTATGTTTTGGGAAAATCTGAATATAAAAAAGAAAATCAGGATTATGAGTTAAAAGAGAATGAAAAATGGACTGAAAAGAAACCTATTGATAAAAAAGCTAAACGGGAAGTTGAAATCATTCTGGAACCGGGTATCTCAAATAAATACCAACTCCGGGATGAGATGAACATCATTTATTTTCTGGATTTGGAAAAATCTATGCCGGAATGGCCTTGGGCTTTTAAAACACAAACCACCACTTCTAAAGGAATATTCTGATGGAAACAAAAAAATTATCAAAATTAGATAAGGATTGGAAAAATGGATTACAAGATCGTTTATCTGTTATTTCTCAGTTAATTAAAAATGGGATTTATTTTGAACCAGTGCACCCTTGTTTAAAGCTATTAACAGCAGCTGAAAAAAAGGATTTGAATAGTGTTTTAAATCGAATATTGGATAGAGGAAGGGATGATGGTATGGGTTTGGATGCTGATATGTCTTTTAATGGGCATTCTGAAAAAATACGAGTATTATTTCGTTGGTTTTCTGATCCTGATATTTTTATAAAAGAAACTCAAAACAGGGATTTATTATCTTCTTACGATAGAGCTATTTTAATCTTTTTGAATAATCCCAGAAAGGATAAGAACAAAGAAGTTAAATACTATAATATCTTAACTTTTGATTGGATTAAAAAACAAGGCTGGGTTTGGGTATTACCTAACAGAAAAAAGAATGCTAACCGATTGATTTTAATGGATAAGAAAGGAAAAAGTATCCCTGCTAAAACTCTTACTCAATACCCCATAAATGGTGGGAAAAGTATTTTTGGAAAAAGTAAAAGTATTTGGGACTCATTAAAAGGAGTATTCTGATGAAAATTTATTTAGCTACTTGGTTATTTGAAAAAGAGCAAGGGAGAAGTTTAACAAAAAAACGATCTATAAATCGCTTATTAAGCTACTTTCATACCAAACAGAAATCTACTGAGGAATTTATTCATTACTTAAAATTTGGAAGATGAGAGTTTATTTAGCTGGTGGATATACTG
>JBBACS010000030.1:0-4574 GCA_041656855.1 Minisyncoccota bacterium | reverse complement strand
GGGAGAGGCCTTGACCCTCCATGCCTTACGGCACTAGCTCCTAAGGCTAGCGTGTCTGCCATTTCACCACCCGTGCAAGACAAAAAGCATTCTATACCGAAATTGCATTAAAATCAATAAAAAAACCGCCTTTCAGCGGTTTTTTAAATTTTTCTTAAATTACCTCACACGAATTTCCAGAGCACGCCAACTCTTTTTTCATATCTGATTCATCTTTCTTCTCATAAGTGATTATCTTTGAAAAATCAATACTGCCCATTTTCTTTACCAACTCATCATATTTCTTTTCATTTATTTCTTCATATGGAGCAAGCTGATAAACATGATCATTTCTTGGCAAGAATGAAAGCCCTCCGATAATATCCCAGTTTTCATAAATCCAATTCGCAACGGCAATCCATTCATCTTCATTTACATAAATAGTTACTGATGGATTGTGTTCTGTATAATTGAGCTTTACCATTTTCCAAAATTCAAGTTGTTTAAGAGCAGTAATATCTTTATTTACCACAGCACCTTTTGGCGCCTTGATTGGAAACTCAAAAACAAAAGTTGTTGCATTCCCTTTTGACTGGCCAACTTCTGGTTGATAAGGAACTCCTTGATCACGAATCATTTTAAAAAGTGAATCTGTGGCAGAAATTCTAACTCTTCTAATATAGTAAGGTGCATATCTTGTATGCATACCTGAGGCACAATCAACCGTCTGAGAAACTGTACCTGATGGTTTAACACAAGTGACACATGTTGAGGCATTAATTTTTAATCTTTTTGCAAAAGTATGATTTGCTTTTATTGCAGCATTTTTTAATTTTGTTAAAACTCTTGCATTACGAACAACGGAACAATCCCACTGGCCTGTAATAGAAACTCCGAGCAATCTTTCTTTCTCACAATTTTCTTTCCACTCTTTTGAAAGATATTGAAAGTTTGTAAGAGTTGCTTGATAAGTTCCAAGCAGTGCTGCAAGTTTAATCTTTCTCAACAAATCTTTTTCAGTATCTTTTGCACGAGCAACAACTTCAGAAAGGTTACAAAATTGCTTTGATTGTAATATTATTTCTCCACATGGATTTGTTCCAAGATTGCTTATATACCCACCCAAAACCTTTAATCTGCGCTCTGGAAGAGTCTTTGCCAAACCCCCTCTATTAAATATGCCTCGCTCACCAGAACCCGACTTCATTAGAGCTATCCACTCATCAAAAAACTCTGTAGCCAATGGTTTGTGAATATAAACAGCGGAGTTATTAGCGATACTTCTTTGCGGTTCTGTAAGGTAAAATTGACCTTTTTTAGCATCTCGCATTGCATCATCATCCAAATCTGAAAGAGATATGAGTGCACTCCTTCGTACACCTCCAGCGACAACACAATCTCCTATCGCACAGATAATATCGTGAGCATCTAGATTTGATAATCTTCTTCCCTGCTTGGCTAAAACTTTTGTTCTTACCAAAGTTAATAATCTTATTAAAGGATCGGGACCTGAAGCTTTTCCTCCCATAGTTTTTAATCTTGCACCTGCAGGACGAATCAATGAGAAATCAAATTCTACATCGTTGCCATCATACCAAGTTTTAATTCCAAAAGTTAAAGCATCTGCCCAGCCCTCTTTGCTATCTGCAATAACATGTTTTGCTAATTTCTTACCTGTTTGAAATTTAATTTGTGGAAGTGATTGAACATTTTGACTTTCAACAGAAAAACCAACTCCAGTTCCACACATTGATATGTACATTATTTCCGCGAAGTCAGAAAGAACAGATGGAGCAATAAAAGAACAATTATAAGCACAAACATTTGTTCTCTCAACTGCTGGACCAGCAAATTGTAAAAGTCTCATGGACGGCATTACTTCTTGATTGAGAATTGCTTCTCGGAGTTCTGAATACTCAGTTTCTTTTATTAGTTTACCGAGTTTACCTTTCATAAAAGAAATATATCTGTCTACTGTTTCTATCCAAGTCTCTCTTCTATCCTCTGCATCAATCCATTTTGAATATGATCTATAGTAAACAAATTCTCCAAGTTGATTTTTAAAATATTTTTTACTTTCAGCAGTAAGTTTTTTTAATTTGGCTGGGACTTGTACTCCGACACTCCTGAGTTTAGTTCTTTCTTGTCTATATAGAATGTATTCCTTCGCTGATTTTACGTATTCACTCAATATGAGTTCTCTTTCAACTATATCTTGGATGCCCTCAACGTCTGGCAAAAAGTCTTTGAATTTCTTGGCTATTTTTACAAGTTCAGCTAAAACTTTATTCGCAACAAGCTCCGCTTCTTCAAGTGATCCTTCAGAACTAATAGACATCGCCTTATGTATAGCACTTGTGATTTTTGATAAATCAAAAGGAACTATTTGACCATCTCTTTTCTTAATACTTCTGATGAGATTGACTCTGCCACTTCCTGTTTTAACCATGATGATTTTGCGAATTACTAATTAATAAAATAATAGAATAATTTTACACCCAAAATGGTTATAAAAGAATAGAAAAAGGTGTTTTTTTAAAAAAATAAACTAAAAATAATAAAGTGTAAAGCTCCATGCCATAGTACATAGGAAAATATAGACATTTTGGGACAAAAAAAATATTTCTTCTTTTAAGTGTTTTTTCTTTTGTTAAAATATAAGAAAAAAACGCCCTTTAAAAACATTTTTTCAGTAATTTTCACTTAAAAATATTTTTTAAATTAATTTTTAGTGAAGATAATTTTATCTCCAATTTTTATATTATTTTTATCAGAATATCCAGCAGATACTTCCAAAACATATTTTGCAAGATATTTATTACCAAAAGATTTAGGATATGTATCCGGAGAAACCTCTTTTTCTATACCAACTACTTTAAATGCATCGTTTACCCATAAAATATCTATGGGAAAATTCATATTCTCCATCCAAAAACCATAATTTCCAACTTTATCAAAAATAAATATCATACCAGCATCATCATTTACAGAAAGTCTCCCTGATAATCCAAGTTTCCTTTTACAATTATCATCGGCAATATCAACAACGATATTTTTTGAATCAATTTTCACTTCACCCTGTTTGTATTTCTCACAAACAGAATTAACCATATATATTTTCTTACTCAAATTAATTTTTTCCTCATTATAAAACCTCAGGTATATAAGAAAAAAAACTACAAAGAGAATCAGCAGGAGAATTATTGTAGGTAGTATCTTTTGTTTCATAAGATAATGATATACCTTTTTATATATTAATAACAGTGCGGAGACGGCGAGATTCGACTACCACGTAGTCAGGTACTTTTTCATCTCACTTTGTTCGATAAGAAAAAGTCTTTCGAATCTCGCACACGAGCAAAACTTTTTGCTCATTCATCTCCGCAAAGTTTTCACTTCGCTTCAACTTTGCGGAGACGGCGAGATTCGAACTCGCGGGAGCTTTCACCCCATTCGCTTTCCAAGCGAACGCACTAGACCACTATGCGACATCTCCAAAATAAATACGCACTAGGTCACAAGTATTTTTCTGCTGAAAAATCTCGCGACCCCAACTCGGCTCGTCAGCCTCCGTTTTTAATTTGTTCCAAGTGTTCACAAATCAACACCATGCGAACCCTCCCTAAAACATTTTGTAATCAAAATGTTCGGGCGAACAGTCTTAGTAAAAACTGTTTTAGCCATATCAACATACTAACTTAGTTTTATTTTTTATCAATAGAATCAGTATTCATCCCCGTCAAAGCTTTTATTCTTTCTTCAACTGGTGGATGCGTACTAAATAAATTTAAAACTTTTTTACCTGTTCCTCCAAATGGATTTGAAATGTAAAGATGTGCTGTGGCAGGATTTGGATTTTTCATTGGAATATTTGCGACAGAAATTTTTTTCAAAGCTGAAGCAAGACCATCAGGATATCTTGTTAGAAGAGCTCCCGAGGCATCGGCAAGAAATTCTCTTTTTCTTGATATAGATAGTTGAATAAGTTTTGCTGCTATTGGTGATAAAATTATAAAAATGATGCCAACAAGCATTAGTATTCCCCCATTTTTATTATTATCACTATTTCCTCTCATGCCTCCACGCATAAACATATTTGCAAGAAGCGAAATAAAGCCTACAAGCACAACAACTACTGTGGAAAGCAAAATATCGTCATTTCCTACATGAGAAAGTTCGTGAGCTATTACTCCTTCAAGTTCTACCCTATTTAAAATCTGTAAAAGACCCGTAGTGACAACTATGACTGAGTGCTCTTTATTTCTACCTGTTGCGAAGGCATTGGGAGAAACCTCCTCAATAATGTATATCTTGGGCATTGGTAAACCTGCAGTAATAGATAGATTTTCTACTGAGTGATACAAATCTGTATATTCATCATGTTTAGCTTCTTTGGCCCCAGACACAGAAAGAACTATTTTGTCAGAAAACCAATAGCTGATAAAATTCATAATTAGACTAAAAACTATCGCAAAATATAAAATTATTGGGCTATTATAGTAATAGCTTATAAAATATCCTAACCCTACAACAATCACTAAAAATGTACCCATCAAAAGCCAGGTTTTTGAAATATTTTTATCTTGTTCCGTATA
>JBBACS010000029.1:0-4861 GCA_041656855.1 Minisyncoccota bacterium | reverse complement strand
CGTGCTAAAATATGGTTCTACTTGTTTATCGTCTTCATAGAAAAACTCACCCTGTTTATATGTTTGAAGATATTCGCTGTTTAATTCTGCTGTAAGTTCAATAAATGAGGTATCTGAAGATATTAATTTAGCATTTGCTAAATATAATTTATTATACGCATAATCACCAGACACATATAATGACAATGTTAAAACTCCTGATATTGGTGCTGGGGATGATACTATGGAATAATTAAATAATCCTGTAACTTCTTCAATTTTAAATGGAAATAAATTAGATTTATAAGTAATATATGTTTCTGATTCAATCCAAGACCCATTAATATCTAAATAATAAGTTTGTGTGCCTACAATAGATATTTTAAATTTAAGATTCTGTCTAAATTGATAAACATCGTCATTTATTAATATGTATAAAAATGAAAATTTAATATTTTTATTTTCAGATATATTTATAGATTGACTTAATATCCCATCAGAAAATAATAAAGTAGTTAATTTAACACAATTATAATCAACTAATTTAGCATATTCTGTTGTTGCAAATTCACTCAAAGTCCACCCATCAGGAACATCATCAGTAAACCTATCAAAATTACCATTGACCAGTAAATTACTATTCTCAAATATAGAAACTTCTGTCTCCCTATTTTCCATTAAATCGGTATATTGGTCGAGTATTGTTGGCAATATTTCCAAAGTCTTTTTAAAAGCATTTGGTTTACAGTCAATAATTCCAAAGAACCCGTATATTGTCTTAGTAGGGTCAACGAATTTTATTCTTATTTCTGTTTCCGGGTCAAGTTCCATTATAGCATCATAAAGCCTATACTTTGTCAATGCAGAAATCCCATATTCGTAAGGTTTGTTTTTAATATGAATTACTGTATCAGTCAAAGTATCTCTCCAAACTGGCATTTTATCAATTTGTTCTTCCCCAAATTCATATACTCCTTCCGGTTCAATTTCAAAGTAAGTTGCACCATTATCAAAAGAAAGATATGTTTGAGAATATGCCATAATCAAATTGAATTATCAGGGCTTATAACCCCATCATTATCAATAAAAGTAAGTTCTATATCGGCTAAATCATTACCTCCAAAATCTTCTTTAACTTTTAAATTTATGTAGTTTGCAGTATATGTAATCCCTTCAAATGTAATTGTAACAACCCCATTTATCCTTAATGCAGGTATTCCATATAAAAAGTTATAAATGTAAGGACATCCGTAAATATTAAACTTTTCTGTTTTTACTGAATTACCGTATAGTATTCGAGGTACTGATTGTATTTCATTTGCATCTCCATTAAATTCTGTATCGAATAAAACTTTATCTGCATTCAAATAACAAAGATAAGTAAATCCTGTTAAATTATAAGAATACCCGGTTATTCCCTTTTTGATGTTAGCTGAAGTTATGCTTATTTTTAGCAATTGACTTAATGAACTACTATCACTTATCCATGCAAAAACATCTGAATAATAAACTTCAGAACCATTAGTTATTTTAAGGCTATAATAACCATCACTGTTTCCCGTTAATGTTGTCCCTTTATATATAAGCTGTTTATATCCTGTTTGTGTCCCAATAGTCATATTTAAGGCACTACCAACATTATTGTCGTTTACATCAATTAATTGAATTGTTGCCGCCGTAGCCGCACTTACAATTAATTGAATGGACGGGACTTTATTTGTTTCCAAAAATACAATGTGTAGTTCTTTGTTGGCTGAACGTTCCCACTGCCTTAATGTTTTATCTGTGTAAAACCCTAAAATGTTATATTGAGATAGTATCGCCATTTTAAACCATTGTTAAAGTTGAATTACCCTTACGAACAATCATCTTCCCTTTCGGACTGAAAATTACTTCTTTTCCTTGTTTTTTCAAATTTTTATCTATACTACTTAAATAAGAATTTGTTTCAGACATATCAATTACATTGTATGTATGCGATGCAGCATAATTGGCAAGCCATTTTTGAGTTTCATCGTGAGGAATAAACGTACCGGCTGGCATATTTGCAATAGTTTCTTTCTTTGGAGTAAAAAATGCTTTTTTGCTTCCTTTGGGTATGAATAATTCCGGTTTGCCTTTTTCGGAAAATCTTGCTTCTCCTCCTTCGTGTTCGCCTCCTTCTTCGTAAGATGGAATAGGGGCTGCTGTTATTAATCCTAAAGCCAAAGACGCCGCTGCAATTTTCCAAGGTTTAGTTGAAGCAATTGCCTCATACAATTGCAATGTAGCATTAAATATTGCTTGTAATTTATCGGTTATAGCCTGTCTGCGTTTAGCTTTTTTATCTTCGGCTTCAAATTTACGTTTGGCTAACATCTGTCTTTCCATGTTATCCCCGGCAGCGGCTGTTTCACGTTCATAAGTATCTTCGGCTCTTTGAGCTTGTGCATCCCATAGGTTTTTTGAAAAACTTAAAGTGTCTTGTATCATTTGGTTCATAGCCTGATACTTTTCGCCTTCTGTTTCTAATTCCTTGTCAGACGTATATTTTTTCCAATCAATATTATCTTTTGATAACGATTTTTCAATTTCACGGATTCTGTTTGCAGTCCATTCATATTCATTCCCACGAAGATCACCACTATCAATAGCCGCCTGAAGCCTATCTCTTTCTTCTTTTAAAATATCCTGAGTTAATTTATGCTCAATGTCTGCAATTTTTTCAGCGTTTCCCCTTGCATTAATTATTTCCTGTTGTGCATCTTTGTATTTTTTAAGTTGCTCTTCATCAATAATAGCTTTTGTATTTTCAAGTGTTTCGTGAGAAATTCTTTCTTCTTCGGTCTGAATGTCTTTATTATGCCCTTTCCGTATTTTTAGGTTGTTAGCATTTAATTTTATCGTATAGTCTGTATTTTCAGATTCTAAATCGCGTTGAAATTTTGCAAGGTTAGATTCAATCCCGGCACGCTCAACCGATCCAGTTTTAGTTTCTTTTAAAAGCCTCTGTTCAAGTTCTATCTTTTTGTTTATTAAAGCAACTTTGTTATTATACTCTTCTTCGTCAAGTTTAGCTTGATACATAGCTGCCATTTCAGCCATTACATCTCTATCGGCATATTGTTCGTCTAATGCCTCTGCGTTTTTAGCTGTTTTAATTTTTAATGACTGCTCAAATTCAAAAAGTTCTTTTTCGTTGGCTTCTTTAATTAGTTGCATTTTTGTTTTAGCAGAAGGTTTAGCAGAAGGTTTAGCTTTTTTGCCATTTTCTAAATCATATAATTCTTGCAATAACATTAATCTTGTATCTACATAAGAGCTATATATATTTAATTGTTCTTCTCTATCTTTTTGTTCTGAACGTGTTAATGATCTTCCGCTTGCTTTTATTGCTTCAACATTTTTATCAGATATATCAAGTAATTCTTTAGCTTTTATTTCATTTTCTTCAACAAATTTTAATCTTTCATTTATTGCTAATTTAATTGTTTCCTCGGTTAATCCTTCTCTTTTCTTATATTCTTCTTTTGTTACATCGTCTTGAAACTTAATCAGATTATCATACGCTTTCTTTTTTTCATCAATAGATTTTTTTTCTCCTTCAACATCTAATTTTTGTAGTTTTTTCTGCCCTTCATTAAACAATTTATTTTCAAGTACTCTTTTTTTATAATATTGAAAAAGTATGTCACTTACATCACCTGCTGATACTCCAAATCCTTCTAATATTCTTTTACTTTCTAGTATATTTTTATTAAATGCACCTTCTCCAATAGTTGTTGTTCCTACAAAAAAATCTTCAAACTGATCAAAAGATAAATCATCTAGTTCAGATATTAAACTTCTCACTGCTTTGCCAGCTTCATTATTTCTAAGAGTAAATAATTCAAGTGTATTTTCTTTACCTAATAGCAATTGCAATCCTGCTATTTTATCAGTTAATAAATCTATTGCTCCGGTAAAAAATTCAGTAGCTCTTATGTTTTTTACAAATAATTGCCATGAAGTAGTAAGCCTTGATTGCGCTGCCGCTAAAGTATTTATTCTTTCTACACTTTCAACTCCAAAAGCTTTTTCGGCTTCTTTTGCAAATTTAGGTAATACTTCTGCTGACAATACAGTTCCGGCTTTTAACATTTTGTCAAGTTCTCGAAGCGATACGCCTAATGTATCTGCCATAATACCAAAAGCCCCAGGAAGTCGTTCTCCTAACTGCCTTCTAAGCTCTTCAGTTGTAACTTTGCCTTTACTAAGCATCTGTTCAAGTGCTAAGTAGATACCTGCTAATTCATCAGTTTTTAATCCTAAAACACCGGATATTTTAGTCATAGAACTGAAAATATCCTGCGTTTCTTTTGCTGATAAATTAGCTTGAATAGCTGCTGCTCTAAATTTTATGTATCTCTGCGATATTGAAACTAATTCAGCACCATATTTTATAGATATATCTGTTAAATATAATTGTGTTTGTGCAAGTTCGTTTTGATCGCTTATTACTGTTTTCATAGAAAAACTAAGCGAATCAAATTCTTTAGTTAGATTAAATACATTTTTTACTAATCTTATAGCTGTTTGAAAACTTAGATATGCAGCCGCAAGCCCAACTAATCCTTTTAGCATCCCTCCAATTGAACTCAAAAATGATTTGTGAGGTTTATCCATATCTACAATTCTCTGCTTATTCCTGTTTATTGCAGCATTTAACTGTTCGTATTTTTTAGCCTGTTCCGGGATGAGAACATTTAATTGCTTCATTCTATTTGTAAGAATGTTATTAACGGCTTGTAGTTGTTGTTTTGAGCCTTTTTCGGATTGTTGAGCAGCAATCAGTAATCTTTTATTTGCAATTTCTTTTTTTTCTTCAGCCGCAAGCTCCCTTTTTGCCTGTGCTTCTTTTTTT
>JBBACS010000028.1:0-4906 GCA_041656855.1 Minisyncoccota bacterium | reverse complement strand
TTCTCTATCTTTTTGTTCTGAACGTGTTAATGATCTTCCGCTTGCTTTTATTGCTTCAACATTTTTATCAGATATATCAAGTAATTCTTTAGCTTTTATTTCATTTTCTTCAACAAATCTAAGCCTTTCTTTAATTGCTAGTTTAATTGTTTCTTCGGTTAGCCCTTCTCTTTCTTTATACTCTTCTTTCGTTGCATCATCTTTGAATTTAACCAGATTTTCATACGCTTTCTTTTTTTCATCAATAGATTTTTTTTCTCCTTCAACATCTAATTTTTGTAATTTTTTTTGCCCCTCATTAAATAATTTATTTTCAAGTTCTCTTTTTTGATAATATTGAAGAAATATGTCATTTACATCTTCTACTGATACTTTAAGTCCTTCTAATATTCGTTTACTTTCTAGTATTCCTTTATTAAATGCACCATCTCCAATAGTTGTTGCTCCTTCAAAAAAATCCTTAAACTGCTCAAAAGATAACTCATCTAACTCAGATATTAAACTTCTAACTGCTTTACCTGCTTTGTTATTTCTAAGAGTAAATAATTCAAGCACGTTTTCACTGCCAAAAGCTAATTGTAATCCTGCTATTTTATCAGTTAATAAATCTATTGCTCCCGTGAAAAATTCCGTGGCTCTTATATTTTTTACAAATAATTGCCATGAAGTAGTAAGTCTTGATTGTGCTGCTGCAAGCGTATTTATTCTTTCTACGCTTTCAACTCCAAATGCTTTTTCAGCTTCTTTTGCAAATTTCGGCAATACTTCTGCTGATAATACTTGACCTGATTTTAACATTTTATCAAGTTCTCGAAGCGATACACCTAATGTATCTGCCATAATACCAAAAGCTCCAGGGAGACGTTCTCCGAGTTGCCTCCTAAGCTCTTCGGTTGTTACCTTACCCTTACTAAGCATCTGTTCAAGTGCTAAATAGATACCTGCTAATTCATCAGTTTTTAATCCTAAAACACCAGATATTTTAGTCATAGAACTGAAAATATCCTGCGTTTCTTTTGCTGATAGATTAGCTTGAATAGCCGCTGCTCTAAATTTTATGTATCTCTGTGATATTGAAACTAATTCAGCACCATATTTTATAGATATATCTGTTAAGTATAATTGTGTTTGTGCAAGTTCATTTTGATCGCTTATTACTGTTTTCATAGAAAAACTAAGCGAATCAAATTCTTTAGTTAGATTAAATACGTTTTTAACTAATCTTATAGCTGTTTGAAAAGTTAAATATGCAGCCGCAAGCCCTACTAATCCCTTTAACATACTTCCAATTGAACTTAAAAAGGATTTGTGAGGTTTATCCATTTCTGAAATCCTTTGCTTATTCCTATTTATTGCAGCATTTAACTGTTCGTATTTTTTAGCCTGTTCCGGGATGAGAACATTTAATTGCTTCATTCTATTTGTAAGAATGGCATTAACGGCTTGTAGTTGTTGTTTTGAGCCTTTTTCGGATTGTTGAGCAGCAATCAGTAATCTTTTATTTGCAATTTCTTTTTTTTCTTCAGCCGCAAGCTCCCTTTTTGCCTGTGCTTCTTTTTTGCTTTGTTCAGATAGTTTTTGCTTATTTATTGAATCACGTATTTTTAATGTTTGTGCATTTAGTTCAAGTAGCTTTTTTTCATTGTCAGCTACTTTGCTTGAAAGATTTATTATTTCTTTTAATTTGTCTACTCCACCAAAAGAATCAGATAATTTTTTGCCTTCTATTGCTGCCTGTTTAATGTTATCAATTAATGGCTGCATAGACTTAGCTACTGAAGCAAAAGCATCTTCAATTTCTTTCTGCTTTATAATCTTATCTTTATCGAGTATAAAAGACATATTATCTGCGTTTTTTGTTTAACCCTTTTCTTTCATTATAAACTCGGTTTGCGGCTTCTTGCTTCTCCCTGATAGCCTTTAGTTTGTTTACCCATCTTTCAAGCGTCATAGTGTCTAAATTGACTTCATGTGGCAAATTCATTTCAACCCTTGCAAGCATTTCATAAAACTTAACTGATTCCTCAGTGTTGGCTTTATTCATTTTGGATTCTATTAGTTTTATCTTAGTCTCCCTTCTGAATATCTCACTTTTTATCAGATCAAATTCTTTTGCTTTTATTCCAATGCTTTCAAGTATGTCAAACCCATCTGATTGTCCACATCTTATAAGCATTTCACAAGCATTACAGATGTTTATTTCATTTTTTATAATGGCTATTTTTTTAATATTTCGCCTGAATGAATCAAAACTATTTGCGTTTGTGTCTTCAAAATAATACTCCTGAAGATCAATCCACGTATCACTTAATAGTTGGTAACTTACCTTTTGACTTCTTTTTCTTTTTAACAGGTTCAAGTTGTTTGTTTCCATTATTTTGTAAAACTTCTCTACTAACAACTGGCTTGGTGTAGCGTATAGTTTTGACAATTCCGCAGACTGGGTTCGATGCTTCAGTGATTTTATAAACTTCAAATCCTGAAATTTTAGTTTTATAAATGATCTGATCTTCTTTAGTCTTTTGAGACTTTTGTTTTGCCAATGCTTCGACATATTTTAAGTCTTTAAATTTTTCAAGTTCGTTCATAATGCATTTTTTATCATGTTATTCCAAATAGCGAAAGCCTTTCGGTCTATAAAACCATTGTCATAGCTTTCTGTTAATTTTATAATACGTTCTTTTAACTGTCTTTTAAATTTGCCAGTCCAAAGTATATCAGACCATTTAGGGTTCTGTTTTGCAATAGCAAGTTCAGTAGCCATTGCAACATATTTCATTTCAAGTTCATGCCCGTTTAATTTCATTTTTTAACCTTTTGAAAGTTCTAAAAACAACGATTGTATGTATTCCGGAATAATCGGCTCAAGTAACTCTTTTAAAGAATCATCTGTTAATCCATATAAGACGCTCCCATATTCTTGTTCAAGTTCTTTGGCCTTACTGTCTAATGATTCAATTTCAATACCGAATAAGTCCATTTGTGCTTTAATACCCTTATGAAAATCGCCTTCATTATAAAAGTTCATTGCTGGATATATGGATTGATCATAAACGCCTCTGGAAATTTTATCTTCTATGTATATTTCAGACATTTCAGATTTGCTATGATGCCTACTTGTTCCATCAGACATATCCCCTTTTAATAACTGTTTACGGTTTAATTCTTCAACCCGTTTAAGGTTTTTTACAATTATGGGCTGTAATATTTCCCATGCGTTAATTGTAGCAAAATTCTTTTGAAGTTGAAGTAAGTCCATAGTAAAAAGGGGGCGATTAAACCCCCTCTATTTATTAAGTTACGTCTAAAGCGGCTTCTCCGTCTGAATCTCCAAAATGAGAATCAAAATATCCACTGGATAGCGCAGATGCAGCTACTAAGTTTACAGTTCCATCAGCAAGGGCAGTACAAATAAAATCATAAGTACCATCGCCATTGTCAGTCATTGTTCCAGACAACGCTGTTGTTTGACTTACGCCAGCGGTAGTAGTTGCTGTAAAGTCTGCTTTTACAAGCCCGGAAACTCCTATTTTATTAATAGCCCCAGCTGCTGTATAGCCATCAGCATAATAAACGCGTAGAGTTAATGCTGTTGCCGTTGCCCCGCCAACTTGTTCTACATATACTTCTTTAAGTGCTTCAAGGTCAAATAATTCCCAAGATGGAGCAAAGGTAACTCCGTAGTTATCCCACTCTTTTTTATTTGCAAACTCAACAACAAGTCTTGATTCGGCAATAGCATCGCCGGCTTGTGAAGCGTCTGTCATTTCTTCAACTGTAACCATAGATGCAGTAAACCCCTTAACGGTGTCGCCATCTTTATAGGCTTTTAAATTGTTATTTGCATCATAAGTAAAAAAGCGCAAATTTGCATTGTTAAAAGACTGCAAATTTTTATGTACCTCCATCGTATTGTCAAACTTAAAACGGTAACGCCGGATTTTATTCCTTTGTTTTTTCTGATTTCCGTTTCCTGCTGTGGCATATACTGGATCATCCGAAATATCTTCAACATCCCATAGTTCAGGGAATATAAAAATATTTTTAGCTTTAGTTCCTGTTTGCCAATTAGATTCCGTTGCCGCAGCGGCTACTGTTGCATGGGAATAACCCGGTAATGTGGCTATAATCCCTTTTGCATCGACAAACGGATTTTTTGCGCTATGTCCACCAGCTCCTAAGCTTCTTAGTCCGGTAGATAATACTGTTTGTGCTGTCATTTTAAATATTGTTTTTATAAATTAAATCAAATTCTATTGAAAAATTAAACCACGGGTGCATATCTCTAAACTTAATTCTACTTATATCTGTATTTGCAAACACTTCTGAGAATTTAGTTTTTACTTGTTTTTCGTTCGGATAATGAGTGTGTTTTTCAATTAATTTAAGCATTTCAAGTAAAACATACTCATCTTTTCTTTCAGTTGAATCGTATATTTTATTCAACATACAAGAACAAATTAACTGAACTGGAACTTTTATGATATTAAACCCAGACCTATTTTCTCCAACTAAGAAACCAATTACTGCTGTTTTTTTATCATCAATAAATATTTCTTTGTAATCATTATTTGAAATATGTGCTTCAATCACTTTTTTACCATCGCGTTCATTTGCATACAGGCGTCCGTATATGTCAAAATTAGTCCAATCAAGCCTTCTCTCTATGTCTCTCTGTATTCTATCTATTCTCAGATCAATACCTTTTGGATTTGTTTGTGAATATACTGCCATTATATTTTTAGTGTTGCTCTGGTTATCTTAGGCACGTAAAACAGTGCCTTTTGAATTTGTGATATAGCCCTATTCAACTTGTCAATAGTCCCGTCAATGCCAAATTTAGAGTTACCAAATAATTCTAGGTCAATATCCTTTAAAGTCCTTTCGGTAAAATTTGACCTTGTAC
>JBBACS010000027.1:2959-5208 GCA_041656855.1 Minisyncoccota bacterium | reverse complement strand
CCAGCTATCTGAAAGTGAATGTATAGCAAAAGGGGGTGAGTTTAACCCATGTGCATCAGCTTGTAGACACAATCCAGAAGCTGAGGTTTGTACTATGCAATGTGTTCTAACGTGTACATTTACCCCCACACCTATTTATAAAAAATAGAATAAAAATTTAAATATCGAGATACTAATATCAAATACTGCTTTTAATTGATATGCGGGTATGTGTTGGAAATAGGTGTGGGGGTTCAGATAAATCTGCATATTTTGTATTGACTTATAAAATAATATAAGTTAGACTATGCACAACTTTAAAAAGAATGAGTTTCGGGCGTAAAGTGCCACGTAGTAGGCTAGATTAAGTTGCAAATATCTTGCTTAGAAAAATAAGTTAAAAATTAAGAAGGAATAAAAGAAACCTTTTATGGGAGGGGTGTCTTTTTTTAATTTTTAAATCGCATTTATTTTTCTGCGCGAAATTCGTAATAATTTTGTCTCTATTTTATTAATTTTATTAAAACAATAAACAGAATGAAAAAACCGGCAAATATATTAACGGATGGAGTGTACGGAGGAAAACTGCAAAAGAAATACTTTAGCAGATACAAAAAACCTCTTATCAAAACTCCAAATTTGGTGGATCATCAAATGAAATCTTACACATGGTTTCTAAAGGATGGTATCACAGATGTCTTTAAGGAATTCTCTCCAATCAAAGACTATGCTGATAAAAAGTTTGAATTATCTTTTACAGGATTTGAAGTAGGTGAACCTAAATATGATGAATTTCAAGCGAAAGAAAAAAAGATATCTTATGAAGGTCAAGTAAAAGCTAAAATAAAATTAAAAAACAAAACTCTCGGTACCGAAACTGAACAAGAAATTTTCTTGGCAGATATTCCTCTCATGACTAATCATGGTACTTTTATTATAAATGGAATTGAAAGAATAGTTGTTCCTCAGCTAGCAAGATCTTACGGAATATTCTTTACTCTTAATGATGCAAAAGGAAAAAATCTTTTTGGAGCTAAAATAATTCCTGCAAGAGGTGCTTGGCTCGAAATAGAGTCCGAATCAGATGGAGCTGTATATGTAAAAATAGATAAGAAGAGAAAATTTGCGATTTCTTCTCTCCTTAGAATTTTTGGTGCTAAGACAGATAAAGAAATAACAGAACTTTTTGCGGATCATACTGAAGCATTGAAAGTTATAGAAACTACATTATTGAAAGATCATGCTAAAAATCAAGATGATTCTTTCATGGAAATATACAAAAGACTCAGAGATGGCGATCTTGCTGCACTCGAACACGCAAAAGAGTACGTCCAATCTATTTTTACAGCAGAAAGATATGATATTTCTAAAGTAGGAAGAGCAAAATTTAATAAAAGATTTGGACTTTCACAAGATGAAAAAACTCTAGAAAAGAAACATATAACCCTGGAAGATCTTGTTATAACTATTAAAAAAATAGTTGATTTAAACAATGATCAAGATGCAAAAGAAGACGACATAGATCACTTGGGCTCTAGAAGAGTTAGATTTGTAGGAGAATTACTACAAACAAAATTCCGTGTTGGTATGGCACAAATGAAAAGAAATATTCAAGACAGAATGTCTACGATAGATCCTGACATAAAAATGCCAGTTCAATTCGTATCTGCAAGACCTCTACAAGCTAGAATAAAAGAATTCTTTACTACAGGGCAACTTTCTCAATTTATGCAACAAACAAACATACTTGAAGAGGTTGAGCACTTAAGAACTCTTTCAGCTCTAGGTCCCGGAGGACTTACAAGAGAAAGAGCTGGTTTCGAAGTTCGTGACGTACACCCTTCACACTACGGAAGAGTTTGTCCTATTCACACACCAGAAGGTCAAAACATTGGTCTTATTTTGAGACTTGCTACATATGCAAGAATAAATGATTTTGGAATGATTGAAACTCCATATGCAAAAGTTAAAAACGGAGTTATAACAGAAGAAATAAAATACTTTAATGCAGTAGAAGAAGAAAATTACAAGATTGCTCATGGAGCTACAAGATATGATGATAAAGGAAAAATTCTCGATGATGAAATAGAAGTTCGTGTAAACGGAGAACCAAAACTTGTTAAAAAAGAAGAGGTGGATCTTATCGATGTCTCTGCAAACCAAGCTTTCTCTGTAGCTACATCTATGATGCCTTTCTTAGATCACGATGATGCTTCTAGAGCTCTGATGGGAACAAACATGCAGAAGCAGGCTGTTCCTTGTATTATTCC
>JBBACS010000027.1:0-2949 GCA_041656855.1 Minisyncoccota bacterium | reverse complement strand
GAAGAAGAAGCTGCGAGATATACAGGAAGAGTTATATATTCTGAAGAAGAAGGAGTTGTTTCAGCTGTAGATTCTTCAAAAATTATTGTTAAATCTGCTAAAAATGGTAAAGAAAAAGAATATAAATTAGTTAGTTTTTCTAGAACAAACGGTTTTACTCCTTTCCACCAAAGACCATCTGTTAATCTTGGAGATAAAGTTAAAAAGGGTGATTTACTCGCAGATACATCATCTACAGTAAACGGGGAAATGGCTATTGGTCAGAACGCTCTTGTCGCCTTTATGACATGGAACGGATCAAACTATGAAGATGCGATTATTCTTTCTGAAAGATTGGTTAAAAATAGCAAATTCTCTTCAATACACATAGAAGAATTTGTGATCAATGTTCGTGATACAAAACTAGGACCGGAAATCACAACTCACGATATTCCAAATGTTAGCGAAGCAAAATTAAAAAATCTTGATGAAGACGGAATCATAAGAGTTGGAGCGGAAGTTATTCCAGGAGATATTTTGGTAGGTAAAATTACACCAAAAGGAGAAACTCAACTTACCCCAGAAGAAAGATTGCTTAGATCAATCTTTGGTGAAAAAGCTCGTGATGTAAAAGATACATCAAAGAGATTAGAATCTGGAAAGAGAGGAAGAGTTATTTCTGTAAAAGTATTTTCAAGAGAAAATGGAGACAAACTAGATTCTGGAATCATAAAGACTATACATATAGAAGTTGCACAACTTAGAAATATTTCAGTTGGAGACAAACTCGCTGGAAGACACGGAAACAAAGGTGTTATTTCAAAAATATTACCTGTAGAAGATATGCCTTATATGGAAGACGGTACTCCTGTAGATATTATTCTTACACCACTTGGAGTTCCTTCTCGTATGAACTTGGGACAGATTCTTGAAGTTCACTTAGGTTTAGCTGCAAATACACTAGACTACCAAGCTATAGTTCCACCTTTCATGGGAGCAACTGAAAAAGAAATAAAAGAAGAATTAAAAACAGCTGGATATAAAGAAAGCGGTAAGATGAAACTTTTTGATGGAAGAACAGGTATGACATATGAACAAGAGATTGCTGTTGGATATATGTATATATTGAAACTTCACCATGAAGTAGAAGACAAGATACACATGAGATCTATTGGTCCTTACTCAATGATTACTCAACAACCTCTAGGAGGAAGAGCACAAGGAGGAGGACAAAGATTTGGAGAAATGGAGGTGTGGGCTCTTTTGGGATACGGTGCTGCTTATACCCTAAGAGAAATGCTCACTATAAAATCAGACGATATTGTTGGAAGATCTGCAGCGTTTGATTCGTTGGTTAAAGGAGAAAGAATAAAACAACCAAACTTACCTGCATCATTTAACGTATTACTTAATAGCTTGAGAGGTCTCGGACTCAATGTCGAACTCAAGAATAAGAAAATAGTTGACGAAGAATAAAGTCAAATATTAAAAATTAAAATTAAAAAATATATGATTAAAAATAAACAATCTTCGGATCAAAATTTCAACGTGATATCTATACACATGGCTTCTCCTGAAGTCATAGAAAAATGGTCTTTTGGTGAAATAACAAAGCCAGAAACTATCAACTATAGAACACAAAGATCAGAAAGAGGAGGACTCTTTGATGAAAAAATATTCGGTCCAGATAAAGACTACGAATGTTACTGTGGAAAATACAGAGGTATAAGATACAAAGGAATAGTTTGTGAAAAATGTGGAGTTGAAATAACTCGTTCTATAGTAAGAAGAGAAAGAATGGGACACATTGAATTATCTTCACCTGTATCTCATATTTGGTTTTTGAGAGGTACTCCATCAAGACTTGGAGCTGTTATGGGAATGTCCGTAGCTGATCTCGAAAAAGTTATTTACTTTGCTGGATATATAGTTACAAAAACTTTTGAAGATGAAAAAAATAGAGTTCTAAAAGAAATAGATAATGAATTCAAAAATAAAGTAAAAACAGTTACCGACGACAAAACAAAAGAGGCATTAAAAGAAATGGCTCTTGCTGCAAAAAAAGAAGTTGAAGGTATCGTAGAAGGAAAAGTTCTAGATGAAGCAATGTACCATAAATATTCTATTAAATATGGTCCTGTGTTTGAAGCTGGAATTGGAGGAGAAGTAATATACGAAATATTAAAGAAAATCAATCTAGACGAACTAGAACAAAAAATTCTTACTGGTCTAGAAAAAGCAAACTCAGCAGACACAGAAAAACTTACAAAAAGATTGAGCTTGATCAGATCTATGATTGCATCAAAGACAAGACCGGAATGGATGTTTCTTACAAAAATTCCAGTTATTCCACCAGCCTTAAGACCTATGGTACCACTAGATGGGGGAAGATTTGCAACTTCAGATGTAAACGATCTTTACAGAAGAGTTATAAATAGAAACAACAGACTTTTAAAACTAAAAGAAATTTCTGCACCAGATGTTATTTTGAGAAACGAAAAAAGAATTCTTCAAGAAGCAGTAGATGCTCTTATAGATAACTCTATTAGACATGGAAACGCACTATTTTCTGCTATGGGTTCTGCAGCAAGTAAGAGACCTTTAAAATCTTTAGCCGATAACTTAAAAGGTAAAAGAGGTTTATTTAGACTTAACCTTTTGGGTAAGCGTGTAGATTATTCTGGAAGATCAGTTATTGTTATAGGTCCTGATTTGCATTTAGACCAATGTGGACTTCCAAAACATATGGCTCTTGAACTCTTTAGACCATTTGTTATTTCTCAATTATTACAAAAGGAATTAGCCTACAATATAAGAGGTGCAGGAAGACTTATAGACGATGGGGCACCAGAAGTTTGGGCAATTCTAGAAGATGTTATAAAAGAAAAGTATGTAATGTTAAACAGAGCTCCTACTCTTCACAGACTAGGTATACAAGCTTTCAGACCTATCCTTATTGAAGGAAATGCT
>JBBACS010000026.1:0-5260 GCA_041656855.1 Minisyncoccota bacterium | reverse complement strand
TGTAGCGGGCAAACCTTTTATAGAAACACTTATAATAAAATTTTATAAAGACGAGAAGTCTCTAATAGATGCATACAATAAAAAAGACATAGAATCTATGAATTCTATATCTCCAGAAAAAATAAGTGACATTAAAAAACAAAAAAATTCAGAAATAAAAACATCTCCTCTTCCAAGAGTCTTCGCGGTTTTTTTCAATCAAAATCAATCAGACGCTCTGGTATATAAAGAAGTCAGACAAGCTCTAGATTTAGCGGTAGATAGAAATAAAATTGTAAATGATGTTTTGTCTGGCTATGGAGAACCTCTCTATGGTCCTATACCGGCAGGTCTAATAGACAATAGTTCAACAACCAATCAGACAGGAAATGGTGATATTGAAGCCGCAATAAGCTTGCTTACAAAAGCCGGCTGGATAAAAAGCTCCAGCACTGGAATAATGAGTAAAAAAATCAGTAAAACAAAAACAATTTCACTCTCTGTCACAATATCAACATTAAACAGTGACGACTTAGTAAAAACAGCCGAGTTAGTAAAGTCCGACTGGGAGAAAATAGGTGCAGAAGTTGATATAAAACAATTTGATTTTGGAGATTTGCAACAAAATATTATTAGACCTAGAAAATTTGAGGCACTTCTTTATGGAGAAGTAATCGGCCGCGATATGGATTTCTTTGCTTTTTGGCACTCATCTCAAAGAAATGATCCTGGTTTAAATATAGCTATGTATGCAAATGTAAAAGTTGATAAAATTTTAGAAGATGCAAGAAAAACTTTAGATACTTCATCAAGAATTGATAAATACATAACTTTTAGTGATGAGATTAAAAAAGATGTTCCAGCAGTATTTTTATATACTCCAGAATTTATTTATGTTGTACCCGGTAAAATAAACGGCCTAACACTTTGGACTGTTACATTACCATTTGAGAGATTTCTAAATGTCAATAATTGGTATATAGAGACAAATAATCTTTGGAAAATGTTTTTAAAAAATAAATAAAAAATTATTAATAACTGAAATAACGTCGCGTAAAAATATAATCACGCTAAGCGTAATTTCGCAAAATAAAAAATGATTCATAATCAACAAAGTACCAATAATGAAAACGAGAAAAAATTTGTTCCCAAAAAACATATTTCTTTTGGACACAATCGTTCAAATATACAGCCAAATACAAATAATAGGTCTTATTCTGCTGTTACAAATAATATAAGCACAGGAACCAAGTCCTTTGTAGCCGAAAACTTAAATGCACCAGTTATTCCGAAGAAAAATCTTGTTTTTGTAAGAAAAGGACAATCGCATACTGGTAATAACCAAAATAATCAAAAGAGCGCACCAAAAAAACAACATGGAGTAAGAAAGGTGACTTCTGATTTTGCTAGTAAAAAAGAACAAGTAATTCCCCCTCTAGCGGAAGGTAATATAAGAATAGTCCCATTAGGAGGAGTTGAGGAAGTCGGAAAAAACATGACGGCTATTGAATATGGTGATGATATCATCGTAATAGATGCTGGAATACAATTCAAAACAGAAGAAACCCCTGGAATAGACTACATGCTTCCAAACACAAAATATCTAGAGCAAAGAAAGGGGAAAATAAGAGGCCTAGTAATCACTCATGGGCACTTAGACCACATAGCCGCAATTCCTTTTATCATGGAAAATCTGGGCAATCCACCTATATATACAAGAGAATTTGGCGCACTTTTGATAAAAAAGAGACAAACTGAATTTCCTCATCTTCCAGAATTGAATATAAAAATGATTGATAAACATACGGACTTTTTACCTATTACTGCTAATCTAAAAATTAGATTTTTTGGTATTACCCACTCAATTCCAGATTCTACGGGAGTAATAATAGAAACACCTATTGGAGATATAGTAGCCACTGGAGATGTTAGAGTTGATAACGCTAACGGAGTTCCAAAAGATAAAGAATTTGAACAATATAAAATTTTAAAAAATAGAAAGGTACTCCTTTTAATGATGGATTCTACTGGTATAGAAAAACCTGGCTGGGGTATATCTGAAGATTTGGTCATATCAACCATAGATGACATAGTTAAAAATGTTACAGGAAGAATAATCATTGCTACCTTCTCATCTCAAGTTGAACGTATTTTACATTTTATAAAAATCGCAGAAAAATATGGCAAAAAAATGGTTATAGAGGGTAGGAGTATGAAAAATAATATAGAAATAATAAAATTCTTAAAACTTGCTGACACTAAACATATTATTGATGTCAAAGAAATACATGACTACCCTCCCCATAAACTAATGGTACTCTCTACAGGAGGACAAGGAGAAGAATTTTCAGGACTTTGGAGAATGGCAAATAATACTCATAAAGATATAAAATTAAATAAAACAGACACTATAATTTTGTCTTCTTCTGTGGTTCCTGGAAATGAAAAAGCTGTGGCAGGACTTAAAGATAATTTATACAGACACGATTCAAAAATAATCACTTATTCTGATACAGATGTACACGCGGGAGGACATGGTAAAAGATCCGAACTTGAATGGATACACAGACAGATTCCTTATAAGTTTTTCATGCCCGTTCACGGACATCACTACATGTTAAAAATGCACGCTGAACTCTCTGCTTCCATTGGAACACCAAGGGAAAATATTATAGTTCCAGATAATGGAAGCGTCGTAGAAATAGTGGACGGAGGAACAAAAATAAAAGTATTGAAAGAAAAGGCCCCATCTGGAATTGTTATGGTTGATGGATTCTCTGTCGGCGACGTACAAGAAGTGGTTATAAGAGACAGACAAATGCTCGCACAAGATGGAATGTTCGTTATTATCGCAAGTATTGACGTAAATACGGGCAAATTAAAGAAATCACCAGACATCATCTCTAGAGGATTTGTATATCTAAAAGAATCACAAGAACTTTTGAAACAAACAAGATTTATAATCAAAAAAACAATAGAAGATGGGGCGGTAGGAAATCCTATAAATTTTGATATGTTAAAAGATGCTATTACAGATAATATAAGTAGATATTTATTCCAGGAAACTGCTAAAAAACCCATGGTAATACCAGTGGTTATAGGAGTTTAAATCAGTATAAGGTATAAAAAATACAGTATTTAGTATAGATACAAATACAAAAGGGGTCTTGCTTCGCAAAACCCCTTTTGTATTTCTAATACTATATACTTTATGCTAAATACTGCATACTCACTTCGTATCTTTAATTGTCAAACTATATCTTAAGCCGAAAATCATAAATAATCCTAATACATAAAATATATTTCCTATCGGCATAAATAATATCAATATTGTAGTTATTATGGGTGAAATAATATAAGCTAAAGGTACTACTGATCTATACAAATTTATTACATTCAAACTCTTATCACTTACTTTTTTAAAGAAATAGGTATCATTCATTACTTCTACCATAGCAGCACCAACTCTAGTCATAAACAAGATTAAAGCCCAGACAATAAAATTATCATCCTTAATAAGAGGAATTATGGCAGTAGAAATACCCATAATGATAAAACCTGCAGTAAGAATCTCTTTCTCTCCGATTTTTTTGTCTGCAAGATAACCTAAAGGCATCTGGATAAAGACAAAAGGTAAAAGTGCGATTGAAAATATTATACCTATTGTTCCCCAATCAAAACCAACATACTGATTTAAATATATCGGAGTATAAATAATCATCCATGAGTAGAAAAACTGTAATAAAAAACCAGAAACAATTATATTTTTAATATCTTTATTTGCATTGATACTTTTTATAGTTTCAATTACATCAAAAGTCTTGTATTCTGGGTCTTTAAATTTTTTCAATGAGGATGAGACTATCAAAATTATCGGCAATAATATTATTGCTACAATTAAATATATTCTTCTAAATGAAGATTCCCCAACTATAATACCAGCGAGCCATGGCGACAAAAGCCAAGCCAGATTCAAACAAGTAAGATATATACTTCTAATGCTTCCCGTCTTAACATCAGTAGAATTATGCTCAATAAATACATCTAGATTGAAATATATGGCCGTAGACATCGCCCCTGATATTAAGAAACAGAATAGAACAAGATATGTATTTTGTATGAATGCCAAACCTAGAAAATTAAGAAAATATAATATTGCCAAAAATACAGTAACTTTATAATTTCCATATTTTTTTAATATCTTTGGAAGAAGAATGAGAATCGTCAAAGAAAAAATAGAGCCAATTGTATAAAATATACCTATTGCCTGTTCACTAGTCAGACTTCCTAAAAAACTTGAATTAATATACGCGGGTAATGCTGAAGTAAAAGCAAAAATAAACCCTAATATGTATAAAATAAATAAAGTTGATTTTCTAAAAGCTGAGGAATCAGATTGCATATTACTTTAATATTACTGGTATAAATATTGACTGATCAAATTCTGGATTACCCGATGGATTATCCTTGCTCAAAACAAGCAAGGCATGATTTGTGCTTGTTGATTTAGTATAGTTCAATGTAACTGAAAAATTGACAAAATCAGTTGTCATCCAGTCGCTTAGCGCTTGAGCCGGCTCCCTAGCTAGCACATTTCCATCTATATCTACAAGTTCAACTGGAAATGATGCTTCAAAAAACCAATTTCCTCTAGCCCTTCCTTTTATTTTTAATGGGCTAGATACTTCTTGATTATCTTTGATATTATCCACAACAATAGGCATATCAGAAGTTGATGAAGAATTTTGCTCTGTAGAATTTGTTGCAATAATTTCAACACCGTCTGGTAATGGTATATCTTTTCTTCCCCAATCAAAAATTAAAGCAATTAATACTATTGTCACTAAAATTATTATTGTTGGTACTACTATTTTTTTCATAATAAATATAATTTAAATAAAATTAAGGCAAAACACAACCAGTAGCATCAGAAAGTTCTTGCATAGTTTTGTTTTTGTCAAAACCTTCTAATTTTGTACTTGTCCCTATAAGCCATGTTGGATAACCTTGTATGCCTTTATCTATACAAAACTGTGTGTTATCTGGGCACCCCGCATAGTTGATAAGTCTGAATGAATTACCTAAAACAGCTTTTTGTTCTTTACAATGTGCACACCATTCCGCTCCATACATTACAGCCCCTTTATCGGTAAGACATTGAGCAAATTTATCGTAATTTTTTATTATTTTATTACTATTATTTATAACAGCAAAAATAATGATTCCTATTGATAATATTATAGCAATTCCAATTATAATCTTATTTCCTGTGTTTATTTTT
>JBBACS010000025.1:0-5412 GCA_041656855.1 Minisyncoccota bacterium | reverse complement strand
TTTGTGTTTGAAAAAATTCGCAGAGGCCCGGGGCAGAATTGAACTGCCGCATAGAGATTTTGCAGATCTCTGCCTTACCACTTGGCTACCGGGCCTTAATATATTTCTCTCTCAACAATTCTTTCTGCTGGCCACTTTTCAAAAACATTTCATGTATGTAAGCTTCACTCCTCGTGATAAATTCTCTTGTTTCTAAAAGAACCCACGGTTTGTATGCTTTTGTTGATTTTACTTTACCTGAATTATGTTTGAAAAGTCTATTCTTAATATCTTCTGTACTCCCTACATAAATATTATTATTTATTAAACTTTTCAGTACATAAGTGTAATACATATGGATGATTTTGTCTCCCTTCGGAGAGATCCCTCGTAGAGGGACAGATCTCTGCCTTACCACTTGGCTACTGGGCCGTACACTATTTTAGAGGAATAGTATCTAATTTTTGTCTATGTTTTTCACCAAGGTCTATTTGAAAATCAAAAGTAGGTATTCTGCCAAGCTTAGTATTTTGCTTAACATATTGTCTAAACTCCGATCTCATTCTCTTGGTAAACTCAAGAACAGCCTCTTCCTTATTGTCTGGAAGTACTGTAAAAAGAATATTAGCATATTTTTCGTCATTTGAAAGTCTAACATCAGTAATAGTGATGAGGGATTGTCCGCTAGATTCTTTCTGCATGAATTCTGCAGCAGCTTTTTTAATTATCTTTGCAATTGTCTCTGCTCTGTTGTCACTCATGGCTATTTTTCTATTGTTTTAAATATTAATATTTTGTCTCCCGGAGCTGGTTCTATTTCTGATTGAAACTGGCAACCAAATTCGACTCCTTCACGTATTTCACCAACTTTATTTTTTTCCTTTTGTAAGTCTCTTATTTTGCCACGGCCTATTTCAACTCCGTCTCTCATTATTTTTGCTTCTTCTCCAACAAAGACAGTCCCTTTTTCAGCGCGTGCACCGAGTATATGCTTATCCTTCATTGTACTAAAATGTTTCAACACTTTTATTTCTGCGGTAACTTCTTCAACCATAACCTTTGGAGTTCTTTTTTCCACTTCCTCTACCATCCATTCTGCTATTTTGTATATTATATCAAATGTTTGTATTTCTATCCCTGATCTTTCAGCAAGTTCTTTGGCAGAAGCATCTATTCCCACATCAAAACCCACTATAACAGCTTTATTTTTGCCTGAGGCAAGTTTTACATCATTTTCAGAAACATTTCCTGTTCCGGCTCCAATAATTTTTATTTTTTGTGTATCTTTGTTTATTTTATCTATCTCATGTTCTACGGCGTGAATAGAACCAGCTGCTTCTGTTTTAATCATTATTCTCAAAAGATTAGGATCAACTTCGTCTGAGTCAGTGCTATAATTTTTTATTGGGATATGTTTTTCTTTCTCTTTCTCTTTCAGAATGTATTCCTCAGCTTCTTTCTTTGTATCAAAAGTAATAAAATTACTACCAGCTTTAGGAAGTTTATCAAAACCAATAATTCTGATAGGGGATGATAATATAGCTTCAGTAATTTTTTTACCCAAGAAACTTTCCATCATTCTTGTTGGTGATATTCTGTCTCCTGAGACAACAAACATTCCTGTTCCTATATGTCCATCTCTTATTACAAGTATTGCCGTGATGCCTTTTTGTTTATCCATATGTGCTTCTATTACTAATCCTTCAGCGAGTTTTTTTGTATCTCCCTTAAGTTCTTGCATTTCTGCAACTAGAAGAATCATATCAAGGAGTTCTGGTACACCCTGACCTGTTTTTGCTGAAATACGTACATATGGAATATTTCCACCATATCCTTCAAGATATATTTCATTTTCTATCAAACTATTTATTGTTTTTTCTACATTGGCCCCAGGTCTATCTATTTTGTTTATTGCAACAATGTAGGGTATTTTACTATCAACAATGCATTTTAATGCTTCAAGCGTTTGTTTTTTTACACCTTCTTCAGCGGAGACAACAAGAACGGCAACATCAGCGATGCTAGCTCCACAGGTTCTCATAAATCCAAAAGCTTCATGGCCAGGAGTATCAAGAAAAGTAATTCTTTCATCTGCGCCTTGTGGCATTTTGTGTGCAACTTCGTATGCAGAAATCCTTTGGGTTATTCCTCCAACTTCCGTATCAACTATGTTTGTTTTTCTAATATAATCTAAAAGAGTAGATTTTCCATGGTCAATATGACCCATTATAACGACAATAGGAGGACGCTTTATTATGCTGTTTTTTGCATGTTTTTCCATAAATTTTTGACAATATAAAAACAATCTGGTTTTCCATTTGTTCGTTTATTAGTTATTTATTATAGTATGCTTTCTTTAGCTTTTTGCAAGGCCGTTTTTTCTTCGGCAGTGAGCTCATATTCAGAAGATAAATTTTTGATTGGTTTTGAAAAAACGCTTAAATGATCACGAGAATAAATGCTTGAAATTACAACTCCGTCACCTTCACTATTGAGAAGTGCAGTAGCAAAGCTTTGATTGCTTCCTGAGCCAGTGCCCTTAAAAGGATTGAATCTTACTGTTTCATTTCCTGATACAGTTTTTCTTAATTTTTTATCAACCACTTCTAACGTTGATACTGTTTTCTCGGCATGTTTTTTAAATGTTTCAGAGTCTTTTC
This sequence comes from Minisyncoccota bacterium, assembly GCA_041656855.1. Classification (GTDB taxonomy): domain Bacteria; phylum Patescibacteriota; class Minisyncoccia; order Phycocordibacterales; family GWA1-40-21; genus Bog-1340. Next base: position 2,773 of record JBBACS010000025.1, on the reverse strand, counting down.
TTAGTGAACTTATAGCATCATCTAAAGAACCATTTTTACTTCCTAATAGTTTTTTCAGCATTATTTCAAGTCGAATAATCCAAATTAGGAGTAATAAAATTATAGCTCCAGCTCCGATAATCATGTATGTTTCAAAAGTCATTAGATCATTATATATTTTTTTAAATGTTTTGCAATTTTAATTTGTTGTAAAAAGGCGTTTAAATTGCTATTATTTTGTGAATGAGGAAAGTATACTTAGACAATTCAGCCACAACACCTGTAAACAGAGAGGTTTTATCTGCTATATCAAAATATTGGTCACTCGACTTTGCAAATCCAAGTTCTATTCATTCAATGGGGGTTAAAGCGAAGGTGGCATTACAAAAATCTAGAAAAACAATAGCAGATTTTATAAGTGGACACGATAGAGAAATAATTTTCACGAGTGGCGGAACAGAATCAAACAATTTAGCAATCTTTGGTCTTATAAATTCTATAAGAAAAGAGGGTAGAAAATATTCTGATATACATCTAATTACCACCGAAATAGAACATAGTTCAATCTTGGAATGTTTTAAAGAACTTGAAACTAGAGGTGCCAAAGTCGATTATTTGAAAGTAAACGAATTTGGTCTTGTAAATTCTAAAGATTTAAGAGAATTAATAAATAAGAAGACAGTTTTAATTTCAGTGGGTTATGCAAATAGTGAAATAGGTGTAATACAACCAATAAAGGAAATAATTAAAGAGATTAGACATTTTCGAAAAGAAAAAACAAGTAAAGTTCCATATCTGCACATAGATGCTTCACAGGCTGGATTATATTTAAATATGAATGTAGAAGAACTTGGTGTTGACCTCATGACTTTAGATGCACAAAAAATGTACGGTCCAAAAGGTGTAGGTGCTTTATATCTACGCCATGGCGTAGATGTAAGTCCAATTATGTTTGGCGGAGGACAAGAAAAGGGGATGAGAAGTGGTACAGAAAATATTCCACTTATTGTTGGTTTTGCTAAAACAGTTGAACTAGCACAAAAAAATAAAATAAAAGAAAACGAAAGACTTACAAAAATAAGAAATTATTTTTTTGAAAATATAATAAAGTTTGTTCCGGATGCGATTATCAATGGATGTACTGAAGAAAGGATTCCAAATAATATAAATATTTCTATTCCAGAGCAAGATGGGGAAATGTTAGTTTTCAGATTAGATGAAGCAGGTTTTATCGTTTCTTCTTCTAGTGCTTGTGCTTCGGGCAGTGGCGAGTCAGAAGTTGTCAAAAAAATATCTCAAGATTCTGATAGAGCAAAATCAACCCTTAGATTTTCAATGGGGAAAGATACGACATTGGGTGATATTAAGAAATTATTAATAACTTTAAAAAAGCTGTGTCAAAAATATTAATTTTAATTGCTGGAATACTAATATCTGCCATAACGGTTTTCGGTGATTTTTTTGTAAAAAAAGCTTCTTTAACTAATAGTGTTTGGAATAAATGGTTATTTATTGGTGCATCAATCTATGCTTTGACAGCAATTGGTTGGGCTTATGCTTTAAAATTTGCAAAACTTTCTACTTTCGGAGTTATATATGGTGTCAGTTCAGTAATGCTTGTTGTAGCTCTAAGTGTATTTGTTTTTCATGAAAAATTATCTACACTAGAAGTGGTGGGTATTTTACTCGGTATAATATCTTTGATACTTTTGTATAAATTCTCATAAATTTGTTTTTATAGTTATATTGTATTACAATACATTTAACTGATATGGAAAACCTTACAAAACAACAAATAGTATTACTTACTCTTTTAGTGAGTTTCGTCACATCTATTGCGACGGGTATTGTTACCGTTGCACTTATGGGTCAAGCACCTATAGGAGTTACTCAAACGATAAATAGAGTTGTGGAAAGAACAATACAAACTGTTACAGCACCAACAAAAGAAACGGTAGTAAAAGAAACTGTAATAGTAAGTATAGATGATCAAATCGTATCTGCCGTAGAAAAAACTTCTAAGAGTGTAATAAGAATTTATCGAACAAATGCAGATCCATCATCAGAATCAAATCCTATGGTGTTTGTTGGTTTGGGGGCTATTATTTCTGACGACGGAATAGTCGTTACAGATAATATTCTTATTTCAGAAGGAGGAAAATATTTTACTACAACTTTGGGTGACAAAATTACTGATCTTTCTATTATAAGAGCCGTAAGTGGTGAGCAAATTGCATTGCTAAAAATTAAAAATGATGAAAAACCACTATTAACTTTTTCTAAAGTTGCCATATCAAAAAATGATTCAAAATTAGGTCAGACAGTTATTTATATAGGAGGAGAAGCAAAAAATGTAGTATCTACAGGAATAATTTCTAGTTTATCTGCAAAAGAAGTAAAATCGACTGATAATTCTTCCTCTACTCCAGCATTAACAAAAATCTCTTCTATAGAGACATCAATATCTTCAAATTTTATATCTGGTGGATTACTGTTAAATCTTTCAGGGGAGTTAGTCGGAATAAAATCTATTTATATGGATAGTTCAAAAACAAATCTTTTTGCTCCAAGTCGTGATATTCAAGAAGCTCTTTCAGCGCTAGCTACTCCTGTAAAAAAGATTTAATAAATTTACTAATTATTTATATTTTGACAGATTACATTTTAGAAGCTAAAATGCCTTTTATAATCATAATATATACTAAAAATGCCACCATTTAACAATTTTACAACCAAAGCAAAAGAGGTAATAAGACGAGCTCATGAGCTTGCTGTTGAACGTGGTCAAAATCAT
>JBBACS010000024.1:0-5484 GCA_041656855.1 Minisyncoccota bacterium | reverse complement strand
CAAATACAGAGCTTGCATACAATAATGTACTACGTGGGACAGGGCTTGTATATAGTGATTTAATTGAGACTGTAAAAACATATACAGAAGATCTTGAAGTACTTAATAGTGGCATAGATAAAAATAGCACAAGATATGTAATTGCCGCAGGGCGCATTGATACGTATAGAAGAGAAATTTCAAGAGCTGCGCAAGCTTTATCGGCTTATACTTCTCGTGGTGCTGACATGGCAACAAGTAGGACTGCTTCAGAGTCTTTGCAAAGAGTTGAAGAAATTCAAAATAAAATTTTGACAGCACAAACTAATTTAGCTGCACTTCGTGAACGTATTAAAAAACAACAAGAAGAAGCGAGAAAAATACAAGTTGAAGCATTAAAAGGTTTTACTAAAGCATATTCACTTGATGTAACTGATATTGCTATTTTTGATGAGTCTGGATTAAGAAATGCTGGTGGAAGATTTAATGAGTTATATAAAAAAATAGTTGATGAAGTTGTTAACATTTATGGTAAAGGCACACCAAAGGCCAAGGCCGCTCAGAAGCAATTTTATGAAGAATTAATGCAACCATTGCCAATGAATTCTATGGCAATTGATAAAATGCTTATTTCCCTTGCAAAACCAGCAAGATATAAGAAATTTTTTCAAGCAGCAACAAATGTTGCTGAGGAACAGGCAAAAGTTGTTGAAGATTTTCTTAAAAAAATGATTGATCTTGGTACTGATTTTGATATGCCGTTTGCAGAAGCATTTAAAAAACAAGGATTTAAAGATTTAGATGTTCCAGAATCTGTTATTAATTCAATTAAGCTACTTGGTAGCTCAATGAACGAAGTTATGGCAACTATGGTTCGTTTAAAACAAGCGGCATTTTTTGAAAAAATGAATCTCGATTTATCCAAGATAACTGCGCAAATGGAAGTGTTTGGCGGTGATTTTAAACATATAGATAAAACAACTGAAGCATATAGAAATCTTTTAAATGATATAATAAATAAATCCGTTGAACATTTTGGCTCTTGGGAAAGAATTGATAAAGTAACAAAATCAATTATTTTTTCCACTAAAGAGCAACTTGGTGTTCTTGAAGAAATAAGAATTAAACATGATCTTATTAGAAACACAGTTTCTGGTATTAGTGATATTTTTAAGAAAAGCGCTTCTGATGCATCATATAATGTTGGCAAAGGTTTAATGGACATTAAAAAGAAAATACAGGACGATACATTTGGAAGATATATAGATAATGCTTTTAAACAAATTTCAGATGCGTTGACCCGTGGTTCTTTTGAAGGAAAATTAACTAAAGAACAAACCGATATGCTTTCCTTAGAAAAGATACGTGCGACTTTTCAAAAAAAACAAATTATAGATGCAAGTAAGGCTGGTGCTGATGAATTTGTTAAAATTTTATTAAAAGGGTTTGAAAAAGTTAATCAAAATCAAACTGAAGAACAAAAAAAGAAAGAACTTGAAAATTTTCAAAAAACACAATTAAAAACATTACGAGATTCTGCAATTACTCAAAATGTTGGAGTTGGTGGTGGAACAACAATAGTTTTAAAAAACATTATGGAACGTGGTAAGAAACAAATAGAAGCTGGTGAAGATCCACAACAGGTTATTAGTAATTTAGCAAATTATATAAAAGATTTACAAGATACAACTGGGACAAGGTTTGATGTTAGCCAATCTAGATCTTTTCGTATGGGTGGGGAAGAAATTAATTTTGGTAATGCTGGTAGTGATTTATCAAAAATTAGTTTACAATTAACAAAGGGTCTTCAAATTGAATTAACAAAATCAAAAATTCAATCTGCAATAAAAACAGTTAATGATGGTTTTAAATCTATTGGAAAAGATATAAATTCTATTGATGCTCACAATATGGAAATTATGTTAAATCAGTATATTGTGCAATTATCAAAAGCTGTAAGTAATTCTACAGAAAATGTTGATCTTGCAAAAACTGTTATTTCAAAATCTTTAGATGATATGATTTCATATTTTCTTGTTTTAGCTAAAAATTCTCCAGAAAAAATAAAAATTTTGAAAGGGTTAAAACAAAAATATGAAGATAGCATGAATGAAAAACCAATACAGCAGTCGATTGTTGATCAAGAAGCTGTTTTACAAAATTTGAAAATAAATCAGATGTTTTCGACTTCTGCAAATATAAACAAAGTTAAACAAACACATGGTGGGTTTGGTATACCATCTGGTAATAATATTTTAAAAGATATTTTAGGTTTGGATACGTCTAAATTAAGTAAAAAAGATCTTACAAAGGCTTTTGATTCTTTGTCAGCGTTGAATTTGCCTGATCATGTAATGAGAGACATTAAAGAATTTCCAGATTTCTTAAAAAGATTTGCGTCTATGTCGAAAAAGGAATTTGGTGCTTCAATTTTAAAACGTATTGGTGGTGTTAACGCTGAAGATATAAATAAATCTATGATAAGTAGAGCTGTTTCATTATATAATGTTTCTAGTGCTTCACATAAAGGTGGGAAGCAGATTGATGAAGGCGAAATGAAACAAGTCATGGAAGCAATAAAAATAATATCTACAGTAAAACAAGGTGAAAAATTAACACAAGAACAACAAGATGCACAAAATACATTAATGAAATATGGTATAGAGCAAGGTGATAGATTATATGATGCTTTTATAAAGTTAAAAACTGCTGCTGATAACGCCTCTAGTGAATTAAATAAAGTTAAAGGTAATGCCAAAGAAATGGCTGAAGATGAAAATGGTGTTGTTGGAACTGTATTGCTTAATTCATTTAAAGCAATTGGTGCTACATTATTATCAAAATTAACAAGTAATTTACAACGTCAATTTCTTGGTTCTGCTGGCATTGAAGGAAATTCAGCATATATGTCTACTGATAATGGTATTATGTTATCTGGGGCAGGGACAAAGCAAGGACAAGTTGTAACACAGGGGATGGGATTAGTTGGCGCTGGGTTAGGAAAAGCTACTGGCATCCCCGGAATGGATATTGCTGGCTCGTTAATTTTTCAAAAGGTTGGGGGATTAATATCTAATAAACTTTTTGGTGATAGCGCTTTGATAAAAGCGGTTAATGCTGCAAAAGTTGCGACTATGGCATATAAGGTTGCATTAACTGAAATAACTAGGGCGATGATAGTTATAGAGGCAAATTTTAATTCATGGAATATGTCTCTTGGTGATTTAAGTAAATCCTTTTCTGATGCAATTGGAAATTTTGGAAAAAATTTAGATTTTGGCAATTTAAATTTTTATGATATATTTGGAGTAATTGATTTATCTGGGCAAATTGAAAGTGTAAATGGGTTTGCTGACCAAGCATATAATGCCGCTGTTAATTTAAATAGTTTAACCGGGGCTGCCGATAGTCTTGGTGAAGTTTTTTCAATATTAAATGAGCATCTTAAAACATTTTCAGTTTTTACACAAACTTCTGGTGGGACTGGATTAACATTAAATACTACTGATATGGCAAATATGGCTTTTGAAAAAATACAATCAAGCTTTGATCAAGTTAATTTATTAATTCAGAAAGCCGATTTGATGGGGCCAAGAATACAAGCGGAGCAACATTTAGCAGATGTTCTTAAAAAAGATTATGAACATATAAAACATGTTAATGATGATCAATGTATAGAATTTTATACAGATCAAGATGTAAATAATGCAAGAGAGTCTTGGTTAAGTCAGCAAGATAGAGTTAATTCTATGATAAAAGAAGAGGCTGATTTAAGACAAGAAATAATTAATAAAATTTCAGAAAACAAACAAGCCGCCGTTGATTTTGCTGATCAAATGAAAAATTATGCAAAATCAGTAAATGATTTAAGAACACAAAGCGTTGATTCTGCAATGGCATGGAATGCTGCTATTAGTTCAATATCATATAATTTAAATGGATTAAGCTTTAATGATATTTTTAATAATTTAATGGATAATTTTGGTAAATTATCATCATCATTTAGAGCAGATTTTAATAATGCACTTTATGATATAAATGCAGTTACCCCAACCGGGATTGAAGCATCATTAAATTCTGGATCACCAATTTTACAATTAGATGCCGGGACATTAAGAACTTTATCTGGCGATTTGGTTGCTCTTATGGGCGATCAAATAACCGCTGTAGCAAGTTTTGATCAAAGCGTTGCTGAACAAATTGGCGACAAAAGTGTTGGTGAAATTATAAAGTTGTATAAAGAATATCAATTTCAAATGATTGAAGGTATTGCAGAAGGGCAAAAATTTTATATTGAATCATTAATAAGCAGGACGGAGCTTGGTTTCGCATCATTATCTTTTACTGCTAAAGATTTTTATGATACTTTATCAAAAACATTTAATGCAATACAAGCTGATATGGCGCTTGTTGTAGATTCTATTAAAGAAGCTGTTGAAGAATTTAGGCTGTCTGCTATTTCTTTTACAGGAGAAGATTTCTTGCAGCGTTTTACTGCTGGGGAAAATATAGTTGATCTTTATGCTAATATAAGTGAATATGGAACACGGGCAATACGCTTATTTGAGGAGACTGCTCGTGGACAAGTAACTATTTCTCAGGAAGCAAAGAATTTTTATCAAGAACAGGCTGAATTAATTTCTGCTCAAGCGACATATGCTCAAAATCAAATTGATGCATATGCAGTTCTTTTACAGAGAACTTTTGCTGACACAGGGGCGTCTGCAACGTATGGTAATATTGTAGCAAATGAAGGTGTTAGAATACTAACGGCAAATGAATTACGTGCTGTCACTCAGGAAATTGTTGGTGCAGAGACACCACAAGAACAGGCTCAATTAAAATTATTTAATGATTTTTATAATGCTTATCTTGATTATGCTGCTGATGCAGATTCAAAAGTCAAAGAATTAATTGACATTGGTAAAGAAGCTAATGATTTATTAAATAAATTAAGAGAAGAATATTTAAAAGAGTTTACCAAACCAACAACAGAAAGACTATTTGCTGAAGAAAATCTTCGTGCATTAAGAAATATGCAACATAGTATGGACGAATTTGGAAATGTTATTTATACTTCTACTGGAGAAGTTAATAGAGTTAGTGAAGTTGAATTTAGAAGAATGAGGGAGATTGATCCATCACAACAAATAGCAAGTACTTTAGAAGAGTTTGATAAACTTTTTGGGTCTGTTATACAAGATAGCCCACAAAATGTTTCTACGTATACCACCGTGAGGCCCATAACTCAAAACTTTACAATTACAATTGATGCACAATTTCTTGACGCATCTCAGCTTACAATTGAACGTCAAAGAAGCCTTGCACTTATGATTAAAAAAGAGTTAGAAACAATTTCCAGTAAATTTTCATCAAGCGAATAAAAGGTAATTTATTATGATCTTAAATGAAAAATGGTTTGAACAAAACATGTGCGGTAAAGCTTTCTCATGTGTCGAGGAAGATGGTCTTTTTGGTAAAGAACATATGGAATTTTTTAATTAT
>JBBACS010000023.1:0-5518 GCA_041656855.1 Minisyncoccota bacterium | reverse complement strand
TTATCTAACTTATTAAATTCAAGTATGATACTATTAGTTTTATCTTCCCTAAAAGTTCCTTTTTCTATCTCTCTACCCATAAAATCATATTTTTGCTCTTTAGGAAATAAAGCATTATAAATATCATAAGATAAAACAGAAGGTATCATTCTAACTTTAGCCCAATCAACTAAACCTTTTCCGTCTAGTCCTAAAGCTGATAGTGCTTTTTCTGGAGTTTTAGAATTGATAGCCCAACCTATTTTAGTAGCCATATCTTTACCATAAGCTATGCCAGGAGATTGCAGTAATTGACCAATCATTCCCGATAAATATCCCTGTATCGGATTAGCTCCTCTTTTCTTTGCTTGTCTAGCTGTCATAATGGCTGATATTGGTATATTAATATAAGGCAAATATCTTAACGGTATCCATTTTCCAGCTATTCTAATATAATTAGCACCTGCACCTCTTGCTTTAGCTAGTCCATATCTTTTCCCCTTTATCATATCATAAGAACCGACAAAATCATCATCATCTAACATACCAGCAATAAGAGTAGCGGCTAAAGTAAAGCTAGAATATCTAACTAAATCACTTGTAGCTTTACGCATCATTGCTTTACGATTATCTTTATTTTTAGATAGAGTCGCTTGTCCCATATTTACTATACTTTTTGCTATGCCTATTCCTGTAGCAGTTTTTGCTCCTTCTGCTGTAACAACATTGGCTATTTTAGCAAAAGGAATAATTACTTTTCCAAAATTAATGCCTTTGTATGTCATCAAATTTCTAACTTTTATAACAAAATCTGACCAACCTTCTGTTTGTGTTCCATTCATTAAATGAGCATCTTCTATTCCAGCTTTCCTAATATCTTCCGCATTTTTATCTTTAGGCTCAAATTGGTAAGAGTCTATTAAAAGCTGTCTAGCTCTTTGTTTTTCTGTCATGCCTTTTGGTAATCTATTTTGTTGTCTTTCTATTGATGCAATTTCTTTTGACATAATAAGAGCTGTATCGGCACGACTTATAGAAGCAAATAGCATATCAGTACCACCAGCTAACCATTTTGGGGCAAGATTAACAAACCTACCTACTTTTGAAAAAACACCTTTACCTTTAATTGTAGCTGCTCTTTCTCCAAAATATCTGCTTCTATCGCCTAGATTATCCATTCGAGAAATATCATACCCTGATTCATGGTAAATCTTAATATTCATAATTACTTGTTTTTTAATAAAAGCCATATCTTCAGCAGATACTTTTATGCCTGACATTTTAGCAATAAGTTTCTCTATTATATTACTTTTAAAATCAGCATCACTAAAAGCACCTGTAATCAATCTTTTTGTTATAGCTCTTTCAATTCCTGGAACACCCTGATATATCCAACTATTTCTTAATATTCTAGGGGATGCCAAAATACTAGCTCTCATGTAGTTTGTAAGATTATTAGCTGTATCTGTTTTAGATATAGGCTTTAATCCTTCTATATAATCCTCTAAATTTTTTCTAGTAAGCCAATATTTACGGACATTCTTTTCGTTATTTGCTGTTTCGTCTCCAGATTCTTCTATTTGGTCCCTAGCATCATTTAATGATTTGGCAAGTTTAACTATATTTTCAACTTCATTTTTGGTTATGTTTTCTCCAACACTTTTAGCAGCATTTACGGAAAGCTTTAATTTATCTCTTTGCTCTTTTAATCGCATAGTTTTTACATCTAGTATAGTTTCTCTTCTTACTCTTTTATTAAAATTTAAAGTTTCAAGCTGTTTTTCTAATTGCTTAATCTCGTTTTCAATTCTAGTATTATATGCCTTTAATCTTTGCTCATTGGTTCGTTCTTGTGTTGGCTTTATGGCTTTATATTCTTCTTTAATAACCTTTAATATTCTTTTTAATTCTTCAATCCTTGGAGTAGATATTTTTTCACCTGGTTTTTGCATTGCTGAAAAATCTTCTTCTTTTATTCTACGCTCATACTCAGCAATTCTACTTTCTAGCACTTTTTCAACCAATTCAGCCTTAGTTAATCTTTTTGTTTTCTTTAGTGTGTTAAGCGATTCTAATATAGTTTTTTCTTGTTCCTTAAAATCAGTATTTATTTTATCCCATGCTTTTCTAAGATATGGCTTAACTTTTATGCCAAATTCTTCAATTAAGTTTTGAGACCAAGCCGTAAAATTACGCAATCCACCTTCAAAATAATAACCACCTATTTTAGTTAAATCAACTAAAGCTACAGGGTCAATACCAGAAGAAAGTATACCTAATCTATCCCTTAAAGATTTTTGTGCTTTATCGTAAGTTTCTTTTGTGAATAACTTATTGCCTTCTCCAAACTTCTTAATCTTTTCTTTTCTTAATCTTTCTAATTGTTCTATCTGCTTTTCACGCAAAGCCAACTTTTTTTCTACTTCTTTTAATTCTGCCTCTAGTTTTTTAATCTCTTTTTCTCTTCCCCTAAATTCTTGCGATTCTTTCCTACTTTTAATAACCGAACGTATTACTTTTATAGGGTCATTATTTAAGCCTGTATCTAGTGCCTGTATTCTTTGACCTAATTCCGTAGCTACTTCTGATGCTTTTTCTGATTTTGCTAATTCTTCTATTGTAGATATATCGCTTTCGGAAAATGCTTTTATTGTCAATGCCTTAAAAATCTCTTGCGAACGCATATTATCTTGTTCAGGAGCTTCTAATTTAGCTATTTTTTTAGCTAATTCAGGCTCTTTTTCTATAAAATCAACTATTTTATCAGCTAATTCACCTTTTTGATTCCTAACATTATAAGATGGCAAATCTCCGTATTCATCTGTAAGTCCTCTTGCAATAGCTTCCCTCATAATACTTTTAGATAATCCAGAAGTTTTCTTTTTCGGCTCCTTAGGTGTAGGTTTCTCTTTTTTGGGCTCTGAAACTTTAGGCTTTTGAGCAGGCTTATTTGCTTTATTCCAGATGTCGGTTAGCTTTTGCTCATTTGCCTTAGCACTTGGCTTATTTAACTCATTTTGTATTTGCTCGCTTAAGTTATTATAAATAGATTTAACATTAGTAACTATAGCCTGATTAATTTCTCCCTCTTCCATTACTCCGCTCATTCCAGAAAAAGGATTGTTTGGGTTGTCGCCAAACCTTAGTTTTAGGATAGCTGGCTTATTCTCTTTTTCGGCTAAATGATTGTATATTATCTTAATATCATTTAACATATTCCCATCAAATTCTTTCATATTTTTCCAACTTATTGAATTACTTGCATCATTTTCGTTAGATATTCCAAGTTTTTTTAATAATGGAGTAGATTCTTCACCTATATTTTTAGATAAATTTTCTTTTATATTATCAATAGATGATTTAATTTCTTCATGTTCTTTTTGTAATTGTATTTCTTCAACAAACTCCTCAGCACTTTTATATTTTCTAGCCTCTTGTTCTATCGGCTCTACTTCTTGAACTACCTGTTTTTCAGCTATCTTAGCCTTGATATTGTCAACAGTTGCCTCTGAAATAGGTACTGTTATTGTATCTTTGCCAGCATTTATAGTAACTAGATTCTCACCTTTGACAGTTTCTTGAATACCCTTAAACTCACCGCCTGCTTGCTCTACAACTTTCTTTAAAATTGGCTCAATATTGGTGGTAGTTTTTGCAGGTGTAGGCTCTTGAGGTTGCTCTATTGGTTCTTGAGGTTCTTGTATAGCCTGTTCTTGTTGCATCAATTCTTCGGCTGTGGCTTGTTGTTGTAATTCAACAGGTGTTTGCCTTTGAAACTGCTCTTGTGCTGTCTGTGGGGCTATTTCTGGCGTTATTTGAGGTGTTTGTTGTTGTGCTTGTGTTGCTCCTTTAAAAATACCTAATCCACCACCTGTTATTGCTCCAACTCCTACTGATTGAGCCAACCCATTACTTATTGGGTCATTTAGTACAAAATTACTTATAGCTTGTTGTATTCCTTCTTGTGTTGCTTCACTTGTTGCACCTTTTAAAATTGATGTTAATTTTTTACCTTCTGGAAATTTGTTGAATATCCATTTATCTAAAATAAAGTTTATAGGTAAATTAGATAAAAATGTTGCCTTTGCTCCTGATTTTGCACCTTCATCATCAATGCCCCTACTTATAGCATCTTCATAAACACTTCCACCTTCTACCATAGATTCAAGAACGGCTGATGCAGTTGTCCCTAATAATGCCGCAATTCTTGGAGCAAAAGAAAGAGCTTTTACGCCTGTAGCTATTCCCATACCAGGAATAAAAAAAGTAGCACCTGAGCCAAAACCACTAGCTACCGCATCTATAAAATCAGGGTCTTCTACTTTTAAATAATTTTCATCTATTTTTTTACTAACATCAGTAAGAAATTTACCAGAAGTATCTAATCCCATTACTTTTAATGCACCACCTAGTCCGCTAGTTGTTCCTGTAATACCTTTTCCAAAAGATTTAGCTATATCTTTAGTTCTTTGTAATGGTTCTTTACCTTCTTTAAAATCAACACCAGTATTTTTTAATATTGTTTTTACATCATCATAAGTATCTTCCGGAAGTATTGCTTTAATTTTTTGAGGCTGAAATTGCTCTTGTTGCATTGGTTGTAAATCAACGCCTTCTTGAGTATATAAAGCATCTTGTGGAACAAATTGCTCTTGCCTTAAAGGTTCGTATTGTTCTTGAATTGGTTGTTGTGGTTGTGGTTGAATTGAAGAAATAGGTTCATCATCAAATTCTAAAGGTGGCAAATCTGTACTTAAACTTGTTTGCTCTTCTTCATCATCAAATATTAAATCAGGCAATTTGCTTTTGTTTTCAACTTCATCATCAAATATAAGTTTTGGTAATGCCATTATATTATTAACCCCTGTTTTTTCATTGCTTTTATTATTTGCTCTTCGCTTCTATTTGGATATAATTTTTTATATTCTGCTATTGCCTCTTCTTGTTTTCCTTGTATCCAATTAAATGGGTCATATTTGTCACCAAAAGACTTTTTAATTGGTTCTGCTTGTGCTTGTACTTCTGGTTCTTTTATCTGCTCTTCTGTTAATCCTAGAGACTCTAACGCCATTTTTCGTTTTATCGATTCTAAAGGACTTAATCCCTCTGGACTTAATTGCTCATCCAATATATCATAAGCCTGTGATGCCGTCATCTTTTTTGTCTCTTTTGTTTTGGCTCTATCAGCTTGCTCTTGTTGAAATCTAATCTCTGCCCTTTCCTCAGCTCTAGTTGTCCCCTTAGTATTTGTTTTGGTCTTAGGTCTTACTGTTGAATTAACTACTTCGTTAGCTCTATCTAGTTGCTTTTTTAATATTTTAAGCTTTATTAAATCTTTACTACTTGAAGCACTTTTTTTAGCTTGTGTATATTTAACAGCTAGTTCTTTTGATTTTTGAACAGCTGTCTCATAATCTACCGCTTTAGCTTCTTTTGCTTTATTAATATAATCCTTATTATACAAGGAATCATATTCTGCCTTTGCTTGCTTAACTAAATCACTATGTTGTTTTGCAGTCATACCCATTGTTCTTGCAGG
>JBBACS010000022.1:0-5609 GCA_041656855.1 Minisyncoccota bacterium | reverse complement strand
ATGAGAAATAGTATCTCCAACAGATGCAATATCTGATTCTTTTATTCCAGTTATAATGTAACCAATCTCCCCGGCTGACAAAGAATCTTTTGGTACTTCAGTTGGTGAAAATGTTCCGACTTCAACAGCTGTAAAAGATTTTCCTGAAACTTTAAAAGTAAGTGGTGTATTTCTTTTTGCTTCCCCATTAAATACACGAACGAAAACTGTAACTCCACTATGATTTGAATATTTAAAATCAAAAACTAAAGCTCTAAAATATTTCTCATCAATTTCAAGTTTATAATTTTCTTCCCCAGTTTCTCCTTTTGGTGCAGGAATTCTTTTTATTACTTCATTTAAAAGTTCAGCAACTCCGTCTCCTGTTTTTCCAGAAACTTCCATGATCTCACTTTCATCGATATTCAAAAGTTCTGCAATTTCTTCTTTTACTTCAGCAGTCCTTGCGAGTGGTGAATCTATTTTTGAAACAACAGGAATAATCACGAGGTTTGATTCTCGTGCCATGTTTAAAGTAGTCAAAGTTTGAGCTTGAACTCCTTGTGTTGCATCCACCAAAAGTATAGAACCTTCAACTGCTTTCAAAGCTCTTGAGACCTCATAAGAGAAGTCTATATGGCCAGGAGTATCAATAAGGTTCATTATGTATTCTTCCCCATTTACGGCCCATTTCATGCGTACAGGCTGCATTTTGATGGTTATACCGCGCTCACGTTCAAGCTCCATGCTATCAAGAACCTGGTCCATCATTTTGCGTTTTTCTATGGTATTTGTAATTTCAAGCATTCTATCAGCCAACGTGGACTTGCCATGATCAATATGCGCTATTATGCTAAAGTTTCGTATATTCATAAATTATGATTTACCGCGTGCCCCGTAACCAACTTTTTCCTTCAAAAAAGTTGTGGTACTGGGGTGGTCTATATGCGCAATAATTGAAAAATTTCGTATATTCATAGTTATAGGTTAATTTGAAAAACACACTCAAAAATTGAGATGCTTGCCCCGCCAAATTGGCTTTTCATTTGGCTGGGGTGAGCTATAATACTAAAGTTTCGGATGTTCATAGAAAATGTATAATAGCAGAAAAATGGGAAATAAAAAATAGGACAATCAATTAAGATTTTATTAATAAATACAGATGAATATATACTTTACTTATCAATCTGATATAATTTTTCTTATGGAGAATTATAATATTAGAAAAGCAAAAATTGAAGACACACAGGGTGTTGCAACGGCCCATGTAAAAGCTTGGCAATATAACTATCGTGGTCAAATGCCAGACAATTTTCTAGATAAACTTTCTGTTAAAAAACGAGCTGAGAAATGGAAAGAGATATTTTCCAACCCCAAAACAAATCAAAATACTTTTATTGCTGAAAGTAATAGTAAGATTTTAGGATTTTGTAATGTTGGGCCATCAAGAGATGATAGCGCACCTAATAATGTTGGTGAACTTTATGGAATTTATCTTGATCCAAGAATACAAGGACAAGGAATTGGCTCTGCTTTAATGGAAACTGGGTTAAACTTTCTACGTGAGCTCGGTTTTACAAAAGCTACATTGTGGGTATTAAAAACAAATAATTCTGCTATTTCTTTCTATAAAGCTAAAGGATGGAAATCTGATGGCCAAGAGAAAAAAGATAAAATGGACGATTTCAATATTGAAGAAGTCCGTTATTACATTAATTTATAAATATAAGTGCATCAAAGGTGTATCAACTAATTAGCCTTTGTATTGAAATTGTATGTTAGTAGAAAACTAGAGTTAAAAAAACAACTCATTCGTCCTAACCAAATATGGTAAGAACAAACAAATTGTTTTTTAAATACTTATTTCTTTTCAATTATTACAGTGGTGACATAATAGACGTGCTTATGCTGTCCACTTGCAATACCGTGGTGGTACACATCTTGTTCCCAAAACATTGTTGATAAAGCTAAAGACGTCTTAGCAGAAACAATAAACCAGTCATCACCATATTTTGCCAACTTTTTTTCTATTTCTTCTTCTGGTGTAAGATTTCTTGAAGATACCACTATGACTTTTTGTTTCATTTTACAACCTCCTTGAAATATTATTGAGATATTTTAAATAACTCTTGATTTCTTCATAATCTATCTAAATCTATTATAGCATATTCATTTTGACAAGTCAAGTATGAGAATAATGCAATAAATGCATATTTTTGTGCGCCGGGAGGGTTTTTCCTTTGGGTCCCTCCACCGCTCAAATTTCGGGGCCCAACCCGAAGTTTGAGCACGACGACGAGGGACCGCTACGCTTCTCTTCCATTACATGGACGGTACAGCTTTCATATCGTACTCGCTTTGCTCCGTGCGATATATTCAAGCTTTTCGAGTCCTTCCATGTAAGCAAGTAATCTTGCTTACTCGGCCACAAAATAATAAAACACCTTCTTAAAAAGGTGCTTTATTATTTTGTGCGCCGGGAGGGACTCGAACCCCCGAAGGCCGAAGCCGCAAGATTTACAGTCTCGTGTAATTGCCACTATACGACCGGCGCATGCAAGGCATAGTATCATTTATTTTATATATTTTCAAACTAAAAATTTATAGTTACAGAATAAGTTTGACATATAATAAAATTAGTTGTACTATAGGCTACGTGTGTAAATAAAACATTGGGGGGTTAAAAAATGATTAAACATCTTTTTGGTCTCAAGAAAAAGATTTTTTCCATACAGAGAGAATCTTGTTTGCTCGCTATTATCAAGGAGCAAGATCTGAACAAAGGTTCTGGAAGGTTTCTGGCAATACAAGCAGCAAATTTATTGTCAGAACCAAAAAGGACAGAAGAACTTAAAAAGATTGGAAATGTAAGGAAAGAGGAACTAGAAATCCCTGATCAAGAGTGCGAGGTATAAATACCTCGCACTTTTTTATTTTTCAACTCCAACCAATTCTCTTTCAACAATTGTTCCCTTCTTCCCTTTTTTAACATCAAATGTAATTTCATTATTTCTTACATCTACTATCACTGTTCCTCCTTTCAAAATTCCTTGAGAAATTATTGATGAAGCAATAGGATTCAAAAGTTTTGTTTGTATCAATCTCTTGAGAGGTCTTGCACCGTATTGCGGATTGTAACCTTCCTTCGCTAAATAATCCAAAGCTTTTACTGAAATGTGTAGAGAAATTTCTTTTGCTTCAAGTCTTTCTTCAACTTGTTTTATTTGTATATCAACAATCTTTCGTATCGCTTCCTTGCTCAAAATATCAAAGATTATTACATCATCAAGACGATTCATAAATTCCGGTCTGAAGAAATCTTTCAAACTTGAGAATATTTTCTCCTTAACCAAATTATATTCATTTGTCTTTTCATCTTTTGGAGAAAAACCAATCTGTTCCATCTTGTCTATAAATTGAGCTCCAATATTTGAAGTCATTATTATCACAGTATTTTTGAAGTTCACCACCCTACCTTTAGAGTCAGTAAGTCTTCCACCATCAAGAACCTGCAAAAGTAAATTAAATACTTCAGGATGAGCTTTTTCTATTTCATCAAAAAGAACTACAGAATATGGTCTGTGTCGTATTGTTTCAGTGAGTGAACCACCTTCTTCATAACCAACATATCCTGGAGGTGAACCTATAAGTTTAGAAGTTGAGTGTTTCTCCATGAACTCTGACATATCTACTCTTATCAAAGCTTTGTCATCATCAAAAAGGAATTCAGCTAAAGCTTTTGTAAGTTCTGTCTTTCCTACTCCAGTCGGACCAAGGAAAATAAATGAACCAATTGGCCTGTTTGGGTCTGCAATTCCTGCACGAGATCTTTTAATAGTATCTGCAATTTTTCTCACAGCTTCATTTTGACCAACAATTCTCTTTCCAAGGTCTTGTTCCATTCTTATAAGCTTATGAGCTTCGCTTTCAAGCATTCTTGAAACCGGAACACCTGTCCATTTTGAAACAACACTCGCAATATCTTCTTCAGTAATTTCTTCTTTCAAAACTCTTCTTGAAGTTTGAAGTTTTTTTAATTTTTTGAGTTTAATATCAAGTTCTTTTTCTGCTGCAGGAATCTTTCCATATCTTATTTCAGCAGCTAGAGATAGGTCTGCTTTTATTTCTGCATTTTCTGCTTCTATTCTCAAAAGTTCTAAATCTTTCTTGAGCATTTTAATACCACCAATGATTTCTTTTTCATTTGTCCATCTAAGTTCAAGGTCAGATGTCTTATCTTTCAAATCAGCGATTTCCTTTTCAATTATTTCAACTCTCTTTTTTGTTTCTTTCTTTTTTTCTCCTTCAACTTCTTTTTTGAGAGCTTCTTTTTCAATTTCAAGTCGCATAACCTTTCTTCTTGTTTCTTCAAGAACTGGTGGCATATTTTCCAAAGATATTTTCAACATTGATGAAGCTTCATCTATAAGATCGACAGCTTTATCCGGTAAAAATCTATCTGTAATGTATCTTGAGCTCAAGTTTACTGCAGATAAAATAGCATCATCAGTGATTCTGACTCCATGGTATAGCTCGTATTTTTCTTTTAGTCCTCTCAAAATAGCGACAGCATCTTCTATTGATGGCTCACTCACTATCACTGACTGGAAACGTCTTGTAAGCGCAGGATCTTTTTCTATCTTTTGATATTCCTTTAATGTTGTTGCTCCAATAGTTCTAAGTTCTCCACGAGAAAGTGCCGGTTTCAACATGTTTGAAGCATCCATTGAACCTTCAGCAGAACCTGCTCCAACTATTGTATGGATTTCATCTATAAAAAGAATTATTTTACCTTCTGACTTTTCAATTTCTTTTATAATTCCTTTTAGGCGCTCTTCAAATTCTCCTCTGTATTTTGTACCAGCAATAAGGAGCCCTAAATCCAAAGAAACAAGTTCCTTATCTTTCAATGACTCTGGAACATCATTTGTTGCAATCCTTATAGCAAGTCCTTCTACTATTGCAGTCTTTCCTACTCCAGCTTCTCCGATAAGTATAGGATTATTTTTTGTTCGTCTTGAAAGTATTTGAATTATTCTTGAAATTTCATTATCACGTCCAATAACAGGATCAAGCTTGTTATCTTTTGCGAGCTTTGTAAGATTTCTAGTGTATTTTAGAATTGATCTGTATTTTTTGGGTTGATTGATATCATCTCCTTTCAAAGTTTTTAAATCAACAAGAATTTTTAGTATCGTTGATTTATCTATTTTAAACTTTTGTAAAATATCTCGGGCATTACATGGTGTATCAAGTGTAGCTAAAAATAAATGTTCTGTAGAAATAAAATCATCTTTCAAATCTATTGCTTCTTTTCCAGACAATTCCAAAATCTGTGCAAGATCTGGAGTAAGATACATTTGATTTGCTGGAGAAAGAGTTGCGGAACCGGTCGTTGATTCTATAGCTTCAAGAACTGAATCCGTAAACAAAATTATATCTATTTCTAATCTGTCTAATATGGAAGAAACCACACTTTCCTCCTGGAGAATAAGAGCAGCTAGAAGATGCAATGGGTTTACATGATTTTGACCACGTTCAACAGCAAGTTCATGAGCTCGTCTTATTACCTCTTTTGCTTTGGTTGTAAAATTGTTAAATGGTGGCATTTTTAGTATATATTATGATTA
>JBBACS010000021.1:3404-5659 GCA_041656855.1 Minisyncoccota bacterium | reverse complement strand
GACGGACAACAAGGAAGTTATTATTATCAAGCATCAAATCCATTTGGTTATTATAATTCTTCAACTTTACCTGTAACTTCTTCTCCTTGGAACAGAAGTTCAACAAATGTTTTTCTTGCAAACACTGGAGATAATGTAGGAATTGGAACAAGTAGTCCAACTAAAAAGTTAGATGTTAGTGGAACTATTTTAGCAGATAATTTTATTGGGACACTTGGTAATGATGCGGATGCATCATCTAAGGGGATTACTTTTGAGGAGGTTTCTTTAGATTCTTCGTCTAATGGAGGGGTTGTTTTGTATAATCGTTCTTCTAATGACGATGACGGGGACCTTTCATCTAATCTTTATTATACATCTGATATTTCTTTGAAGGGTGGCAACGTCGGTATCGGAACAACAACACCACAAAATAAATTAAATGTCGTCGGTGATTTGAATGTGACAGGAACAATTTATGGAAGTGTTAGTGGAGATGATGAGTATTGGAATGTAAGTGGAGATTATTTATTCCCTTTTGATTTGAGTAAAAATGTAGGAATTGGAACAAGTAGTCCAACAGAAGCGTTAGATGTAGTAGGACATATTTTGGCGTCTACTGAAAAAACAGATAGCACGAGTAAATATGGACGATATGGTGTAACTCATTATACAACTTCAGAAGAACCCTTTTATGGTATAATGATGACTTCAACTGCTTCTGAAAATACAATGAGGGTTGGTGGAGGAACATCTTTAGGAAATGCAGCAACTGATATAAGATTTTTGACTGCTTCAGATACAACAACTACAACAGGAACTGAAAGAATGAAAATAGATAGTTCTGGGAATGTAGGTATTGGAACAACAAGTCCTAAAACAGTTCTTCATGCTGAAGGGGATATTACTATTGGTGGAACTGCGTTGTTATTTGAAGATTCAACTAGTGGGGGGGATGCAGAACTTTATAGGATGATTAATTTTAATAATAATGATTATTTTGCTTATAATGATTCGGGTAATACTTATTCCTTTAGTTTTGATAATGTAAATCCTAGTATTGTTCTTCAGAACGGGAAGGTTGGGATTGGAGATTTGACTCCTTCGGCAATGTTAGATATTAAGGCAACAAGTGGTGGTTTGGCTATACTCGGAAGTAATACTGCTTCTGGAAATCAGAGCGTGGCTATTGGTGTTACTTCAACAGCGTCGGGCTGGGGTTCACTTTCAACTGGTTTTTCTACAACTGCGGGGGGAGTTGGTTCTTTAGCAGGAGGTGTTTCATCAAGTGCGACAGGAGATTATTCTTTTGCAATGGGGGCTTCAGCAACAGCGTCGGGCTGGGCATCACAGGCATTCGGTTTACTCACAAATTCTGCAGGAAATTCCTCATTTGCTTCGGGATCTGGAACAAATGCTTCAGGACATTTTTCAACAGCAATGGGATATAGAACAAATGCTTCAGGAGGGTATTCAACAGCAATGGGATATGCTACAGATGCTTCAGGATGGTATTCAACAGCAATGGGATATTATACAAATGCTTCAGGAACTTCTTCAACAGCAATGGGATATTATACAAATGCTTCAGGAGGTGCTTCAACAGCAATGGGACATGCTACAACTGCTTCAGGATTGTATTCAACAGCAATGGGACAGAGTACAACTGCTTCAGGAGGTGCTTCAACAGCAATGGGGAGTAATACAAATGCTTCAGGATGGTATTCAACAGCAATGGGATATGCTACAGATGCTTCAGGATGGTATTCAACAGCAATGGGGCGAGAGATAACCGCACAAGGAGATTATTCTTTTGGTATTGGATTAAATGACCCTGCTTCAAATCATATTATTACACAGGCTAATACAATGGCGATTATGGGGGGGTTTGTTGGGATTGAGACGTTGAATCCTCTCTCTAAATTAAGTGTTGGTGGAGATGGGGTTGCTAATACGGGCATATACGGCTACGGCACTACTGGTATCTACGGCAATGGAAGTTTTAGTGGTCTTAAGGGGTATAGCTCTACTGATAGGGGAGTTACTGGTTCAGGAGCTTCTTTTGATTTTTATGCGGAAGGTGCTGGAACAGATTATGGGACTTCTTCATCTATAAGATGGAAAAATAATATAACTTTAATTGATGATGCTCTTGATAAAATTTTGAAATTAGAAGGTGTTTATTATGATTGGGATAAAGAACACGGTGGATTGCACGATATGGGTTTTATTGCTGAAGATGTAGGTGTTATAATTCCAGAAATAGTTGGATTTGA
>JBBACS010000021.1:0-3394 GCA_041656855.1 Minisyncoccota bacterium | reverse complement strand
TAATGAATCTAATTGGTTTATTGACGACGATGGAATTAAAAAATTATATGCTTCTGGTGTAGATTACGGAGCATTAACTCCAATGCTTGTAGAAGCAATTCAGGAATTAAAATCAGAAAAAGATAATGAAATTGCAAATTTAAAAGAAACAATTAATTCACAAAATAATACAATAAACGAAATGAAACAATCTCTTTGTGAATTAGGAATAACAAAATGGTGTTAGAAAAAGATAAAAATCTTTTTTAGGTAACATATTTTATTAATTAATTATTAGTTAAGAAATAGAAAGAATATCTCTTAATTAGGAAGCATATGTTCTAATAATTGTTTTCCGATTTCATAAACTGTTACAACTGCACCAACACCTAACAAGATGTTGTATAGACTCAGTAATTCAGAATTTAATTCAAACCTATTTGTTTCTTTTTCGGTTCCTTCTGCATGAGTGGAGTATTTTTTCCATCTGTTTTGATACCCTTTTATTCCTTTAAGAGGAACAAAATCTTGTAGACACAATCTGTAAAGAGAGTTATTTCCCATTTGTTTAATCAAATAATCTTATTTATAAATTTTATTATGTCTTAATACTATAGAAAACTATAAAAATAGAAATGAATTAATTTTAAAATGGAGGATAGACAAAAGATGGCTGGTTATTTCAGTTTAAAGTTCTTAGTCTGTACTTCAATTAAATTTCCTTCAATTTAATTCAGTTCTTACACCTGAGTTGAATTGAATTTTTCTTAATTACTCAGGTAGAACTTACTGGATTATTTGTGGAGTTTAAAATTAAAAAGACAAAATGGAGAAAGTAAACTAAGTTTATAATTTCCATATAAATTAAAATGGAAAAAGAAAAAATGGAAAGAGAATCAGTTGAAGAGGAATTAAGTCATTTATTTGAATTGACTTGAAGACGAGTTGAACATGCTTGAATAACTTTTATTTTATCTTGTTATTTTTACTAAATGGAATTATCTAATATGCCTTAGCAATGTAAACTATTTTGTTTGCTTTTTTTCCACAGATAACGCATTTTCCTTTAGGACTTTGAGACTCATCAAGTTTTGTCCCACGAATCTGTGCACCTGTTTCTTTTTCTATAATTGTTGCACATTTCCCTCCTTCTTTTTCAACAGAACAAAATTCTACTCTTGCAATTCCACCTTCATCAATTATTTTTTTTACCTCTCTCAAATTCTTTGCATCTTTTATTTTGTTGTTAAATAATATGTCTGCTTTTTTAATTAAATTCCTTGTGAATTCTTCAGATATTTCTTTTATCCTTTTTATTATATCTATTTCATTTATGATTTCTTTTTTATCTAAGTCTCTCCTAAATAAAGTTATTTTTTTTTCTTTCAAATCTTTCATTCCTAAATCAATTCTTATAGGGATTCCTTTCATTTCCCAATGGTTGAACTTTTCTCCTGGGCGTTTTTCAGAATAATCAATTTCTACATCCGCAAATTTTTCAATCTCTTTTTTTAAAAATTCTGCTTTATTTTTTATTTCTTTATCATTACTAATTGGGACTATCATAACATTTATAGGTGCTATCTCCCAAGGAAATTTTAATCCCTTGTCATCACCATGAACAATTATTACGCTTGCGAAAATCCTTGAAATTGCTGGACCATAACATGTAGTAAACGCTGGTTTTTCTTTTCCGTTTTTATCTTTGTAAGTTATGTTAAATGCCTTTGCAAAATTAGGAGATATTATATGGGTAGAAGGTTGTTGTATTACTCTTCCATCAGGATTTAAGACATCTGTCGCGAAGGTTTTGTAAGCTCCTGCGAATTTGTCCCACGAAGGGCGTTCAAAAAAAATGAAAGGCAATCCGTAGATGTCATGTAAAACTTCTTTTGTTATTTGCATATCTTCTCTAACTTGTTTTTCTGCATCTTTTGCTGTTGCATGAACACAATGAGTTTCTATCCAATGAAATTCTCTACTTCGCAAAAAAGGACGCGTCGCTTTTGTTTCATATCTAAACACGTTTGCTCTCTGATATGTTTTGAAAGGTAAATCTTTGTAACTTCTTATCCATAAGTTAAACATCTGGTAAAATGCGGTTTCACTTGTTGGACGTAGTGCGAGAGTTTCTTCAAGTTTTTTATCTCCGCCGTGAGTTACCCAGAAAACTTCGGGTGTGAATCCTTTAATATGTGAACTCTCTTTTTCAAAATTTCCTTTTGGGATTACTGCTGGGAACCAATAAGGTTTGTGTTCTTTTTTTCTTAGGGCTTTTTCCATAAAGTCAAACATTTTTTCCATTGACAAAACTGCCCACGGTTGAAATACTAAAAATCCTTTTACATTATAACGTAAATCTGCGAGTTCTGCTTTTTGAATTACTTCACTATACCATTCAGAAAAATTTTCGTTTTTCTTTGCTGTTATTCCTTCGTGTATCTTTTTGTTCATTTTATAATAAATTCACTCCGTATAAATTTTGATATATTTCATTTATTGTTGACTTGATATAATTTGATTCTAACGCGAATCCTAAACTTTCTGCTTCACTAATTTTAAAGTTATTTATTCCTATTGCTTTACCTTCAGAATTAATTAATGGACCGCCTGAGTTTCCGAAATTTAATGCTGCGTCAATTTGAATGTATGCATTGATTTCATTTTCTCCTATTTGATGTGTGTTTGATACAATACCTTGTGTTACTGAAAAAGTAAGCCCATAAGGATTTCCTATTGCAATTACTTGTTGTCCTTGTTTAACATTATCTGAATTTGTTAGTTCAAGGGGTTTGTAATCTGTATTGTTTATTTTTAAGAGAATTAAATCCATTTCTATATTTTTTCCTATTTCGTAAACATTATGATTTTTCTTATCGTAAGTTACTATTAATGCTCGTTTTGCATTTTCCATTACATGTGCATTTGTTATAATATATCCGTTATCTGCAATAAAAAATCCAGAACCCTGAGATACATCTGTTTTTATTGTAACTACTGATTTGATCATTTCCTCAACTATCCCAGAGAAGTCTGAACTTACTGATGCTTTGAGTAAACTTATTTCGTTGTCAATAGAACCTATCTGCAAATCAAGGGATTCTAAACTCCCTCTTGTTTCAAATAGATTTGTAGAAAGTGAAGTCAAATTATTTTGTATCTCTTCCTGTAAATTTTCTAATGTATTAGATAATTCTTTATATTCTTTATCTTGCTTTAAAAATAATTTGTACATAAAAACACTATTTAAAATTACTATTAAACTAACTGTTAATGTTATGCTTATAAGAGTTATTTTGTATTTCTTTTCTAATGTCATTTTTTTATTAAAGAAATAAGATATAAAAACTTAACTTTGTATTTTATTTTATCTGGGCCCATAGTTTAACGGATAGAATAATGGAAACCACCAGCG
>JBBACS010000020.1:0-5997 GCA_041656855.1 Minisyncoccota bacterium | reverse complement strand
ATCACAGAAGGTGAAGTGGTTACTGTAAATACAGAAACAGGGGAGTATGTAGGGAGAGCGAACAAGTAGTCCAAAGTCATAAAGTCTATAAAGTCAGAAGAAAAACAAAAGAGCGGCCACGAAGTGGCCGCTCTTTATTTTGTATTGATTAGTGAAATATACTCTTAGCCAATCCAAATATTCCAAGTACGAGAACTACAGCACCGAGAGATATAGAGGGGATAGATATCCTCATAGCGGGAATATATATCATCGCTATTCCAAGAACTATTATGAGTACCCAATAAAATGTTTTCATGTTATTTGTTTTTTAGTTGGTTAATTAATATCATTGTACCGCTTATTATCGTCATTATTGAAGTAATTACTGTAGAAAAAAGGGTAAATATTGTAAGTAATGTAGATATAAGAGCCCAATCACTGTTATCTAACATAAGAAAGTAAGATAATAAATATGAGAAGAAGAATAAAATTAATACCAATTTTTCTTCGTTATAGAATCCTTCAATTTTTTTTATATTATTTATTCCAACTTTTATATTTGTATTTACTATATATAGTAACAGAGGGATAATAATAAGAATTATATAAAAAATATTAGGAACATCTGTTATTTTTGAGAAAAATACTTTATCACCAATTACAATATTTAAAAAAGTAATAATCAAAAAAACATATCCGATGATTTTTTTAGTTAGCAATAGAGATTTATCGATATTATTTTGTGAATTTAGTTCCATTTTTATATTTTAAACTAATTTTCTACATTTCTTTTAGCTTAGCTCTTATAACTTTCAGTATCTCATTTGATATTTTAGTATTTTCTTTAAGGAAAGTTCTTGCTGAGTCATATCCACGTCCGATTTTTTCACCGTTGTACTCATATGAAGAACCAGATTTCTTAATGATTTCCATTTTTTCTCCAAGAGCGAGGATTTCTCCTTCTTTTGAAATACCCTCATTGTACATAAGATCAAACTCTGTTTGTTTAAATGGGGCAGCGACTTTATTCTTTACAACTTTTACTCTTACACGTCCTCCCATTATTTCTTCACCCTTTTTTATTTGAGCAATTCTTCTGATATCAAGCCTGATAGATGTATAAAATTTTAATGCCTTTCCTCCAGTGGTTGTTTCAGGATTTCCAAACATAATACCTATCTGCATTCTGATTTGATTTATGAAGATAACTATAGTTTTAGACTTTGCGACGATAGCAGTGAGTTTACGAAGTGCCTGTGACATGAGTCTCGCTTGTTTACCCACATGGTGTGCTCCCATATCGCCCTCAATCTCGTCGCGAGGGGTAAGTGCAGCCACTGAGTCTATTACAATGATATCTATTTTTCCTGAGCGAACTAAGCTGTCTACTATATCAAGAGCTTGTTCACCGTTGTCTGGTTGAGAAATCAAAAGTTGATCAACTTTTACCCCAATCTTCTTTGCATATTCTGGATCCATTGCATGTTCTGCATCTATATATGCACAGATACCTCCTGTTTTTTGTGCCTCAGCGACAGCATGGAGTGCAAGAGTTGTTTTACCGGATGATTCAGGACCAAAGATTTCGATTATCCTTCCACGAGGAAATCCTCCTACGCCAAGCGCAGCATCAAGACCTATAGAACCTGTAGAAATAACATTTACATTGAGTTTTGGCTTGTCACCAAGCATCATTATGGAGTCGTCACCGAATTTTGTTTTGATTTCATCTATTGCATCAGCTATTTTTTCGGCTCCTTTTTTATCAGAATTTGTTTCGATATCGGAAGTTTCTACATCTGAAATATCTTCCCCGGCTTTCTTTTTTGTCTTCTTTGTCATTTTGATTGTGATTTAAAACTTATAATAACCCGACTTAATCATTTTTTACTATTATATCATAATTTATTTGTATACTATTTCTATTGATTCAGATTTTTCCCTTTCAAATTTATCTATAGCCTTTATAAAAATAATGTTATATCCGTAAGACAACAACAATTTTTCTTCAAAGTTTCCATTTTCATCTATAAATATTTTTCTATCATTCAAAAACAAATCTCTTGTGTTTTTTACATTACCTTTTATTTCAATAAGAGAATCTGAAACAGATATCCCCGAAGTAGGGGATTCTACCTCTATCCTAGGCCCAAAAACTACTTTTTGTGCCTCGTATCCTGTATATCCAAGAATTAATAATATAATAATAGAAAATATTATTATATTTATAAGTTTTTTTGTTGTGTTTCGATCAATCATGGCTGATTTTTAATGAACGAAATGAATATAAAAATCGCCACCCTGTTAAATAAGGTTTGATGGTTGGTTAAAAAGTCTATATCATTTGTAATTTTTATATTATTCATCAAATTGATCTATTTTACTCACTTACTATCAAACCTTAGATATAATTTTTTGCGAAAAATTATATCTATTTAACAGGGTCTGTAAAAATATAGTCACTTCGTTCCTTATTTTTACAGATAGTCTCCATCTTTGTGCATTTCGTCTATTTTTTCTTCCTCTTCGGTTTTTTCTATTGGCTCTTCACTCCCTAAAACTTCTCTAGGTTTAGCACCATCTCCAGGACCGATTACACCTTTTTGTTCTAGCAAGTCGATTAATCTGGCTGCTCTAGCATAACCAACTCTGAGTTTTCTTTGTATATATGAGGTAGATGCTTTACCAGCTCTTATGACCTCTTCTTTTGCTTGTTCATATAGCTCATCTCCTCCGTCGTCTTCTAGATCAGTGAATATACCAACTCCACCACTTTCATCTCCTCCTTTAGCAACCTCTCCTAGATCTATTTCGCACCCAATTAACTGATCTTTATATGAGTCAGCCAAGAATTTAACAACATCTTTGACTTCTTTTTCTGAAACAAAGGCAGATTGAATTCTGACTGGTTTGGACATTTCACCTCCGATATAGAGCATATCTCCTGCGCCTAGAAGCTTTTCAGCTCCAGGGGCGTCAAGAATTGTTCTAGAATCAATATTAGAAACAACCTGAAGAGCAATTCTAGAAGGAACATTTGCTTTAATGATACCTGTAATAACATTCACTGAAGGTCTTTGTGTAGAAAGTATCAGATGAATACCCACAGCTCTACTCATTTGTGCTAGACGAACTATACCAGCTTCAAGTTCACGAGGGTAAGCCATCATAATATCTGCAAGTTCGTCTATTATTATAACAATATAAGGCATAGGTTCAGGAGCCATGTGTTTTTCTGGGTCGTAAACTCCTTTTTTCTTCAATTCCTCTATTTTCTTTAGTTCTGGTGCGAGTACGTTTTTGTGGTATGAATCTATATCTTTTACAGCGTTTCCTTCGAGTATGTCGTATCTTCTATCCATTTCTTTTGTTGCCCATTTTAATGCAAGGATAGTCTTTTTTGCGTCTGTTATGACAGGTGTAAGAAGGTGAGGTATTTTGTTATACAAAGTAAGTTCAACCCTTTTTGGATCTATCATTATAAATCTCAAATTTTCAGGAGAGTTTCTATAAAGTAGGGAAGTAATGATTGCATGTATCGTAACAGATTTTCCAGAACCAGTTGCTCCTGCTACGAGTACGTGTGGCATTTTAGCTATGTTTGCAAAGTGTGATTTTCCGGATATTCCTTTTCCTAGTGTTACAAGAAGAGGTTTTTCAGATTTTTGGAATTCTTCACATCCCAAAAGAGAAGATAGACCGACAGTAGACTTTACTGAGTTTGGTATCTCAATACCCACTAAAGACTTTCCAGGAATAGGTGCTTCTATACGTAGAGGGTGAGCGGCAAGTGCAAGTGATAAGTCATTTTGTAAACCAAGTATTCTAGAAATTTTTACACCTTCAGCTGGTTTTAATGCGTATCTTGTAACTGATGGTCCGATAGATACCTCATCCATCTCAACATCAATACCAAAGTTTTGAAGACATCTTTTTATAATATTCGCGTTTGCTTTTATATCCCCAGAAACAATTCTTCCTTTATCATCTTCAAGTAGTGATAGGGGTGGGGGAGTATACTTTGCATTACCAAGAGTCTTTGGATTAAACTTTATTTCTGGTTCGTCTTCTTTCTTTAGGGAGACCGCTTTATCTTCTTTTTTGTCTCTTTTTTCTGTTTTCTCCTTTTCTGTTTTTTTATCTCTTTTGTTTTCTTTTTCTACCTCTTCCTCTATAGCTTTTATATCGTCATCATCTTCGTATTCATCTTCTGTTTCGTCGTTTCGCTTTTTCCAAAACATTATA
This sequence comes from Minisyncoccota bacterium, assembly GCA_041656855.1. Lineage (GTDB taxonomy): Bacteria > Patescibacteriota > Minisyncoccia > Phycocordibacterales > GWA1-40-21 > Bog-1340. Next base: position 1,770 of record JBBACS010000020.1, on the reverse strand, counting down.
GATTCGATTGTTATTCTTGTTTCAAATAATATTAGACATGAGATGACAAGTAATGCGATGAGTATAATCACTCCAGCATAGAAACCAAACATATTTAATAGGGGAGTAGAAATGAGCCACCCAACTTTTCCTCCTGCAGCGGTCCAATATTGTTTTGAGATGATGTCTATGAGTCCTAGTCCTGATATAAAAAATAAGAGTCCGCCAAATATTTTTAATTTAGTAAAATCCCTCTCCTCTGATTTGAAGAAAGATATACTGAGCATAAAGAAAAATAATGGTATCAGAAAATATCCAATACCGAGCAATACTGAGAGAAGATGATACACCTCTTTTCCTACAGGTCCAGCATAATAAATTTCATTTCCAGCAGTTCCTGTTTTTATAGATGCAAGAATAAAAATAATTGCGAGAACAAAAAACACGACGGCCAAAATACCTTGTTTCGTTTCTCTTTTTATACTACTCAATATTTCATTTCCTGGTAAAAGTTTAGTCTTATTTTTTTTGTTTTTTTTCTCTCTTTTTTTTGATGCCATAAAAGTTTATCTGGGTGTTTATTTTTCTAAAGTTTAATCTACTTACAGATTTATTCTGTAAAAATTTATTTTATTTATACACGGTTAATTATATCAAAAATATTAAACATTTTCTTGTTTATTTTTAAACCAAAATTTGGTTTGTAAAAGACGTCAAAGTATTTATTTCTAGTAAGTATTTTTATATAGAAGAGTAGGGGATAATATGCTCAAAATAGGCCGTGTATTGTCATATTGACAAATATGTTTTATAGTAGTATAATTAAACTTTACAATTTCTAATGGACATATTATTATTAATCAACTTTCCGATTTTGTCTGTAAGTTATTAAAAGACAATATTAAAAGGACATCAATAAATAAAGGACTTTTTATTAAAAGACAATAAGAGACAACGTATTATGGATGAAAAAAATCAAAACAATTTAATAAGTTCAAATTCTCAAAATAGAGAGTTATCTCAAGCAGATATTTCTGTCCTTTTCAGTGGTGACTCATACGGCTTATTTGTTTTCCAAAAGACAGAGAAGTTGGTTAAAGCAGTCTATTTACTTACAGGTCTTATGAATGAAAAAGAACCTATGAGAGAGAGAGCAAGAGCACTTGCAAACAAGATGTTAGAAAATGCTTTAGCTATGTCCGATAGAGTATGGGGTGAAGAGTCTTATCAAAAAAATCTTATCAGTGCGATAGGTGAATTGTCAGTACTTTTTGATATAGCAGAAAACACAAAGATGATGTCAAAAATGAATCATGGAATAATAAACACTGAGCTCAAAAAGTTGGCTGATTTTATGATCACTTCTTCATTAAATTATTCTTCTGCAAAAATCGCTTTTGATCAAAATTTGTTTGATGGTAACTACAACTATATTCCAGAACAAAATTTTATTAAAAATTCAAACCCAACACAGGAAGTCAATCAAGCAAAAGAGGGCATGATAAAGGACACATCTGTCTTATATACCGATGATATAGAGACAAACACTAAAAAGGAAAATATGTCATCAAATAATAAAATGTCTTTTACAAAAAAACCTATTCAAGAAAAAGTGGTAAAGGACAAGAACAACAGACAAGAAATTATTCTCTCAATGTTGAAGAGCGGAGTTAAGCTAACTATTAAGGATTTTGCTCAGAACATAAAGGACTGCAGCGAAAAGACAATCCAAAGAGAGCTTCTAACTTTAGTCTCAAAAGGTATACTTAAAAAAGAGGGTGAGAGAAGATG
>JBBACS010000019.1:0-6376 GCA_041656855.1 Minisyncoccota bacterium | reverse complement strand
TAGATTCTTTAGTATTTTCTGGAACAGTGGGAGAGAGATCATACAGGATGAGAAAAAGAATTTGCAGTGGTTTAGAATCTTTGGGTATTATGATTGATAAAGAAATAAATGAGTGTAAGGATGGAGTTGATTGTGTATTGAGTACTAAAGAATCAAAAATCAAAATAGAAGTAGTGGGCACTGATGAAATGAATCAGATATCTATTGAAACACAAAAAGTATTAATTTAACGTCGCACTAAAAAAATTAAAATTTTAGGCCAAAAAAATCTCACCAAAGTGAGATTTTTTGTTAATATGACGACGAGGATCCGATATATTTCATCATTTCTATTTCCAGAATATCTATTTTTGCCAAAGAAATATGGTGTAAATTGATATGTTGTCTCATATATTGAATTCCTTTTACTAATTCTTCTGAATCTATGCCTTTATCTATATCTCTTGGTTCATCTATATCTCCTCTGAACACTTCTTCTATCTCTTCCAATTCTTTTGTGGTGAAGTTATGGCTACCAATTAAGTTGCTTCTGACTTTTTTCCACTCTTCTTTAGTAATCTTTGGTTTTGATGATGAACTGCTGAATAACAAATCGTCTAGTATTCCCATAATAGTATTTTATTAAAATTTATAAATATGCTTTATTTTATACGACCATAATCATCTTCTAATCTAACTATATCATTTTCATCAAATGCGCCAAATGATATTTCTAATATTTTTGCAGGTTTGTCTTTGCCCCCAAATCTATGAGTCATCTTTGGTGCTACTTCATATTCATCTCCAGTTTTGGCTTCAATCTTTTTTCCATCTAACTCAAATATTGCTTCACCTTCAATTAATTTCCAAAATTCTCTCCTGTGATTGTGATATTGCAAACTGCATCTTTGGCCAGGATCTATGGTTAAAATTTTTATGGTTGACGGTTCATTATTTGTAAATATTTCCTCAGAACCCCAAGGTCTTTTGTCATAAGTTATATTCATGCTTTTATTATATCTCTTATTATATTCTTTGTCTCACTATAGTCGTCAACATCTATATTATCTACTGCAGTTTTAATCACTGAATAATCATTTCCACCTTCAAAGATTGCATCTCCAACAAATAAAACTTCTTCGCTCTTAAGATTGAGATATTCGCAAATTTTTTCTATCGCGTATGATTTGTCTATCATTTTCAAAGTAATGTCCAAAGAAGTTGAACCACCGATTTCTACGGCAAATTCTGAAATATATTTATCTAAATGTTTTTTAAGTACTTTTCTTTTAGCTGCATCGGTATCCCAGACTTTTTTTAATGCGACTGGTGCATCTTGTCCTAATGCTGAAAATGTAATTTCAGAACCTCTATCTTCTAAAATTTCGCCATAATGTTCTTTTGGGAGAAAATCTATTTCCTTATAAACTTTTTCAAAAGCGTCCCTTATTTTTTCTTTATCACTTTTTGTGAGTAGCTTCTCATATATTTTTTTCCAGCTTTTTCCGTCAAAATTGTACATCATTGCTCCTTTTGTGGGGAAGATAAACAGATTTGTAAATCTTTTTGAATTAAAGGAAATTTTGTCTATTACTTGTTTTTGTAGCTGGGGGAAACCTCCTCCCGTGATAATGGCCACTTTTTTAATATCCAACAATTGGCTCAAAAGATCAGCCATTTCTTGGTCTAAGCTCTGTTTGCTCTCAGCTAGGGTGCCATCTAGGTCAAAAACAATGATTTTTTTCTTCTTATAATTCATGTAGCTTAAATTATATCTGATTTTTTAAAATATACTAATTAAATACATTGCGCCATTTGTTTAAAGATAATATAATAATGCAGTATTTACGGCTAGGTTTAGGTTTAAAAAAATATGCGTTCAAACAACAAAAAAACTTTAGAAAGCATTAAAAATGAAACCATCATTCCTATTGGTTTTTATGAGCATAATAAAAGTCATTCTATTTTTTGTAGGATAAAAGAACATCCCAATCATATATATATAATTCCAGGCAAGAGAAATGATTTTAGTCGTTTTTCTGAGTACAAAGAATTAGTTGTCTTTAAGAGCGGATTTTTAGATGAAACTATAAAGCCAGGAAATATAGATAAAATAATCTCATCAAAAGTTAACAATAAAAAAGTAATAACTTTTAATTATAAAAAAGGCAAAGAAAGTTATCTTTATTGGGCGATTTCAAAAAAAGAAAACGAATGGATAGTCCAGGGTGGAATTTCAAAAATAAAAGAAATAGGAGGCGCTGTTTCTGACCATAAACATGGGAAAAATTATTTTATATATTATGGAGAATCTTCTCTCCGTACTGTCTTTTCCCCAGATTTTATCAAATGGAAGAAAAGCAAAGATGCTATATTAAAATCTAGGCCAGGTTTTTTTGATAAGGGTGATTTAAAATTTATTTCTTCAAAAATAACTGCCAAGGGAATATTGGTTTTTTATGATGCTTCTACAAAAGATAACGAAAAATTAAAGATACAAGTAGGTGTAGCAATGTTTTCATTGTCTGATCCACACAAGCTTATTTGGCGTGCAGATGAGCCAATTTTTGAAGACCAAATTGCTTATGAGCAAGATTTTGAGTGCAAAGGAATGCTTTATACAGATAGTGAATTAGCAATTTATTGGTATTCAAAAAATACAGGGATATTGATGACATCCCTTTCTGTCCCTTTTTCTTCAAATTTAACAAAAGAAAAAATAAAAATATTGAGCAGGCATAAAGAGAATCCAATTGTTTCTCCAAAAGCTGTTGGCAGTAAGGATTGGATGTCTGAAGGAACTTTTAATCCTACCGCAGTAAATATAGATGGAGATATTCACATTCTATTCAGGGCTATTGGTAGTGATGGTATATCAAGGGTTGGATATGCCTTATCAAAAGATGGTCTCAATATTGATTATGTTCATTCTGATCCAGTATTTTCATTAAAACGCTCTCATTTTGGAGCAAAACTTGGAGAACATAAGTATAGCGGTTATATGTATCCTTCTGGTGGTTCATGGGGAGGATGTGAAGATCCAAGGATGGTTAACATCGATGATAAAATATACATAACTTTCAATGCTTTTGATAATTGGAATAATATTCGTGTTGGTATGACCTCAATCTCAAAAGATGATTTTTTAAATAAAAAATGGAAATCTTGGAAGTTACCTAAACTTATTACTCCTCCTGGTAGTAGGCACAAAAATTGGGTTTTATTTCCAGAAAAAATAAATGGCAAATTTGCCGTTTTGCACAATTTGCATAATATTAAAAAACCCAATTCTGTTTTAGTTGATTATTTTGATAGTTTAAAAAGTTTAGAAAAAGGTGAGGCAGATTTCGAAAGCCCAGATCCTCAAAAATTACCGAATAAAAAGATATCTTGGCATATTCGTATGAGAGGCGTTGGTCCTGCTCCATTAAAAACAGAAGATGGATGGCTTGTTTTTTATCATGCCACAGATGCTGCGGAGCCGAATAAATATAAGGTAGGAGTTATGCTTTTGGATTTGAAAGATCCAACAAAAATTATAGCAAGATCCTCATATCCTATTCTTTGTCCAGATATGTGGTATGAAAATGATTGGAAAATTGGAATTGTTTATACTTGTGGCGCAGTAATAAAAGATGATAATATATTTATATACTACGGAGGCGGAGATAAACACGTTTGTGTCGCTACGGTTCCATTTAAAAAGTTTATGGATGATTTAAAAGGGGAAGTGGATAGACCTATAGTTATTAGCAAAGTAATTTTTTCATGAACCCGTTAAAGTTTTTGCTAACACATTATGCAATATGTTTATGTTATACAAAGTAAAAAAGATGGAGAATTGTACACTGGTTGTACGAAAGACATTAAAGCTAGATTAATATTGCATAATGCCAAAAAAATTACAGCAACAAAGAAAAGAGCGCCATTTTCACTTATATACTATGAAGCTTACATAAATAGCAAAGACGCGTATAATAGAGAGAAATATATGAAAACACAGTATGGTAGAAATTACATAAAGAAGGTCATGTGTAATTTTTTTATTAGCAAAAATTTTCTCGGGTAAATGTTTACTGTAAAAAAATCGCCACATAATCCACTACTTTCTCCCAATACAAATGATCCTTGGGAAGCAAAAGCCGTTTTTAATTGGTGCCCAGTAAAGGATGGAAAAATGACTCATTATGTTTATAGGGCGATGTCTTCTACAGAATCTTATTTTGGAAATAATATAACCATTTCTTCTATTGGTCATACATCAAGCAAAAATGGTGTTAATTTTTCAGATAGAATACAACTTGTAGCTCCAGAGCAGGAATGGGAAAAATATGGGTGTGAAGATCCCAGAGTTACTAAAATAGGAGATAATTTTTATATTTTTTATACCGCACTTTCAAATTATCCTTATAATGCAGAAGGTATAAAAGTTGCAGTGGCTATAACAAAAGATTTTAAAACAATAGATGAAAAACATTTAATCACTCCTTTTAATGCTAAGGCTATGGCTCTATTTCCAGAAAAAATAAATGGAAAATATGTGGCAGTTTTGTCAGTAAATACCGATTTACCACCATTACCTACAAAAATTTGTTTTGCCGAGTTTGATAAGCTTGAAGATATGTGGAATAAAGAATACTGGGATAAGTGGTACAAAGAGATAGATTTGCACAGCATAGATCCTCGCAGGACAGATAAAGACCACGTGGAAGTAGGAGCTGTTCCAATCAAACTTCCTGAAGGATGGTTATTTATTTATAGTCATATAGAAAATTATTTTAAAGACAATAATCCATTTGTTAAAGTTTTTGGCATAGAGGCACTACTTTTGGATTTAGAAAATCCCAGACAGATAATAGGATCTACTAAAGGCCCCATGTTTGTTGCTTCAGAGATTTATGAAATGTTCGGAGAGATTCCAGGTATAATTTTTCCATCTGGAGCATTGCTAAATAAAAATGATTTAGAAATATATTATGGAGCCGCAGATACTGTTTGTGCAAGAGCAAAAGTAAATCTAGATGATCTTTTAGCTTCTTTAAAACCCAATGCTATTGCAGATTATTTTACCAGATATGATAAAAATCCTATTTTAAAACCTCGTCCCAATGTGTCCTGGGAAGCTCACGGAGTTTTTAATCCAGCATCACTACAGATAGGAAATAAAACTCATATACTTTATCGCGCAATGTCGGAGGACGACACTTCAACAGTTGGTTATGCTTTATCTCGTGATGGATTTAATATAGATGAAAGAGGAGATAAACCTATTTATGTGCCAAGGAAAGATTTTGAAAAGAAAACACATCCAGGAAATTCTGGATGTGAAGATCCACGCCTCACGCTTATAGATGACATAATTTATATGTGCTATACGGCTTATGATGGTTCAAATCCACCGCGCGTTGCTATTTCTGCAATATCACTTGAAGATTTTGAAAATAAAAATTGGGTTTGGACAAATCCAATGCTTATTTCTCCAAATAATAAAGATGACAAAGACGCATGTATTTTCCCAGAAAAAATAAATGGAAAATATTTAATGCTTCATAGAATAAATAATGACATCTGTGCTGATTTTATTGATTCTCTTGAAATAATAAAGGGGCCTCTTGAAATGGCCACACCAATTCTTTTACCAAGGAAGGGAATGTGGGATAGTGAAAAGGTTGGAATTACCGCACCGCCAATAAAGACCAAAAAAGGATGGCTTTTGATATACCACGGCGTTTCCTCAAATCATCATACCTATCGTGTGGGATTGGCTCTTTTGGACCTAAAAAACCCCCTAAATGTGATAGCTCGTGCAAGCACGCCTATATTCACTCCAGAGATGGAATATGAAAAAGTAGGGGTTATTCCAAATGTAGTTTTTCCTTGTGGAACAGCAGTTAGGAGAGATAAATTATTTATATATTACGGCGGAGCGGATTATGTTGTTGGGGTAGCCACAATTTCTATTAAAAAGTTATTGGATTCACTATTGTAATTTATTAAAAAAATAAAAGCCGCTATTGCTAGCGGCTTTATATTGTGCAAGTTATTTTCTTTTTTTTCTTTGAGTTAAGGAGATGAAAAACTCGCTTTCTCTGAATGCTTTTAGTAATACATCAACAAAATTCCACATTTTTTTCTCCCTTTGAATCTTTTTTATATGTAATGTCTAACCACTCAGAGAATAATAAAAGAACTAGTTCAATAAGAGTATACACTTTTATTGCAAATTATCCACTCTATTGATACTGAATGTAAATTGGTTTTGGAGTCAATTCTAATATTTCTTTCTGGGTCATCATAGCGGTGCTTGGTTTCCAGAGATCATTTTTGTAGAAAAGTTTGAACCCAGTAAATTGAACTGGTTCTTTATAAATAAATTTATTATAAGTTATTAATTTAT
>JBBACS010000018.1:0-6715 GCA_041656855.1 Minisyncoccota bacterium | reverse complement strand
CTTCCGATCTAAGTAGCATCATAGGATATTTCTTGAGGAAGATATGTACTATCATTGGTTTTAACATTCTTATCAATATACCATCCATCAATTCCAGTAACTAAAATTTTATTTTTCTTATCAATATATGGAGTAGAAGGAAGATAGTTTACAGAAAATTTCTTACATATGTTAGTAAGAATATCATGCCTTTCTTGAAGATTAAAAAATGAGCTGTTAGAAAACCATATATCATGATTTCCATATACAATGTATATAGGAGTCTTTCTAAAAGAAGTGCTAAGTAAATATAGATATTCTTCAAACCATTCTTGAATTGAAGCAATATCACCACAATGAACAATTATATCAAATGACTCATTTTCTTTTATTCTATTAAAGAACTCTGTTTCCTTATTATATAATTCAGAAGAGTAATGAGTATCAGTTAAATTTAATATTTTCATTATACTCTCCTAATCGTAGGTTGTTCAAAGAAGTCATCTAGTTTCTTAGATTCTTCTTCTACTATTTCAGTATATAACACTTTATCAATTTTGTCAATAGCTAAACCTAAAGATTCATAAAGTATTTTTAAACTTCTTTTCTTTCTTTTTCCTCTAAGTGTATGAAATTTTATATCTTCTGGAGATATTGGAACAAATGATATAAGTTGATAATTTAGATATAATTTACCTTTTCTTTCATATATTTCATCTTTCCATTTTTGTGAAAGAAATGGTATATAATGACAGTCTCGAATAATATCAAATATAGTTCCATAGTCTAAAAGCTGAAATAGAATATCAGTAGGAATATTTAATACACCTGGATCAATAAAATCTGATTTATCCCCTCTAAAGCATTTGAATGTAATTATCTTTTGTTCATTTGGATCAAAACCATACTTATTGTTGAATTCTTTTTTAGTAATTATTTCTTTTCGATTATTCCAATCTACATTATAGCCTTGATAGTTGATACACCTTGCCCAATCCATATCACTTGAGACTAATAAAATTCTTTCTTCTTTATCTAAGGTAAGGATGATAGGAGGAACACAATCATCAGCTTCAACTTTATCTTTACGAACAATATAGTAGTTATCCTTATATGATTCTAATATCATTAAGAGATAGTCTATACCTCTATAAAATTCATTGTTTTGTTTTATTCTATTGATTTTGTAGGAAGGATCAATTTCTTTTCTTACTAAAGCAGTAGACAATGGATTATCAGCTAAACAATATACTTTTCCATTTTCTTCTAGAAATTCTCTTTCTAGCTTTTGAATAGATAGAAAAGTTCCTTCAATAGTACCTACTGGAATACTTTTTCCAGCTACTTGCTTTTCTTCTTTTCTAGTGTAATAATTTGCATGATAAAGATTATTACAGTCAATTATTATTGTTGTGTATTTCATTGCTATAATAGTAATGAATTCTTAAATAAATGTCAAGTCTTTTATACCGAAACCCCAATAGTTTTTTGCATATTACTAGCAATAATTTTCATTCTTTTATTGGCTTCTTTTTTCATCTTATGAAGAGAAGAAAACAGATACACACAAAAAATACCTAGTAAAGTAAATATACACAAAATAAATATTGGATTTGCCATTTATTTTTTTTCCTTCATCATTCTATATAGTTTTATTAGTATTCTATAGACTTTTTTAATGGTATCGTTTTTTGCCATATCTAAAATGTAACCGCTTGCTTCTTCAGTACATTTTGCTTCTTTTGACATATCTTCAATCATAGAATTTAATTTTTCAATATCACTTTCAAGAGAAGATTGTGTAGATTTAATTATTTCATCTATCTTTTTTTCATCTATTTTATTAAGAAGATTTGCTAACTTTTCTGTTTTATGTTCTATATCAATAAAGTATTTTTTAATATTTGCATCAATTTCTTGAAAGTTATATATAATAGAATGATCATAGTTTAATATTGTTGACTTAATATCAAGAATAGAATTTTTAATATCATTAACACCTGACTTTACATCTAATGCTATTGTATGAATTGCTTCTGTTTTATCTTTAAGAGAATTATTATTAAAGTCAATCTGCTTTTGTTGCATATCAACTTGTTTTACAAGAGAACTTCTAACTAAATTTATTAAGTAAACACAAAGAAAAATAAATAGAATCAATAGTGCAGAGGGAAGCCCATACTGCACTATTGTATTGATAACATTATCCGATGCTAAAACTTTTTCTGCTATTGCTATCTCTTGCATATTCGATTCCTATGAGCTATACTTGAACTAAAAACTCAAGAATTTCCTGTTTAATAGATTCGACCTTGTGCATCGATGTCTCCACAGGCTTAATATCGGGCTGCTCCAGCCCTAAAAATTCTAAACCGTAATTTCTTAAATTGATTCCTGCATTTTCATCTCGATTGTGCTTTTTCCCACAGTTAGGGCATATCCATGTTCTTTCTTGAAGCATCAAGTCTTTTTTTACATAGCCACAAAAGGAGCAAGTTTTTGACGAAGCAAACCATTTATCGGCTTCAATCAGTATCTTATTGTTCCACAGGGATTTATACTGGAGTTGCCTCACGAATTCGGAATATCCTAAATCCATAACACTCTTTCCTAGTTTCAAAGCTTGAGACATTCCTTTCAAGGATAGGTTTTCAATCACGATTACTTCATTCGATTTTACTAGTTCCGTAGATAGCTTATGCGTGAAATCTTTTCGTTTATTCGCTATCTTTTCATGTATCAAGTTTACTCTATATAGTGCCTTATACCAGTTGTTTGATCCTTTTCGTTTCTTGCTCATTCGTCTTTGCATTATCTTCAATCGAGGTTCATACTTTCGATACAGTCTTTCGTATGCAGGACTATTTCCAGTGCTATCGACAAAGAAATTCTCCAAAGACATATCTAATCCAATGGTTTTGGCTTTCAACGCATTGGATATTTCTATTGGCTTTAGATTTAGTTCTTTTTCGATGAGTAAAGAAACAAAATATTTTCCAGTCGGTGTTCTACTAACAGTGGCCGATTTGATAATACCTTTAATTTCTTTTCTTTGATCCCTAAATTTCAGCCACCCTGTTTTGGGTAACTTCACTTTTTGAGATTCAAAATCTATGCGAATTGTAGTGCTATTATTATTGTTCATCGTTCGATAAGATGATGCATTTCGTTTTTTCTTAAACTTAGGAAACCCCACTTTACTTCCAGTTCTTTTCCCTTTTAAAGACTTGAAGAAATTTGTATAGGCAAGTCTAAGATTAAGCCTTGATTGTTGCAATGCTACTGCATCCACGGAGTCTATCAACCATTCATATTCTTTTTTGTATTGTTTTTCTGTTTTGTACTTGTAATCGTAAAGAAATTTGGCATCTTTTCCTGAAACTTTCCAATTATCATAGGTTTGGATTCGTTCAAAGAGCATCATATTATATAAGGCACGACAGCTTCCAAGAGTTTTATTCAAAATCTCTTGTTGTTTTTGAGTTGGGTAGATTCTTATTTTTAGTGCTTTATGTATTGTTCCCATAGTTAATTAGTAGTAGTAATTTAAAAAATGTTGTAGATTGTGTTTATTAAAAAAGAATAATATCATTCATATCACTTGTTGAATATTGGTAATTTTTATAGTACAAAACCTATAAATCCCATTTTAGAAGAAACTCATTATTTATCACCTTAAAGGAAAAATGACTTCCAATTTTAGGAAGATTTCTTGGTTCACCTGTCTTTGATCTAATAACAATTCCTTCCCTTATAGCTGGATACTTAATTGAATTTCCTTTTGCTAAATCAAGTAGATGTTCAATATCTACATGAAGTTTATAGGCATTTGAAACAAATGGTACTGTTTCAAAATCCTTATTTAGCTTATAAAGAAATCCAAAATATTCTTGGAATTCCTCATATGTTGAATATCGATGTTCCTTAATATTAAAGAATGAGAAAATAAAGAATTTAAGTTCCTTTAATTCATACTTATTCTTTTGAATATTAGGCCCACAAATTTCTCCTTGAATTGCAATATCACCATACTTTTTGCAAAGCTTCTTTAATGATGATTCAATATTGTACTTCTTTGCAATCATTTCAAAGTTAGAATCACCCTTTCCATTGTATTGTTTGTTCCTACTACAAATGTAAAATCTGTTTTTATAGAAAGCAAACGATCCTGACTGTCCATCATACTTAACAGTAATATAACAATCTAACCCTTCATAAGGCTTAAGTGTCTCTAAAATAGATTGTACTCTAGTCTCATCAGTCTTTTCAAGGAATGATGGAAAATCACCTGACCTTGATTGAACTGGTAAAAAAAGTTTCCTAAATAGTTTAAACTTGAGAAGGAATGAAACAATCTTTCCTCTTTTAACTTGAACTACTCTATTTGATTCATCTTCTTCATATTTTTCAATGAGAAGATTTTCAGTTACATCAAAACCTTCCTGAATCTTAACTTTGTTTTTATCCTTAATCCAATCAGAATCTAGTAATGATAATGGAAAAAGAATACCTTGAGAAACTACACCACTCATTTTCAAAGTTTTAATTCTAAATCCATGATACTTTTCTTGAAAGCATCGCTTTCTAAGAAATTCAAATTCTGGCTTTTCTGGAAGAATTGAATCAATTTCACAATAGATAGCTTGATCCCCTACCTTAAATTCACCCTTCTTTACAATGAGAGTCCATCCTTGAACTGTTGCTACTTCAATAAAATCTTTACCTTCAATTGACTGAAGGTTAGAAACCTTTTGAATGCTTGCTAAGTTTCTCATCTATAAATCCTCCATTACATTCCTAAAAGTTTTTCAGTAAATATCTTATATCCTTTAATAATACTATATACAAAAACACCATATTTGTCAATAGAAAAACAAAATTTTATTTTTTTCTTCTTCCACGTTTCCATCCCTCTTTCTCATACTCTTCAAACTGATCTAATTTAATACATTTCTCTTCTTTTTCTTTATAAATTCTAATGCTTACCCCTTAAGTAAAGTATATACTATACTTAATAGGTGAAAGTTAAAAAACTATCTATAGGAATTTTTTTAATATATTCATAAATACTGTTTATTTTTCCACTTCTTTTCATAAAGAAATATGAAGAAAATGAAAAATTTTTAATATGTAGTGCAAATTCTTTTTGCGTCAAGAATATAGTATTATCTAATTCTTTTTGTTTAGTATTGAAGTATTCAAATATTTTATCATACTGATACTGTATTTTATTAAAATATTCTAAATATTCTGGAAAATATGATAAAAATTCTAAGTGTTCTCCTGACATAAACAATTCAAATGCCCTTTTATTAGAAAATGATTCACCTCGCAATCTATGGCATAAAATATATGCTATTGATTTGATCTTATTTCTGAAAAAATTCTTATCTACTACTACATATCCTTCTTCTGAAAAAGGTAAATCCTTAGAAGCTGCAATACAGTCATCAAGAGAATTGAAATTATATTGCTTAGGCTTTTGAATTCCTAAATCAATATCTTCTTCCAATAAACTAATATTATCTCTTGTTCCAATATGATAAATATCTGGTTCACTATAAGGAACAACTATCCTATTAAATGGAGAAACAAGTTCAAACATATACGTCTTAGTTTTATCGAGAAAATACTTTTTAGCAAACTCATCAATTGAATTTACTTTTGCTCCTGCTAAAAATAGTTCTCCAAATGTTGTATAAGGACAAAGAATATTTGATTGCAAAGTACATTGAAATGCATCAATTGTTCCATTAGTGGAAAGATGCCATTTATTATCAAAAAACCAAAATTTTGTTAATGAACCATCAATTTTAGAAAGTACCTTAGCGCTCTCCCAATCTATTTTATCAGCATATTCTTCCTGAACATTATAGAACCTAAAAAATGGAACACATACTGGAGTCCATGTAGGCTCATGAAAAATTATTCCTCTTGACTCCTTAACTATTTCATTCCGAGGATCAGAGTCAATTTGATTATACTTAAAAAGTATAAAATCATCAAGCCTTGATATTGCTAAAGCATAAGGCTTTTCCTTGAGAAGAGATTCCCAATTAGAATTATTCTTAATAAATTCAAGTAGTTTCAAAGTCATGACTTCAATGTTCCCTTTAATGAAGGATTGCTAAAAAACAACTCATCAAATTTCTTTTGATCAATTTCAATATCAATTACTTTATAAAAAGAAATCATATTGATTTCTATTTCTTTTTCTACTTCTTTTATCATTTCATTCATATAGCCTGGATTTTCATCATCACAAACTTCATCTGAAGCCGCATATAATTCTGGAGCATATTGGCCTGGATATAAACAATTTTTTTGAACAAAAAGGCAATGAATTGTCATTACTTATTCTCCTTTATAGACCTCTTACAAAACCTATTCACAAGAGGACATCCCCTGCATCCCCTCAAATGCCTTCTCTCACATTCAGTAGTAATTTTCATTACTTCTTCCTTTCATAATAAGTATACATTAATTTTTATAGTTTGTCAATCAAAAAAATAAAAAAATGAATATAGAAATAATATCTTCTAAAAAATATTACATCTATATTCACTTATAAAAATACATTTATTAAGTTTAGTAAACCTTAAAGGTTTCGCTCTTTTGCTTGCGTTCGATCATGCGTCCTTGCTCATCGTAGCTGTATTCGTAGCGCCATTCGTCGCCATTGGAAGACTTTGCGAGGATGCGATTGTTATTGGAATCGTAGTCGTACCACGTTTCG
>JBBACS010000017.1:0-6786 GCA_041656855.1 Minisyncoccota bacterium | reverse complement strand
ACTCCATCCTTACACTCATTTATTTCTTTATCAATCATAATACCCAAAGATTCTAAACCACTGCAAATTCTTTTTCTCATCCTGTATGATCTCTCTCCCACTGTTCCAGAAAATACTAAAGAATCTAAACCACCGAGAGCAACATAATAAGCTCCAATCTGTTTTTGAATTTTATATACATAAGTATCTAAAGCTTTTGTTGCTCTTTTGTCAGAATTTTCTTCTTCAGCTTTAAATAAATCTCGAATATCATTGCTTAATCCATCTGAAAGACCAAACAAACCACATTTTTTATTGAAATATTGCAAAAGTTTTATACCACTAAGTTTTAATACTTCAGACATATAAACTACGGCTCCAGAGTCAATATCTCCTACTCTATTAGCCATTACCATTCCTTCAAGCGGAGTAAAACCCATTGAAGTATCTATACTCTTTCCATTTTTAACAGCCATTACAGATACTCCTCCACCGATGTGACAGATAATCATTTTTTCTGGCAATCTACCTTTCTTTTCAAGTTTATTTACAATTGAACCCGCAGATATTCCATGATATCCATATCTATATATCTCATATTTTTCAGCATCTTTTGAATTGATAGCATATTTTTTTGCTTTATCTGACATTGTAGAATGAAAAGCAGAATCGGAAATTCCAACAAGTCTCATTTTATTGCCAAAAAATGTTTTTAATCCTAGAAGCTCTTTGAATATCATTTCTAAATGCAAAGGCGCTTTTTTCTCTGCGATTTTTAGATTGCTTATATATTTATTATCGATAATTCTGTGAGACTGAAAATATACTCCAGGTGCAACAACTCTGATTCCTACGCCAGAAATATCTTCTTTGCTCTTAATGATATTTTTAGATTTTAGAACAGGGAAAAGATATTCTAGAGATTTATTGAAATTTGTCTCTGTTATTTCTGATTTTTCAGACTTATCTCCGATTTTTAAAGTAGAAACAAAACCTTTTTCTTCAGTTTCCAAATGAACAAAAGCTATTTCTCCGCTTTTATCATAGACAGCATACTTTTTTGAAGCACTGCCAGTATTTACAATTAAATATTTTTCACTCATATTATTTTTTGATATTCCATTTCCAATTTAATATTTCTTCTGGATCTTCCCCAACTGTAGTAATGTATTCTTTGTGTTTCTTTATCTTATCAAGATATTTTACTACTATTTCTGAAGCTTTTGTTTTCTTTATTACTTTATTTTTCGCTAGCTTTTCTACAGCTTCAATAAGTAAATTGTATCTGTCAGTCTTATTTCTTATGTGAAGATCTAAAGCTGTTGTTGTTGAACCACTTTCTATATAACCATGAACTGACAATCTTCCTAATGCGTTTTGATAATCAAATATTGTTTGTTCCAAAGTATCTGGATAACCATGGAAATTGAATATAACTGGCTTATCTTTTGTAAAATATTCTTCAAAATTTTCTTCAGAAATCTTTTTGGCATTCCCGACAGTGTTTGGCGAAAGTTCTACTATATTTATGAATCTTACTTTTGCTTCTGGTACTTCTTCTTTCAACAATTGAACTGCGGCAAGAGCTTCTTTTGTAAGATATTGTCCACAACCAGCAATTACGATATCTGGATTTTCATCTGAAGCAAAATCCCAAATTGATAATCCATCTTCAATTTCCTTTTGTGCTTGTTCTTTTGTAAGCCATATAGGTTCAGCAGTTTTTTCAGAAACTATAAGATTAATTTCATTTTTTGATTTCAAACATTTCTCAGCAATAAGGACAGCTTCATTTGCGTCAGCTGGAAAATATACATTTACAAAATCATGTTGAAATTGCAAAAGTGTATCTATAAAACCTGGATTCTGATGAGAAAAACCATTATGTTCCTGTCTCCAGCCTGAAGAAGTTGATATATAAGTCAAGGATGGAACATCCCCTCTCCATTCAACTTTTCTAGCCTGTTTCAAAAATTTTCCATATTGTTCAGCCATACTTGCAACAACCATCATAAAAGATTCATATGAAGGGAAAATTGAATATCTTCCCGTAAGGGCATAACCTTGCGCGAGTCCATGCATAGAATTTTCTGAAAGCATTTCAATTACCATTCCATCTCGAGCCATATCACGATCCCAAGATTCTAACTTTCCTGCAAATGCGCGTGTTGTCTCTGTAAAAACATAATGCAATCTGTTTGAATAAATTTCATCAGGAGAAAAAATTCTGAGATTTCTTTTTGCTTTATTAAGTTTAAAAACTTCTGCATAGTACTCACCTATTTTTTGCAATGCTCCCATAGAAATATCTCCGGCAGTAGTAATTTTTGTTTCTTGTTTGTCTACAGAAGGCAACGTCAGATATCTAGATGTATCTCCCTTTTTTATACCAAAAGCTGCAGGATTATTTCCCATTCTCAAACTTTCTTTCGGTGCAAAATTTTCAATATCTTTACAAAAACCAGTTCTAGGATTAAAAAGTTCATCAAACTTATACGACTTCAACCATTTCTCAAGTTCGGCAAGTTCTTTTGGATCAGTTTTCATTTCTCTACCAACAACTTGGTGTGCAAAATTGTTTCCTTCTACTTTTGCATCAAATTTTTGTCCCCTTCCTTCCATTGCCCAGCTATATAAATGTTTTATACCTGTCCATCCTTTTGGAGTTTTTAAAATAATCATTGGGAATCTAAAATAGTCATCAAGTTTTCTATTTGGATTTCTTCTTGCTTCGTTTTGAATTTTTCTAATTAATGCATATGATTTATCCAAAGCTTTTACCATTTGTTTATAAACATTATCGTCATGACCTTCTACAATAATTGGTTCATATCCATAACCACGGAATAATGATTCTAAATCTTTATTTTTCATTCTTCCAAAAATTGTAGGACCAGAAATTTTATATCCATTCAAATGAAGTATCGGCAAAACTGCACCATTTTTAGCTGGATCAATAAATTTACTTAAATGCCATGCTGTAGCGCTTGATGCGGTTTCATTTTCTCCATCTCCAACAAGACAAGCTACTATAAGGTCTGGATTGTCTAAAACGGCCCCATATGACGTTCCCAGTGAATATCCTAGCTCTCCACCCTCAAGAATAACTCCTGGAGTTGTTGGGTTTGAATGGCTTGGAAAAGAATATGGCCAGCTGAAATTTTTCAAAATATAAGCAATACCTTCTTCAGTTTTTGTAGCTTCTTTATAATATTTTCCTAAAGTTCCTTCGAGAAAAACGTTGGCTTGAATTGCTGGAAAACCGTGTCCAGGTCCAAGGACAAATAACATATTTGAGTTCGTCTTATTTATCAAATTATTCAAACAAGCGTATGTAAAATTTATTCCTGGGCAAGTTCCCCAATGTCCTAGCAATCTTGTTTTAATATCATCAAAAGAAAGTTTTTCTTTTAACAAAAAATTCTTCTCTAAATATATCTGCCCAACAGAAAGATAGTTCGTGGCACGAACATACTTTTTTATATTTTCAATTTCGTTTTGCATATTCAAATATTATAACAATTGCTAATAAAATATTTACTTAACTAATTCATCAACATTGCCTGACATATTGGTTGCATCACCTTCTATTTTAGAAACATCTCCATCTATATTTGAAACGTCACCAAAAATATTAGTTGCATGACCTTTTATATTACTTACGTAACCTTTCATTCTGGTTACATTACCGGTTAAATTTGAGACATCTCCCTGTAAATCAGAAACATTACCAATGATTTTAGTAGTATCACCTTCTATATTACTTACATCTCCATGAATATTAGTTATATCACCTCTTATATTACTAACATCACCGATTTTTCCACTTAAATCACCACGAATGTTTGTTACATCGCCACGGATTCTTGATACATCACTTTTTATATTTGTAACGTTGCCACGAATATGAGAAACATCACCGTGTAGACCTGAAATATCTCCACTGATATTAGAAACATCACCTGTTGTTTTATGAGTGCCTACATCACCTGATATTTTAGAAACGTCGCCACGAATAGATTTAAAATCACCCATAATACTGTCGTGCAAACCTGTTACATTCTCTGTATTTAATTGTTTAAAATTTATATTTAATTTATGAAGTGTCATACCCTTATATAATATCACATAATTTTACAGATTTCTCTTCACAAAAAGGCGGACAATTCTGAGCTCCTCATATGTATATGCAGAACCTAGCTTATTTTTAATAGGATTCAATAAAAATTCACGATTCTCACCAAAAAGCTCGCGAAAAGCCATCCAAATCTTTTTATATTTTCCTGCCGGTATTTCTTTCTTTAAGTGAGATATGTCAAAACTAGAATCAGCTTCAAGTATTTTTTCTATATGGTCTAAAAGCGTACCTATTTTTATTCCTTTGTGTTCCAAAATTTCTTTCATGCCCATTCCTTGAGACAACATGTTTTTTGTCTCTTCCATCGGAGAAATTCTTCTCTTTTTCTTTTTATCAATCTTTGTTCCTTCAGGTGGAGCAACTTTTTTCAAAAATTCCTCTTGTTTATTTTTTATTTCCTTATCAGAAAGTTCATAAAGCCATTGTTTATCTTTGTCTGACATTTCCTTTAAATCCTCATCAAAAATAGATATATCTTCTCGAACCTCTAGTGCATTTTTATTTAAACCAAGAAGCTTCAAACCTTCTAGAGTCCTTACTCGAGAAAGCGCGACATATCCCATCCCTTTTTCAAATGATTTTGATAAATCTACTTCAACAGCGTCCAAACTCATACCCTGACTTTTATGTATAGTGATTGCCCAGGCCAAACGAAGTGGATACTGAGTGATTGTCGCTTTTATTTTCCCCTCATCTTCAATAACCCAATTTACTTTTTCGGGTGTAATAATTTTTCCAGAAGTAAGCATTATTTTAGGTCCATAGTTTGAACACTCAATCACTTTTCCTAGAGTTCCATTTGCATACCCTTCTTCAAAATTATTTTTTACAAACATTACTCTTGCACCTTTTTTCAGTCTTAAAACTTCTGGAGCAAGACAGCTTTTCTTTAATGCTTCCACAAGTGGCTTTCTTCCTTTATCTTCCATCTGATATGTAAAAATCTGTCCTGGGAGCTTATTGAGCTCTGTGTCATTTATAGTATCTACATTTATGTTGTGAGTATGAAGTTTTGTCGGTTCAATCCCCTCTTTCAAACATGCATTATTTCTAGAATTTAAACAAAATAAAGATTCTTCACTAAGATTTCCACCACGAATTCCATTTAAAATTTTAATAAACTTATCGTCTTTGTGTCTAAACTGTTCTTCTAGATAACAGATTTTCAAGTTCAGCTTTTTCCATGTTTCTGATTTATATGAAAACTTTGATTCTTTTTCTCCCATACGAGAAACTGGAGGAAGTTGGAAAAAATCTCCACAAAGAATAACCTGCATTCCGCCAAATGGAAGCTGATTTCTTTTTAAATGTCTTGCAATTCTTTCTATCAAATCTAGACGAAAATGGTGAAGCATTGAAACCTCATCTATTATAAGAACATCGGTATTTTTAAATCTATCATGCAAATATTTTTTGCTTTCCAAATCTTCAAGATCGTATTCTGTAAGCTCATCGCGAATACCAAGTCCACTCCAAGAATGAATCGTCGTGCCGCCCATATGTGTAGCTGCAATACCAGTGCTCGCAGTAACACCAACTTCAACTCCTTTATTTTTAAGGAATTTTATATATTCATTTAAAAGATGTGTCTTACCAGAACCCGCCGCTCCAGTGATGTAGCAGTTGTATCCCATCTTCAAAATTTCTAGTGCATCCTTTTGGGTCATAGAAAACTATTCTATCATATAATTTAAAATCTTTATTTTTTATGAATAGACACTAATTTTTTAAGACTACTTTTTAGTTTTAATACGTCCTTTTTTCTCCAACTTGCTGGGTGTGGTAAATATGTACAATCAATCTTATTCTCACCTAAAGACTTTTCTGTAAATCTACCTAAAGCTATCAAGGTATAATCTTTTTCCAAAAAATTACTAAGTTTATTTATAACAATTCTATCAATTATTCCACTATCCTGTTGTCCTTGATTTTCCCAAAGATCAAAATAACAAAAAACATCTTTGGTTGGCTCACCAATCATTTTACGAAGAACTTTGCCAGATTTTGTACTTTTATTAAACGGTTCTTCAAAACCTTTTGGATGTCCACCAATTAATATAAACATAATTATTTATTTTTCCTCCACTCATCAATTAATTTATGATTTCCGGAAAGTAAAACTTTAGGAACTATATATTTCTTATTTTTATATTTCAAAACTTCTGGTCTTGTATAAACCTCACTACTTGAAATTCTTTCTTCTTCAAGAGAAGCTTTATTTCCAAGCACACCTTCTATTTGTCTTGAGACAGAATCCATAATAAGCATAGCTGGCAATTCCCCACCGGTAAGCACAAATGGCCCAACAGTTATTTTTTCTGTTTTGAAAATTTTATTTATTCTTTCATCAATTCCTTCATATCTTCCAGAAATTATTACAATATCTGTATATTTTTTAGCAGATTCTTTTGCATAAGCAGTATCAAATTGTTTTCCGCCTGGAGAAAGAAATATTATTTTTGTCTTTCCCTTTTTTGATTTTTTAAGCGCTTTCTCAATTGCTTTAGCAACTGGCTCCGCTTGCATCACCATTCCTGGCCCTCCACCATAAGGAATATCGTCTACTCTTGAATAAGGTTTGTCTTTCGCTTTTTGTATCTTGGTTATTTTTGCAAAATCTCGAGGATTATAAAAGCTAACTTTCACCTTTTTCTCTCTTATCGCTCGTG
>JBBACS010000016.1:0-7734 GCA_041656855.1 Minisyncoccota bacterium | reverse complement strand
TTTTTGGATATTCAAGTTGGTTTTAGTACTATTCAAAAAGAATTACCTTTATTTAAAAAATATCTAGAAATGCCAAACGTACACGTAGGTATTGATCCAGAATTTTCTATGAAAAGTGGTATAAGACCTGGATTGGTCGTTGGTACGTATGATGCAGAAGATATAAATTTTGTTATAGACTACTTATCAGAAATAGTTAAAGAAAAAGAATTATCTCCCAAAATTCTAGTGATCCATAGATATACACAAAAAATGGTAACCAACTACAATTTAATAACAACTATTCCGGAAGTACAAATAGTTATGCATATGGACGGTTGGGGTACAGCACCTAAGAAAATTAGTACATATAAACAGTTTATTTATGCCGAACCTGTACAATTTACTGGTTTTAAATTATTCTACAAAAATGACACTATGGAAACCGGAGCCACTATTATGTCTCCGGAAGAATTACTAAAATTGACGCCTAAACCAATATATATACAATATCAATAATAATTATGGAAAATTTTGAAAATCAAAAAATCTTATCTGAAGAACAATTAGAACGAAAAGAAGAAATCGAAAAAGGTTTTGGAATTGTCTTGTGTACTAAACAAAAAAACGGAGAAACAGCTCAATTAAAAGACCAAATAGAATTTGCTGAAAAAATGGACTTGCCTTCAGTGCAGTTTGATTTTAGAAATAGGAAAAAAGAAGAAATCACACAAAATATTGAGGCTCTTATTAATTTTAAAGAAAAAAATCCTGATGTATCAATATCCATCCATGGCGGAACACCAGAAATAAACGAAGTAACACTTGATTTAAAAAATAAAGAACAAATTATTGATGAACTAGAGTTATTACAAAAACTTTCAGGAGAATCATTTACTGTTCATCCCCTATCTATTAATTCAGAATTTTTTAATAATCTTCCGACAGAGACAAAAAATATACTAATCGAAAATTATTGTTCAGTTTTTGTAAAAGCAATCAAAGAAGGAATAGATAAAGGAAATAAATTCACTATTGCAATAGAAAATATGGATTCTAAAGGAAAAGATGGTTCATTTGGACAAACTCTTGAAGATATCACTTTTCTTATAAATAAAGTTCAGGAACAAGCTGTTAAACAAGGGGTAGATTCAAAAGTTGTTAAAGAATATATTGGCGCAACATTAGATATAAATCATGCACTCTCAAGTACCGAAGATATAAACTATCAAACTATTTTAGAAAAATGGTTTGAAGGACTTGGAGATTATTTAAAAGTTATTCATTTATATACCCCATCAAACTGGGATCAAAAATTTAATAATAAGTATCAAACGTCCATTGATTTAGCCACAAAATTCAATCCTAATGCTAAATTATTTATGGAAAGTAAACAAGATCCTAAAATTACTCAAAATGTATATACTCAAACAAAAAAACTTGTTAATAGTTAAACTACGCATCTAAATAATTCGCATATTTTTTTAATACAAGTCAATATTAAAATCTATATATTTTTTAAAAAAAATTTTATATAATATAGGCTCAGTAATTAGTTGTGAAAAAGTTTTATTAGAAATCCACCGACAGGTGTTTTTTAATTTGACGATTTCTTCAATTATTTTTTATTAATTTTAATAATCAAATTTCGTCGCGCTAAAATGACGGTTGCTCGACTTTGTTTACTTATGAGCTGTACTCAGCGATTTAGTAAACAAGAAGTGCCCCTGTGGTACGACGTGATTTCGCAAAATCAATGGCAAAAAACAAGAAATATGTTTACGCGTTTGAGGAAGGAAATAGAGATATGAAAGAGATTCTTGGAGGAAAAGGTGCAAACCTAGCTGAGATGAGAACTCTTGGTATTAATGTTCCCCCAGGTTTTACTATCACTACAGAAGCTTGTGCACTTTATTATACAGATGGGAAGAAAATAAATTCTGAAATCAAAAAACAAACAGATATCAAGCTTGCACAACTTGAAAAGAAAATGGGAAAGAAACTCGGAGATGCAAATGATCCCCTTCTTGTTTCTGTCCGTTCAGGAGCTGCAGCTTCAATGCCTGGAATGATGGACACTATTTTAAACCTTGGTTTAAATGATAAATCAGTTCTAGGTCTTGCAAAGATAACAAATAATCCTCGTTTTGCATGGGACTCATACAGAAGATTGATTCAAATGTTTGGAAATGTTGTTATGGAAATGGGACACGGAGATTTTGAACACATTTTGGAAAATGTAAAAGATACAAAAGGTGCAAAATTTGATACAGATCTTACAGCAGAAGACCTACAAGAAATTGTTAAAAAATATAAAGCAAAAATAAAAGAAGTAAAAGGAATAGAATTCCCTCAAGATCCAACAAAGCAAATGTACATGGCTATCAATGCTGTGTTTAATTCATGGAACAATTACAGAGCTATAAGATACAGAGAATTAAATAGTATCAAAGGACTTATCGGTACAGCCGTAAACATCCAATCTATGGTCTTCGGTAATCTTGGAGATGATTCAGGAACTGGTGTTTGTTTTACAAGAAATCCATCTACTGGAGAAGCAAAATTCTACGGAGAATATTTGATGAATGCACAAGGAGAAGATGTTGTTGCTGGTATTAGAACTCCCCTTACTGTTGCATCACTCGCAAAACAAAATCCAAAAATTTACAAAGAACTTGTTGATACTTGTAACAAAGTTGAAAAGCATTACAAAGATATGCAAGATATGGAATTCACTATCGAACGCGGTGTACTCTACATTCTTCAAGCAAGAAACGGTAAAAGAACAGCAGCTGCATCTGTAAAAATTGCAGTTGATCTCGTAAAAGAAAAACTTATCTCACTTGAAACAGCTATATTAAGAATTGATCCAAACCAATTAAACCAATTATTACACAGACAGCTTGATCCTATCGCTGTAGCAAAAGCAAAAGTAATAGCACAAGGTCTTCCAGCTTCACCAGGAGCATCTGTGGGAGAAGTTGTCTTCACTGCGAGTGAAGCATTCGCAAAAGCAAAATCTGGTCTTGATGTAATACTTGTTAGAACAGAAACATCACCAGAAGATATTGATGGTATGCATTCTTCAAAAGGAATTCTTACTGCAAGAGGAGGTATGACATCTCACGCAGCAGTTGTTGCCCGCGGTATGGGAACTCCATGTGTTGCAGGATGTGCAGATATACAAATAGATGAAAAAGCAAAAACTCTTACAATAAAAGGACAAGGAATTGTTATCAAAGAAGGAGAATTTATTTCTCTTGATGGTTCTACAGGAAAAGTTTATGAAGGAAAACTTGGAACGCAAGACGCTTCCCTTCTTGGAAACTTTGGAACTCTGATGACATGGAGCGACAAATTCAGAAAGATTGGAGTTAGAACAAAT
Source organism: Minisyncoccota bacterium (assembly GCA_041656855.1). Classification (GTDB taxonomy): domain Bacteria; phylum Patescibacteriota; class Minisyncoccia; order Phycocordibacterales; family GWA1-40-21; genus Bog-1340. The sequence continues at coordinate 4,370 of JBBACS010000016.1, read as the reverse complement.
GCTGATACTCCACATGATGCAGAAGTTGCTAGAAAATTTGGAGCTGAAGGTATTGGCCTTTGTAGAACAGAACACATGTTCTTTGAAGGAGCTCGTATCAAAGCAATAAGAGAAATGATTCTCTCAAATGATCTTGAATCAAGAAAGAAAGCTTTGGCAAAACTTTACCCTTATCAAAAAGGAGATTTCGCTGGATTATTTACAGCTATGAGTGGTCTTTCAGTTACAATCAGACTATTAGATGCTCCACTTCATGAATTCCTACCACAAAAAGAAGTTGATATCGCCGAGCTCGCAAAAGAAATGAATGTTAGTATATCTACAATAAAAGCAAAAATTGAAGACCTTCATGAATTCAATCCAATGCTTGGACACAGAGGTTGCAGACTTGCTATCACCTATCCAGAAATTTATGACATGCAAGCAGAGGCTATAATAGATGCTGCAATTGAAGTAAAGAAAAACGGGAAAGCAAAAGCTGTAAATCCAGAAATTATGATTCCTATTGTTGCTACAACAAAAGAATTCACAATATTAAAAGATAGAATTGTAAATATTGTTGAAAGCAAAATGAAAGCTGCAAAAGTAAAAATTAACTACAAAATAGGAACAATGATCGAAGTTCCAAGAGCTGCACTCATAGCAGATAAAATAGTTAATGCTGGAGCAGAATTCTTCTCATTTGGAACCAATGATCTTACACAAATGGGAGTTGGACTTTCAAGAGATGATGCTGGTAAATTCCTTAAAGAATATGTTGCACAAGATATATTTGCTTATGATCCTTTCGAAGTCTTAGATCAAGAAGGAGTTGGTGAACTAATAAAAATAGCTGTAGGAAAAGGAAGGGGTGTTAAAAAAGATCTCAAAGTAGGTATTTGTGGAGAACACGGAGGAGAACCAAAAACAGTTGAATTCTGTCATAGAGAAGGATTTTCATATGTTTCTTGTTCACCATTCCGCGTTCCTATCGCAAGGCTTGCAGGAGCTCAAGCAGTTGTTAGGGAAATTTTAAATAAAAAAGTTTCTTCTAAAAAATCAACAAAAAAGTCACCAGGTAAATCTAAGAAAGGAAAGAAATAAGAAAATTTAAAAAGCTATTTAAAAGGGCGGTCATGAAGTGACCGCCCTTTTAATTTATTTATAAAGTAGTAAACTTATCTTAGTTCTTTATTTTTTATAAATTGGGAGGAAAACGATATGGAAAGTTTCTATTTAATAGATTTATTAATAAAAACAGTATTAGAAAGAATAAATAGAAAAAATACCTAAAAGGAGAAAAAGATGAAAATAAAAGAAGAAGATGAATGGTAATCAAGAAGCCGCTAGAAATAGCGGCTTTTTCTATAATAATGAATTTAATAGCTTTTTAATAGATACAGTGGCAACTCCTACAACATAATCTGCTCCTCCATAATATACAAACAAAGTGTCGCCTCTTACAGCCGTTCCACAAGGAAATACTACATTTGGTATAACCCCGACTTTTTCATACTCCATTTCGGGAGTAAATATAGGCGTACTTGCACGAGCCAAAACATTTGATGGATTTTTTAGATCAAGCAATGCAACTCCTACTCTATAAGTATGATGATTTGAAGATACCCCATGATATATAAGTAACCATCCTTTCTTTGTTTTTATAGGCGGTGCAGCTATACCAACCTTCTCACTATCCCACATCCCCTTCCTTGGCAGAAGAATCGGTGTAGCCATCTCAAGTGGACCCTTAATAATTTCCAGTGAATCAATATAATCTGCACAAATATCATTATTAATTCTGTGAAGCATCAAATATTTACCATTTATTTTTTCTGGGAATATACAAGCGTCCTTATCGTCTTTATTATTTGGAGAAATAAGTAATGGATCCGTCCAATTCCATCTCTTATTTTTAAAATCATCAAGAGAAATAGCAGCAATAGCTACTCTAGGTGGATTTGTACCATCATATGCCGTATAACATACATAAATCACATCACCTATAAGAGTTAACCTTGGGTCTTCACACCCTGAATTTCCTGGATGACTTTTTGATTCAAAATGTTTCCTCGGAACATATATTGGATCATCACCCCTTTCATCTATATTAAATCCATCGCTTGATATAGCATAACCAAAAGTAGATGTATCATCATCCGACATTGCTCTATAAACGATATAAGTTTTATTACCTATCTGTAGTGATGCTGGATTGAAAACCCCGTGAGCTTCCCAAGAGACACCTTCTCTCGGTTTCAAAATTGGATTTTTTTCATAACGAGTAAGATAACCTGCTATTGCATTCGGCTTTAAAGAATCCAGAAGATCATCTAAATTAACAGTTGCCTTCGCACAGACTGTATCAGCAGCCCCATAAAATATCTCCAAATTATTTTTATTTACCATTGCACCAGAAGGGAAAATTATTCCGGGAATCTGTCCGTACATTTCATATATTTCTGAAGCAACAAACATAGGTCCTTTTGTAGCACCTATAATTTTTCTAGGATTTTTCAGATCTAATAAAAGCGCTTCTATACCAAAAACTTTAACAAAAGGATTATTTTCTTTGAAATAATTTTCAATATGACTATAAATAAAAAGCCATCCTTCTTTTAATTTTATAGGAACAGCGCCAACTTCTACATGGTCTTTATCTGTCCTTCTTGGGTCTATACTGTGAAGGTCTAATTCCTTATACCATTTTTCCCAATATTCTTGGTTCCAAATATCTTCTATTTTATCAAACTCTGCAAAACATATTTTTGTAGGAAGTGGTGGCATATCAGTATTTATTGACAAAGTTACAACATATTTTCCATTTATTTTTTCAGGAAAAAGAGCCATCGCTTTCGCATTAAAAGGTGTGACTAAATGTTTTTCTTCTATAGTTTTAAAATCTTTTGTTATAGCAACAGCAACCTTTATTCCAGAAGCACCATAAGGATAAGTAGAAAGAGCTGTATAAAAAATATAAAATTTATTTCCTATTTTTGTTACTCTAGGGTCTTCACATCCATATTTTTCCCATTCATGTTCTGGAGCTATAAGTTGTTTCCTCTCAGAAAAATTCAAACCATTTTTACTGGAAGTATATCCAATGGTTGAGATGCTAATATTACTACCGAAATATGACTCGGTAGAAGACATTGCTCTATAGACATAATGAGTGGTTTTTTCATCTTTTATCGGACACCAATTAAAAACTGCTTTTGCTTCCCAAGGATCATTTGTGTTCGGTGAAATTAAAGGATTGTGTTGAGATTTTTTAATAGTAAACATTTTATTTATAATTATTTTTTAAGAGACTTTGACAAAAACTTTAATAGACTTACTTAAATATTACCTTACTCATAAACGGAACTCTCTCAGATATATTTTTAAAACTATCCATAAATTCTTTAAACGGAACGGATGCCACACAAACAAATTTATCCCCTCCTCCATAGTATATGAATAATGTATCATCTTTTATGGTTGCACCACAAGCATAAACGATACCTGGTTTACCTTCATTTTCATACCACATATCTGGTAACAAAACTGGCGCTGAAGATCTAGCAATTATTTTCTTTGGATTTTCAAGATCAAGAAGCATAGCTCCAAGTTTGTATTTTGAAGGTTCTTCTGCACTTATTGCATGATAAAAAATGAGCCAGCCATCATCAGTCTTTATAGGTGGTGGGCCAGCACCTCTTACCCAAGTATCCCACATTCTACGAGGTACTTTTCTACCATATTTACTTTTTATTTTTTCTTTTCCAGAAGATAAATTTTCAAGTTTATCTATATAGTCTATCTGAACATCGGGCGTAAGGCTGTGTAAAATAGCAAATTTACCATTTATTTTTTCTGGAAAAATTACCCAATTTTTATGTATTTCACCATGAGGTGAAATAAGCTTTGGTTTAGACCAATTCCATTTACATTTAGCAAAATCTTCTTCTTTAATAGATGTATAGCCCACACGAATAAAATCCCACCCATCAAAGGCATTGAAGGTCATATATATCTTATCATCTACTTTTACGAGTCTTGGATCCTCACATCCACCCCAGCTACCGCCTGATGGATACATAACTGGATCATATTTATCTACCATTTTGCCATTACCAAAATGAGATCTCTTTAAATAAAAAACTGGTTCTGGATGTAACTCATCAAAATGTAATCCATCATTACTTGATGCATACCCGACTCTTGATATTCCGTCCGTTCCAACGGCTCTAAATAATAAATGAGTTTTATCTTTTATAACAATCGCTGCTGGATTAAATACCCCTTCTGCCATCCACTCTTTACCATTTACAACTTTTGGTGAAATTACCGGATTTTTATGGTGTCTACTAAGAGATTTTATTTTTTCTTTTGTTAAATCTGAATGAAAT
>JBBACS010000015.1:0-7887 GCA_041656855.1 Minisyncoccota bacterium | reverse complement strand
ATGGTCCTGTTTTACTTTCAAAAAAATATTCATCAAACTTTGTTCCAAGAATTTTATATATTGATTCAAAATATTCTAAGCTTATCTTTTTTCCACTATCATAAATTTTATTTATCTCTTTATCAGATCTATCATATATTTTTTTATTTATTTCAATAATCAAATCTTTAGCAAAACCATCTTCATACTGTCGTGATCCTATAGAATAAGAAGTTCCTAAATATTTAGCTTTATAAATTAAATCATCCTTTTCATTTGGAATATGATCTATAACAAAATCTTTTTCATCATGATAAATAGTGTCTAATTTTTTATGATTATTTATTAAATCACTTAAAAACATGTAACCTTGAATTGCTTTTGCTACATGAAGTCCAACATCTCCTTGATAACAAGCTCTTTTTACTTTTGCCCCATTTGCCTCAATAACCCTTGCAATAGACTCCCCTATTGCATTACTCATCAAGTGACCTATGTGAAATTCCTTGAAAGGATTTGGATCTGTGTATTCAACAACGGTCTTTTCTCCCTTTAGATTTTTATTTAAACCAAAATTTTCTTTTTTATTTAAAATTTCTTTACTTTGAGATATAAAAAATTCGTCAGATAAATAAAAGTTAATAAACCCAGGACCAGCAACTTCTACTTTTAAAATTTCTTTTGGTTTTCTTTCATTTATTTCTGCAACGATCTTTTCTGCGAGTTCTCGTGGATTTTGAGCAACTTGTTTTGCAAGTACCATAGCAATATTACAAGAATAATCTCCGTGAGTTAGATCCTCTGGATGTTCTAAGTTTATTTTAGAAACTTTCTTCTCATCTATCTTTAGAGACCAAAGTGCTGTCTTTATTGAATTTTCTAGTATGTTTTTTATCACAAAGTAATATTAACATACGAAAGTATGTATATAAAGTCTGTATCAATATATACTGAAATTTCAGTTAATTAGTAAAAACTTGTCTTTGCAACTAAACTTTAACCAAGTCCATATGTTCCTAATAAATATACCGCGCGAATTATTGGATATAATATAGATAGTAGTGGTAACAACGATAACCAGAAAAATTTGTTTTTATTTGTTTTAATATAAACAGTGTAAACATATATCTCAAAAATTATATATAAAACACATGTAATTGGAATAATAAGGGATAATAAACTGGACAAATTACTGATTTGACCTTGGCTATTATATGTCTGTGTACTAAGAAACAAAAAAAATAACGGAGCAATTATTGATATAATTAATGAAATTGTCGCTAATGCAAATTTAAATACTTTTATCATACATAAATATTATATCATGTTATAATATTATTGTTATTAATTTAATCAATTGCGTCGCACCATAAGGACGGTCGTGCGACGTGATTTCGCAAAATCAATTATGAATCAAAAAACAACAGCAAAAGATTTCTTCCTATATTTAGGAGTAATCATAGGACTTTATGTCAGCTCAATAAGTTTTCTTGTATTAGTATTTCAAATAATAAATAAAACATTCCCCCTATCTGGTGAGTATGCACATTTTGAAGAACCGATGAGAAATGCCTTAGCGGCACTTATAATATTTTTCCCTGCTTTTCTATATGTCCTACATCTGACTCATAAAGATTTAAAAGCAAATCCTGAAAAGAAAGATATGTGGGTGAGAAGATGGATGATTTTTCTCACACTTTTCATAGCAGGACTTACCATAGCAATAGACCTTACTACTCTGGTATATAGATTTCTCAGTGCAGAAGATATGACTTTAAGATTTTTCCTAAAAGTATTTTTTGTTCTCTCCGTCGCCATTACAATATTTAAATTTACATTTACTGATTTAAAAAGGACAAATTTTGAGGTAACTAAACAAATTAAAATATCCGCCGGAATTATTTCAGCAATAGTCTTAACTGCAATTATCTGGGGTATAGCAATAATAGGTTCACCAGCAGAACAAAGAGCGAGACAATTGGATGACAGAAGAATTGGAGATTTGATGACTATCCAAAATCAGATCGTTTACTCACAATGGCAAAACAAAGGAACTGTTCCAGACTCACTTGAAGATTTAGAAGATCCTATCAGTAATTTTATTGTTCCAACAGATCCTGATACAGAAGAAAGTTACGGTTACAAAAAACTATCAAAAAATAGTTTTGAACTCTGTGCTACTTTTAAGACTATCTCTCCTGAGATAACTGATACTGTAAGAGCAAAACCAGTCACATACTATAATGGAATAGATAAAAACAATGAAAACTGGCAACACGAAGCCACTACAACATGTTTTACAAGAGTGATAGATGAAAAACTTTATCCTATAAATCCTTCCAAAAAATTCATAGACTAAAAAAATAAAATAAGACAATATTAACACACCCCAATTCAGCCATGGCTGAATTGGGGTGTGTTAATTAACAAAAAACTATAAGTTATTTTCCTTCCCTGTATATGGTTTAGCCAACTTAAATGTTTTTAATTGGTCAATTATACCAATTGATTTTACATACTCTAAAAAATCTTTCGGAAGTGGAGATGGACCAACCCAAACACTTTTTTGCACCATAATATAGTTAAACTTTTTAAGATGTCTGCGAAACCAATCCCTTTCTATTTTCTTTTCACTTGGGATATCATACATGACGATAAGATTTTTTGGTGAACTCTCATTTATATCTGATAAAAAAGTATTGTGAAAAACTCTTTTGCTACGTTTCTGTTTTTCTACTTTTTTACTTGGATTAAATATTGGTATTCCAAAAGAATTTACTGGGACACCTTTATACCTTCTTATTCTTTTCATATTTAATACATTATACACAACTTCCCCAATTCAGCCATGGCTGAATTGGGGATTATGTAAAAATTGTTTAAAAAATTATAAGTTTTTTACTACACTTTTTCCAGCGATGTAGCCAGTAGTCCAACACAATTGTAAAGAGTAACCGCCAGAATTTCTGTCAAAATCTAGAATATCCCCTACCAAATATAGGTTGTCATAAAGTTTTGATTGCATTGTTTTAAAATCAACTTCTTTCACATCTACTCCGCCGCTTGAAACAATAGCTTTATCTAAACCATGAAGCCCAGCAACATTAAAATCTAATTTTTTAAACTTTTCTTGTATAACTAGTCTTTCAGCTTTTCTAACTTCATTTACAAACCAATCAGAATCCATACCTATAAGGTCAAGAATTTTCAAATAAAATTTTTCTGGAACTTCCTTGAATGAAAGATTTTTTATCTTCTTTGTAGCATTACCTTCAAAGGCTTTTATCATAATCTGATTCATCACATCAAGCCCAACTCCTGGAAAGAAATCTACAGATATTTTTACTTCACCATTTGAAAGTAGCTCGCCTATATCTTTACTCATATTCAAAATCATTGGACCAGAAAAACCATCATGAGTTATCAAAATTCTTCCAACTTTACCAAAAATCTTTTTATCATTTTGCCAAACAGATATTCCAACTTTATCTAAAGATATCCCCGCAAGTTCTCCTATCCAACTTTCTTTTACTTTAATAGGAACAAGAGAGGGGTTCGGTGGAACAATTTTATGACCAATTTCTTTTAGCCATTTAAAACCATCTCCCGTTGAACCAGTTTCAGGGTAAGATTTTCCACCAGTAGCAAGAATAAAATTTTTAGCTTTTATTTCTTCTCCGTTTTCCAAAATAATAGACTCTAAACGTCCCAAGGACTCACCTTTTCCCGTCGCTTTGCTCCTCCTCAAGGAGAGACCTTCGGACATTTTAATATGAGTTACAGCTTTACCAAGTTTGTATTCAACTTTATTATTCATTCCAAACTTTGTAAGTACACCGAGTACATCCATTGCACTATCACTCTCTGGAAAAACTCTGAAACCTGCTTCAACTTTTGTTTTTAAACCAATTTTTTCAAAAAATCTTATAGTGTCATCAACCCCAAAAACAGAAAAAGGTGTAAATAAAAAATTACCTTTCTTACCATAAACGGAAACAAATTTTCTATGATCTGGTTCAGCGTTTGTGATATTACATCTTCCCCCACCAGTCAAAAGTAGCTTATTTCCCATTGTTTCATTCTTCTCAATGAGAATCACCTTTGCACCGTTTTGAGCAGCAATTCCAGCAGAAATAAGCCCTGCAGGGCCTCCTCCAATTACGCAAACATCGTAAATCGAAGTTCGCAAATCATTTTTCGAATATCGTTTTTTTATAACCTTATTTTTTTTAATCATTTTGGTGTTTTCTAGTGCTTCTTATTAAACCGCTTAATATCATACTTACTTTTGCAATTTTGTCACAGATTTTATCATAAACAATCTTCTCTACATAACTAACATCTCTTGCAATTATCATTTGATTCTCGAGTTCTATAAGTGAGCCCCTCGATATAGAATAAAATTGATGTTTTTCTTTATAACTTGTCCTGCCAAACCCCTCAGCTATATTAGAAGTAATAGAAACTGCAGCTCTCCTCATTTGAGATGCAAGTCCAAATGTCTCACTTTTAGGGAAATTACTAGTAATTTTATAAATATCTAGGACCAAAGAATGGGCCTCTCTCCAACAATCTAAATCTGTAAATTTATATATTTTTGATGTAATCATTATATTCGAAATTCGATTTGCGATATTCGCGTGTTATTTACCTGTACTTCCAAAACCTCCATCTCCTCTTGTTGTATCTGAAAGTTCTCCTACCTCCTCAAAGTCTACAAACTCTTTTTTCTGAATAATCATCTGGGCAACTTTATGTCCTTTTTCAAAAGTATAATCTTCCTTTCCAAGATTCATTACACCGACAATAACTTCGCCACGATAAGCTGAATCTACAACTCCACCGATAGTTTTAATTCCGTGTTTCATTGCAAGGCCACTCTTATCCCAAACAAGTCCAACATATCCTTCGGGAATTTCCATCGCAATACCTGTCGGTATCATAGCTCTTTCTCCTTTTTTTAATATAACGTTCTCAATAGAAAAAAGGTCAAAACCCGCATCATCAAAATGAGCATAGTTTGGGACTTTTGCATCTGCATGTAATTTTTTAATTTTTAGTTTCATCCCAGTCACAAATTTTAAAAGCACACAATAATTAAACTACTTTCTACTTTATCTTTTTATCTATATTTTTGTTTTCAAACCTCCGTCAACACGTTATTTGTGACGGGACAAGTCATTTATATTCTACTATATTTTAAAATAAAAAAGAGCCCGGTAAATTACCCGGGCTCTATTTTTTATTAAACCGCCTTTAATAAGTAGCGATTTAAAATTTTTACAGCATCATCATAAACCTGCTCCTTTGACTGTTCTGCATCTATAACTTCATACGGAACGTGTTTAAGAAATTCAAACGATGCCTCGCGTCTTCTTACAAGTTCATTGAATGCGGCATTGTCGTAGTGATTTATTTCTACTCCAGCATTACCTTTTCTTTTTAAACTTGTTTCGGGAGAAATATCAAGCAATATATATAAATCCGGCTTATATTCTCCCAACACTGCCTCATACAATATCCAGAAAAGTTTTCTCAATTCTTCTGTTGTTGCATTGTAAATAAAAGATGACATTGCATTTCTTCCAGAGACAACATCCTGTCCATTCAAGAGTGTTGGAATGATCAAATTTTTCATAAGATCACGTCGTGCCATGTAAAAGCCGAGAAGTCTTGTTAAGTCATCAGACTGCTTTGCGTTTGAAGACTCAAGCAAAATAATTCTCATCTCTTCTCCGTATGGAGTTCCTCCAGGCTCCCTTGTAAAGACAACTCCCGACTTCTCATAATCACCTTTTAATCTCTCTATGAGTGTATCCTTACCGGCTCCATCTCCTCCTTCAATACCGATGTTAAATCCTCTTCCATTTCTTTGGATATTTTTCATAAACACCTCCCCTTTTTTGTAGTGTACTTATTTCTAATTTAAAAATATCACTATATAGATTAAAAATCTAGTCTCCTAAAATTTGATTAATTACTTTATCTGTTTCAGAGTATAATCCTTCTAAATTAGTATTATTGTCTATAGCTATTTTAGCAAAATCCATAACTTCAGGAATACCTTTTTCTGCCTCATTATTTTGGTCGGCCATAAATTGCTCAAAAGTTTTCTCACTATCTCCAGAATTTTCATTTCTAGCTTTCATTCTTTCATATCTCGTCTTTTCATCAGCTTCAACTTTTATGAGATAAAAATTTGGTAAATCTTTTAAATATTCAATGTCTGCCATTCTTCTGACTCCATCTATTATCACTATTTCTGAATCAAGTTTTGATGCATCTATGGAAATTACTCTAGCCAAAAGGTCTTCACCAAAATTTTCACGAAGTATTGTGGAGAGTTTTTGTAGATTTTCTCTACTCTCTTCTATTCCAAGTCTTCTCACAACATCGCGAAGAGGATTAGAAAATTTACAATCTTGAGTATTATACTTTTTAGCTATATATTTTTTGACAGCTTCTTTTCCACATGCAACTTGTCCAACAAGACCAATGATTATTTTTGACATCCCAGTTATAAATTTTTAAAGCTTCTAATATTTAACTTGCTACTATAATTATCTTTTATCCCGCAACAATTTTATTATTTTGATTCAACTCGTCATTTATAACGGGACAAGTTTTATTTTTTACAAGAATATTGTCTTAATTTTACGCCTGCTAATTTAAACATTTTTTTAGATGCCTTTACTGCTGGAGTATCGTCATATTTATTACTATCATAAATTACTTCTTTAATACCATTTTGTATTATTGTTTTTGCACATTCATTACAAGGGAAAAGAGTACAGTATATTTTTCCTCCCTCTGTAGAATTGTTTGAATTATAAATAGCATTTTCTTCAGCATGACAAACATAAGCATACTTTGTATCTTCAAGAGACCCCTCTCTATCCCAAGGCAAATCTCCACTTTCTATACCTCGAGGCCAACCATTATATCCCATACCAACAACAATATTTTTTTCATTTACTACTACAGCCCCTGTTTGTGTCGAAGGATCTTTCGATCTTTCAGCAATAATATATGACATCCTCATGAAGCATTCATCCCAGGATATATGATTGTCTCTTGGTTTTAACATGACTCTAATTTTATAACTTTTAATTATTAAAAACAATCAAAAAAGCGGGCCGTTTACGGCCCGCTTTTTTAAAATTTTATTTGATTTTTCTTATTTGACTTCAACACCCATGCTTCTTGCTGCACCTTCTACCATTTTCATGGCTGCATTTATATCGTTTGCATTCATATCTATCATTTTCTTTTCTGCTATTTCTTTAACTTGAGCTTTTGTGAGTGTCCCTACTTTTATAGTATTTGGTTTACCAGAACCACTTTCTTTACCTAGAGCCTTGAGAATCATTGCTGCTGTAGGAGGAGTTTTTAAGATAAAATCATAAGATCTATCTTCATAAACCGTTATAACTACAGGTAATATATCTCCGATCTTGTCTTTAGTCGCTGTATTGAATTTGTTAACGAAATCTCCAATATTTATACCCGCTTGACCCAAAGCTGGACCAATAGGAGGGGCTGGTACTGCTTTACCAGCTGGAATCTGAAGTTTTAATTTTTTTAAGATTTTTTTAGCCATTTTTTTATTTAGTTAATCTGAGGCCTGTCTAAAGTATCAAATATTATACTAATTGTAAAGACTAGATCTTTCTGATTTGCAAAAGATCTAATTCAACTGAAGTCTCTCTACCAAACATAAGTACCATAACTCTTGCCTTACCCTTCTCACCATCTATCTCGCTGATCTTTCCTTCTAAGTCTTTGAAAGGTCCGTCGACAATCTTTACTGAATCACCCATAGAAAAATCTACGGCATGAGAAACTTTATTAACATCCATATTCCCAAGAAAGAAATCTACCTCTTTTTGTGTTAGTGGTACTGGGTGA
>JBBACS010000014.1:1697-10302 GCA_041656855.1 Minisyncoccota bacterium | reverse complement strand
ATCGACTTTATGTCTTTACAAATATTTGTTCCTGTTAAAAATATTGAAGAAACTGTGATATTGTTTTCAAGTTCTGAATTAACTATTACTGTCTTAGCCAGGTAATCATTTGTTTCAATAACTATTTTTGGAAGTTCACTTCCTAAGTAAGTTTTATTTTTTTCATTTGTTACATTAAAAGATAAACTTTGAACAGATGCAGAAGAACTTCTTAAATTCTCAAAATAGATACTATTGTCTTCAACAATAACTGCTCCATACAAATAAGAGTTTATTGTTATTGTAAGATTAAGGCCATTGCATGTTATTACTGTATCATTCAAAGGTCCATCTGATAAAACTGTCCTGGCAGAAATCAAACTAACAAATGGAATAATAGTCAAAACTAAGAATAAAATTAATATTTGCAGTTTTAGTTTTTTTTTATTTGACATTGCATCTTAATTAAAAGCAGTTTCCAGTTTGCCCTGTTCCATAACTTCTCATACAGCTTCCATTATATGAAATATTATAAGAGCAATCTGAAACCATACAAATTGATTTATTTCCTGACATAACTATGTTATTGCTTACATCAATATCTTGCACCCAAAGTTTAAGCCATCTTAAAACACTTGAACCTAAATTATATAGTGCATTTACTAATGGGTTATTATCTTCATTAATTTTCTGATAAGCATCTATTGAATTAAATTCTGTATTACTCTCATAAAGAGATAAGACTTCATTTGCATTTAAAGTTCTATTCCAAATCATAAATTGGTCTATTGAACCATTAAAACCACCCGAATCATGTGATATTCTTCCCATACTACTTTCAGTTATATTTGTAAACCCTGATGCTGTACACGAACTTAATAATAAACCATTTTTATAATAATTTAATGTTGCTGTTGTTCCTGTATAGCTTACTGCTAAAACCCAATGTGTCCAATTTAAATCTGTATAAGCTGTGCTTGACCAACAACCAGTATTTCCATCTATATAAGTTCTTAAAGTTCCTCCAGTTAATCCATCAACTCTTAAAATTATTTTACTATTAGATGGAGCAGGAGAAAAATAAATTAATTCACTTGTTGCAGTTTGATTTGAGTATCTTAAACTCCAAAAAGATATAGAGTAATTATAAAGTATTTTTTGGGATTGATTAAAAGATACATAATTAGTAGTATTAAAACTTATAGCACTTCCAAATTTTCCATTTATAAAAGAAGGTGAACCAACATTAGTTGAACTTATAACTTTTCCTGAATAAGATTTAAAATTATTATTAAATGGAAAATAAATATTTAATCCATCTGAAGAAACTCCATTAAAATTAGGGTAAAATATTCCAGTTTTATTTATGTTTTGAACAGTAATATTTCCAGAAACAACGGCAGATGCACAACCAGTTCCATTTGAATAACATATATTATTAGCAGTAATATTACCTATGAAAGCCCAACTTGTTCCATATAAAACATTTACTCCATCACCTTGATTTTGAAATTTTGTAGTTGTAGTACCTGCATCTGCAATAGTTCCATAAGTATTATCAACAGTATTAAATATAACTTTTGTATTTGTAACTCCTCTATCTATATTAATTCCTCCAGTAAATGCTTGAGCTGATTTTTGTGTTCCATTTAAATAAATAACTGGTGCTCTTGTTGTATACATTCTATTTCCAATTAAATTTGTATTTGTTGGGGCAGGATAAGTTGTTGTATTATGTAAAAATATCCCCCCATCTGTTGCAACACTCCCATTAAATGATTGTGCTGCATTTCCAGTATTTGTATTTATCAAATCATTGTAATTAATATCGCATCTGTCACAAGTTCCATAAAGACCGTAATTATTAGAACCATAAACTAAATTGTTTTCAATCTTTTCTCCTTTACTATTTCCAAAATTAATTCCTCCTCCAAACCATAATTGATTATTCGTAACAATATTGTATTCTGAAAAGTCTCCTGCACCATTAGCTAATTTTAAATCTCCACTCCTATAAGCTATATTTCCATCAATGATGTTTCCTCTACAAGTATTACCTTCAAAACCGATAATATTACCTACATTCTCAAAATAGTTATCTTTATATTCAGAATAATAAACAGTTGCAACTCCAAAGCCCTGGGCATTTCCATCGTGAATATAGTTATTATTAAATTTTGATTGTCTAAAATTTCCACCACCAACCATATCCCAACCTCCAGAGGTTCCTGTTACTTCATTGTGGATAAAATTAACTCTTAAATATCTATCAAAGGCATCGAAGAAAATAGGAAAACCTGTTCCAAGATTTCTAGTATCAAATACTCCATCTTGAATAGTTATATCAGTTAAATTTCCATTAGAATACCAACAACCTGGAGCATTACAATAAAATTTTCCACCATATTGTTTATAATTTGTTACTCCATTTGCTAAGTTCATTGTATTAAAAATTGAATAAGTTGGGTCTGTATTATTTAAAATAGTTCCGTCTTCAAAATAAACAGTTAAATTACTTAAAGGAGTTATTTTATAAGTATTATAAAATGCAAATCTTACATAGAGAGTTTTATTAACAGAACCAGCATAAGCACTTTGAAAAGTTGCAGCACAATTTGTTAAATTTGAACAGATATAATCACAAGCCCCTTTTCCAGAACTAGCAAAACATAATGTTTTTGTATTTGCTCTTGTTGAAACTAATTCACCATTATAAAAAACTCCTGTATCATTAATAGACGAATTTCCAGATGAAATAAAACTAGCTGTTAAATTTGTAAAATTTCCACTTGGAGATCCAATACCATTTTCAGTAACATATTGAGTTGCACTAACAATTCCAATTGATGCAATTAAGAACAATGCAATTAATGCAAAATGCAATAGTTTATTAACCTTTTTTTTGTTTTCCATTTGTCAGCAATGACTTGCAGATCATTATGTTTGAACGCCTAGTGATCTGCAATCTTGATTATGATTTTTTTAATTTGTTTTTTGATTTAACTTTTTTTTTAATTTTCCAATCTAAAAAATAATCCTTACCTTTATTGTTTTTTTTCATTTTTATTTTAGTAAAAAGCAGTTTATAAAGAAGGTATTCAAAAAGTTTCCTTTTGGTAACTTTTTTATTTTAACTCCTTTACGCAGAAGTTGATATTATCCCATCCAACCTCTATAGCTTTTGAATTTAATTGCTGCAACGAACGATTAAAAAGTAGTCTTGATAATTCAGATTTTTTAAGGCCTGTTTTTTCACTTGCTTTGTCAAATAACTTTGATGTTTCCTCAGAAACTTTAAAAGATTTGATTATATGATTTCTATTACTCATTTAAATATTATATTTAAGATATAACTCTCCTCTGTTTTATTATTTTTAATCCAGTCTATCTGACTTCTCCTTAGAGAATCAGAATTTATTTTAACCTCAATCCAGAAATGTCTTTTTTCTTCATTGTTTCCAATAAAAAAATCTGGAATACCTGGACAGACTGGTAGATTTAATTTGAATTCTTCAAAGATAGATTTAATGTGCCATCTAACTGGAGTTTGAAAATCTTCTATTTCATAATCATAATACTCCTCACCACAAGTGTCTTCTATAAACTTTTTAATAAAATAATTAGTAACAGCCTGATTTAGGTTTCTTGAATAATTTATATCACAAGTTAAAGCATCATACAAATCCTCGTTTATATCTAGATTATGATTTTTTATAGGTTCTCCAAATGGATATCCAAGTGCCTTGTAAAATTTTGCTTCTATTTTCATTTTATAATCCAAAAGACCCCCTAAATTTAATAAAAAGTAAACCTAAAGATAAAATTATTGCTCCTAGCATAAAGCCTCCAACTTTTGGAAATAATGCAAGAAGCCAGTCTTTAAGTGAATCATTAATTAAAAGCACACCTAGAGAAAAAATAATTATTACAACCATACCTTTAAGCTCAAATGGAGTTATTGCCAAAGCCTTTTTGTTTTTCATATTTTCACTCCAAACCACCCAAGTATAGTTTTAATTATTGCTTTTAATTCTGGAAGAAATAAGAAAGCCAGTATCAGTCCAACAATCCAAATTCCATATTGCTGCAGAAAATCAAGAACTGGTTTTAGATCGTCAACAGCTTTTTTTGTATAAACCATTAATAAAACTAAAACTCCAATTATCAATACCAATAAAATTATCCAAGTTATCAAAAATCCTTTTTTATTCATTGGTTTTCTGTTAATCATATTCCAAAAATCTCCTTTATTTTATTAAAAATTCCAGAGATAGAATCAACTATTTTTTGAAGGAAAGATTTTGTTTCTTCTCCTGGATTAGAATTGAGAACTGGATTTTTGTTTATAATTGAGCCATCTGATATTATTTTAGAATTGCACTCGTCTGATGTTTGATAGTATTTATCTGAAACAGATTTTTTAACAGTTATTGGACTGCAACTGTTATCTTTAAATTCATAAGCCTGGACATCAAAGTCTTTTGACAAGACTACATTAATGCTATAAGAAGGGAGTTGTGTTTCTCCATTATTGCAAATTGTCATGGTCTTTGTTTTCTTGAAATTTTCCAAATCAAAAGTTACATCTGGAGAATTTGACAATTCTGATTTAATTACATAATCATTAAAGTTTATCGACTGGAAATTACAGAACTTTTGCTGATAACATTCTCTAGACATGCACTTGCATATTGTTCCACCAAGAGCCTGACAAGTTGTTTCATCAACTGGAATTGTATTTTCTTTGCAGTCAGTTTCACTATACAGACTTATTTGATAGCAACCATTTGCATCAAATCTTACATTAGTATTTCCTCCACCACTTGACTGGTAGTTTCCAGAAAAAGAAAAAGTATATTCATTATTTTCATAACTAGAACTCCATGACTTTGTATATCCTCCAGGAACTAAGGAACCAGTTTGAGAAATATAAACTATTGCAACTATAACTAAAATAACAATAAAAACAGTTTTGAAGTTCATTATATTCTTAATACCCCCTTCAATGAAATTAATAGTGGTTTTCCAAAATAGAATAGGATTATTAAAATAAGTAAAGTCAATATCCAAAATAACCAGTTTATTTGTGTAGCTTCACAGTGAGCTTCTACAACTTCTGTTTTTCCACCATAAGGTATTAATCCAAATAGTAATCCTGTATTTGTAGTTTTCTTAGGAATCCACTTATTTCCCTGTTTTATGCAATCAGTTTCTGATGTAGCAAGAACTGCAGTTCCTTTATCTTCAACGCCAACACTTGCAATTTCACATTTAAAATTATTTAAATTGCATCTTAAATTTGTTGAAGCACAATCAGAGTCTTTATTACAATCTACAGTTTTTGTTTTTGCAACGCATTTTGAATTTACACATTCATATCTTATAACTTGTTTGTCTGTACCTAGATTTTGTCTCCATTCATTTCCTTCACATGGAGATAATAATCCACATTCTGCTTTTTCTGTTGAAATCCAATTTCCTTTTACACAGGTCTTATCTGGTAGATTATCTCCAGAGCAGCAAGATTGTGTTCCTGCAGACTCACTAACATCTACAACATTATATGTACTGCTTGCTGTCTTTAATGTCCTAACTGGATACAATGTCGCAATACCATTTGAATAAATACAATAGAAACTTCCATCCATATTTCCTTCTGACATTCTTGTTATTGTTCCAGAGAAATAATTAAATATTTCATTTGGCTGTAGTTTTCTAACACCATCAGATGCAGATTTATCTTTAAAATTTGATATAAGTCTGTTATCCCATTCATTATTAGGAACATTACATCCTTCCGAACCTTGGATTTCTCCAGAGCCACGCAATATATCTGTTCTTTGTAAAGTATAAGGTTGATAAGTTATTTTGTAGTTTGCTCCAGGCCTGGCCCTATATGAAAATAAATACTGCCCTTGGTATTCCACCCAGACATATCTACCATTAGAAATCTTTCCAAGATTTAAATCAAAGTCTCCTGCTTTTGTTTCTGAAAATTTATGATCACAGTTTGTAGTTATTCCTCTTTGTGGACAAATATAATATTCAAATCTCCTTCCAGTTTCAAAAGTTCCTTTTTTCTCAGAAGTTAAACGAACATCATAACCATTTGTATTTTCAGGAATTTCTAACCATTGTCCTCCAGAACCATCAATTGTTTTTGTATAATCTCTTGTTGTTCCAGATAAGTCACACTTTAAAAAAGGGATATAAGGAACTTGAATATAACCATCAACTGTTGAGCCAGTTAAATCTCCTGTAGAAATTTTATTAATTGCTCCTGTAGAAACAAAATAAGCAGCAAATGCAAGCACAGCTATAATTATTAAAATAGGTGCGAATGCTTTTTTATTTTTATTCTTCATAGTCTAGGAAATCCTCTTCACTGTCTTTTTCTGCTTCTACTAATTCTCTTTTTAGTTTGTTTTTGTCTTTCTTGCACATTTTGTTTTTATTATTTTTTTATATTTTTAGATTTTCTATGAAACCAACAATAAATGCGTTCCATGCAAAGTGGACTGCTGCACCTGCTTGTTGCGTTTCTTGAGTTGGCCCAAAGTTATTTGGGAATATTTTTCTTAAACCAGGTATTCCTTCCTGGCTTGCATAGTTGAATATGAATCTTAGTGGAAAGTATGTTATCATTATTGCAATACTTCCACCTGACTTAGCATAATGCCATAGTGAAAATAATACTGCAGATAATAGATAAGCAGCTGTAGTATTTCCACGCTTTTTTATTGTTTTGAATATTAACCCTCCAAATAGAAGTTCTTCTACTTGGGAAACTACAAATAAATGAAAAAGCAAAACTGGTATAGGAATGTAACTTATTGCTTCAAAGATATTTATGTGATTTGCTCCTTTCAGTATTACTCTGATTAAAACAAAAAACAATATTGAAACAATAGCAGTAGGTATAAACCTTAGACCAAATGTTTTCCAATAGTTTGCAGTTGCTAGTTTATTTACAGTCTCTCTGTCGAGTATATATGCCCCTATTAATGATATGGCAAAAATAACCAGATAACCAGTCAAGATCTTGTTCCACAAATCTGTGTCTTGTGAATATATTCCTGATGATTGAAATGATTGGGCGTATAGAAAAAGTAATGACAGTATCACCACAAATAAAAATGATGCTCCTGTTATAGCTTTTACTATTGTTTTTGCCATGTTTCTTTTTTATCCAATTAAAACAAAAGGGAAAAAAATAAAAAAAATAAGTTTTCCTTTGGTTTAAGCAGCAAGCTTAGTGATAGTAAGTTTTGCAACTGTCTTATCACCACAAACTATAACATTGTCAACACTATCCTGGACATTTAGATAGTTTACATTTGTTGCACCTGGCAATGTAATGTAGAATCCTAATGTTTGAGATGTAGTGTCTTGAGCAAAAGTATATTTTGTTTTTTCTGATGGGCTTGAAGTTGTAGCAATAGCTGCACTTTGTAAGTAAGCAGTTTGCTTGAATCCACTTGGTATTCCGTCAACTTTAGATGCACCAGCAGATAGAGCTACCATTCTATATAGAGCAGGGTCTGTTGAAGATTGCTTATTTGTAAAAGTTCCAGCTTTTACATAACAATCTACAGCTTGTCCTTGTCTAATATCTTGTGTATCTCTTGAACATGTTATTGTTCCATTTAAACTTCCTGCACCACTATTTGTAACATTTGTTAAGTCAACAAAGTAGTGTGTATTGTCGTTAGGGTCTGCTCTAAAAGTTATGTTTCCATAAACAGTAGATGTAGCAGCTCCTATTGTTGCAATTTGACAGTCTGACAATGATAAAGCTGAAACAAGTCCAGAGTCATCAGATCCTGAACCAAGTCCAGAAGCTGTTGAAGCCCCTGAAAATAAACCTTGTGCTGATGATATTCCATAAGCAAGTCCTCCAAAGGAGAAACCAAAGATTATTAAAACAATAGCCCAAAGTTTATAGTTTCCAATTGGTATCCAAGAAGTTAAACCTCTTAAACCAGCACCCATTTTAGTTAGACTTAAAAATCCAACTAATAGTAAAACTAATGCAACTAAACCACTAACTGCAATTCCGAGAAATTGAGTAGGCATATTTTATTTATACCCCCTTACATTGATAATAAATTTTGAGTAATTAGAACCATATTCTAAAAATGTTTTCTTCACCATAAAATCTTTTTTGATTTATGGTTTATAAGTTTTGGGCGCACCTAGGGGAGCCCTAGGGGCTCCCAAAGTTTAAATACTCCAAAATATGCCTCGTCTATATCACCTCTTTTCCCCAAGAGAAGTTAAGCCATGCTTCGGTATGAAACTGGCTTTTCAAGGGTTTAAAATATTTTAAGGAGGTAAAAATAAAAAAGATGGAAGAAGTGATTTTAAGCCAAAATAAGCCTATGCTTGACCTTTCTTTGATTAATTCTATGTTTCCACTAAAATTTTACAAAGCTAACGGTAAAATAGGGCAAGGAAGGGGTTTAAATTGTAGGTTTGTGAGAAAAAAAAACATTCCAGACCTTAGAGGCCTTATAATTCATGGTCTTATATATGAAAATTTTGATAACATAAAAGACTTTTCAAAAGCTATTAAAAAATCTAAAGCATGGGTCTGGAGCTTGATACATGACTTTGATGATATAAA
>JBBACS010000014.1:0-1597 GCA_041656855.1 Minisyncoccota bacterium | reverse complement strand
TCTTTCTTTTTCATTAATTTTAGATTGGATTAAAGTATAAAAATGTATTTATAGCCTTAAAATGGTTAATAAGGTTCATAGCTTAAAACTTTCTAGCGCAATTTAGTCAAAAAGTTAAGATATATGAAGGATATGTGGGGTATTTAACATTAATATGAGTTTCTTTATAAGAGAATAAGGAAGAAGTGTAAAAAAGCATCATATCCTTCATATGTTTATGAAGGTTATTAATGGTTTTTAAACTATTTAGTAAATTTTATTGATTTAAATCTCAATTTGACCCCTTAAATATTCGCGATAATTTTCTCCAGTATGCAAATAAACAGTAGTGCTTCTTATATCTGAATGACCCAAAAAATTAGCTATTGCAAATAAATCTGGCTTTCCAATTTCTCTAATTTGCTTGTCTAAAATATGACTAGCCCTAGAATGTCTTAATTTGTATAATGTTCTATATTGAGCTTTTGATTGCCTGTCAAGATTCCACAAACCAAGAGGTTTTAAAACCTTTTCTCTCATAATTCTTTTTAAAGTTCCAGGAGCAATGTGATCTCTACCAAAACTTGGAAATAAATATCTACTTCCTTTCCAAAATCTATGTTTAGGAAATTTAAAATAATCTTCATAAATAATCATAAGTCTTCTAGGAACAGGAATTACTCTCTCTTTAGATGTTTTATTTATTCCTTTTCCACCAAGTTTTACAGTCATAGTTCTAAGATTAAAATCTGAAAATTTTAGACTGCATGCTTCATTTGGCCTGCATCCCAGGATATAAATTGTTGCAATTAATGTATAATCTCTCGCTCTAAAAAATTCAGCCCAATCTTTTAGACCATGTCCATTTTTAAATCTATTTGATTCTTTTCCAGTCCAATAATCTTTGGAATTTTTTATTTGATTAAATATTAATTCAATTTCTTCCTCCGAGAACATCTCAGGAATCTTTCTTACACTATTCCACAAAATTTTTTCTTGCATGATAGACAGCTATCATCTCGATTTTTTTTATGAAATAGGATTATTAGTTTTTTGTGGTGATAGCAAACACCACAAAAATTATTTGTCACAAATGCTAATTATCTAATATTGTAACTACTTTAAAAATACACCAATTAAAATGATGTATATTTTATCAAATAGAAACCTTTATATACTACCCTACCCTAGCTTATTCAAGGTGTTAAAAAAGATGATAGAAAAAAACAAAATTCAAGAGCTTATTCCTTCTAATAATCAGGAAAAAGGGGGTGCAGAAATGGAGAAAATACAAACAACAATATTCAAAGAAATTTGTCCTTTTTGTGGTAGAGAAATGACTTCAATATATGAAGAACAATTAAAATATAATTTCAAGTTGCATAAAGATTCATGTAAAAAAAAGTTTTCTTCTTCTGAAAATAACAATGCAAAGCAATAAAAACAGCATATTATTAGAAGAATTATATGAAAATTCAAATAAGGCAGCCGATAGTGACTGTATTGGGATATCTTGGTCATCTAATGTAATAATTTTTGCACCATGTCATAATGCACAAATAAATTTTGCATCAAAAGAAGAGCCTGCAGTAGCTTCTAGTGAATGTTCTGCACGCCT
>JBBACS010000013.1:0-10671 GCA_041656855.1 Minisyncoccota bacterium | reverse complement strand
TACCTTCTGATGTGATTAAGTTTTTCTTCTTACAGAAATCAAACAATACTCATTTGAACTTTGATATGAACTTGGCTCGTGAGCAATCAGACAAGAATCCTATCTACTATGTTCAATATGCTCATGCTCGTATATCTAGTATTTTAAGAAGTGCGGGAGTTTCTTCAGTCAAGAAGATTGATAATATTTCTTTATTAACTCATTCTAGTGAAATTGAATTAATGAAAGAGATATTAAAGTTACCAGAAATAATAGAGGATACTGCACTTGATTATCAAGTTCATCGCTTGCCTCAGTATGCAATTGAATTAGCTACTGCTTTCCACAAGTTCTATAACGACTGTCATGTTTTAGTTGAAGATGAAAAATTGAAAGAGGCTCGCTTAGGTTTAGCCTATGCCACTAAGGTTGCTTTAGGGAATACATTAGAAGTAATGGGAATATCTGCTCCTGAGCAGATGTAGTTGACGGTTGACTATTGATAGTAAATAGTCAACTTTTAAAAAATGAACAAAGAAAAAGAAAAATTAAATAAAGGAGAAATCGTAATTTATAAAGACAAGAGCAATAAAATTGACTTTGAAGTTAAGCTAGAAAAAGAAACTGTTTGGTTGTCTCAGCATCAAATGGCGAGTCTTTTTCAAAAAAATATAAGGACAATCAATGAGCACATTAAGAATATTTTTAAAGAAAAAGAATTAGTTCAAAAATCAGTTATCCGGAAATTCCGGATAACTGCCAGTGACGGGAAAATATATGATACAAATTTTTATAATTTAGATGTTGTTATTTCTGTTGGCTATAGAGTCAAATCAAGTAATGGAACAAGATTTCGTATTTGGGCTACTAATAAATTAAAAGAATATTTAATTAAAGGATACTCTATTAATCAAAAAAGACTAAAAGAGGGCAAGTTAAATGATATTAAAGAATTAGAGCAGGTTATTGTTTCAACTAAACGTCTATTAGAACAAAAACAATTAAATAACGATGAAGCTGAAGGAGTATTGAAAGTTATAACTGACTATGCTAATTCATGGGTTCTTTTGCAGAAATACGATGAAGGCAATCTAATAGTCTCTTCTAAGTCTAAAAAAGTTAAAAGTAATATAGACTTTGATTTAGCTGTTAATTTAATTAAAGAACTAAAGAAAGAGCTGATTAGAAAGGGAGAAGCTAGTGATTTATTTGGAAAACAAAGAGATGAAATGCTTCAGGGAATTTTAGGCAATCTTTGTCAGTCTTTTTCTGGGAAAGAATTATATCCTAATGTAGAAATAAGAGCAGCTCATCTTTTGTATTTTTTAATTAAAGATCATCCTTTTGTTGATGGGAATAAAAGAATTGCCTCATTTTTATTTATAATGTTTTTGAAGAAGAATGACTATTTTAGAAAGAAAAATGGGGAAAGGAGGATAGATGAAAATGGTCTAGTTGCTTTAGCCTTGCTTGTTGCTCAAAGTGATTCTAAGGATAAGGAGGGAATAATTAAGTTAATTATTAATTTCTTAAGTAATTAATTGGAACCAAAACCGTGAAAAGTTAGTAAAATTCGTCTATTTTCACGGTTTTACTAGTCATAACCGTGAAAACAATAAAAATAATCAAATGCAATCTAAATTCAACTTACCACTAATTAATGCTCACACTCATGCTGCCATGATTGGTTTTCGTGGTATGGCCGAAGATTTACCATTAAAGGAATGGCTTAATGATGTTATTTGGCCACTTGAAGCTAAAATGGTTAATCCTAATTTTGTTTACGAACAAACTAAATTAGCAATTACTGAAATGAAAGCTAATGGAATCTGTGCTTTCATGGATATGTATTTCTATGAAGATGAAGTGGCTCGAGCTTGTGAAGAATTAGAAATGCCAGTTGTTTTAGGAGAAGGATTGATTGATTTAAAAGGACAGGAGGTATTTGATAAGGACTTGGAAAGAACAGAGATGTTATTAGAGAAATACAAGAATCATTCTTTTATTAAAGTTTCTGTTGCTCCTCATTCTCCCTATACTGTTTCTAAAGATAATTTAATTAAAGCTAAAGAATTAGCTAGAAAGTATAATGCTATATATCAGCTTCATGTAGCAGAAACAAAAGAAGAGGTTGATAATTCAATTAAGGAACATGGTTTAACTCCCGTTGAATACTTAGAGAGTATTGGAGTATTGGATGAGAAAACAGTTTTAGTTCATTGTGTTTGGTTATCTGACAATGATATTTCAATTATTGCTAAGCATGATTGTAAGGTAGTTCATTGTCCGCTTAGTAATTTAAAGCTTGGATCAGGAATTGCTCCAATTGCTAAGTTATTGAAAGCAGGAGTGATTGTTGCTTTAGGAACTGATGGATCAGCTAGTTCTAATCGATTGGATATTTGGGAAGCAGGGAAGTTTGCTGCTTTATTACAGAAAGGAGTTAATAATGATCCAACCTTACTACCTGTTCGAGAAGTTGTTAGAATGATGACCGTTAATGGAATGAAGGTGTTGGGATTTGAGAGTATTTCAGGGAAGACAATTGAGGAAATGGAGGGGGAAATAGAGAGAGGGGATTTTAATTGTTTATATAATTAGTTCGAATCATTTTGTCGAAGTCAGTATGCACGAATAGAGTCTAAAGCCTCTGTTTTTGTTTTATCTATAAAACTTTCAGTCGGTTATAGCCCATCTATTTCTATTGATTTCTTGTTTCTTAAGATATAATATGAGGACAATGGTGTTAATGATAAACAATAATAATAACACCTGCATTTAGTGGTGTTTTAATTAAAAAATGACAAGCGATACTTTATAATAATATTTATTGAAAAAATGAAAGATAATATAAAGAAAAAAAGGAAAATAGTAAATTTATTTACTAGAAATGTAAAGGGTAAAATTCCCGATGTTTCTGGGGCTAATAAAAGACATGACGGAAAGGATGGCCATTGGCTTGAAACGCAGATGGGTATTAAGCATAATGCTGATAATCTCCCCGATTTGTATGGTTTTGAAATGAAAAATAATACTTCTAGTAAAACTACTTTTGGTGATTGGTCTGCAGACTATTATATATTTAAAGACAAGAAATATGCGATTAATCGTGATAATGGATTTTTGAAAATATTTGGCAATCCAAATCCTTTTAAAAATGGCAGATATTCTTGGTCTGGAAAACCGTGTCCAAAAATTAGGAAATATAACGATTTTGGTCAAATATTAAAAATTGACCGAAAGGGTAATATTTTTGCCATGTATTCTTTCAGTAAAGATAAAAGAGCAAAAAAGAATAAAATCGTTCCATTAGTTATGCAAAAAGATAATCTTATTTTAGCTAAATGGGAATCCGAATCAATCAAAAATAAACTTGAAAAGAAATTTAATGTACAAGGATGGTTTAAATGTTTAAAAGTAGGAGATAAATATGAAAAGATAGTTTTTGGAGATCCAATTAATTTTGATATATGGATAAAAGGAGTTAAGAAAGGTTTAATAATCTTTGATAGTGGAATGCATGCTGGAAATAAAAGACCGTACTCTGAATGGAGAGCAAGTAATAATTACTGGGATTCTTTAATTAGAGAAAAATATTAATACTTAACAGTTAGCTAGTCTAATTTGAGTTTTACTTTTTTCAGAAAAAGATTGAACAGCTAGTCTAACTTGTTCTTCTTTTATTATGTCGATGTTAAGACTTTGATTTTTAGAGAAATTATTAATCTTTAGTTCATCCATAGCCTCAGAAATTTTACTGGCTAAAGCTTTAATTACGGGAACACACACGCTATTGCCAAATTGTTTATAGGCTTGATTATCACTTACGGGAATTATGAAGTTATCAGGAAATCCTTGTAATCGAGCAGCTTCTCTGGGTGTAAGTTTTCTTGGATTTTTTAATTTTTGTTCAATTAAAATTTCAGATCCGTCCTTGTAATATCTAGCTGAGATTGTGCTTGTGTATTCAGAGCTATGGTTAAAAAGGCTATAACCAAAACCATAGCCTTTTTCTAAATGTTCCTTTTTCCTTCTTTGATGACCAAGCCATAATCTATCCGATAGTGTATATTTTTCATTAACATTTTTATCTAAAATATCACCAACACAAGTTTTATTTTTAGGTGGAATCGGAAAAGAAAATTTAGTTTCACCCAGAAAACCAATAATATAAAGTCTTTCTCTGTTTTGAGGAATTCCAAAATCTTTAGCATTAAACACATCTGCACTTACGCTATAACCCATGTCTTCAAGAACAGTTTTTATTGTGGCAAATGTTCTTCCAGAATCATGAGTTCTAAGACGTTTTACATTTTCTAGAAAAACAACTGATGGTTTGTGATAATTAATTATTTTAGCTATATCAAAAAATAATGTACCTCTGGTATCGGCTAATCCCATTTTTTTACCAGCCTGAGAAAATGGTTGACAAGGGAATCCAGCAAGAAGAACGTCAAAGCTAGGAATTTCTTCTGGTTTTATTTTGGTTATATCTCCATATGGGATTTCTGAAAAATTTTCCTGATAAGTTTTTTGAGCTGAAGCATCCCATTCTGAAGAGAAAACACATTCGCCTCCAATTGATTCAAATCCTAATCTAATGCCTCCGATTCCAGCAAATAAATCAATCATTTTAAATTTGCTAAGAGTATTATTTTCTTGGTGATTCATAAAAAGAGTTTGAATTACTTTTTTATTTTTTGTCTGCATAGTCTTTTTATAGGCTACCTATATCTTATTTAATATAATAGCATAATAATTATTTTTTGTAATTTTTGAGGCACTCTTTTATTGTTCTGTTTCGATAAGAAAAGTTCCAAGTTGTTCCATCTATCGAGCTAACTGTTAAGGGGAAAGGAAATCAGTTTTTGTTTAAATTTGGTTGTGATTTATAATAGATAGCTTTTCTAAATTTTATCCTTTATTTATATAGCTGTCAAGTCTTTACAAATTTGACAAAAATTGGATATAGGTATAAAATAAAAATAATCAAAATGATAAATTGAACTTACATGCACCCAACACAACAAAAAATATTAAATCTAGCAAGCTCTGTAAAGCTAAACAAGAAGAATTCTAGGCTTATTGCCAGAATTATTGATATAAAGAATCCGCAGAATGTTGTCCATCATATTGAACAGCTTGAAGCAAAGGACTTTATTTCCATAGCTGAAAATGGAGATATTAAAGTTGAAAAACAAAACCCTATTATAGGCCAACTTTTCCAGCTGCCGATTTGCGGATCAGCCAATGCGGGAGCCGCGGTAGATTTTGCTGAAGAGCATGTTGAGGGTTATCTAGCAGTTCCTTCTGATGAAATTGGAAGAATGAGTAAGGCAGGATTATTTCTTGTTGAAGTCGATGGTGATTCTCTTAATAATGCTAAAGGACTAAAAGGCGGTCCCGCAGAGACAGGAGACTATGCCATAGTAGATGGAAACAATAGAAGCCCTATAGATGGAGATTATGTATTATCTATTATAGATGGACTAGCTAATCTTAAAAGATTTTATATTGACAAAGAAAATAAAAGAATAATTTTAAAGTCAGAATCAACGATGGAAACCAAGCCTATTTATATCAAGCAGGATCACTTGAAAGATTATATGATAAACGGGGTTATTATAGGAATAATTAAGAAATAAATACATGGAGTTAGAAATAGATTTTCTTCCTGTGGGAGAAAAAACCCAAAGCGGGGATGCGATAGTAATGAGATTCGGCAACTTAAGCGGGACAAGAGATGATTATTCTGTTGTAGTTATAGATTCGGGATTTCAAGAAAATGGAGACCAGGTTGTTAATCACATCAAGAATGTTTATGGAACCGATAAAGTTGATTTGGTTATTTCCACTCATCCAGACAATGATCATGCAGGAGGAATCCCTAAGGTTTTAGAAAAATTGAAAATCGGGAAGATATGGATGCACAAGCCGTGGGAACATACGGATAATATCGCAAAATTATTTCAGAAGTCTTCAGTTGCTGATAAGCAAGTTGAGCAAAAAATTATTAAATCGTTAGCTACTGTAAAAAGTATCGAAGAGATAGCCAAAGAAAAAGGCATTGAAATTGAAGAGCCTTTTACGGGTAAAATTGACCAAACAGGGAAGATAATAGTTTTAGGTCCAGACGAGGATTTTTATAAAAATGAACTAATCCCGAACTTTAAATGTACTCCTGAGCCAGAAGAGCCTCTTATGGAAAAATTAATCAAAGGAATCAGGGGCGTCGGGGAGGCTATAAAAGAATTAATTGATGAGGCGTGGAATATAGAAACTCTAGACGAAAAGGGATCTACATCGGCAGAAAACAATTCAAGTGTAATTATTTTGCTTAATATAGATGGTCAGCATATATTATTTACTGCTGACGCAGGGCAGCCTGCCCTAGAAAGAGTTATCAAGGTTTTAGATTCTACTAATTACAACTACTCTCAATTGAAAGTTGTTCAAGTTCCGCATCACGGAAGCTATAGAAACGTTAATCCTTATATTTTAGATAAAATAATCGGTTCAAGGCTGGAGAAAGAAGATCGGCAATCCGCAAAAATAGTGGTGGTAGCTTCTATATCTAAAGAATTAGATGAAAAACACCCATCAAAAATAGTTACTAATGCTTTTAAAAGAAGAGGAGGGCCAGTTCATATTACGAGCGGAGAGTTAAAGTATTATTCCATTGGAGAAGCACCAAGGAAAGGGTTGTACCCAAATTCAGAACCGCTTCCATTTTTTAATAAGGTAGAAAGGCACGAAGATTAATTAAGTCAACAATATGGATAACACTATTTTTTCAAAATTTAATATCTATGACCAGATAGGATATCTGATGGTCGGAAGCGTTGGGCTGCTAGTTTTAGCTTTCAGTTTTTATCTATTTGAAGTAGCTTATGTTATTCCTTCTTTTAATCTAGACAATTCTTTGATGTGGTTTATCGTTGCTTACCTATTTGGACATGTTTTGCAAGCTGGCGCAAATATTTTCGTAAAAGAAAATAAGGTTAATTTTTCTGATTCGGAAAAAGAGATTCTCGAAAGAGTAAGTGTCTATTTTAACGTAGCAAAACAGTCTTGGGGAGAAGTTTACTCTCTATGTTACATGTCTTCTTCCGCAAAAGATATTACAGGACAAGTTCAGTCTTTTAATGCTTATTACAGTCTATACAGAGGATGGATGATATTGTTTGGATTGAATTCTATTTCTATGCTCATACTTAATATAATGCACTGGTTTTTTATCGGTTACCTTTCTTTTTTCGTCTTGTCAATTATTTTAACATGGCTTTTCTATAATCGATCAAAGAGGTTTTACGGTTATTTAAGAGCCAAAACATTGCAAACTTTTTTAATAAATATAACAAATAAATAACATGAAAAAAGATATATTTTTTCCAGATAAGGGAATCTTTAGAACAATATTTTTATACGTCGGGCAAGGCGAGTCTACTTTAATGATTATTCCCGATGGAGATTCGCACAGATATTTACTGGTAGATTCTAATTATAAGAAGGATGATGAATCGATTGAGGATATTCCTTCGATTTTCAAAGAAATAAACAAGAGCGATATTATTTTTGTTAATACTCATCCTCATAAAGATCATATCGCCGGGGTTAAAGAAATCAAAGATTATATTGGTGAGGTTTGGCATTCTGGACATATGCCAGGAAAAGATCATGAGGATGCATTCAAGGAATTGAATGAGGTTATCAAAAAAGTCGGCGAACCCAATGTTTTTTATTTGAGAGGCAGTAATGATAAGAATGTTCTACATATCGACAAGGAGGAAAAATCTAAAACCGACAGGAAGGTCGGCGATGTTGATTTTCAGGTATTATCGCCAGCAAAATATATCTGTGAAGAAATAGACGACGAAACGCCTGATCAAAGAGCTAAAAGGATACATGAACAATGCGGGGTTATTAAATTTATCTATAAAGATAAAAGCATATTATTAACTGGAGATTCTGATAAAACAGCATGGAAGGAACACATAACTGATTACTATAAAGATGATTTAAAGAGCGATGTTTTGAGTGCATCTCACCACGGATCATTTTCTTTCTTCAAGGATAAAGAAAATGAAGACGATGATGTTTACCTTGATCATATGGATAATATAAAGCCAGATTATTTGATAATAAGTGCTCCGAAGCAAGAAGACAGTCCTCACGATCATCCAGATGATGAAGCGTTAGAGTTATATGGAGATTATGTCAGCAAAGAAAATACTTATCATTTAGGAGAAGACGAAAAGAGCATTATTTTAGATATTGACTCTGAAGGGGGAATTAATATTTATAAAGATGGCGAAGAGAGCAAATCTGCAGGTTCAGCACCTGAGGTCATTTACGAGTCTAAGGGGTTGTCTAAGCCGTATTTCCCTTATGACAATTAACGACGAAGACAGAGATTTTATTTCTAATTTTCCAGATTTAAAATTTAAAGATAACGATAGGATATTATCTGGCAAACTGAGTTTTATTGTTAGATTTGATAGAAAAAGTAAAAAATACTCAATTTATAATAAGGCTTTTTCGGCAACTAAAGATAAATATCTAATCAAAGATGATTACGACATAGAAATTGACTTGTCTTTAGATAATATATATAGAGGAGTTGCGGAAGTGGGCAATAAAATAGAGGGATTTGCTAAGGCAAAAAATATTAATCTTCGCGATTTGCATTATTATGTCGCCACCAAGAAGGTTTGTTTGATCGGGTATTTTGACGAGGATAAAGATATATCGCTGAAAGATTTTATAGGCAAAGTTGTTGTGCCATTTTTTTACGACCAAAGTTTTTTCAACGGACAGGGTAAATGGCCGAGGGGGCAATATTCGCACGGATATCTAGGAGTTTTAGAAAATTATCGCGACGTTATGGGTGCTAATAAGCTTAATGAGGATATTTCCATAAAGTGCATAAATATTTTAAAGGAAATAGGAATGGGGCGAGAGGAATTTGTAATTGGTAATATCAGGCATCTTTTAAGAAAGAAGAAAATAAAGTCTCACTGGAATTGCATACACTGCGGATTTGAGAAGCTTGTCAGGAGGCCAAACGAAAGAAGGCGTCATAGAAAGCCTAAAGTTAGCAACTTCAGATCATGTCACCCAAAAGCTCTCGAAGGGTTAAAAATTTTACATAGAAATATTAGAAAGTTTAATTTAAAATTTGAAGAGTAGTAACCAAGATAAATGACTACCACTGAACTAGAGGTCATGACAGACCTATCAATGCTGTGATGAAAAATAGTCAAGACTTTTAATTTTGGTGAGACACGAGACACTTCCCTTTACAGTGTCTCATTTGTCTCATTTTGCTTTAAGGTTACCCGACCGGTTACCGGTGTGATATACTAGAAACATAACTCAATTAACCCTTACGGTTATTGCCTATGTGGGGCACCAGACCGTACACGGGAGGATATTAAAATTGCTCAAAGTATTAAAATCTGCTATTTTTAAAGCATGAAACTTAACCTCAAAAACAGGTATTTTTTCTTGAGACACGGCCAGAATAATCATCAGGCTGAGCATCAAGGAATAATATATCATTGGCCTGACGGTAATCCTCCATATTATTTAACTGAACAAGGAAAAGAGGAGGCTAAAAAGGCAGGAGAAACACTGAAACAAGACAAAATTGATTGTCTTTTTTGTTCAGATATTTTGCGTTGTCGAGAAACAGCTAAAATTGTTTCTGAAATTATTAAATACGACAAAGAGAAGATTGTATATGATGTGAGACTTAGAGATTTAAACTGGGGAGCTTTTGCTGGAAAAACAAAAGAAGAATACTGGAATTTCTATAATAATGATCACATGAACGCTTTTGAAAAAGTTGTTCCTGAGGGGGAATCATGGAATCAATGCCGAGAAAGAATGGTTAAGATTTTAAATGAAATAGAAGAAGAATTTCAAGACAAGACTATTTTAATTATTTCCCATGGCGATCCTTTATGGCTCCTTGAAGGACACATTAAAGAAATAGACGATCAAACTCTTTTAGAAAAAAGAAAAGAAATAATGTTGCAGCCAGGAGAATTTAAAGAAATATATGAATAATAAATACTTCCTTTTAAGACACGGAAAGAATATCCACCAAACTGAATTAAAAGATTTCCTCTATTGCTGGCCTGATGATACTCCTCCAGTTTCTTTGATAAAAGAAGGAATAGAGGATATAGAAAAAGCAGGAGAATTATTAAAAGACAAACACATTGACTGTGTTTTTTCTTCTGATATCTTGCGCACTAAACAAACTTCTCAAATTATATCTGAAAAAATTGGCTTTGATTTAGCAAAGGTAATCTTTGATGAAAAATTGAGGGATATCAATTGGGGAATCTGGGGCGGCAAAAAAGAAGCCGAAGCTTGGGAAGTCCTATACAATAACAATTATTTAAAAAGATTTGAAAATGCTCCCTTAGAAGGAGAGACTTGGAGTGAATGTCAAAACAGAATGGTAGAAGTTTTTAAAGAGATTGAAAATAATCATCAAGACAAGACTATTTTAATTATTTCCCATGGCGATCCTCTCTGGCTTTTAGAAGGATATAACAGGAAATTAGATAATCAGACTCTTTTAAATAGAAAAGAAGAGATATTGATCCAGCCAGGGGAATTCAAGGAAATCCTTTAGTTTTATTGCTCTATTTTTCAAAATTTGCTAATTTAGAGGTATAT
>JBBACS010000012.1:0-16322 GCA_041656855.1 Minisyncoccota bacterium | reverse complement strand
TTATTCCACAAGAATTTATTCCGGCTGTAGAAAAAGGTATTAAAGAAAGTATGGAAAGAGGAGTCCTTGCTGGATACAGAATGGTAAATATTTCTGCCGAATTAACTTTTGGTTCATATCATGATGTTGACTCATCTGAAATTGCTTACAAGATTGCGGCTTCAATGGCATTTCAAGATGCAGCAAAGAGAGCTAGACCTGTTATTCTTGAACCTGTTATGAAGGTTGAGGTTGTTACTCCAGAAAAATTCATGGGAGATGTATCAGGTTCTATCAATTCAAGAAGAGGACAAATCTTGGAAATGTTTGACCGCGGAATGAACAAGGTTATAAAAGCTAATGTTCCGCTTGCAGAAATGTTTGGATACGTTACAACTTTGAGATCACTTACTGAAGGAAGAGCTTCATCTACTATGGAATTTGGAAGTTATGAAATAGTTCCACCAAACGTAGCAAAGGAGATTATTGAAGTACGTGGTACAGCAACAAAATAGTATATAGTATTTAGAATGTAGTATTTAGTATAAACAATACAAAATACAAATACAAAAGGCGGGCCGTAAACGGCCCGCCTTTTGTATATTCCAAATATTGTAGTAAAATATGCTGATGAACAATCCTGAATGGCCAATAAATCAAAATGAAAACGAGAGGGTAGATATATCAATTATTGAGGACACCATTAAGAAAATACTTCCTATTAATGAGATTAAGGATATATTCGGAGATAGAACATATCTAATTGGTGGCGCTATAAGAGATTTAATTATCGGAAAAAATATTCAGACTTCAGATTTTGATTTGATGACAAGAATGCCGTTGGAACAGATTATTGAAAATTTTGATAAAAAAGGGTACAAAAAATCTACAATTGGAAAATTTAATGAAAAAGAATATTCAATGAAAGAAGGGGTTGGTGTTATAAACACTATGATTAATGGTAGAGAAATACAGATTGGTATAAAAGGTGAATCAACTATTGAGGATTTAATACAGTCTGGTGATATCAATTTAAACTGTTGCGCGTTTGATTTGGGGTCTGACAAAATTATTAATGAAAATTATTTTGATGAAATTCAAAAAAAAGAATTAAAATTTTGTAATCCAACATCAGCATTAGACAATCCAATGATAATTATAAGTGCATTGAAACAAATTTCACGTTTGCCTGATTTAATAATCCCATTAGAAACAGATAGTATAATAAGAAAATCTATACCGTCGGTGATTGAGTATTTTTGCAATAATAAAGACAGGAAACACAAATTAATTCAAATACTTGGTAATATTAACTCTGCTCAAGCTTTAGAATATTTTGATGAATATGATAAAAGATATATTTTTGATGAACTTAAAACAAAAAAAGATAGACTAAAAATATCTGATTCATACACTTCTGTTAGTGCGCCTAACCTGTCTGAAGAAAATAAGGATAAATTATCATTATTAATCGCAGAAAAATTAGGAAAAAGATTTGTAAAGGATAAATTATTCAATTCCAAAATTAGTTCAGTAATATATAAACTGGATGAAAACGGAAACCCATTATCTTGTTGTTTGATGGACGGAGAAAGAATGTATTTGGCAACTGCGATTAATACAGATGAAATGGTTAAAATTGTTAGTAACCTGTGTAAATATAACTATAACATTTGGACCACAATTGATTTATCGCACAAACAATTAATTAAACTTTCACAAAAAACAGGATTAACTGAAGTAATTGACAAAAAAGTAATAGAAAAAATTTTAACAAACTACAATCCATCATATAAAGATAAATTAATTGTCGAAGAAAAAGGAGGCTGCACTGTCTTTTCAAAGAAAGATTCAGATGATCCACCGCAAGTATTATTACGTTCTTAATTATTTAAATTATAATATGAAAATAGGATATGTCACAGCTGAGTTTTCTGAGGAATTTAAGAAATCAATAAGAGAGTGGTCGTTAGTGATTCCAAAAGAAGAAATTGTTTCGGTAGAAATTAATGGAAAAATGGAGGGTGGTAATGTTACTAATGATTTACATCTGACTTTATTCTATGGATTTGATGATGAAAAAATAAATAAAAAAGAACTTTTAAAATTTCTTGGTGAGAAAGCTCTTAGGGAACTAAGAATTGAAGGATTGAGAACTTTTTCAGTTCCTCAATATAAATGCAACATATTATATCTAAAAATTGATGGTAAAAATATGTTAGAAAAAATTCATGATTCTTTAAAAAAATTCCCGTATTTTGAAAAGTTCCAAAATAATAAATTTATACCTCACTTAACAATTGCATATATTAAGGATAGTTTTGATATTTCTCTTCTTAAATTGCCGCAAAAAATGAATAAAGTTGATATAAAAGAATTAATGTATCATTCAAAATAATTTCCACCAAACGTAGCAAAAGAAATTATCTACTTTGCTCTGAGACGGAGCGGGCGAAGGTGAGTGAGTCCGGGCGTAGATTTTCTTACGAACGAAATGAATTAGAAAATCAAGTGCAGAGCTCGAACAAATTGTCAGTAGACAATTATGGGTGACCGCCTTTTGTTTCTTTTGTATAAAAAAGATATAATAGTACTTATGTTTGAAATCATTTCACAGATAGCGATATTTGTTCTCGGAGGTTTAGCAATTATTCTTGTGGCTAAAAAGAATAAGTGGGGTTTTGTAGCTGGACTTATTTCTCAACCATTTTGGTTTATTACTGCTTTCAATAGCAAACAGTGGGGAATATTTTTTGTAAGCTTCGTTTATACAATAAGCTGGTGTTACGGTATATATGAGTGGTTTTTTAAAGATAAAATCAAAAAGTCTGAAAAATAGATCATCAAATACAAAGGCGGGCTGATTATGGCCTGCTTTTTGTATTGAATGTATTGATAATTAACATCAAATTCTATTGACTCTTTACTTTTCTCTTGCTATTATCACTGATACGCACTGTGCGGTTTTTTAATTTGTATTGAAAAACTTCACACAAGTTGCAAGTCGTAATTTATAAGTTTCCCAGTCCGCTTTATTTTGCCTTGAGCAGATACAGTGAATGATGGGATTAATCAATTAGCTGGTTTTATGGGCAAAGGCATTCTCGTGCACTTCGCTTTTAAAATCAGCAAGCACATAATATGGCAGATTTTTTAAGAGATAAACCACACGTAAACGTTGGTACAATTGGTCACATTGACCACGGTAAGACAACTTTAACAGCAGCTATCACTCACGTTCAATCTTTAAAAGGATTGGCAAATGATATTGCTTACGATTCAGTTGCGAAAGCATCAGAATCAGCAGGTAGAAGAGATGCAACAAAGATTATCACAATTGCTATTTCTCACGTTGAATATTCATCAGACGCAAGACACTACGCTCACGTAGACTGCCCTGGTCACGCTGACTATATCAAGAACATGATTACAGGAGCCGCTCAAATGGACGGTGCTATTCTTGTAGTTTCAGCAGTTGATGGTCCTATGCCACAAACAAGAGAACACATTCTTTTGGCTAACCAAGTTGGAGTTCCAAAAATAGTAGTATTTTTGAACAAAGTTGACTTAGTTCCAGATGCAGAACTTTTGGATCTAGTTGAAGCTGAAGTTAGAGAACTTTTGACAAAATATAATTATGATGGAGACAATGCTCCTATTATAAGAGGTTCAGCAAGCTTAGCTCTTGCAGCAAAAACACCAGATGAACCAGCAACAAAATGTATTGCTGATCTTTTGGCAGCACTTGATACTTACATTCCAATTCCAGTAAGAGATGTAGATAAGCCATTTCTTATGCCTATTGAAGATATATTCTCAATTGAAGGTAGAGGTACAGTTGTAACAGGAAGAATCGAAAGAGGAGTCCTAAAAGTTGGAGAAGTTTGTGAAATTGTCGGTATTAAACCAACAACAACTACAACAGTTACAGGTATCGAAATGTTTAATAAACAACTTAAAGAAGGACAAGCTGGAGATAATGCCGGAGTTCTTTTGAGAGGTACAAAGAAAGAAGATGTACACAGAGGACAAGTTCTTGCGAAACCAGGATCAGTTACTCCTCACACAGAATTTGAAGCTGAAGTATACGTATTGAAGAAAGAGGAAGGTGGAAGACACACTCCATTCTTTACAGGTTATAAGCCACAATTCTACATGAGAACAACAGACGTAACAGGAGATGTTACTTTGAACCCAGGAGTAGAAATGGTTATGCCAGGAGATACAGTTACATTTAAAGTTAAGCTCGTTGCTCCAGTTGCAATCGAAGACAAGATGAAATTTGCAATCAGAGAAGGAGGAAAGACTGTAGGTTCAGGAGTTATAACAAAAATTATTGCTTAATAAAATAAGGAGCACCGCGACTATATTTTATTAAGTCCTGTTAAATAACCTGTCGAAGACAGGTTCCCGCGAAAGCGGGATTTAACAGGACCATAATTTTTATACTCACTACGTTCGTTAAAAATTTATGGAAAAAACAGCAACAAAAAAGAATACAAAAACTGCATCAGTAAAAGCAAAAGTTTCTAAACCAGTTGCTAAAGCAGAAGCCGCTTCTATTTTAAGAATAAGAGTGAGAGCTTACGATAGCAAAATCTTAGACGCTTCAGTAAAACAAATAATTGAAACAGCTTTGAGACATGATGCAAAGGTTGTAGGCCCAGTACCTTTGCCAACGGATATTAAGAAGTATACAGTCAACAGAGCATCTTTTGTCTACAAAAACGCACGAGAGCAATTTGAGATGAGGATTCACAGAAGATTGATAGACATTATAAATCCAAACGCTAAAGTTATTGAAGCTCTTACAAACATCAGTTTACCTTCAGGGGTGAATATTGATGTTAAGATGATCTAATAAATCTAAATATTTACAGGCGATATGACCGCAAGCCAGAGTAATTTGGTTTGTGGTCCTCTATCTATAATTAACCCGTTAAAGTTTTTGCTGACGTGTTGAAAATTAGAAATTAACAGATACATATTTTAACAGATATTTTCTAGCTTAAGAGTATAGTTATTTAATAGTCAACACATTTTCATCAGCAAAAATTTTTCTCGGGTAAAACAACAATGAAATTTATACTAGGTATTAAACAGAATATGACTCAAGTCTTTGATGAGACTGGAAAAGTACATCCTGCAACTATTTTGACTGCAGGTCCTTCCCCAATCACTCAGGTAAAGACCAAGGAGAATGACGGCTATTGCGCCGTCCAAATCGGATGTGGAGAGAAGAGAGAAAAAAATATAAATAAGCCAATGCAAGGTCACTTGAACGGTGCAAACGTAAGATATTTGAAAGAATTCTGCGTTGACGACGTATCTGCATATAAAGTTGGAGATAAAATAGATCTTTCATCTTTTGCAGTAGGTGATGTTATCGAAGTATCAGCTATTTCAAAAGGTAAGGGATACCAGAGCGTTATCAAGAGACACGGTTTCAAAGGACAACCAAGATCACATGGACAAAAACACTGTGAAAATGCACCAGGTTCTATCGGAGGAGGTTTGAGAAACAAAGTTCCAAAGAATATGAGAATGGCAGGAAGAATGGGAGCAGATAGAATAACTGTAAAGAATTTAAAAGTTCTCGGAGTCGACCAAGAAAATAATCAGCTTTTGATTAGCGGAGCAGTACCAGGAAGAAGAGGTACCGTCGTAGAAATCAGAGGATAATATCATGGAAAAAACTAAATCAACAAAAACTATGAAAAAAGTTTCAACCAAAACAAAGAAAGTTGTTTCAGAAAAAGAAACAAAAGTTTCTCCAGATTTATCTGCTGCTGTTT
Source organism: Minisyncoccota bacterium (assembly GCA_041656855.1). Classification (GTDB taxonomy): domain Bacteria; phylum Patescibacteriota; class Minisyncoccia; order Phycocordibacterales; family GWA1-40-21; genus Bog-1340. The sequence goes on along the minus strand of JBBACS010000012.1, from coordinate 10,548 downwards.
ATAATCAAAGCGGAAAAGAAGTCGGTGAAGTAAAACTTCCAGCAAGTGTGTTCGGAGTAAATTGGAATGCAGACCTTGTACACCAAGTTGTAACATCAATGCTTTCAGATAGCAGAGTTGTTTATGCTCACACAAAAACAAGAGGACAAGTAGCAGGAGGAGGTAAAAAACCATGGAGACAAAAGGGTACAGGTCGCGCAAGACACGGTTCTACAAGATCACCTATTTGGGTTCACGGAGGTATTGCTCATGGTCCAAATGGATTGAAAAATTATGGAAGAAAAATAAACAAGAAGATGAAAATCAAAGCTCTTTATACTATTCTTTCAAGAAAGTTTAAGGATGGAGAAGTTCTTTTTGTAGATAAATTTGAAATTGCAAAACCAAAAACAGTAGAAGCTATCGCAATTTTGAAATCATTAAGCAAAATAAAATCAGCTTCTGATATCTTTAGCAAGAAAAACAACAGCGCAACTATAGCTATTTCTGGAAAGAAACCAGCTTTAGAAAAGAGCTTTGCTAATATTGGAAATGTTGAAGTCGATGAACTTAGAAACATAAACCCTGTAGATTTATTGAACAAAAAGTATCTCGTTATTGAGAATCCTACTGATTCAATTAAGTTTATCGAGGCTAAAATGACAAAATAAATATATGAAAAACACACAAGAAAATAATCATATTTTGTCTATCGTTAAGAAGCCAAGAATAACAGAAAAAGCAGGAATCAAATCTGAATCACAAAACGTTTATACTTTTGAAGTTACAAAATGTGCTACTAAAAAAAATATAGGAGAAGCAATTAAACTAATTTATAAAGTTACACCTATTAAAGTAAACATTGTTAATTTACCAGCAAAAAATGTAACAGCTCGTGGTAGAAGAGGGGTCAAACAAGCTGTAAAAAAAGCTCTTGTATTCTTGAAAAAGGGAGATAAGATAGCTTTCATATAATCATCATAAAATAATAATATGAAATTCTATAAACCAACATCACCGGCTAGAAGACAAATGTCTACTGTTACTTACAGAGGCGTGCTTACTGCTGGATCACCTGAAAAATCTCTTACAAAAGGATTAAGATCAAAAGGTGGAAGAAATAATAAAGGAAGAATAACTCAAAGACATCAAGGAGCAGGAAATAAAAAACTTTTCAGAAATGTAGATTTTATTTACGATAAGAAAGATATTCCAGCAACAATAATGACAGTTGAATATGATCCATACAGAACTGGATTTATTGGACTTGTAAATTATAAAGACGGAGAAAAGAGATATGTACTTTTACCTAAGGGAATGAAAGTAGGAGATACATTTATAACTTCAGAAACAGCAGAATTAAAACTTGGAAACAGAGTACCACTTAAGAGAATCCCAGTTGGTGCATTTGTTTACAATGTTGAAATGAAAGTTGGAGGTGGAGCAAAACTTTGCCGTTCAGCAGGAAACTTCGGACAAATCGTTGCAAATGACGCAGGATATGTTCACGTAAAACTTCCATCAACAGAAATTAGAAAAGTTCCTGAGAATGCATTTGCATGTATCGGAAACGTTTCAAATGATGAATCTTGGCTTGTAAATATCGGAAAGGCTGGAAGATCAAGATGGCTTGGTATCAGACCTAAGGTAAGAGCTTCTGCCATGAACCCAGTAGACCACCCATACGGAGGAGGAGAAGGAAGACAGGGTAGAGGTCTAAGATTTGCTAAGACACTTTGGGGTCAGCACGTCGGAAAAGGACAAAAAACAAGAACACCTAAAAAATATTCAAACTACTTAGTTGTTTCAAGAAGAAAGGTTGGAAAGGCAAAAGCAGAAAAATAAACATTAAAAAACACCCGGAAGGGTGTTTTTTAATGTTTATTTTTCTGCTATACTGAATATGTGCTTGTTTGACACTATATATTTATAGTGGTATAATTAACGGAACAAAACTATGGATAAAAACGACAAAATAGAATTATCAGATTTATTTGATATGGATGCTCCAGAGTCAAAATCAGAGAAAACTCCTAAAACAAATAAAGAAGAAGTTATAATAAATGCTTTTACTAAAAACCCTGGAAATCCAGACGAAGCTTTACAGTATCTTAAGGACAAAGAACAAAAGATTGAGAAAAAACTTGAGTCTGAAACAGATGCTAAAAAAAGGGAAAATTTGCAACAAATGTTAGATGATTTGAATAAAATGGGAGTAGAACTTTATGAATATAATAAAAGAAAGCCTGAAACAAAATCAGTTGAGGAAGAAGTAAAACCTTTACCATTTGTACCATATCAGGGTAGTATGAAAGTCATTGAGAAATTACCAGATACAGAATCAGAATTGAAAGAAAAAAAAGAAAAAATAAAAGTTTCTGCAGAGGGTGAAGTAAAGAAAGTATCACCTAAAATAGAAGAAGTTAAATCTAAAGAGAAAAAGCCAAACCCTAGTTTACAAGAATTGGCGAATAGAGTTAAAAAGGCATTGGCGCCTCTTACCAAAGAAGAACAAGAAGGAGCAATGACTCCAGTTTTGGTTTCTTTGATAACTAGAGTTAAAAATAATGAAAAAAATATTGATAAGTCACTTTCAGATTCAGTCTTTCAAAATTATTTACCAGACATTGAATATATTGAAGGGGAAGCAAAACGTATTAAAGAATCTAAATAGGCCGTAATTAGGGGGTTTTTCTATTATTGACACCATTATTTTATAATGGTATAATTAGAAGTAGTAATAAGTTCTTCAAAAACTAACAGCTTAATGGCTGTTATATATTCCAAAATAAAAATGGAGGTGTCTTATGGATGATATTGAAAAATTGGACGGCGAAAAAGGCCCAGAACCTGTTTTTTCTCTACCTCCTATTGAGGAAGGGGTTGTTCCTGAAGTTTCTGACCAGGTTTTTTCTTTACCATCTTTAGAAAGTGAAGAAAAAGTAGAAACACTGGCGCCAAAAGTAGAAAATGATAATCCTTCTTTAAAGATAAATTTTTCAGAAATATCTTTTGAGAAGGAGGCATCTATTTCAACTCCGGTTACAGAAACAAAAACAGAAGAAAAGGATATATCTGTTGCAGTTCCGACTAGTGAGAACAGTTCTCATCGGGAGGAAGAGCGTGAAAAATTCAAAGTTATTAAGAAAGTTGAATTTTTTAAATTGAAATCGAAAAAAATCTTATCGTGGATTTTGTGGTTGATAAGATGCCAGATTTCAGATCCGGCTAAAGAAATTTATGATACCCCATCTTTTGTTTTAGGAGACAAAAAAAAGATCCTAGAACTGGTTTTTATAAAACCAGAGTATTTAGGTCTTGTATCAGACAGTTTGTCTGGTGGCTTCACTCACAAGAAGGTGAGCGAAGCAGCGATCTCCGCTGGATTGATGCTTTGTCCACAGGACACAGTATTCAATCTGGTTTTAAGGGGTAAGAAACCAAAAAAAGGCATCGAGTGGATAACGGGAATGGAACCTATTCCCGATGCAAAAGGAAAAGTTTTTTCGGTTGTCCACTATTATGACGGTTCTGTGCAAATACAGACTGTTGATTCTGGTGGATTATCTTCAAAAGACAGTATCTGGATTTTCCAGAAATAGAATAAACCCGCACTAGAAATAGTGCGGGTGTTTTTTTTGCTTTACTTTTTCATACTTTCTGCTAGTATCTTATGTATTAAGGCCAAAGACAACCAGGGAATTAGTATGTAGTATTTAGTATAAAGTATATAGTATGAATTCATACAGTATACTGCATACCGAATACAAAATACCGAATTCATAATTCTGGTCGAGGTCAAACTCTATTGTTTAGAGGCCTTATGAATTAGTCACTAGTCTAAAGTCTATAAAGTCCGTAAAGTAAAATGCATTTGTATTTTCTTTCGACTTTCACCTTTTGGCTTTCGACTTATTTTAAGGTCGATTTTTTATTATAGAAACACAAATTAGAATGCCTATCACAAAAGCAAAAAAGAAAGAATTAGTTGAGAAAGTATCTCTCGCTTTGAAAAAATCTAAGTCAGTTGTATTTGCAAACTTTCACCAGTTGAATGTTGCAGACGATATGGCTATGAGAAGAGCTTTGAGAAAAGAAGGTGTAGGATACATGGTTGTTAGAAAGACACTCGCAAAGATTGCTCTAAATGACGCCAAGATAGAAGGAACAATGCCTGAATTCGTAGGAGAACTCGCTATAGTTTATGGTGAAGATCTTACAACTCCAGCAAGAGAATTCTATGCGTTCCAGAAAAAATACAAAGATAATGTAAAAATTGTCGGAGGTATTTTTGAAGGAAAGTATATGACTGTAGAAGAAATGACGGGAATCGCAGCAATTCCTTCACAGAAAACTCTTTATGCTCAGTTCGTCAATCTCATCAATTCACCAATACAAAGATTTGCGGTTGTACTTGATGCAATAGCAAAGTCAAAGACAGCTTAATTTATTAAAATTTAATTTATAAAACAATGGAAGAAACAAAAAAAGTTGAAATCCCTGCAAAGTTCAAAACTTTGGTAGCGGAAATAGAAAAAATGTCAGTTATAGATCTTCATGAACTTGTAAAAGCTCTTGAAGCTCACTTCGGAGTATCAGCTGCAGCAGTTGCAGTTGCAGGTCCAGCAGTAGCAACAGCTTCTGCAGAAGAGAAGACCTCATTTAATGTAGAACTTACAGATGGAGGTGCTCAAAAGATTGCAGTTATCAAAGCAGTTAAAGAAGCTCTAGGTCTTGGTCTTAAAGAGGCTAAGGATCTTGTAGATGCAGCTCCTTCAGTATTGAAAACAGATATGAAGAAGGAAGAAGCAGAAGCTTTGAAGAAAGCGGTTGAAACAGCAGGTGGAAAAGTAACATTGAAATAATATATTTATAAAATAAAACGGCGATTTCGCATGGCGAAATCGCCGTTTTATTTTATGTTGAAAAACAGTTTCCAAGTGCTATAATGCAAACTAATTATGGATATGTTAGGTACAATTTTTGGTAGTGAAGCCAGAGTAAAAATTATGAGACTTTTTCTCTTTAATCCAGAGGAAATTTTTGATTTAGATATGATCTCAGATAAATCAAAGGTTAGTCATGATACAGCAAAAAAGGAAATTTCTATTCTAGAAAAAGCAAAGCTTATTAAAAACAAATCCTTCAGAAAATTACTAAAAAGAAAAATTAATAGAAAAATAAAAGAAGTAAAAGTAAGTTCTAAGGGTTTTTACTTAAATCAAGATTTTTCGTACATCACAGCTCTTAAACAATTATTGATAAAAACAAAAACACTAGAGGGTGGAGAAATAGTCAGAAGACTTTCTAGAGCAGGCAAACTAAAATTGGTTATTGTTGCCGGTGTATTTACTCAGGATAAAGATAGCAGAGTAGATATGTTTGTCGTAGGAAATAATATAAACAAATCTTCATTAAGTAATGTAATAAAATCTATAGAAGCAGAATTAGGCAGAGAACTTACCTATGTATTTTTTGAGACTCAAGACTATCAATATAGATTGGGCATGTATGACAAATTGGTACGTGACGTCTTAGATTACCCGCACCAGGTATTACTTGATAAAATCTCTATATAAGACAACCCCGTACAAAGTCTTTGTGTACCCACATTTTGTATTATTTTTGGTTTGCCAAAACCGCCTTCGGCTCCGATAAATGAAATTTAGCTGTTTTTTCGGACTTTTAACGGGGTCCTCAAAAAATATAGTCGTGGATTACCACTTCTTATTTTTTGGGAATTATCAACAGCGCTTTTGCTAGACGTATTTTCAACTGAATTGATATAGTGATATAATTGTTCGGCAAACTTAAATCGTCAGATTAGGCGAAATTTGACGGATTAACGTTATTATTAATAATAATTAATTTATATAAAATTATGATAGCTAAATGGGGAGATGTTTTGTCAGCTTCTTTAAAAAATGTGTGGCTAGGCATTGCAGATTTTATTCCTACTCTTTTGGCCGCTATTGTTATAGCAGCCGTAGGTTGGATAATTGGTGCAATATTTTTTAAATTGGTATCAAATTTGGTTAAATTGGCTAAAATTGATGTTGCTTTGAAAGCAGCAGGTTTTGATAAGATAGTTGAAAAAGCCGGTATGAAATTGGACTCAGGATATTTCTTGGGTAAATTAGTAGAATGGTTCTTCATTATCGTATTTTTGGTAGCTTCTCTTGAAGTCTTGGGATTGAAACAAGTAACAACATTCTTGAGTGATGTAGTTCTTGGATATTTGCCACAAGTTATAGTTGCTGTACTTATCGTGCTTGTAGCAGCTATAGTTGCTGGAGCTATGGAAAAAGTAGTAGTTGGAGCAGCAAAAGCAGCAAACATGAAGTCAGTAAATCTTGCTGGAAACATTACAAAGTGGGCAATTTGGATATTCGCTATCCTTGCAGCTATAATGCAACTTGGTATTGCAGTTACCTTCATTAACACTCTATTTACAGGTGTAGTAATTGCCGTTTCTTTGGCAATAGGACTTGCATTTGGACTTGGAGGACAAGATGCAGCATCTAAATACATAGACCAGGTTAAGAACGATATTTCAGATAGATAAGAAAAATCAAAAAACCGCTTAAGGCGGTTTTTTGATGCCAGGTTTTCTTTACGGTAGAAGTACCAGCCTTTTATTTTGCGACATGGTTCTATCAACAAAAACTTATCAGTCATAAAATTTGCCTATATAAATACAGGCAAATTATTATGACACGATTTTTGTAGTGCAAAAATCGACTTTTCCACTTTTATAGCTTGCACGTCAATTTACCGGGAGTATAATTATAGTAGGATTATTCGGACAGGATTATCCGATTAAATTTTTTTAAGGGATTCTAACTTTTGATGCACCTTGGTGTATCATCGAGGAAACCCACCTAGACTTATCTAGGGTAATCCTTATCCAGTAATCCTTTTAAAGAGTCTCACCAAATGGTGAGTCTTTTTAATTCATATATTTTTCTAAAAAGATTTAAATATAATAATTTGATATAATATTCAACAAGAACCTCGCAAAGAATTTTTTAAGAACAATTTTTGTTGTAATATAAAACATATCTAATAAATACTAATGTAATGATAAATTTAAGACAAAGTGAAAATTCACGCGGGGCAAGAAAACTTTTATTAATTTCCCTTCTCACAATTTTATTTATTGCGGTTTTTCATTATTTATCTCTAAAATATAGTTGGTATTGGACTTTTAAGTGGCTAGATATACCCGTTCATATTTTGGGAGGATTTTGGGCTTCGCTCACTGCTTTGTGGGTGGCTTTAAAAGTTGGTCACATAGAAAAAATAACAGATTATAAAAAGAGGGCATTATTAATCATGCTGGGTTCTGTATTTATCATAGGAATACTTTGGGAAATATTTGAATTAATTTTTAAAATAACTTCTTTATCAAATATTGGATATTGGCAAGATTCACTCAGTGATATTTCAAATGGTGTTGTTGGCGGTTTTTTTGCTTTTCTTTATTTTATAAAAAATAAAAGTGCAAAAAATTGCTTAATATCCAAACCAGAGAATAATTTAACATTGCCTATTAAAAAATAATTAAAATATGTTTAAGGATAAACAATTTTCAAACGGATTGAAATTAACTTTTTATGGAGGGACAGGCTCTGTGACCGGAGCCAATTTCCTTTTGGAATCAAAGGGTGGATTAAAAATATTAATAGATTGTGGTCTGATGCAGGGAACGGAAACGTCTGATAGTTTCAATAGAGATCCATTTCCATATAATCCAGAAGAAATAGATTTTCTTATTGTTACTCATGCACACATGGATCATACGGGCAGAATACCAAAATTAGTAAAAGATGGTTTCAAGGGGAAAATTATAAGCACTCCGCCCACGAAGGATATTGCCGAAGTTCTATTTGATGATGCTATTGGAATAATGGATTCTGATTCTAGAAAAAATGGAGTTTTGCCTATGTATGACAGAAAAGATGCCGAGAAAGCATTGAGTTTGTGGGAAACAATTCCATATCACCAGACTTTTGGTTTGGGGGAAGGTATTTCTACATACTTGAGAGATTCAGGACACATTTTAGGTTCTGCAATGGTAGAAATAGATGATGGTAAAATGAAAGCTATTTTTACAGGTGATTTAGGCAATTCTCCATCTTTACTTTTAAATGATACAGAAGAAATCAAAGATGCCAATTATATTATTATGGAAAGTGTTTATGGAGATAGAAATCATGAGCCAAAAGAAGAGAGAAGAAGACAATTAAAAGATGTAATAAGAGACACTATAGCCAACAAAAAACTTCTGATTATTCCGGCGTTTTCTCTCGAGAGAACTCAGATGATACTTTATGAGATGAACACCTTTTTTGAAAACAATGAATTGTCTCAGGTACCGGTTTTTCTTGATTCTCCTTTGGCTATAAAAATAACAAAGATATATAAAAAATATTGTAGTTATATGAATGAAGCTGTCTGTAAAGAAATAAAAGAAGGTGATGATATTTTTAGTTTTCCAAGATTGAAATCAACCGCACTTTTCAGAGACTCTGAGAGAATAGATTTAACTCAGAATCCAAAAATAATTATTGCTGGTTCCGGAATGTCTTCTGGTGGAAGAGTTGTTCATCATGAACATGATCATGTCGGTAATAAGAATGCAACAATTTTACTGATTGGATATCAGGCAGTTGGAACACTCGGGAGAAAACTTGAAGATGGGGCTAAAACAGTAAACATTTATGGTGATAATATGCCAGTTCGAGCAACAATAGCAAAAATAGAAGGATATTCTTCCCACAAAGATTCTGATCATCTTGTAGAATTTGTTGATATGGCTAGCAAAGCAGGAAAACTAAAAAAAGTATTTGCAGTTATGGGTGAGCCAAAGGCTTCTTTGTTTTTAGTACAAAGACTGCGTGATGAGATTGATGTGAATGCAGAGTATCCAGAGTATGGAGAATCAGTAGAATTAGTATAGAGTATTAAGTATACAATAAATACATAAAGAGGGGTTTCGCGAAGCGAAACCCCTCTTTATTTATATTTGGTTATTTGGATTGAGCTAGAATTCTTTTAAATGTTTCTGGATTTTCTTGAGCGATTGATGAAAGCATTTTTCTGTCTATTTTTATGTTCTTTTTTGTAAGAGCTCCGATAAACTTGCTGTATGTAGAACCGTTTTCTCTTAATATTGCGTTGATTCTTACATTCCACAATCTTCTGAAATCTCCCTTTTTGTCTCTTCTGTGTGCAAAAGCATTTGCCCCAGCATGCATAATAGCTTCAATAGCTGCAGCTTCTTTGTTTCTTCTATTTAGACGAAAACCCTTTGTCTGTTTTAGGATATTTCTTCTTGTCTTGGTTTTTAGTACACCTCTCTTAACTCTTGTCATAGATTTTTAATGAGTGAAATGATTATAAAAATCATGATCCAGCCCCATTTTTAAATTAATTTATGCTAATAATGAATACCTTTATTATGTTTATCAAACCTTGTTTATAATTATCGTCTTGTAAAAATGGGGCTGGATAAATAAATTATAGTCGCTTCGCTCGTTAATTTATTTAAATCTTCCTGGTAGAAATCTTGCTTTTGCTTTATTACTAAAGACAATATCTAACATTCTTTTTTTGTGCTGCCCTTTGCTTCCGCTGTCTTTAGCATTAAAGTGGTTTTGTCCAGCTTTTCTGCCCATGATTTTACCGTTTTTAGTAACCTTTATTCTTTTTGAAAATGATTTGTTTGTTTTCATAAACTTTTTATTAAAATTGTTATTTTTTTGCTTTTTCTATCGTTATAGTTATTCCTTTTGGTCCTTTCTGAGGTGCTTCAGCAATTTTGTATTCTTCTGTAATAAGTTTTAGAAGTCTTTCCATTCTTTCATTCAAGAAATCCTTATTTAAAAACTTAGCTCTACCTGAAAGAAATAAAAGAAGCTTCACTCTATGGCCTTCTTTTAGCCATTCCGAAGCTTTTTCAGCTTTCATTATGAGATCATGCTCATCTGTAGCTATTTTGACCTGAATACTCTTAATCTCTATGTTTTGAATTTTAGATTTGGAGTCTTTCTGTTTCTTCTTTTCAGTGTACTGAAATTTACCATAATCCATTATTTTTGCAATAGGAGGAACGGCATTTGGCGATATTTCTATCAAGTCCAATCCCATTTCGCCCGCTCGCTTTAAAGCATCACTTGCAGACATTACTCCGAGATTTTGTCCTTCTTCAGTGATAACACGAAGCTCGGGAACTCTTATTTGATGATTAATTCTTACTCTTATATTCAAAGTATTATAATGACGATTATGAGAGCTATTTATAGCACATTTTCTTTTTTATGACAACAGATTATTTCAGCAAAAATAAAGCAAATCGCACCCAAAATTATGCCTGCTATAACATCTGAAGTCCAATGAACAAATAGATATATTCTGCTAAAAGCTACCAGAGGGAATATAATAAAAGTAATTATTACGAATATATTTTTTGACAAACCTTTTTTCATTAGTGGTATTAAAAGAAAGACAGAGGATAGAAGAAAAATCATAGCTATGGTGGCATGATAGCTAGGAAAACTATATCCT
>JBBACS010000011.1:0-18156 GCA_041656855.1 Minisyncoccota bacterium | reverse complement strand
GCTCTTCCGATCTACTTTGTCACATATAATTTTCTACTGAAAATTTATGCCGACCCCGACTCCTTCGCCTTCGCTCAGTCCGTCTTTGAAAAGCTCCACGTATTCGCTTTTCAACACCTCGCTTATCAAAGTCAACTCCAAAAAAAATCACCCAAATGGGTGATTTTATTTTTTGGAGCCACCTCCCAGGCTTGAACTGGGGACCTACTGTTTACAAAACAGTTGCTCTACCAACTGAGCTAAGGTGGCCTAACAAATCAATAGCCCATACAATTTAACAGAAAAATAGAAAAATTACAAATCTTTCTTCTTTAAAGAATTTTTGTAATCTGTGACATTTTTAAGAAAAAAAGATACAGAATTCTTCTTTACATGGCTTGGCTTTTGTGGACTCAAGAAAAAAGCAGGTTGTTTACTATCAAATCTTCTTTTTAAATATATTATTTTCTTTTTTATGTAATCAGCAATGTTTACTGTCAATCTATGAAAATTCTCAAATTTTATCTTAGAGAATATATTTTTACTATGATGAACTATTTTGTGACAATTCTTATCATTTTCACAAACTATATTTGATATAGCTTCATGGTGATCAAAAGATATACCAAAATACTTAATGGTAAACATTGCCACAATCAAAATGAACGAAATATAAAATAAAATTATAGACATATTTTTTAAACGCGAGCCAAACAATTATACCACGCGTAAATTAAATGTTTAACACATTGCTGGAGCAGCTTGCACATTGAAACGGACATATCTAGCGACTTCAATTTTTTCTCCGAATTTTTGGATAGCGTTCTGAATAAGTGTATTTACAGTAACACTAGGATCTTTTATAAAATCCTGTTCAATCAAGATTTTTTCTTTGAAAAATGCATCCAATTTACCATTTAAAATCTTCTCTCTCATAGCTTCTGGCTTTCCTTTTACTTCATCGGCGAAGGCTGACATTACTTTATCTTTTTCTTCTTGTGGTACATCTTCTTTCTTTAAATAAACTGGATTTGTAGCAGCAATTTGCATTGCAATATCTTTTCCAAGAGCTGCAAAATCTTCGTGCTTTGATACGAAGTCTGATTCAGAACAAAGTTCTAGCATTACGCCAACAGTTCCTGCTCCATGAATATAAGATATTATTCTAGCTGATTTCAAAGTTCTCTCAGCTTTTTTTGCAGCAATTTCAGCTCCTTTCTTTTGAAGAAGAACTAATGCTTTGGTCATATCGCCACCTGCATCTTCAAGAGCTTTCTTACATTGCATTATAGAGATTCCGGTTTTTTCTCTAAGATCTTTAACTTGTTCCATTGATATTTCCATATTTTATTTATTTTTATTTTCCGCCCAAGGCGGATCCGCCTTGGGCGGAAATTAATTTAATAAGAACTAACTCAAACTTTTAAAAAATAAACTTAAGCTTTTGCAACTTTACCAGCCTTGTAAGCCTTAACTATTTCTGAAATAAAAAATGCAATACTTGAAACAGACGCGTCATTAGCAACGATTGGAAAATCTATAAGCTTAATATTACAATCCGTATTTGAAACTGCAATAACTGGAATTCCAAACTTATTAGCTTCAGCCACTGCAATAAATTCTTTTTTAGGATCAATAACAAAGAGTGCTTTAGGAGCTTCTTTCATACTTACTATTCCTGAAAACATTTCATCTAAGTTTGCTATTTCTCTATCGATAAGAAGTCTTTCCTTTTTTGTATATTTAGTTAATTCGCCTTTTTCTTTTTGTTTTTGCAAATCTTCAAACTTTGCGATTCTTTTTTTGATTTCTGGAAAATTTGTAATGGCACCTCCTATCCATCTGCCATCTACATAAGGCATATCTACTGACATAGCGCCAATTTTTAGTGCTGTTTTTGCTTCACTTTTTCCTCCAACGAATAATATCTGCTTTCCTGCTTTTGCAAGACTAGAAACAAATTCTTCCGCTTTCTCAAGCTGTTCATTCGTCTTTTCTAGGTCGATTATTTCAACTTTATTTTTTGTTCCAAAGATAAATGACGTAGTAGAAGGATCTCTTCTTGATTTTTGATAACCAAAATGAGCCCCTGCTTTAAACATAGCATCAATTGTATTATTGTTTTTTGTTTTCTTTTCTTCAATCATAAGTGAAAAACAGTCTATCAGAAAAAGACTTGATTAGCAACCCTTTTATTCGTCTGAATCTTCAATATCTCCTGCTTGAGGCTTGCCTTCATTTTTTACAATATAATCTATCATGTTTGCAGCGCCATCTCCCGCCAATATATTTTCAATATTATACCAAGAATGTTTAACGCGATGATCTGTAATCCTATCTTGTAAAATATTATAAGTTCTTATTTTTTCAGATCTGTCTGCAGTACCTATCTGGTCTTTTCTTTCTCCAGCAAATTTCTTAGCTTCCTCTTCTTCTTTTTTAGCTTCAAGTTTCGCTATCAAAATTGACATGGCTTTTTCTTTATTTTTTGCCTGGCTTCTTTCTGCAGTAGAACGAACATCAATATTTGTTGGAAGGTGAACTATTCTTACAGCTGTCTCAACTTTATTTACATTTTGTCCTCCAGCTCCACCAGAACGTGAAGTTTCAATGAGCAAATCAGAAGGTTTAATTTCTATTTGTGATTTCTTTCTTATAGGCAAAATAGCCACAGAAGCAGTAGATGTATGGACTCTGCCAGATTTTTCTGTTTCTGGAACTCTTTGAACTCTATGAACACCTGTTTCAAATCTTAATTCTTTGTAAACATCCTTACCTTTTATTTCAATTGATACTTCTTTATATCCACCAAGTGAAGTTGTGGATTCATCAACAAAAGAAAATTGCCATCCTTTAAGTTCTGAAAATCTTTTGTACATTTTCGCTAAATCTTCAGCAAAAATTGCAGCCTCTTGCCCTCCAACACCAGCACGAATTTCCATAATTACTTCATTTGGATATTTATCTTCTGCTTCGAGAACTGCCGTAATATCTTTCATCTGAGCAAGTAAAATTTCCTTTTGAGATTCAATGCTTTTTATTTCTTCTTCAGCAAGAGAAAACATAGCATGATCTTTTTCAGCCATTTTCTTTATTGAATCCTCCTCATTTTCCAAACGAATATACTCTTCGGCTAGAAAAGTCGTTTTTTTATTCTTTCTAAATTCTTCTATAAGTTCTTGGTGTGGATTCATATGTTTATTATATCAAATATAAAAAAGTCGCACCTTTTAAAAAGCGCGACTTTTAGCAAAAATAGTTATTTAGACTTCTTAGGAGCTGCCTTTGTTGCTCTAGCTTTGAATTTTTCTACCCTTCCAGCAGTATCTAGAACCTTTTCATTTCCAGTATAAAATGGGTGACAATTAGCACAAATTTCTACATTAATAGTCTCTTTGGTTGAACCAAAATCATAAGTGGCCCCACATACGCATGCGGTCTTTGCCTTATCAAAATATTTTGGGTGTATCTCTTTTTTCATAGATTGAGATAATAACAGAATCAGACCAAAAAAGCAATAAAAGAATGCATTACAAATTCAAAGTCGCTATATCTTTTTCAAACTGCAGAGCCCTCTTTAAAACTGATGCTCCATATCCATAACGCATAGAATTTCTAAGTTTTGTTCCAGCCAAGCTTAAACCTCCATAATATTTTGCAGCAGAACATGACCAAATATCATTTCTCTTGGTAAACGCTGTTTTACATCTAGTTTGATTATCTTTTAACAATACAGCTGAAGCGGTAAATGCTGCTAAATTTTCAAAAGGTGATGGATAAGCTATACCTATGATATTAGAAACCCTTGAAGTTATTCCATCCCACGTTACTGGCATAAATTGAGCTGGACCCATAGCTCCCCCATAATTTCCATCGCGACATATAGCACAAGAGATCGGGGTGGTGTTTGGATTTAAACCAAGGTTGCTCATGATAGATAAATATGAAGGCTTTTGAGTATCAGACATGACTGTTTTTCCAGCAATACAAGATGATGCTTGATTGTAGGTGCATTTACCTATATTTTTCCCAATTGTATTATCCACTGCTGATTCTTGAAAAAGTACAGCTAAAATAAGTGCAGAATTTACTCCTATAGTGCTCTCATATGGCTGAATTATTTTCAAAGCATCACCAAAAGATATTTCTTCTCCGCTTGCAGTTCTGTAAAGTTTATTTCTTATCTGATTCTTTAATTTTTCTTTTTCTGCAATAAGTTTTTGATATTCTGCTTCTTTATTTTTTGTTAATGACAAAAGAGATTGCTGTTCTGACTTTAAACCTTCAGTTGTTGTTTTAGCTTGTTCCTGTTCATACTTTAATTTTGCTTCCTGGGTTCGTCTATCCTCCAATGCTTTTTTCTCATCTTCCGATGTTTTTTTTACTCCGGAAAGTTCGTCTATCAATATCTTGAGCTTTTGGTTGATAGTAGAATAACTATCAGTATCTAAAAAAAAGTTGGAAAGATTGTCTGTTGATAAAAGAACATTAATAATTGTCATATCATCCATAGCATAGGTGTCTCTCAACATTTTTCCTATAGATACTCTTATATTTTCCATCCTATCTGAAAGCTGACCTATGTACTTAGTTTTTACCACAATGTTATCCCCCAATTGTTTTATTTTTGCATTTTTTGCCTTTATCTCTAGTTGTATTTTAGTAATTTTATAATTTAAATCTGCTATGCCCTGTTGCAATTTTGATGAATATTGTTTTGTACTACTATATTTGCTATTTAAATCAGCAAGGTCAGCGTCACACTGAGCTGAAATAGCCTGTAATTCCTGATCTGACTTGCCATCCAAATTGGTATCACAAGTAACAGCCCCCACTACAAACGGAGATAAAAATAAAAACATATAAATAAACACTGAGAATATATTTACTTTGCGATTCACTATTGTATTTTACTATATTTTAGGAAGAAAAAATAGACACACATAACAAAATTTTAAAACCGCTTTTCAGCGGTTTTAAAATTTTGTTATTTTTTCTTTTCTTCCTTCTTTTCCTCTTTCTTTGGTGCTGCTTCCACTATTGGTGCTTCTGCTCCTTCTTCACCTTCTTTAGCTTCCTTACCTTTCTTTGCTACTTCAATTGTAGAAAGATCTACTGGAGCTACTTCTACCACCTCTTCTTTTGGTTCATATACTGAAGCAACAACCTCTTCTGGTTTGATTCTTAGACTTACTCCTTCTGGAAGTTTTATTTTATCAGCAGTAATAACGCTATCAAATGTTGTAAGACTTGATATATCTATTTCAAGCTTGTGGGGAAGATCTTTAGGCAAAGCTTCAATTTCTATTTCGTGCATAACTTTTACTAAAATACCTCCAAGATTTTTTACTGCAGGAGCAACTCCTATAAATTCTAGTGGAATCTTTATTTCAAGTTTCTTTCCTTTTTCAATAGCATAGAAGTCTGCATGTCTTGGCTTATCAGTTACAGGATCTAAATCAACGTCATGTATCAATACATCAACATCAATACCTTTTCCATCAAGGTGCAAGATTGTAGATTCTCCTGCTTCTTTTAATGTTTTTTCAAAAATTGCGTATGGAAGTTGTATAGGAGTTGAAGCTTCTTTTTTTCCATAAAAAACAGCTGGCATTTTACCTGCCTTTCTGATTTCGCCTAAACTTTCTTTTATATCTCTTTTTTCTACATTCAATGTAATCATAGACAAACATTATACATAAATGTATTAATTAATCAAGAAAATATTTGTGATCATCATCATAATTAACGCCCGTTTTTGACCTACAAAAACGGGCTTTTTTACCATTTGACTTATTTGATAAGCTATGATACAATAATCACGAATCAGAAGTTCTCAAAAAAAGAGGCCAATTGGCCCAAAAATAAAAAAATAGGAGGTAATACAAAATGAAAAAATTCATTTTGGCTTTAGCAGTAGTTGTAATCCCGATCATGTTTATGTTCGGGTGCACAACGGCAATCGCAACGGCACCGTCAACGGCGATAGTGCTATCTGCGACAGCAACTGTTACAGAAACTATAGACATATCGGTTCCTGTAAACACGCCCACAGCAACTATGACATCCACAGATGTTTTGGTCATAGGCGCAACAGCAACTGCCACGGCAACGTTTAATCCAAATGTAAATCTTCACATCACAACCACCAATACAATACTGGTGATTGTGAGGGTGAGACACATGGATGCATTAACCGGTGTAGAAACAATTTCTGTCGGAACTTTGTTACCATCCAACAACCCTGATCATTTAGAGTTGGTAAACCCAGGTGATGTAGTAGAAGTTTTGTCTCAGAATCAAACTTCTATGGAAATAATCACGGTGGTTGCATCATGGGATGGAGGTTCCTACGTAGGGAACAGTGAACCGGATGGACTAGTGAATTCCGCAAGATTACCTGCCAGGTAATCGCAAAAAATAAATGGCCGGTTCGATTAATATCGAACCGGCCATTTTACTTTTTACCCTAATTTCATTTCTTCCCAAGCTTCTTTTATATCTTTACTTTCATAAAGAGCCGAGCCAGAAATAAGTTTATTTGCACCCGCCTTCACTAAATCTTTATATGTATCAAAGTTTACTCCCCCGTCCACGCTAATTACTACACTTGGATATTTTTTTCTTAAAGCTTTAATTTTTTTGATTACTTCTTCATCAAATGGCTGACCTTGATAACCAATCTTTTTTATCCCCATAAACTGAACAAAATCTATCAAAGCTTTTCCTTCAGGATTTTTTTCTAAAAATTTATCTAGTTCTTCATTTGGAGTATCTATTCCGATAGCCATTCCTATCTCAACTGAAACTACAGAATCTCCAGCATATCCGTAAGTTTTTCTTAAATCTTTTACAAGTTCAATAAGCTTTGGTGAGGATTCAATATGAAGTACAAGAGCTTTAGCTCCAGCTTCTATCCATTTTTCTGCAACTTCTTCAGGATTTTTGACCATCATATCTGCTTCAAAATCCATGCTTTCCCAAAAAGGAAAACCCTCTTCTTCTGTTGTTATTTTTTCAAAATAATTTTCATCATCATTCACATAAGGCCAGCTTTTTGATGGAACAAATTTTCCATCACAAACATCCACTTGAACGAGTTTAACAATGCCTTTGACTTGAGACATTTTGCATGAAAGGTCTTCATATGATTCTGGAATTATTGCTGGAAGTACTTCTATCATTTTATTATAAATTATTATATCAGATTTTAAGTAAATTTTTTATGGAATGCACGAAGCGAGCGAGGCTTGTGACCAAAATGTACATTTAGTACATTGCGGGAACAAACGTAGCTCGCGACAAAGCAGTCCGAAAAAATTTACTTAAAATCAAAATTATTCTTAATTTCTCGGGAAATTTTTTCTATCTTCTTTATTCTTCTCTTGTGTCTTTCTCCATTAGAAAAATTAGTTGCAAGCCACACTTCAACGGCCTTTTTTGCCTCTTTAGGTTTTAGAAATCTAGCACCAAGAGAAAGCACGTTTGAGTCGTTGTGTTGTCTACCAAGTTCTATAATATCTTCTTTGGGAAAAAGTCCTGAATTTCCATAAAAAACTATTGCACGAACATTTGGATATCTGTTTGCGACTATTGCTTCACCTTGTCCTGAACCACCAAGAACAATTCCGATATTATGTTCTGGATTCAAACCAACTGCTTTTGCTACTGGAGAAATATAATCCGGGTAATCATCACCATCTTCAAATTTAAATGCTCCACAATCATGTACTATGTAACCCAAACTTTTTATAAAAGGAACAAGCTCTTGTTTCAATCCAAAACCAGCATGGTCTGTGCCAATATAGACTATTTTTTTATGACTTCTATAACCAAGTTTTCTCATGAGGTTTATTATAACATCAAGCAATAAAATTAAAAGATTTTATTGCTTGACCAATAAAATCTTGACTGCTAACATGCAAACATGTCTAAGGCCATTAATGTTTTGTAGGTAGAGGCAGCTCCCACTTACAAATCGGCCTTAGTTATATTCTGTCATAAGGGATTGACGCTTCAGCGCTGGAGATCAATCCCTTTATTTTTATTTTAATAAATCAACTAAAACTTTTTTGATGACTTGAGGATTTGATGAACCTTTTGTTTCTTTCATTATTTGTCCGACAAAAAACATGAGTGCGGCTTCTTTTCCTGCTTTATAGTCAGTTGCAACTTTTGGATTTTCTGCAATAAGTCTTGAAGCAATTTCTTTTATAACACCTTCATCATTTTTCTGTATTAAACCTTCTTTGTTTGCTACTTCTTCTGGGTCAATATCTGACTTTAGTATTCTTTCAACTAAATCTTTTGCTGCACGTGAGCCAAGTTTGCCATCAAAAACCATCACGATTATTTTTGCAAATTGTTCAGATTTTGGGAATTTTAAAGTTGAATCTTTTGACATAAAACCAACCATATCAGATGCAATGTAGTTTGAAGCAAGTTTTGCTAAATCTTTATTTTCTTTAAATCCTAAAATAACTGATTCAAAAAACTTTCCAAGCGGAATATTATTTACAAATGAATCTGCATCTTGGTCCTTAATACCAAATTCTTTCAAATACTTTTCTCTTCTTTCCCATGGAAGTTCTGGAAGTCCAGCTTTCAAACCTTTCAAATCAAAAACTTCTGAAATCATCATCTTTGGTAAATCTGGATCTGGAAAGTATCTATAATCATGAGAATCTTCTTTTATTCTCTGTGAATATGTTTTTTGTTTTGCTTCATCCCAACCACGAGTCTCCTGAACAATCTTTTCTCCTTTTTCTATCGCGTCTATTTGTCTTTCAATTTCATAAGCAACTGCTCTTTCTACAGTTCTAAATGAATTCAAGTTTTTTATTTCAACTTTAGTTCCAAGTTTGTCAGTATCTGACACAGAAATGTTTGCTTCAACTCTCATTTCTCCTTTTTCCATGTTTGCATCCCCGGCCCCAAGGTATTGTAAAAGAAGTTGTAATTCTTTTGCAAAGTCTGCGGCCTGTTTTCCAGAATGAATGACTGGCTCTGTGACAAGTTCCATAAGTGGAACTCCAGCACGATTAAAATCTACAAGAGAAAAATCTCCTGCATCGTGAGTAGATGAGCCTGTATCTTCTTCCAAGTGTATTCTTGTAAGTTCAACTCCTTTTATAGAACCGCTTGAAACTAAAGGATATTTATATTGAGAAATCTGATAACCTTTTGGAATATCTGGGTAAAAATAATTTTTTCTGTCCCATTCTGTAAAATCTGCAATTTTTGAACCACAAGAGAGGCCAACACGAAGTACATGTTCAATAGCTTTTTTGTTTAATACAGGCAGAGTTCCCGGCTGAGCAGTACAAATCTCACAAATATTTGAATTTGTTTTTTCTTCGTCCGGGTCATTCTTACAAGAACAAAACATCTTTGTTTGAGTCTTGAGTTCGGCGTGAATTTCAAGACCGATAGTAGCTTTGTATTTGGTATTTTCTGTCATAATTACTTCAAAAGTTTAGCATGAAATATCAAGGAATAAAAGACAGATTCTAGGCCGTATTTCTGCACTTGACAAAATATATATAAAGATGTATAATTAAATAGTAAAAAAATCGTTCTTTAAAAAGGAGCTTCACATGAAAAAAGTAATTGCATTTGTAAAATTTGTACTTGTATTTTCAGTACCATCTTTAATAACATACGGCGTTTTAGAATCAATAATAACAGGAAGAGCAATGATTAATCTCTATGTATCAGTTATTATTCTAATTTCTATGTTTTACATTTTCAAGTTTTCTGTAAAGATTTACGAATCATTATAAATAACAAGCGGTATCACCTAGGGTGGCCGCTTTTTTATTGTAAAATTTAAAAAGGAGGATTGTAATTGACTAGCCTTTTATATTGTTATTTGGATTCAGCTTTTCTCAAAATCTTTATCAGATTGTCTTTCAAGGTTTTAACGGATTTATCATCAAGGACTGTGGCTGACAAAACATTTTTATTTAATTTTGAAATTTTCTTTTCTGCTTTCTCCAAAGTCATATCACTCACCATATCTGTTTTTGTAAGTATTACCACTTCCTGTTTTTCGGCTAGTTCTGGACTATAATCTTCAAGTTCTTTTCTTATAACTTTATAAGCCGAAACTACATCTTCATTTTCAAGTGAAAGACAATGGAGCAACACTGCTGTTCTTTTTATATGTCTCAAAAATTTATGTCCAAGTCCTCTTCCCTCTGAAGCTCCTTCAATAAGTCCTGGAATATCTGCGAGAATGTATCCATGCATATCTCCGAGCGATGGTTCAAGCGTAGTAAATTGATAAGCACCTATTTTTGATTTTGAATTTGTTAGAACATTTATAAGTGAAGACTTTCCAGCATTTGGAAGACCAATAAGCCCAGCATCTGCGACAAGCTCAACTTCAATATTAAAATCCGCTTCTTCGGGGGCTTTTCCATCTGTTTGTTGTTCGGGAGATCTGTTTACTGCATTTTTAAAATATTCATTTCCAAGTCCGCCTTTTCCGCCATTTAAAACTTTTATTTCTTTTCCATCTTCAATAAGATTAAAAACTTCTCTTGTTTCAAGATTTGTAACAACTGAACCAATAGGAACGTCTATAATAAGATCTGTTCCATTTTTACCATTCATACTTTTTTTCATTCCTGCCTCTCCAGTCTCTGCGACAAATTCTTTTGTATTTTTGTATCTTGAAAGTACGGCAATATCACGAATAGCGCGTATATAAACGTCACCACCTTTTCCACCATTGCCTCCAGCAGGACCGGCTCTGTCTACGCCCTTTTCATGCCTCCAGCGTATGACTCCGTTGCCACCTTTTCCGGCTGAAACGTGTATTTTTAGTTCATCTATAAATGACACAGAATCAGTCTAAAGGTAAAAGTCTATAAAGTCAAAAGTAAAATAATTATAATAATCAGGATTTTAATACTTTTATTAAACCAGATAAGATTTTTGATATTTCAATTGATAAATTATTTGCAAAAATATAATCTTTATCACTTAAATAACTTAAATCTAAACCCAAGCTTAACATTGATCTAACTTCTCCGCATGACCCTTTTGCAATAAATAAAAATTGCTTGAATTCTTTATCGCCTTTTCTCTCAAAACCCTCAGCAATATTATTCATAATTGATACAGAAGCTCTTTCTATTTGATTTCTAAATGAAAAATCTTTACTCTGAGAAAAAAGTTTATATATAAAAATAGTCAGCTCTTTTGCTTTTATCCAAGCTTTAATATCTTCAAATTTTTCTATACTCATGATTTACTTTATAGACTTTACGACTTTCGACTTTCAAACTCAACTGCGAGCTTTGCAAGAGAAATCGCTGCTTCTTTTGTTTTTGTTGCAGCTACAAATCTACCATTATGACAAAATAGTACATTTTTTATTCCGGTTATTTTTTCTAATTCTTCCCCTTCTTTACCCGCCCAAGCTTCTGGAAAATCCAATTTATTTGTAAATCTAGAACCCTCCACATTCACAGCATTTATATGCCAATTTTTATTATCATAAACTTGCTTGATAACAAATAAAGTTTCCGGATATGAACTAACTATTTTTTTCCAAGAATAACTATCATCTAAAACTAATATCCTTTTATCTTCAGTTTTTTCATATATTTCCTGTATTTTCTTTTTACCTAAAATATTATCCTCTGCTTTTTTGATTTCCCTTTTTAATACATTCTTTGCTTCAAAAACGGCTATTTCAAAAGCTTTTAATGAACTTTTATTTCTTTCAGTCCAAGTAGGATTAAACGCAAAGAAATAATCTGACATACAATAAGGGTCAACATTTTCAAAAATTCTTTTGTATATTTCAACACCATTATCTTCAGCATCCAAAGATTGAATGACTTTCTCATCTACTCTTTCAACCACTTCCTTTGAGCCAGTGATTTTTTCTCCATATTCTTTCCACATCAAACCAGAAGTTGCATATGGTATTCCATTTGTTCTTTTTTCGCTCCAATTTTCTTGATGATGATCAAATTTATTTTTCGCAGGATTATACTCTCTTCCCACGTCCAAAAGATAATCCATTTTTTCAAAAACCTTAGAATCTCTAGTTCTAAATATTTCTAATGGTTTATTCAAATATAGTGACAAAATAGCAACAGAAAAAACATCGTCGCTGTGAAATATTCCGTCATGAACCGCAACCTTAACTTTTTTATTTATGAATGACAGCATTTTTAATTTCTTCTATATCTTTTGAAATCTGTGTTATTTTTGTTCTCATTGTTTTTATTTCTTCTTCTTCTTTTTTTATATCTTCTTCATTTTTTTGGTCAATTCTCTTCTCATTTTTAATACCAGAAAGAATAATTCTGTCTCCTACAAAGAAAGATACAAAAAGCCCTGTGGACAAAAGTATAATAACAGTCCAGACAATAGAATATGGTCCATAGAAAATAACAGACAAAATACCCCCTTGTTCAGCCAAGATGTCTCCAGTTTCCCAAACTCCCCTCCAAAAAAGAACGATGGCTAATCCACTGATAATCGCATAAATAATAGTATAATGGCTGAGTCTAGCTCTTATTTTGTCTTCCAATTTATCAAAGAAATGAAAAATCTTTTTAAACATTAAAATATTGATTAATTTATAATATAGTCATTATACACTAAAATTACACCTATTAAAATTGACTTTTATAATTTCAAGTGTAAACTATTTTTAGTCGTTCAAACAAAAATAGGGGGTGTGTTTATGGAAGTAACTATTGAAATTGAATCGCAGACAGGAACTTCTACTGGTCCAGCAAAAATCACCGTCAAACATGGGCTTAAAATAGTGGCGGAGATAATGGGAGAAGTTAAGTTCATGAAAGGGGCCGATGGTGGAATGTATCCGCGAGTCGAACTCACAAACATAACCAAAAAAGAATAAGAAAAAGGCGCGTCCTATGGACGCGCCTTAATCTTTTCATGATTCATCAAGAATAATTCTATTTTTGAATGCTCCTCGCTTTTCAACTTTTTTTGTTTTAATATTTTTTAGCTCTTCAGTATCAAATTTTTTATATTCACAAATAGCTTCTAGAACTTCCTGTATATCTGCAATCTCATCTATTTCTTCACTGTCTATAAATTCTTTTACTTCCTCTGACAATTTTTCTTTTAATTTCTGCCAATATTCAGCTTCAGTAGCAATGTGATATGCGGCCTTTTCTCCTTTACTTTCAATATATTCAGGAATTTTGTCCCTGACTAATTTATTATATTTCATATTTATTTTCCACAACATTTCTTATACTTCTTTCCACTTCCACAAGGACATGGATCATTTCTACCCACTTCACCTTTTTTCTTCAATTCAGCCATGGCTGAATTGTCTGCTTTTCCTTCCCCACCAGCCATCTTCATTCCTTTTTGAGTTTCTTTTAGTTTTTCTTCTTCTGCTTGGAAAGCTCCTGCACCAATATGAGGTAACAAGCTTAATACTTGAGTATTTATTGCTTCCTGCATCTCCTTAAACAATCCAAGTCCTTCTCTCTTGTATTCAACAAGTGGATCTCTTTGTCCGTAAGCACGAAGATTTACTGAACCTCTCAAATAATCCATCATTTCCAAATGATCTACCCAAAACATATCTATAGCTTGAAGCATTATTATTCTTGCAATTCTATAAAATTCTTCTTCTCCCAAAACAGAAATTTTGTCTGCAATTATTTTTTGAGAATTTTCATCAACGGCTATTTCAGCTAGTTTCTCTTTTACAGCTTCAATCCCTCCCGCGAGAATTTTCCTTCTTCGTGCATATACTGTAATTCTTTGAAAATTTAAAACGTCATCATATTCCAAAACATGTTTTCTAGCATCAAAATTGAATCCCTCTATTTTTGTCTGTGCACTCTCTAAAGATCTTGTGATTAATGAATTTTCAATTGGTTCATCTTCTGGAATACCGAATTTATTCATCATATTTTTAACGGTATCGTTTGCAAAAATCCTCATCAAAGAATCTTCGAGAGAAACAAAGAAATGTGTTTCTCCGGGATCTCCTTGTCTTCCCGCTCTTCCTCTTAGCTGATTGTCCACTCTTCTTGCGTCATGTCTTTCTGTTCCAAAAACAGCAAGGCCTCCGAGAGTTTTTACTTTTTCATATTCTTCTTTATCAAAAATAAATCCTCCGAGTTTAATATCAACTCCTCTTCCTGCCATGTTTGTCGCAACGGTAACAGCACCACGCTTTCCAGCACCGGCCGTAATTTCTCCCTCCTTTTCATGATTTTTAGCATTCAAAACATTGTGCGGTACACCCTCTCTTTTCAAAAATTCTGAGAGAACTTCGTTTTTTTCAATTGATACAGTACCAATAAGTACGGGCTGTCCTGCTTTGTGTTTTTCTTTCACCATTCTTGCAAGTGCTTTAAACTTTCCTTGTTCTGTTTGAAAAATTAAATCATTAAAATCTTTTCTTTTACCAGGTACATTTGTTGGCACTGGAATAGTGTCCATATGATAAACTTTAAAAAATTCTTCTGATGATGTAAGCGCCGTTCCAGTCATACCTGAAAGCTTTTTATACATTCTAAAATAGTTTTGATATGTGATAGATGCGTAAGTTCTAGATTCTTTTTGGATTTTTACACCTTCTTTTGACTCAATGGCTTGGTGAAGACCTTCTGACCATCTTCTACCTGGCTGAAGACGCCCGGTAAATTCATCTACAATGATTATCTCATTATCTTTTACAACATAATCTTTATTTACTTCATATAAAGCTTTCGCACGAGTAGCTGTTTCAAGATGATGTACATATCTCATGCCTCCTTCTGTATAAATATTTTCCACTCCAAGAGATTTTTCTGCTTTATTTATTCCTGCATCAGTAAGTTGTATAGCTTTATGTTTTTCATCTACAGTATAATCTACATCTTTTTGAAAATCGCGGACTATCTTTGTAAAAACATCGTAAAGACTTCCTGAATCAGCTGCTGGAGCAGAAATAATAAGCGGAGTTCTCGCCTCATCTATAAGTATAGAGTCTACTTCATCAACAATCGCAAAATTATATCCTCTTTGTCTTAGGTTGTTTACATCATATTCAATATTATCTCTCAAATAATCAAAACCATATTCGTTGTTCGTACCATAAGTAATATCTGCTAGATAAGCTTCTTTTCTCGTACAAGGTTTTAAAAATTCATAAACAATCTTGAATGAACCTAACTCATCCCTCTCCTCATCCTTTTCTAAATGAGATGGGTCATAAAGATATGAAGCTTCATGATTAAGAATTCCAACAGATAAACCTAATGCATTATAAATTTGTCCCATCCAAACAGCATCTCTTCTTGATAAATAGTCATTTACGGTAACAACATGCACTCCTTTGCCAGAGATAGCATTTAAATATGCTGGTAGTGTCGCAACTAGAGTCTTACCTTCTCCAGTTTTCATTTCAGAAATATTTCCTCTATGTAAAATAATTCCCCCAATCATTTGAACATCAAAATGTCTGAGCTTTAATGTTCTTTGAGAGGCTTCACGAACCAAAGCAAAAGCTTCAGGAAGTATAGAGTCTAATTCTTCGCCATTTTCTATCCTTTTTTTAAATTCAGCTGTTTTAGCTTTAAGCTGTTCGTCTGAAAGACTTTTAAACTCATTCTCAAAAGAACCGATTTGTTTTACAATCGGCTCTAAGGTTTTTATTAATTTTGTATGTCTGTCTCCGAAAATTTTTCTTAAAAATGACATAAAATACATAATAACATAAATACATTATATATAAAGTATGGGCCACAAATAGAATATAAATTTTTCTTAACAGAAATGTCCGTACTATTGTAATCAATTGTACGGACATAATCTTGTCGTATCAGCGGTAGCTGATACATATACTGTAAAAACAACCAGGTATAAAAATACCGCTTTTTTGAAGCGGCATTTTTATTTGACTAACGGAGATCGATTCACGAAGCTGTAATCAGCTGAGTGAATCGAGTTGTGTTTAGAAGTCGGCGGTGGCCGACACTTCTACCGTAAAGAAAACCTGGTATTAAAAAACCGCCTTTCAGCGGTTTTTTAATTTTTCTTATCTCTTCTTTCCTTTCTTAGCTTTTTTTGCTACTTTCTTTGCTTTCTTCTTTGCCATGTTTTTTGTGTTTCCGGATTAAGGAGACCCTTGCAAGTTTATCCGGAAAAATTAATTTTGTTTCTAAATAGTAGTTTCTCGACCAAGTTTTTTAAAAAAACTTGAAACCTACTGCTACATATAATTTTACATCTAATTAAAATTAATACAATAGTTTTTGACCTGTTGATAACTTTTTTTGCAAAATTATTTTTTTACTTAAAAAATAAAAAGTTTTCAGAAATATCTGAAAACTTTTTATTTTAAATTAATTTATACTATTTAATAGTCCCTGTCTGAATACTTTTTATTATACCTTCACCTTGAGTTTTAAAACTAGGAACTAAATTTATTGCTTTATTTATTTCAGATATTGCAGAATTCTTATCTCCCTTCTGTAAAAGTTCAGAGGCCCTTATAAGATATGCCCTTAAAACATTGTCTGTAACTGTAGAAGTTCCGATTAGTTGTTTAGCTATTACTTCTTTTCCATTAAGTATGAGAGCGGCTGCATAACTCATTTTTGCATCATTATAAACAGGCATCAGCTCATAAGCAGTCTTAGAAACTTCAAGAGCTTTATCTTTTTGTCCAAGATATGAATAACATTTAGCAAGTTCAAACATCATAGTCATTTTCTTAGGAGATAGTTCTACGGATTTTTGTAAATGCGGTAAAGCAATCTGATATTGATTCAAATTGTTTAAAAATATTCCAGTGAAAAATTGATATCGTGCATCATTTGGAGTTTGTTTAAGCTGTTCTAACATCTGTGCATATGCAAGCTCTGTGAATTCTTGTTTGATTTTTGTACTAACCGTAGGGGCATTTATTATCTGCGGAGCCATACTGACTATTTGTTCCCTTGCTTCTGGACTTCCAAAAGTTTTAGCTGCAAAAACTTCTTTAAAATAATTTAAAGATGTTTCTGGAGATTGGTTGAAAGACTGCATCGCTCTTATAAGATTAAGATTTGCATTTATAGGTTTAATATTGCAATTCCACAAAGTCAGAGCCAAAACGATAATGAGAACAGGAGCTACAACATAATTTGCCACATCATTACTTACTACTGCTTTACTTTCAGGTTCGTCTCTTGTCTCCGTAGAATATATGTATGCAAGAACTGCATAGAAAAACATATAACTTATTAGGTTATCAAAAACAAATATGTTTTGTGCAAAATAAGCAGCTAGCAAACCTACAAGCAAACCAGCATCTGTTATTCCTATACTATTTCTTTTCTTAAAAATTACTAACAAAGCAGCAACAAAAATAGAAAGATAAGCCAAAAGACCCAAAGCTCCTCCAGCTACGAGTACGTCGAGTGGAGTATCATGCGCACGGTCAAACCATTGTTCTTGATCATACATTCGTGGATCATAATATTTATTAAACACATTATTAAATCCATCCTGTCCCCAACCAAGTATCGGCTTCTCTAGGAAACCACTGATAGCCATCGGCCATACATATTGTCTAGCTTGACCCTGCCCAGAAACATTACTCCAAGATATTTCAGAAAGTCTTCGTAAAGTAGTATTCTTTTGTACGAATTCAGTATTTTTTACTGTGAGAAAACCTCCGATAAGCAAAGCTAGTGCAACAAGCATTCCTATGGCTGATTTTTTTATTAATTTATTTTTATTTTCAAAAATGGCAATTATGATTGATGCAACGATTAAGCCACCGAGCAATCCTAAGATAACTCCTCTAGTAGATGTTCTCCAAATACCAAAAGCACAAATAAATGCAGCTGTTACATAAAGATATGTTAGCCAGTGAGTAAAAATTGATTTTAATTGTTTTTTAGTATTTTCACTCTTTAAAATTACATCTTTATACCAAAGTATTAAAACAAAAAAGAAGTTGAACATGAAATATACGGCAACATAGATAGGATTTCCAAGAGTAACAGAAACTCTTGTTGTTCCTGTCTTGAGCCATTCTTGTATAACAGGAATTATCATCATTACACTCGCAAAAACTGATGACCTAAAAAACAAAAGCCAGTTTTTTTCTGATTTCATTACTGTTCCAAAAACCAACATATACATTAATAAGTGTATGAGAGTGATGAATCCATCCATTCTTTCAAA
>JBBACS010000010.1:0-19133 GCA_041656855.1 Minisyncoccota bacterium | reverse complement strand
AACTTTTGCGCCAGCTGATTACAGACTATTGGGCAGAACACAGAGTTCCGCCCCGAGTTGCTAATGTTAGTTCTTTTTAAGGAGAATAGAAATGTGCGAAGCGATTTATTGGTGTCGCAAACATTCGTTTTGTCCAGTAGATGGGACATTGGAAAATTGTCAAAACCAAAACAGGCATCGTGGTTGCCACAATCTTATTAAACTTCCAATCAGGAAACCATTTGAGGTGAACAATGCACACAGAAGCAAGAAAGCCGAAAGAAGACAAGCAAGGCAACTCACGAGAATTTATCGCTTTAACAGAAGCTGAACTTGTTACAAAAGAAGATGTTAGAGAAATGCAACAACTTCTCTGGCAACATTTTGCCACAAACCAGTACAATGATAAAAACACATTCGTGATGATATTTTCTATCTCCTAAACACAAAGCTCCCCCAATTAGTAAAAAAACCACAAAGAAACATAAAGTGCTCTTTGGGGGAGTTCTTTATTAAATCTACACAAAATTATTAAAATCTACTCATTTATCGATAACACAATAGTTATAAATGGTATTAAAAGAAAAATAGGAACACTTTTACTTACAGCTGGTATAAAACAATTAAGAGATGCTATTTCAGATTTCACAACCACAGAAGGAGATTATGCAAGATTTCGTAAACCATTGTTAGGACTTCCAGTTTCAGAATTAGATTCAAAGTATTATTTTACTGATTTAAGCAACTGGCAGAAAATAATAGACACAATAAACCCTATAACAAAAGAATTTCCTTGGTTGGCAGAAGTGTTTGATTGTGATGACAGAGCTACACTTGTCGTAGCTTTGATTGACGCTTGTTTTGAAATAAATACTTGTAGGCAAGTATATTGTAATGTATATCGTGTTGGTGATGGGCAATTTGCTTATGCTCATTATGCTAATGTTTTCGTAACAGAAGAAGGAACAGCGTGGTTGTGGGACGCAGA
Source organism: Minisyncoccota bacterium (assembly GCA_041656855.1). Classification (GTDB taxonomy): domain Bacteria; phylum Patescibacteriota; class Minisyncoccia; order Phycocordibacterales; family GWA1-40-21; genus Bog-1340. The sequence continues at coordinate 18,166 of JBBACS010000010.1, read as the reverse complement.
TTCTGGTGGGCAATATACAAAGATAACCGCACAAAACCCTGTGATAGGAAATAAACGCTATGAACTTATTGCAGTTAAATAATTAACACCACTTGTAGAATAAAAATAATACCTGTGGTAAAATAAGATGATAGATATAGGATTTTTATTAAGCGGTTCTGTTGTAGCAGTTCTTTTGGTACAAGTACTGAAAGATTTGTTTGGGATAGTATCAAAAAGGTGGGGAGCTTTATTAGCTCAATTCACTTTATTGGTAATATCTTTTGGAATCGCAGGAGTAGGAGTTTTATTTCAAAAACTTCCACCAGAGATAATAGAATCTACTTTTGCAGTATTCGCTTCCGCTATGGTAGTGTACGAAACAATTTGGAAAGCAATTTGGAAAGACGCAATTAAAGGCGTATAATATTATTAAAATAAAACAAATGGAAAACGAAGAAACACCTTTGGTAGAAGAGCCAGTTGAAGAAACTGACGAGGAAACTACTACTGAAGAAGAAACCGTGTAATTCCAGGGCGGGGCAGTGTGAGGGCACTGTTCCCGCCTTTGAATAAAAAAAGCCCCGTTCAGGGAACTGAACAGGGTGAAAACGTCTTTTACATAGGCAATTCATCTGCCTTGTAAGTTATCATATCATATTATAGTTCATTTGTCAAAGTTTTGCTCGTCAAAGGGCGTATGGTAATGGAATTTAACTCTTCAAAAGTTTTCACTTTTAAGAGGACACTTCATTGAATTTTAAACCATTTAATATATACGATTCCCCTGATTTGCAACTAAACAGCCCCGTAAGGGGCTTTTTTAGTGTGTAGGGTTTCTGTAAGGGTAATACCCACACTTGGGACATTTAAGGTCAACCATCTTTTCAGGATTTTTAAGGGGAAAGAAGTTAAGGGTCATTTTATGCCTGCAAGCAGGGTTCTGGCATATCCAAACAGGTAGTTTGGCTACATAGTGTTCTTTGGGTGGGTGATACCTGTTATAATCTGTTTCTCTATAATGTTTACGTCTGCAAATTTCAGAACAGAATTTCTGTTTTCGTATCGCTTTGGTAAATTCTTTATTGCAGACTGGGCAAATCATTTCTTTTTAGATTTTTCAGTTTCTTCTTTCTCTGCTATAACGGCTTCTATTTCTTTTATTCTTTCTTGAATATCGGTAGCCTCTGAAACCATTTTAAATCCTGCGTTAATAAATTCTTGTAAGTTAGCGTTAGCTTTTTGGGTTAACTTTTGTTTTTTATCGTTATAATATTTAATATCAAACATTTTTGTATTTACGAATTAATAATATAAGTTCTTTGCGTGTAAAATTATGGTCTTTGCTGAATTCTTTCCACATTTGTTCTGTTTTATTCCCATATATTTTAGTCATTCTTAAAGTATATTCACCTAAATTACCAGAAAGATAAGTATTACATTTTGGACATTGAGAGTGGACATTCCTTTCATCAAAGAAACCGACTTTTGTGTGTCCGTGACGCCAATGACCTGCTTGCAATTCTTTATACGGCTTTATTATATCACAAGTAAAACATTTAGGACTGTTCTTTCTAATATGTTCTGAAAAATACTTCCAAGCTAACTTCTTTAAACTACGTTGGTCTTTTTTTTCTAATTTCATATAGTTTAGTAGCTAATGGGGAAAGATGGGATTCGAACCCATACCTTTGTTGCTACCATTACACCACTTTCCCCCATCAACCACCAAATTAGTGTCTAAAAGTTAGCGGGATTGTGGGAGATACAGAAACAATTACATTTATGTATTAGTCATTGCCCTATTCCCATATAAACTATTCAGGCAATATCCCGCCAACTCTTAAATACTAATCTTCTAAAAGTGCTTCTAAAATAATTTTAATTGTGTATGAATTTATCAAGAATTTTGATTCTTCATTCAATTCTCGTTCTTGTATAAATTCTAATGTTTTCTTTAATTTTTCTTTATTCATATTTTTATGCTGGGTTAATTTAATAATTGGTCTTTGTGGCTATTTATCCATTCCACAATTTCGTTAATCTTTTCAACAATATCGTCTTGTGTTATTTCTTTTTGTTTTTTTTCATAATTATTTCCTATAAGTGTTTCTATTTTTTCCATATTTTTATGTTGGGTTAATTATTTAAAATCTCAACTTGTTTTGTTTTTTCATTTACTTTACCCTAAGAGGGGCTACTTTATTATTTGTTCACAAATTATTCTCAAAACTTGCTCGTATGCCCTATCAACATCTGTCATTTCTACAATCGCTTCATAAATAGCATTAACTACTTCCGAGCCGACAGTTTGTTCTAAGTCTGATTTTGTATAATTTTTATATTTGTTTTCCATAAAATTAGATTTTTCTTTATTATTTTTTAATTTTTAATAATTATCCAAGTGCAAGCTATCATAAAGACAGGAAAGGGCAGGACTAATAAGTAGTAAAGGTGGTTAATGGGTGTCATTTAATTTGCCTTTATACGCTTTACTACTTCAGTTTCTGGAGTAAATACTATTTGTTGCCTATTTTCTTTTGTTAATAATGTTGTTTTCATTATTTTTCCGTTTGCCTTATTTATTTGGCAAATCGTGGGTTATTCTTTTAATATATTAAAAGCTCCAGCTCCTGCTCCAGCTCCTGCTCCAGCTCCCGCTCCCGCTCCTGCTCCTGCTCCAGCTCCTGCTCCCGCTCCTGCTCCTGCTCCAGCTCCCGCTCCAGCTCCCGCTCCTGCTCCAGCTCCTGCTCCTGCTCCTGCTCCAGCTCGGTAGCCACCAAAGAGTATTATTATTTCCTATAATTGTTATCATATTTATTTTTGTTCTTTTGGTAATTTGTTATTCCAAATGAAGAAATCAACAACTGTATCTAAATTCAAAAACATTTCTCCAACAGGTTCAACTTCTGAATTTTCCTGAACTCCGTCTTTAATAAAATTCATAAATCTTCCTGTATCTGCTATCCAAGAGGCGTTTTTTAAATGAACAAAACGACCCACTATTTTTTTTACTTCTCCTAATGCGTGGTATGTGACTGTTCTAAAAAATATCTTCTCACCAACTAAATCTTCATAAGATTGAATTTCTTTACCCACTATTCCTAACTTTTCTTTAATCTGTTTTAGTTCTTCATCTGATACTTCTATTTGTGGACTCATTTTATTTACGATTACCTTATTTATTCGGTAAATCGTTATTAGTTTTTAAATCTACTATATAAATTTCTTCATCACTTCCGTTTACTTTTTTAGTTTCTACAAAATCACATTTATCACTTTTCCAGTGGCTACCTACTGAAGTTTCAACTAATAAGACCACATTTCTACGAATATAACCTTTTTGTTTTTGTTCCATAGTTTTGTGTTTTAATAATCTTTAACCCAATAATTTTTATATGCTTCTTTTATCAATTCTTCTTTACTCATTTTCTTTAATTTTTCAATGTATTCTTCATTGTATTTTGCTTCTTTTTTCGCATTGTCATAAATATATTCTATCTGTTCTTCGGTATAATTCTTTTTATTGATTCCACTATCTTCTCTAAATGGGTCTAAATATGTTTGTAGTTCTTCCATATTTTTTATTCCCTTCACATTAGGGATTAGTTATAAATATTTATTATAAAATTCTTTTGGGTTCTCTTTTTCTAATTTATTAGCTTTTTCCCACGCTTCTTGGGTTTTCTTTTTTTTCTTTTCAGCCTTTGTTAAAGGGGTTTTCTTCCACTTGTAGCTGAGCAAGTCATACCACTGCCCTAAATATCTTTTGGAAGCAACACGCTGTCTGTTCAAAATTAAACTTTCGTCTTTAAGCTGGTCTAATGTTAAAACCATTCTACCTTTTTCTACCCCGTCTTCTTCTAAAATAATAAGTAAGTCCTGATTATGGGCGATAGCATCTTGGCGTTCGTAACTGCGAACGTCTATCTGGTCTGATTTATATAGTTTGGTTCTTCTTATAGTGTACATAATAAGGGTAAGACGACATAAACTACCTTTTTGATATTCTATCTTGTGTCTTACCCTATACCAGAAGCTAAATATAGATAAAATAGGGTAAGGAAAGGCTTTCTCTCAATCAGCAAAACTCTGCATATAAACTTTATCTGTCATATTTGTTTTAATAGCCCATAAATCTGACATTTCTTTTTCTGTTAAATTAACTCCTTTTTTTCTGCCCATAAGATAAACTGCAACTTGATTTGCTCTTGTGCTTCCTCCTCCGTAATAATCATATACGACTTTTATGATTAACTTTTGTTTTTCTGATTTATTTTTTGGTAAAGTTCTCATTGTCCCAACACGTTTGTACGTATTTCTTTAAGTAATTCTTCAATTTTGTCTTTTAAGTTGATAAATTCGTCAGACATTATTTTAAATCCGTCTGTTGGAACAGGGGTTTGAGGCATTGTTCCTGCGGTATTAGCCCAGCCCTGTGGAGCTGTTTGTACCCTTGTATCCATTACACCCCTTAAGTTACATTTATTAGGACAAGCGTAGAAAGCTAAATACGGCTTACCTGTTGATTTACTTACGCCTGCTTTAATTACACTTAATTCTTTATGGCAGATTGGACATTGTGGCATAGTTTTAATTTTTTAATTTTATTTTCTTCTTCTTTGATTCTTTGTTTCCAACTTTTTATTTTAAATTCGCTGATAGCAATACAATCTTCATCACTTAAAGTATTCCCTGTAATGTAATTTAATGCTTGTTTTTCATTCATAGTCCAAGTTTATCTTTAATGCTTTCCATTTCTTCTGTTATGGGTTCGGTGCTTAAACCCCTTAAATTAACTTCTGCGTCTATAATTTCTGGGGAATGTTTTATAATATATTCAGCAACATCTTTTTCTACTTGCTGACGACAAAAATGAAATAGTTTTTTTGATGTTTCTTCTGCTTCGCTTTCCAGACATTCCATCTTTTCTGAACAGAAAAAGTTTCTTGGTGCAAACGCTTCAACTTGGACTGTCCAACTAAATGACCTTGCTATTTCTATTGTTTTTTCCATAGTTTCAATCTAAATAATAATTTGGTTCATCTTTTGGCGAACAAACTTCAAACTTCCCAAGCGTATCTTCAAAGCTTTCGTTGCAAAGCCGTATAATCTCTTCACAACTTTTTATTATTTTATCTGTTATCTTCATATTATTTAAACTTTTTAAGAATCTGGAGGACTCGGCAAGGCGTAATATCGTACTTTTTACCTATTTTGATGGATGACCAACCTTGTTTATAAAGGTCATATATCTCTTTATTACGCTTGTCGTTAGGTTGCATCCATAACTTCTTACTTGTTAAATTGGTTCTTTCTTTCATATTGTTTTGTTTAATAATTTACTTGCGGATAGGTGCTTCTTTACTAAGAAGTCAGCTTGCGGGTATCTGTACAGTAATACTTTTGTTGTGCCACCACCTATCCGTAAATAAACTATCTAACCCCATTATAGCAAGTAAAAAGACCTATTATTTTTTAATCCGACATTTGTTACAAATTGGATAATATATTTTTTTCTGTTTTCTTTTTCTTGCGTCTTCTTGTCTTTGTATAGAATTAAGAATAAATTCTTTTTTGCATTTATGGCAAATTCTTGTCCATTTTTTATTATTATGTTCTATTTTGCACTTTAAAGAACAAAAAATAAGACTATTTTTGGACTTTTTGATGTTTTCTATCCCACAATTTAAGCACTTTTTATATCCCTTTCCATATCTTTTCATAAAATTAACAGTAAGATTCTTTTCTATAATTTTACTAATATGGTTTTTAGCGTGAAACTTTGAATGACAACTTCTACATAATGTTAATAAATTCTCACTATTGTTATTATTATCATTAAAATCAATGTGATGAACTATTAAATCTTTTATGTTGGTTTTTTTATCTTTACAAAATTCTTTCCACTGACATTCAAAATTATCTCTTGCTAATATCCCTTTGTGGATTCTACTTATAGAGATATTACTTGATGGACTCTTATAATTGGAACATATTTGATGTATTCTTGAACGGGAAAGTTTGAACATTTTTGCTAAAGAACCATAAGATATTCCTGTTTTTCTTAATTCTATTATTTTATTTTTATTTCTATTTTCTTGTATCATAGTTCTATTATACTCCTATCATATACCTATGTCAATAGGTCTAATAATGTTAATCTGGGGATAACTTATTTTATTGTGCGACATAGTTAATCTATAAAATACTTTTCTTCTAATTCTTTACTTGCTTGTTCCATTTCTTTTCTATTAGAAGCTCGGTGCATCCTATTCCAACTATCATTTGTAAACTTAGAAACAGTCCAGCGTTTATAATTCCCATCCCAGTGCTTAAAATAAATAAACCCATCTTTTTTTAAAACTTCATTACCTTCTTTGCTAAACCAAGATAATCTTTTATTAATTTCATTTTTATTCATAAAATTATCCAAATTTATTAAATAATATTTAATAAATCGTTAAGTCTAATTAAACATCTTTTATAAGGAACAACTAAGATTTGTGTGACCACAAATCAATGTGTTGCCCTATAAAAACAATTATAGTCATCATCCCTTATAAGGTAGGTAGATTAAGATAGTACGGGCTTGATTAGTGCCTCGGAAACCCGATATTGTGTTTCTTGCTAAGGTTGCCAACCTTACATCCTTATAGGCAGTAGTGTGTTGTCTCACTTTCTGCCAAGCCTTACTGGTTTTCAGTAGCGTTTATAAAGGTTATTCTTTGTTATTACCCTCTATCCAATGATGGAAGCCACCAGCAAACATCAAAAAAGCCCGACTGATTAGGGCGGGGCTTTCTTGGTTGAATTCGTTAGAATACTTTGCAAAGTTTTCTAAATAACGATTGCCCTAATCATTATCTAAACCTATCATACACATAACCCATTGTCAATACCTTTTTTCCACAACCCGCCGAACCCGCCGAACCCGCTGTTTGCTCTGACCCGCTAAATCGCCGTTCTCATCTTTATTCGCCGTTATCATCTCGGTTCAATATGTATTTCAATTCCCAAACCGCCTAAAACAAAAATAAACATAATCATATTGTTTGAAAAACCAAAAAATATATTCCACAAACAAAATTGATTAGTTTTTAAAAAGTTATTTATAAAAATTATATTTATCATATTATTATTTATTAGTTATTATTGCAAACAAAAAAGCCCAGACTGGTATTAGTGGGCTAATTGTTAAAGCGTTGTTATACGCTTGATTGATTAGTGATTAAACTTTACGCATTTCATTTTTAGACAAACCCGTTTCAGTTATTATGCTTTCGTCAAAGCATTCTTCACAAAGCCAAGCATTTGAGGCAAGGTCTTGAAGTAATTTTTTATCTATTCTACCACATTTTTCGCATTTTATTTTTCTTTTCTGTAATACTTTCAATATACTTACAGCGTTTCTTTTTATCGTTTCATTTTCACTTGATAATAGCTCTCCAAGCGTTGTTTTAGTGTAGTCCATAATTATAGTTATTTAATAATAATCCAGTAATTTTGGTCTTTATAATTGCGTAAACCATAGTGTTCAGCAATTAGTTTAGAGGCGGTTACACCGCAAGTATAAGGAGTTTTGGTATCTATATCACAGAGTTTTAAGCTATCTCTAATATAAGTATCAATTTTCTCGGTAGCCGTTTGTTTTTCTCTTTTTAAGTAGTAACAAACATCAGTAAATTCTACCTTGTCCATTATAATTGCTCCGTGTATAACATAACCCTCATTATCATAACTATAATTATCTTTATGATAGTTTACTATTTTCATTTTTTAAAAGAGCAGTACACCAGTCAAATACCATTCTTGCCGTTGCCTATAATTGCTCATAAGCAAGGGGTAAAAATACTATCTCAATATAAAAATTAAAAGATGTATCGCAACATAAATCATACCAGGCACAACCAATGAAAAGAAAATTATTTTGTCTGTTTTATCCCATTTTTTATCCCACATTTCGTGGTATTGTTTATCTAATCTCTCTTTGTGTTCTTTTAACATAGTGTTATTGTTTAATAATATACTCCGTGCTGGCTGATAAGGGTCAACCAGCGAACCCGCCTTACGGCATTAAATTGTTTTCAAGGTAGGCATTCAGCGTTATGCGTATATATTCGGTAGCTACTTTTAATATCGCAGATGCCACAAGGGCTTTTAAACTGCATAATGATATTTTTATTTCACTATCCAACATACCGACATAATAATTCCCTCAAACTTATTACAGACAAGTTTCAAAGAACTATTTTAAAGATGTATCAATGTTCAACTTTCAATCTTAAATCGCTTGTAGGGGCTTTAAATGCGTCATTTTCCCTTGTTTTTCTGTAAAATACCTGTTTTAATGGGGCAATCCTGAAAAGTGCGGTTCCCAGCATTGCCCTATAAAATAATTATTTTTGTTTTAAAAGCCTTATTGCGTATTCGTATCCCTCAATCAATCCTTTTGTTGCACTTACAAATTCTTTACTATGTTTATTCTTCAAATGTTCTTTTACAAATTTTATGTTTGCTTTTAAATTATCTATTATTTCTTTTTTTTCCATATTATTTTTTCAAGGTTCCGCACAACATTGCTCTACTTATATATTAGCACAATCAAAAGACCTTTGCAATAGACCTATCAAGGTATATCAATAAGTATAAAATCACGACTAAAAACCGACTTATCCACTTTTTAGGAATTGTTATCATTAAGCATTTTTATTATGCGACTATTGTGCGACAACCTGTGGAAAACTTTTTTTGTATTTAATGTATAATAAATATATGAAAACATTATACCAAAATCAAAAAGTATGGCGAGAAAAATATCCACAAAAATATAAAGCACATCATATTGTTTTTTGTGCATTAAGAGCCAATAAAATTAAGAAACAGAATTGTTTTATTTGTGGTAATAAAAAAACAGAAGCACATCACGAAAATTATGATAAACCCCTTGATGTTGTTTGGCTATGTAAAAAGCATCATACAGAATACGATGCAAAAATTAGGCGTAAAAATTATAATGGATTTTATCCTATTTATACATAGTTATTCACCCCTTGCATATTAAAAAATGAATGGTATAGATAAATAATAATATCCGAAAATATCCAATTAAAGTAAATGTATGAAAATAAAAATAATAAAAAAGAATTTAATTATAAGTATTCCTATTAAAAAGATTAAAGAGTTATTAGAGGTAAAGGAAGTGTGCGAAGTTATCCCCGAAGCCCCCGATGCTCTGCCCGATGTTTTACCCGAAGTAGAACAGATTATAGAACCAGTTATAGAACCCGAAGTAATAAACCCAATAGAATAATATAGATAATAAAAAAGTTTATTTATTCTATATAACCCCCCCACACACAGCGTATATAGTCATTACCGAGTGATAAATAGGCGATATATTGTATTTTAGCTCTATTTTACGACTAAAAAGGTTCGCAAAATAGTAGTAAAGCGTATATAGGAGGGGAGGGGATAGGCAGTCGGAGTTTTTCTTAAATATATATATACCAATAATACGATAAGAAGTCATTTTAGACAATTTGCTAAAGCAAATAGTCATAACAATAACACGTATGTTAAATAAATGTCAACATTGTAATAAGGAATATGAAGCAGAACGCAGTACTTCTAAGTACTGTTCTGAAGAATGTAAGAACGCTTATAATTATAAGGTTAGCGTTGAAAAAGTTAGCGTTGATAGCGTTGAATTAAACGCTAACGTCGGAAAAGGAGTTAGCGTTGAATTTAAAAATCCTATCACAGGTGAAGAACACGAAATTACCGAAAAGAGTAAACGTACAGGACTGAGTTACGATATGAGTGAGAAATCAGAGATTTTAAAATTAACGAAGCAAACCTGTCCAGGTTGTGGAGAACCTACCTGGTTCGGTTGTTACTTATGCCAAGCCCAAGAGCCAAAAGAGCCTTTAACATAATGACTGAACGGATAACGAAAGGAGAACCTGTAACTATGGGGGCCGTTTTAAGGGAAGCTGGATTTTCAAAGGAAACTTCTTTGAAGCCGAAACTCGTTACGGAAACTAAAGGTTGGAAATTCCTCTTAGCTCAGATTGAGAACGAACCTTTACTTGAACGGTTGAAAGAACTCGCCCTGTGTGACGACAAACGAATAAGTCACGAAGCCTGTAAGACGATACTTCTTGACCTTAAAGGATTGGGTGCTGAGAAGACTACGAAGATTGTTGGTTTATTTGAAAAAATAGGAAATGACTTTAATGAACAAACTACAAGAGAAAATAAACTTCTTTCCACACGAGGGTCAGAAGAAAGTTCTGGAGTGTCAGAATAACGAAGTTTTAATATGTGCTGGAAGGGGTTGGGGAAAATCTGCAATCTGTGGATATATTATAGTAGAATTCTTTCTTAAGAGAATTGCAGAAATACAAAAAGGAAAATATGACCATTGTAAAATTTGGGTTGTAGCTGCCTCTTACGAACTTACTGGCAAGGTATTTGAATATGTTGTTAAAAATTTACTTGCATATGATAAAGAATTTTCAAAATATATTTCAGGGGGACAGGGAGGAAGACCTTATCAATTAAAAATTTCAGAAAGTATTTGGATACAGTGTAAAAGCAGTAGTGAACCAAATTCACTTTTAGGAGAAAGAGTAGATTTGGAAATTGTAGATGAGGCTGAACTTGTACCAGAGAATATTTATTACCAGAATATAAAGCCGAGTATAAGTTCGCAAGGAGGAAAAGTTTATTTTATTGGAACACCGAGAGGAAGAGGTTGGTTTAAGGAAAAGTTTTTTATCTTAAAAGAAAAGGGGGCAGCATTTAATTTTAAATCTGTAGATGGAAAACATTATGACGATGCCACGATAGAAGAATTACGAAAAACTACTCCAGAGATTTTATTTCGCCAAGAATATTTAGCAGAATTCATAGATGACGCAGGAACAGTATTCAGAAATATTGAAAGTATATTGGAAAATTGTGAAAGTGATGCGATTGAAGGTCATCATTATATTATGGGAGTGGATTTAGCGGAGAGTGAAGATTGGACTGTAATATCAGTCTTTGATTGTGACAGTAAAAAAGAAGTTCATTTAGACAGATTTCAAAAAAGAGATTATCCTTTACAGAAAAAACAGATTATTGCCAAAGCTTGCAGGTATAACAATGCACGGGTTATAATGGATGTGACGGGAGTAGGAAGACCTATATATGAGGATATAATGAATGAAGGTGTTTTTGTGGAAGATTTTACATTTACAGGAAAAAGTAAAGAAGAACTTATAGGGAAATTGATTGTAGCAGTAGAGGAAAAACAAATAAGATTGCTTCCAATTAAAGTTGCTACTGACGAGATGGAAGCGTTTGAATTTAAATATCGTGATGAGAAAACAGGACTTCCACTTAAGAATATAAAGTATGGAGCACCACAGGGATACCACGATGATGTAGTATGTGGTAGAGCATTGGCAGTGTGGGGATTGACCCCTGGAAAGCCCAAGGATAAGAATCACATTTTAGAGGCTTTTAAACAACGTAAGCCAAAACCAATTGTTTCAGATATTTAATACAAGGTAAATTATGTCAAATTTTTATTGGGAGGATACTCCCACAAATAGAAAGAAATTATTAGAAGCTCAAAAAAGGGCTGCAATTAATTTTATGCGTGATGAGAGGGAAAAAAAGTTTCAAAAAGATATTAAGAAAGGAAAAATAAAACCTAATTACGGTTATAAAATTTACAGAGCATAATGCCATTTAAAAAGAAAGGAAAATATTACGTCAGTCCTTCTGGAAAAAAGTTCACTAAAAAACAAGTGGCACTTTATTATGCGACAAATAAAAAAACAAGGAAAAAATAATGAATAAATTTGAGGTTATAGAAAACGAAGTTAATTTTTATAAAAACACTTCTTTAGAACAGAATCCAACCTTCGCACCGAAGATGGGTGATGTTTATCAACTTATAGATTTGTTTAGTGTTTCAAGATTTCGTGATGGCGACAGAGATAGTTTGGGCTATAAAAAAGTATTTTTTAACGTAGTAAACTTCTTGGTTGACGTTTGTGCGAAGATGTTGGATTTAGATACTAAGGATATTTATATTAAAGCTGAAGAAGGTGCTGACTATTGGACTGCTTGGATTATGGGCAAAGAATTAAAGATGTGGATGAAAGATAAGTATTTTGCCAGACAATTGAATGAATATTGCCAGAAATGGTCAAAATATGGTGATTTGTGGGTGAAGAAAGTTAAAGATGACGTAAAATGGGTTCCGCCACAGAATATGATTTATAGGGTAAACGCAACGGATTATAGAACGATTCCTTTAATAGAAAGACACGAATACGGAAATGATGAATTACGTATAGTAGGAAAAAACGCAGGTTGGAATAATGTGGAGGAAGTTATTAAAGGTTCAAGTTCTGATGCTCAGACACAAAGTTACGGAACTACAATAGGTGTTAAAGAAGACAACGTTAATTCAGGTATAGTAATTTATGAAGCGTGGTTTCCAAAAGGTTATTTAGACGAAAAATCAAACTGGTTTATAATTTCAAAAGATTCTAACCTAATTTTAGCTGAAGGTGAAAAGGATTGTCCTTATAAGAAGTTATCTTTCAAGGAAGTACCATTTGAAGACCAAATTTATTTAAACAGAATAGCTAATTACAAATCAACTGGATTTCATTGGACTTCAAAACATATTTATCAGACGAGAAGTACGAATATAGAAAAGAACTTAATGACTCAAGTTGATGATGGTGAGATACTTATCACTAACTCTGAGATAACCCCAGTAGTAAACGAAGAACGAAACCTGAACGCTTATGGGGCAGACGAACAAAGATGGACTCAAAACTTACTTAACAGGACTTTTACCACAGAGCCTATATCAGGACAACGAAGTCCAGCTGGAACACCGCTTGGTTCTACTGTGATTCAGACCCAACAGGCTACTGCTTTTTACAAGCAGAAGCGTGAAGAGTTAGCTGAATTTATAAAGGAAATTTTATGGGATTGGGTTTTACCTCAGTTCACAAATCAAAAACGCAAGGAACATAAAATTTTAATACAAAGTTTACTTGAAGGAAATGATGGAGAATCTGACAAATTCTTCAATTTGATACTCAATGAACGAATGAATAAATTGCGTGCTAACTCCAAGTACCTTTCAGAAGACCAATGGGCGATTAGAAAATCAATACAGGCAGAACTTTTGAAAAAAGAAAATATGGTATTACCAAAAGGATTTTACGATAACTTAAAGTATAAGATTGATATAATGATTACAGGTGAACAATTAGATGTTCAGGCACGTCAGGCAACCTATATGACTATATGGCAGATATTAGGTTCTAATCCAACTATATTCCAAGACAAGAGAGCATTGAGAGTATTTTCAAAGATGTTAGATTCAATAGGAATTAGTCCAAAAGATATATTTGACGAAGAAGTTCCAACTATGCAAGGTACAATAGGAGCACAAAGAGGAGGAAGCATAGCAGCACCTACTCCAGTGGCAACACCTACAATGCAACCTGTAGCACAAACACTATGAAGTTGAATAAAGAACAAAAAAGATGGTTGCAGATTAACGAAGTAATGATTATGAAGATATTGAATGATAGACTGGAAGACTTAAAAGAACAAATATTAGATTGCCCAGAAGATAAAAGAGATGTTCTTATTAGTTTTATTAAAGAGTACAAATTGGGATTACAAATAGTTAAAGATATAAATTCTCCAGAAAAGTCTCAGGATTTTACTGGTATTTAAACAAGGTCGTGTCATAAAAGACGTTAAAATAAAAAAAGTCATTAAAGACTAAAAAATAAATATGGTAGATATAATTGAGGCTGATGCTTCTCACGAAGAAGTGATTCAAGCCAAAGATGAGGAAATTGAAACTGAAGAAGTAGAGATTTCCGAAGAGGCAGAAAAGCCTGAAGAAAAATCAACCGATAGACAACCTACTGCTAAAGAATTTAAAGCTGTGGATGGAGCAAGAAAAGCCTTTGAGAAAGAAAACAAACGTCTCAAAGAAGAACTCTTAGCTAATAAATCGCAACCAACAGATGGAGACCCAATGGTTTCTGTAGCGTTGGGAAAGGCTTTAGCAGATATAAGTTTAGAGGAAGCAGAGAGCATTGTAACTTACGCAAAGGGTAAGTTCAATAATCTTAAACCCACCCCTGAACAGATTATTCAAGCGTCAAAAGACCCTTGGGTAATGGATGCTATCAAGTCACAAAGGGAAAAGGTCGCAGGAGAAAATAAAACTCCCACCCCTTCTTCCCCATCTTCAATCATCGGAGGTAAAACAACCGAAGATGTTGAGAAGATGGATAATAAAGAATTCGCAAAGTTTGTAAGAGGCGAAAAAGGAGGAAGGTCAGGGATATAAGATATGGCAGAAGGTGCAGGATTAGCCCCAAATAAGTACGATTTTTTAAGACCAGAACTATGGACACCCAGAGTTTCTCGGTTCTTTAAAAGCAAATTATATGCAGCTAACTTTTTCAAAGACTATTCATCCGATGTGATGAATGCTGATGTCGTTCACATTCCGAAATTTATGGATACTGGGACAAACCCAGCAGGAGATATTGCGACAACTAACGGAGATGTGACAGCAGTAAGCGTGGCTCAATCAACGACAGCGTTGACAGTCAATAGGTGGAAAGGTGCAGCTACATATATTACCAAGTTTGAACAGAGAGAAATAATGGCAAGACCAGCGGCAATTGACGAATACGCCAGTTACCTTGGTTATAAGTGTGCTCAAAGAGTGGAAGCCGCTTTGTTAGCACATATTTCTCAATCTGGTAGCGGACTTGATGCTTTGACTTCAAGCGTAGGATGGAGTAGCAGTGCTATCGGTTCTACACAAGTAGAGGAAGCATTCGGTATTTTGGATAGCAATAGCGTTCCAAAAGAAGAGTGCAGAATCTTTATGCAACCAAAAGTTTATTGGAAAGATATAATGAGCATCCAAAAGTATTACGATGCATCTCAATTTGGAAGAGCAACTCTTCCATTTGGAGTGCACGATGTGCTTTATGGAGTACCCGTTACTCTTACCAATAATATGGCTGCAAAAAATGGTTTGACAGGCACATATAGTGCTATCGTTCATCCAGGTGCAGTAGCATTTGCGAAATACGGTCCAGATTTCGTGGCGAAAGAAGGCGAACACTTGAGGAAGAAGTTGATTGCTGATGTGATGTATGGTGATAAAATACTCCAACCAACTTGGGGTGTTAAATTGATAAGCTCAGCGTCACTGTAAATTTAATAATATAAACCTTGTAATATTATCGTTTCTCGGGCAATAACCTGACGGAAATTTCCCGAGAGCGTCAGGAAGCGATAAGATATGGATAAACAACTAAAAATTCTCTATTTTGCAAACTTTTTGAACAAAGGTTCTAATTTTGTTGAAGAAGATATTAAATCAGCATTGGAAAAATTAGGACACGAAGTAATTGCAGTTCACGAAAAAGATTATAAAAAACTTCAAAACATAAAAGCAGATATATTTTTATTTCACAAAGCAGGTGTAGGAAGATATATTTCATTACAAGAATTTATAATTTTGTTGAACCACATCACTTGTAAAAAAGTTATGTGGTTTTTTGACCCTGTAAAATTATTTCAACAGAGAGAAATAGATATAGAAACTATTACACAATATATTGATTATGGTTTTTTAGTTGACGACACTTGGAGAAGGAGGCATAAATTTAAAAACTTATATTCCTTAAAAGAAGGAATTGGCACTGTTTATAAGGGGGTAGTTAGAGATGAATTAAAATGTGATGTTGCTTTTGCAGGAAGCCTTTATGGTGAAAGAGAAGAATTTGTAGCAACATTAAAACAACATTTTGGCAATAAGTTTAAAGTATTTGATAATTTGTTTGGACAGGATATGGCTGATTTATGTGCATCTGCAAAAATAATTGTTGCACCAGATTTTCCTACAAACGAATTTTATTGGTCTTCAAGAATATATTTAACACTTGGTTTAGGTGGATTTTTAGTTCATCCTGATGTTTATGGTCTAAAACCTGAACTCATTGAGGGAACACATTTTGCAGGATATAAAGGAATAGATGAATTGATAATGACTATTGAATACTTTTTGGAAAACGAAGACCAAAGAAAACAAATTCAAGAACAGGGACAAAAGAAGTGTCTTGAAACTTGTACTTTTGAAGACCGACTTGAAATAATGTTGGAGGTTATAAATAATAAAGAATAATTATATGCCAAGAGGATATAATAAAGGATTTAAGGGTAAACATCATTCTGATAAAACTAAAAAAGAGATTAGCAATGTTCTAAAAGGACATATTCCTTGGAATAAAAATAAATTTGGATATAAAAGAAAACCTACAACAGAAGAGACTAAAAGAAAAATTAGTATTGCTAATACTGGCAAAAAAAGGACAGATGAAATGAAAAAGAAACAAGGGGAAAAAAGAATAGGAAAAAAACTTTCTAAAGAAACTTGTAGAAAAATTAGTTTAGGTCACGGTGGAACAGGAACATCACAAGTAACATCAAAAAGATATTATCATTTAAAAGACCATAAATATAAAGAATGGCGAGGAAAAGTATTTGAGAGAGATAATTGGACTTGTCAGACTTGTGGAAAAAGAGGTTGTTATTTAGAACCACATCACATTAAAGGTTGGAGTAAATATCCAGAACTAAGATATGTAGTTGAGAATGGGGTAACTCTATGTTATGAGTGCCACAGATTAACACTTAAAAAAAATTAAGAATAGTAATTTACGAGGATTAGAACAAGATTTAAAAAGGGGTACTGACTATAATCGTAAACACGGAGGAGTGAGTGATACTTTAAAAAAGATTATGAAAAGACCAGATAATTTTAGAAATGGGGAAGGTTCTGGATTGATGCACTTTGTAAGCGATTGTAAATACGAACTATCAAAACAAAAATGTAAATGTGGTAATGACAAATTTGAATATCAAAAGGTCTGTGGATTATGTTATTTAAAAAATATTAAAAATGTTCAAAGCAAATAAATACGACAAGTTATATCCAAATAGGGAAGGAGAAATAGAATTTCTTTTAAAACATCTTAAAGGAAAGACAGTTCTTGATATAGGCGGGGGAACGGGGATTATTTCAGAAGCACTTAATAAAAAAGGATTTGATTGCTACAATGTTGAGCCACAGAATGAAATGGGTCAAATTTCTATGGACAGAAGTATTCAGACATTCCATAATACTATAGAAAATTTTCACGTTGAAACTTTTAATGTATTTAATGGAAAGTTGTTTGACAACGCCATAATGGTTTTTGATGTATTTAACTTTTTAGAAAATCCAGGCAAGGCATTCTTTAATATCTCAAAACTATTAAAAGGAAGATTGATTTTTACTTACTGGAATTATGATATAAGAAGAAGTGGTTGGGACTTTAATTGGAAACTAAAAAGAATAACACGCAAAAAATGGGATGGTGACCAAGTAACAATAGATTTCTGGTTTCCTTTTTGGCACGAACAACATAAAATGAAAGTCTATTCTAATGATTATATTAAGAAACTTTTATATGATAATGGATTTAAAATAATCCACAAAGAAAAGAATACTTTTATTACTAAAATAGTTGCAGAAATATGATGCAAGAAGTTTATTATTGTATAGAATGTGGCGAAGTTTTAAAAGATGATATTGAAAAGTTAGATTCTTTTTTAACACAATATTTTTCACAAAAAACAATAAAAATAAAATTTAAAGAAATAAGTCCATTATTAGTTTGTAAAAAATGTAATGAAAAAGAAATGGGGAGAGTATAAAGTTTTATTAAAAGGAAAAGGTTGGTGGTATAAAAGACTTTCTTTCACAGGAGGAAGTACAAGTTTACAAACCCACAAAAATAGAGATGAAATATGGGTTATATATGTTCCTGCTGGTTGTAAACATCAAGTGGGCGGAAAAGGGGATGTGTTTGAATTAGCCATAGGAAACCCAAAAGAAAGAGATATTAAAAGATACACAAAATGAGAAATAAAAAAGGACAATTTATTAAAGGATATAGACCTTCTATTAAAACAGAATTTAAAAAAGGAGTTTATCAAGGATTTGGATTTAAAAAAGGTGATAATAAAAGATTAGGATATAAACATACAGACGAAACAAAACAGAAAATAAGATTAAAAA
>JBBACS010000009.1:0-19413 GCA_041656855.1 Minisyncoccota bacterium | reverse complement strand
CCTCGTCATCGCTTTAACTCTCGCCTCTTCCTTTGACGCCAAACTTCTATTCTTAAACTTTTTTGAATACACGAGCTTCACCGGTCGTCTCGCCGACGTATACTTCGCCCCAAGTTTTGAGGTGTTGTGTTCGGCAACACGTCGTTTCAGGTCGGTGGTGATGCCGGTGTAGAGGGATTTGTCGGAACAGAGGAGGATGTAGAGGTGGTACATTTATTAATTGTATTACTTTTTAATAGACCTCGCCGTGGAAAAGCTCTTACTTTTTCCAAATATATTTAGCAAGTTTCCATCCATATTTAGCAACGATAAGCAAAATCAGAAGATAAATAGCATATTGCAATATGAAGAGAAGAATAACCACAAGGTTAACGGTAACATCTTGAATAAACTTATTAACATCAGTCACAAATCCTTTGATAACTGCTTTCCATGAATCCTTTATATTTTGTTCATCAATAAATTTGTTCTCATTAATATTGATGCGGAAGTATGTATACTCCAATCGATCAAGTTGCTCTGTTTTTGATCGTTGAATTTGTTCAAGCTGAGCATTTATATTAATTCGTTCTTGTGTCAAACGCTCAATAATATTAATTTTACTATCAATAATTTTGGCAAGACTCTCAACATCCTGAACTTTAGTAGCCAGTAAAGTAATATCATCATATGCATTAACAGCTTTTCTCATGGTTTCATCAATTGATGACAGTTTCTTTTTTAATATATCTATTCTACTTGTAAAATCATCAACAAGTTTTTTAATTGTATAAGTGTTTTCAGAAAGTTCTTTAGGATTCATATTTTTAATAATACCTAAAATATCACTAACCTTATCGTGTTTGACTTTGAAGACATAATTGCATCCATGATTATATTCATTAGCATTCTCAAAAATTACATACTCTAATTTTTTAAGATCAGTTATTGTTGCACAAGTATTATTGAGCTGGCGTGTTTCAATTGTTGCATTATATTCAGTCACCTCAAATTCCTCCGCAGTATCTCCTGTAGTCCCATTATTCTGATAGGTCGGTGCTATACTAGGTGATGTAACAACATTTCTTTCTGACAAAGAAATGCTATTCCCCCCACTATATTTTGTGCTACTTATTGCGTCCTCTGTGTAATCGTAAGATGGTACACCTTGAGATGAGATGTTGTAAATCCCGGTTTTCTTAAGTACGGAATTAAATGAAGAACCTATTAGACGAAAAGCAACAACTAAAATAACAATTGCTAAAATGGCTAAACCTACTATTTTTAAAACACTAGATGTCTTTAAATTAAATTTTTTCAAAAATTCCATAAAATATATTATTAATTATTAAATCTTATAATACCTACATACAATTGTATCATAAAAACTACTTGTAAATATACTGATTGGTTGGTTGTTGCATACCTAATTTAATTGAGGTTTCAATTTTATAGCTTTTTTAATTATATAATCTCCTATCTCACCCCAATCAAAATATTCTTTGTAATTATTTGGATCAATCAATTTTATTTCAGTAATACCCTTTTCAGTCATACCATCACCACCATCAATAATAAATTCTCCGTATGGTTTTACTTTACAAACAAATCTCAATTGATAAATTATTTTCCCATTTTCAATATTGGTTATTTTTTGATAGCCTATTGGAATAAATGACAATACTTCCGTGTTAGACTCTTCCTTTATTTCTCTGACAAGAGCTTGCTCATAAGTTTCTTCTTTTTCTAAACTTCCACCAATTAGTCCCCAACCCTTTTTAAGCCCTCCATATCCTATAATCATTTTATCGTCGCAAAAACACACCCCATATGCCTGTTTAATTCTATCTTGTGGTAATTGATTAAAATCAACAGAATCAAAATATTCACAATCATAGACTTGTCCATTTGATTCACTTTTTTTATTTGTAAATAATGGTTTATTGTTACTCATATCTAGTAAATATTATCACAGAAAATAGATTATTGAAAAAATCTTCGGCTATAAAATACAGTTTGTTCGCTACTTCAGTCATGAGATTAAAATAGCCCATCTTTTTAGATGAGCTTATTTTTTACTGATTGTCTCGAGGTAGAACTATACTCGGACAAATCTTGAGTTTTTCGGTTGTGATGCCGGTGTAGAGGGATTTATCGGAACAAAGGAGGATGTAGAGGTGGTACATGGTTATTTTAAAAATTGTTTGTATGTTTTTTCTTCAACACCTCCATTATTTTTAACGAGAAAAACCCTTAATTTCAAAAAATTCCATCCGTATTCCATTTTCTTTGCCTTTTTACTGAAAGTGTCTTCCCAATGTGCTGGTATAGCAATAGCATAAATTCTAGCTTTTTTTGAATTATTTCCTTGTAAATCCATTCTTGCCATTACCTGTCCAATAGATGTCCAAAAAGAATTATGTATTTTTTGAGTATTATTTTTAGAGTTACTATCACCTTTTGATTCTATAAGTAAAATTTTTCGCCATTTTTTATGAAAAGCTTTAATATCCCAATCATGATGACCTATACCTCTTAAGTCATTTGTTAATGTCCAATCTTTATTAGTAAGATACTTTCTGACATATTTATCAACTTGAGTTTCTTTTAACATAATTATTTTATACTTCTTTTCTTTTAATAACTTCCTGTACGATACCTTGAACAATATCTCCTTCTTGTGGAATTATTGGTTGATGAATATTATTTGAACTTTTTGGCAAAAGTATTCTTTTACCATCTTTTTTATCATACATTTTAATAGTAACTTTTTCACCGTCTAATAGTGCGACAACTTTATCTCCAGTTTCACCTTTTTCTGAATATCGGCACAAAACAAGATCTTCATCATTTATACCAGCCATATTCATAGAATCACCATTAGCTCGTAATATGAAATAATCTGTTCCAGGTTTAATTTTATTTTTCTCCACCATTATTATCTCTTCTATATTTGATTCTCCTAACAATGGTTCACCGCAAGGAGCTGAGCCTACTAATGGCACACCAACCATCGCTACATTATTATATGGAGATATAATTCTACTTACGTTATTTATTACTTTTTGTTCAAATAAACTTTTAAAATAATTTCTAAGATTTTCATCAACAATATAGATATATGTACCATTAATTCCACGTGTTAATAAAGTTTTGTAAATATTAATAATATATCTTTCAAGTTCATTTGGATCAGTAATACCATTTCTTCCATTTGTGTCAAAATATTTTTCTTTATCTACTTTAAATTTTCTTTTTTCTGGGTCATATGAAAATTCTGGTCCAATGATTACACCAACATAGTTCAAATCATAACCTTGCACTGTATGAATACAGCCAACCTCATTAATAGCGTTTGGAGAATTTACCCAATCTTGAGCTGTTGAATTCCAAATGAGTTTTAACCCATCTATTTCAATATCGTGTTTTTGTTCAGATCTACTTCCTTGTTTTGTATGCCAGGGCCAAGCATAACCAGCAACAACACGAGCTAATTTATGTTTATTGTCTTTAATCTTTATTTCATTAACCATCTCATTTATATCGTTAAAAATTCTAAGGTCATAGTTAGAAAAAATATTAATTTTGGGTATTTTTAAATCGAAAATATCTTCAATAAATTTTATATACTCCTCTCCAGCTTCAACACGCATTTGAGAGTGAAGTATATATTTTTTTGAATTTAATTTTTTAAAATCTTCAGCTCTAATATCAGATGGTTTAACACTTTGATTTTCATCATAGAAAAAAATCTGATGCTTTGAAGATTTAATAATCCAATCAAGTTGGGTTCCGTCATTAGAAAAGCCTAATTTTCTGTTTACCATATCAAACGAACCATAGCCCATAATATTTTTTCTTCTTTGTAGTCTATGAGCTTCATCGATAATTAAAAGATCGTATTCTTGCTTCACAACATCATTTGGGCCTATAACCATACTAGATTTTAAACCTTTTATTTTTGAAAAAACTTTACTTATAGTTTTACGTAATGACGCCATTGGTACAACAAGACCAATTTTAAGGTGTTTTGTTTCTTCTTTATCCTTCAAAAATTTAAAAAGATAAGTTGCGAGGATTGTTTTACCTGTTCCAGGTTTCCCTTCCACAATATAGGTATTTACTATATTATTTTGAAGATCTCTAGTAATTTGTTTTGCAATCAATAACTGATCTTCTGTTAAAGACTTATAGGGAGAATATTTAAATAAGTCACTATTTTTAAGATCTATCAGAGTATTTTTTACTAGTCCTTGCTCTCTGAGTTTGTCCCATATTATTTCAAATTTTGATTTATATTTAGGACGATCATAATAATTATGATTTTGTAAACCGCCGTTTCCATTTTGTAGAAGAAAAATACCATCCGCGGACATATATTCAATTAACCAAGCTTCAATATCAGATGTCGCTGACTTATTATATTCATCATCAGTAATAATATGAATATTTTCAAGTTTTCTTCTTTCTGGGTTTTCATAATGTTGTTTACTTCTACTATAAACACCATTACTCTGTCCAATATATATTTCCTTTCTGTTTTCAATAAGATAAACAACTGGCCAATTACGACCAAATTCATAACTTTTTATTTGATCAAATTTGTCCTTATCAAAAGGAAAAGTTTTAATCTCAGACATAATTTACAGTTTATTATATTTAGTATGTTTACCTTTTGATTTTTCTACAGAATATTTTTTATTGTTTTCTTCCATTTTCTTATTTGAAGCTTCCAAAATATCTATGTTTAAATCGTGACTCATTAAAAGCACCCAATACAAAACATCGGACAATTCATCAGCAATATGGTCTTTGTGGTCTTTTAGATATTCTTCGATTT
Source organism: Minisyncoccota bacterium (assembly GCA_041656855.1). Taxonomy (GTDB): domain Bacteria; phylum Patescibacteriota; class Minisyncoccia; order Phycocordibacterales; family GWA1-40-21; genus Bog-1340. The sequence continues at coordinate 14,594 of JBBACS010000009.1, read as the reverse complement.
CTGTATTTGTTTTCCATTGAAAATGTTCTAAAACCTCTGCAGCTTCGAGAGAAAGAGAAATGGCACAATCTTTTGGATTATGAAATTGTTTCCAGTCTCGTGCATCCCTAAATTTTACTATTTCTTCTGTTAGTTTTTTGAGGTCAGACATAGAAAGATTATACAGGAAAATGAGTTAAGAAGCAAAAAATTAAATTTGAATAGTGTGGTTTGGTATATGGTTAAAATTTTTCTGCAGTATCAAGTCTACGAAATAAATGAGAAAGAAGACCTAAGGCATCTAAGCAATCTTGTTCAATATATAGACCAGAGTTTCTTAAGTCTGAAGCACACTCATGGCTCATCGGACTCCTAAAAGCTAGCCACATAGCTTTTGCTAATAATCCATGCCCAGTTGAAATATTTCTTTGTGTTAAAATTTCAAATTCTGTGCCATTGGGTCTTTTAAATTTTTTAGTTACGGATAATTCTGGACTCATCCACGGCGCTGGCTTAGGTTGTTGATCTGGCGAAAAAACAAATTTAATCAAATCCAAATCAGTTAATTTCTTTGATGATTTACTCTGTATTTCTCTTATATATCTCATAACTCCCTGAACAACTGCATTGTAATAATCCTCATTCTTGTAAGAATTAAATACCTCTTTATGTAATGTTGGGTGTAAATTCTGCCAATGAAAATATGGGTAAGGTTTAATTATATTCTGTAACCCTTTCAAACTACTTGCGGCTTTTTCATCTGATAACTCTGCATCTTTTGTTAAAGCACCAATAATCGAATCGAGATTATCATTTATATTTTTAGGAATATGTTCTCTCCATTCACCAATTTTCAATCCAGTGCTTTTTTCTAATTTTTTTTGTTTAATTTCTGCCCTTTTAGTACGCCAATCCGACTCAAGCCATCTTAACATTTTTTGTAGATATTCTCTTAACTTAATCATTTCAGGGTGTTCCCAGTTTAATGATTGTCGATTTGTACCTATAACATCATCTCCAAAATCATCTATAAAATCTACTTCTAACCAACCTGTTAGATAAGTAAAAAAGTGACTTGAGGTGCTGTCTGAAAAATATTCTGGAATATTAACAAGTTTCTTACGGGAAAATAGAGTTATTCCCTTCATGTTTGTAACTGGTGGAATAGGTTTTTCTGTTGCAATTAAATGTCCCTCTATTTCATTTTTTTTATCATATTCAAATTCTAATTCAATATTTTTTGGAACGTTCCATTCAATTTCCTTAGTTAAATTTGAATACTTTCTTTCATTAGAAATTAATATTTCTTTTTCATCATTACGTTTAATATAAATATTAAAATCTGAATCTATAATAAAAAATCTAGATAAATTATCAGCAAGAGAATTTGAATCAAAATCAGTAATACGCTGGATGTCTCTTAAAATAATAGTTGTTCCTTTATTTTCCTTTGATTTAACATCATTTTCTAATATATTTGGAGAATAATACCTCTGTTTGTCCTTATCTTCGTTAGATAATATATCTCTCCATTTCATTACAAAAGAATTTCTTTTATAATTTTGTGTCGTTTGTATTTCTATTTCATGCGCAATACCAAAAAATGATAATTTTCCTAAACCCTTTTTTCCAATCACTTTTCTTCCACCAGGAGATACTTGACTTTTTTCATCGTTGCGTCGATTACGTCCAATCCTTAAAAATTTATCATTAATATCATCGAAGGACATGCCGTGTCCATTATCAGAAACAATGATTTCTTTTGTTTCCGTATCATTGAGAGTTATATACACATCTTTTGCGTCAGCGTCTTGTGAATTTGCAATTAGTTCGGCTACAACTGGAGGTAAAGTTGAATACATTCTTACACCCAAATGTTCAATTGTATTTGGGGTAAAGGTCATGCTAAGTTGTTTCTTATTTTGGGTCATGATTTTTTAGTATAACCTCTCCAAGTTGCTTTGCAAATATTGGGGGAACAGCATTTCCAATTATTCTTGCTGCATCTGCAAGATTTTTCGTATAAAAAATATACTTTTTTGGAAAAGTTTGTAATGTGGCGCCCTCTCTAATGGAAATTGCTCTATTTTCTTCAGGGTGAGCAAATCTACCATTAGAAATACTAAAAAATTTTGTTGTTATTGTTGGAGCAGGTTTATCCCAGCACATCCTTCCATAATTATCTTTAAAACCCTGACCTCGATAAGATTTCCTCATTAATTTTTTATTATTTGCCCAATCTAACCATGAACCACCATTTTTAGGTGTTTTTTTCAAGCGCTCAATATTTTTTTCAGTCAAACCAGCAACATTGTGATTAAAAACTGAGGAATCTTTATTACCTGGATGAACTGGTGCAAAACCATTTTTGACACCAATAAAATCTTTCAACAGAGATACTTTGTTTGTCGATGTTTTAAGAGAAATTTTATTTTTTGATAATCTTGTTGCAATAAGAGAAAATCTTCTTCTAGATTGAGGTACTCCGTAATTACTCATGTTTATAATTTCATAATGGACCTTATATCCTTTTTTTTCTAAATTAGATACAAACTTATCTAATCCACTTTTATCTTTTTTACCAAGAATACCTGGAACATTTTCTACTAAAACATATCCTGGATTAAAATAATGAACAAATCTTTCAAATTCGGTAAGAAGATTTTTTGATTTTGCTGATTTGGTTTTATCAGTTCTTATAATTGACCAAAATTGACACGGACTGCATCCAATTAAAACAAGATTATCATCATTTTTTTTAAGATTCAGTTGTTTTTGCAAATCTTTTTCTTTCAAATCAAAAACATCAGCTAAAATAAATTTTGAACCAATATTATTTTTTTCATAGGTATCTTTACATTTTGGGTCATTATCTATGCCAGCAATGACATTTATTCCAGCTTGTTTGAGACCACAGGTCATACCTCCGCCAGAGCAAAAAAAATCTACAGCATTAATATTTTTTTTCATAATTATATATTTATAATACCAAAAATTTGATGCGTTTAATAGTATTAATTATTATTAAAATTATCAATAATAATTTTAGATTCATCAACTAAATTTTTAGTCACGCTTAAATTCCAGGCTCTCATTGTACTATGCCATTTTCTGTATTTAAGAAATTGTTGCCATGTTAATTCAATAATTCGTTTAAGTTTATAATTTTTATAAATTTGTACAATAATTACATACTCAAATTTCTTTTCTGGTAGATTAGTATCATTATTATCTCCACATCCGTAAAACACCCCAGTGGTAGTTCCAGGTTCAGAAATTGTTTTTATACTATATCTTTCTCCTTTGCGACTTATAGCATCAACATTTTGAGTACCTTCAGGTGCTGCCTGTAATTTTGGTAAGCCCGAAATTGAATTATAAGTTTCAACGGCTAAAAATTCTCCGCGCTCTCCAACCATATTATTCGTTCTGGCAAGATTACGTTTTCTTAGTTCTTGTTGAATTTCACCATAAGATAACCACAGTTCTTCGTTATCTAATTTTGATAAATCTATTTTACTCATAATTATATTCAGATTATAACACAAACTCTAAACTTAGTTTTTTCCTTTGGGTCCCAACCCAAACTCAAAAAATTACGGGGACCGCTTCGCATCTCTTTTTACTTTTAAGCTCGTCGACACTCACTAAAAGTAAAACGGGATTTGCGACATGCTGTACTCAGCAAGTAAACCGCAAATCCTTTCGATTCCCTGACGAAAGTGAGTACTCATCACTTTCTTCCTCCCAGCAAATAACAAAAAACTGATGTAAATTACATCAGTTTTTTGTTATTTGCTGGGGGACAGGGACTCGAACCCCGATTGCATGCGCCAAAGGCACGCGTCCTACCATTAGACGATCCCCCAATATTAAGTTAATACTTGAAATTTTGGTCGCAACCAAAATTTCAACCTATGTCAATTCAAACCTTTTTATCAATTCAACGTAGAAAAACTTGTTTTTCTATATTATGCTATTCAGCTTTTCCTTTGGGTCACATATAATTTTCTGCTGAAAATTTACGCCGACCCCAACTCGGCTCGTCAGCCTCCGTCTTTGAAATTTGGGTCCCACCCCTAATTTCAACCCTTCCCAAACTCAAATTTGCAATGCACGAACGTTCTCTAGTATTAAAGTCAGGTCCCTACCCGACTTTAATCTAACAGGATGAAGAATACTTTAAAATACGAATAATTTCAAGCTGAAATTATTTTTATATATGCAAAATTTAAAGAGGCAGCCACCTCTTTAAATTTCTGATACAATATTGATATGAAAAAAATTCTCTACACCGACATAGGACCAAGCGGAACCCAATACAAAAAAGGTGAATGGGAACAATTTGTAATTCATAATGATAAAGAAGTAAAAGGATTTATGGGTCCATATCGTTTCCTTAGTAATTTTTGGCCAGCAAAAGTCTTTTTGGACGACGTAGAATACAAAAGTGTTGAACTCGCCTATCAAGCCGCAAAATGGAAACCTGAACATAGAGGATACTTTCAAACTTGTACTGAACTTGAAGCAATTAAACATAATGAAGAAAATAAACCTCATGATGCATGCACTAAAGAAGAATGGGCTGAAAGAAAGCTAACAATTATGACGGACTTAGTCACACAAAAATTTAATCCCCTTCTTAATCCTGAAAACACTAAATTACTTCTCGACACAGGACAGATGCACCTTGAAGAAATGAATTGGTGGAACGACCTTTACTGGGGCACGAATAAGGAAGGCGAAGGCGAAAATCAACTCGGCAAACTTTTAATGAAGGTTCGTAAAGATTTACAATAAACATAAAAGCCGAGGGAAAAATTATTTTCCCTCGGCTTCAGTTGCCTTTTTCATTATCAAAAATATTTCCCCAGCTGTTTTATCCGGGTATTTATTTTTTAAATCCCGAAATAGCTTTGGCATGAATATGAAAAATATCAACGCATAGGGAAATATAAACATCAGAAACACGTACCAAAGTACGAAAAATGCTATTGTCCACCAAATGTTCATGAATCACCTCCTTTTTGTATCAATAATTTCCATCTCTATTCTTTCTCCCGCTCATGCTGTTCTTTAAGGAGTTTTTCCCGTTTATCTGCCTTGCAGCACCAAATAAAAGTTGCTACAAGAAACACAATTACCGGGATAAAAGGGATAGCCGAAAGTATTATCATTTTCCAGTTCATACCACACCTCCATTTTTTTTATATATTAAACAACTACTTATTTTCCTGACGATATTATCTCAAATATAATCATTTCTGTCAATGTAGATAATAAGGATGCGGTCGCACTCTTATTATCCCCCACTAGATATAGCATAGATAACCAATTTCCATATGTTATAATTTAGCTATGAAAAGATATACAAAAATAATTGTTATGTCGTTGGTTTTAATAATCATTGGCACTTTTATATACATTAATAAAGATAATATAGTAAATAAAATAACTACTGCAGAAAATATTAAAGGCTGTTATGTTGCCCACCTGGCAAATGATGTTTATAGCTTAAAAGTTTCAACTCAAGATGGTGAAAATGTTGAAGGAACTCTTGTTATAAAAAATGCTGAAAAAGATAGTTCAAGCGGTCCAATAAAAGGTACATATAAAAACGGTATCTTGTATGCCGACTACACTTTCCTTTCCGAAGGAACAACATCTGTTGGAGATGTGATATTTAAAAAAGTTGGAGATGGTTTTCTACGCGGATATGGAAACACTGAAGGCGGTGTTCGTCTTATTGATATTCCAAACGTTATTTATGATTCATCTTATGTATATGAGGCCACGTCCAGCTGTATAACTTCCCTTTAGTTAAAAAGTGACCTTATATCTTGCTTTAAGTGGACAACGTTGTTTTATAATAGATAAAAGGTTATAATATACAGATATTAATAGTTTTAATAATTTTAGCCTAATTCGCCTAAAGCGGACGGCAAAACAAAAAAATGGCAGAAAAAAAAGGTTCAGCGTTTATGAAGCCCTTGAATGTTAGTGCAGATTTAGCAAAAGTAGTTGGTAATGGTCCTATGCCAAGATCTGAAGTTGTAAAAAAGCTTTGGGTTTATATCAAAAGCAAGAATCTTCAAGATCCAGCTAAAAAGAGAAACATTATGGCTGATGCAAATTTGAAGGTAGTTTTTGGAGGCAAGGCTGTAGTAGATATGTTTGAAATGACAAAGCTTGTTTCAAAACACCTATCATAGGTTAAACCTAATTTAAAATTAAAAAACACCCTTACGGGTGTTTTTTAATTTATTAATTTAGTCAAAACAAGTTCAAGTGGAAGTTCTGGGATATAAGCTTTGTTCACCATATCATAATAAGACAAAAGTGTAAGTAAAGTTTCAGAATTTATTTTTGAAGATTTTTTATCTGCGAGCCCTTTCAAAAACTTGAAATCAGTATCAGTCATTTCATCAGCAAGCTTTTCCTCCGAACTTTTTAGATTTCTCAAAAGCAAAACAGAACGCATCTTGTGAAGAACGAGTTTAAAGTACAAAAGCATATCAATATTCCCTTCTGTTGCTTTTGAAATTGCTCCAAGTCCTAGTGCTAGATTGTTCTCATCTATTGCCCTTATGAAGTCGTTCACAACCTCGGACTTTGGTGCACCAGTGACTATTTCTACCTCTTCTGGGCTGATTTTCTTGTCTTTTGAGGCACTTATAACCTTCTGAAGGATACTTTGAGTATCACGGAAAGAACCGTCTCCAAGCAAGGCGATAAGGTCTGCAGAAGCTGGCTCAAGTACATAACCCTCTTTCTTTGAAACAACCATTGCAACATCTTTGAGGACTTTTTGTGTTGGCTTTTTAAATGAAAATGTCTGACATCTTGAAATAATTGTTTCAGGAATTTTGTTTGCTTCTGTCGTAGCTAATATAAAAATAACATGCTTTGGCGGTTCTTCAATCGTTTTTAAAAGTGCATTCCAAGCTGATTTTGAAAGCATATGTGCTTCATCCAAGATATAAACTTTGTATTTTGATTCAAAAGGAAGTGTACTTACGGATTCGTTTAGTGCTCGAATATCATCTACTCCAGTATTTGAAGCGGCGTCTATTTCTGAAATATCGTTTGCACTTGTTCCTATCTCTTTTGCTAAAATTCTTGCGACGCTAGTTTTTCCTGTTCCTCGTGCTCCAGCAAAAATATAAGCATGGGCAATATTCCCATTTATAATGGAAGATTCCAAAACTTTTACAATATGATCCTGTCCAAGAACTTCCTTGAATTTTGCTGGTCGATATTTCCTATATAAAGCAGTTTCCGTCATGTTTAGTGAATTAATTTATTTCTTCATCATCAATTTCAATATTGTGATTTTTGAAAACTTCAGCAAATTCACTCATGGCAGATGTTTGTCTCACTGGGTCTTCTGCTAGTACTGAAATCCACTTATCTTGATTATCTTCCGCATTACCTTTAAAAATTATTTGATATCTTAATTCACCATTTTTGGTACTTAATTTTACACAGCTGATATCCTCCATAGTTTTACCAGCCGGTAAGAAATTTTCCGCCTTTATATATTTATTTTCTTTTGGGAGCTGTTCGTTTGTATTCATAAATTGATTATAACATTTCATATCTGTATTTATCAATAGAAAAACCGGCGGTCATAAAGACCCGCCGGCTGTATTTCAACTACTCCCACCAGGAGAGAGACTGTTCGATTTTTTTAAAACTCACAAATGTGAGCCACCCAATCCTGGATGTGCCTAGGGTGTTTTTGGAGATAAAGTTTACTGGGTATTACACCTCCATAAATTTTCATGACCAGGTAAAACTTGCCCTTTTAAATCTTAAAGAACGAATACATACGCGCGCAGTAAATATCGTATCACTTATTTTTTTTTGAGTCAAACATACCATAAAGAGAATACGGAAAAATACAAAAACCAGCTGGCTAGGCTGGTTTTATTCTCTGGGTTCTTTTTAAGGGGTGCCGAATGTGTTTCGGTACCCCCAACTTCGGTATTTCATTGAGACCCCCCAAAAAATTTTATTCGGTGTGGCGAGAACTAAAGTTCTCGCCACACCGCTTCCGATTTAAATCATTGTTTTTAAATACCCGCGAATTGCACAAATTGCATGCAATTATGGCGGGCCTTGCGCGCCGATTTTTATTTCGCCGTATAGGTCTTTGTTAAAAAAACGGGATCTTTGTTGTGCATGAGCGCCTCCCCTTTTAGATTTTTTTAATCTACCGGTAGAACCGCATTTTGTCCTCTCGTCTTTAAGATTGAGAGGTCTGTAGATATCATAACATAGTATATATATTTGTCAAGCATTTTAAACAAGATAAAAACCTCAAGATTGTCCTAAGCACCATTCTAAGTGGTGGTTTGGATTCTTGAGGTTTTTCGCATGCTCCATTCATTTCATGATCAGTCTCCTCTTATTAAAGGACGCTAATACATAACATAAATGAACTCTACGTGTATGCTATCATGAAATAGTATATTTGTCAAATATATATACAAGAAAAGAGCCGGAATACTATAATCCTTATCCATGGTTGACTATCGTGATACTGTCAACAATCAATGGGGATTATAAGTAAACCGGCTCTTCGTAAAGCTAGGACAGAGTTTTTGACATAAATATATGGAAAAAGTCTGCTTTGCGCTTTTTGAGCGCACGTTCATTACCCTTCAGGTGGGCAATCGAACGATTTTAAAATTGTTTGACTATTCCAAGAGTTTTTATCTTGGCGGATTAGTCCGACACCTCCTATGCTTTTTTAGACCTACTTAAAAAAGAACTGAAAAAGAGAATACCATTATCAGAAAAAATAGTCAAGAAATGCACAATATAAAACCGGCGCATCTTTCGACGCGCCGGGTAATACCTTACAAAAACAAATGGTACAGGAGTATGTAATGGGCTAAAGCCTTTTTGTAGCCACCACCTTTCATCTAATATAATTGGATGCTGAGATGGATTTTTTAACCCTAACTAAGTAAATCCTATCATGATTTACCTCCCCCTATTCATATTGTGTTTGGAGCAATTTTCTCCAAACTTATTTAAAAAAGAACAACTTAATTTTTGGGGTCGCTTACTTCTCGGCCGAGAAGTAAGCGACCACTCACCTGAACAGAGATGTATCTGTTCAGTTTAATAGATTATCACTCATAAATATATAGTCAACTCCGACGTGATAGTCGGAGCTCCGACCAAAAGCGTCGGGGGAATTAAAATGGGCTCGCTTGTTTATTGTAAAAAACAAGCGAGCCCATACTTCACTTCCGGCCAATCTAACTAAACGATTGAGGTTAGAACTGGCCCAACTCTGACAAACTACCTGTATAAAGCAAAGAACGATTCGACCAACCCCTGCCTATTACGAGGATAGTGCAAGGCGGTCTTTTCAATGATAGTCGCAAATTAATCCTAGCACTGAACAAAAAGTAAGCAAGTAAAAAAATGGGGTCGGCTGTTTAAAATAACAGCTGACCCCTCAAAATAATAAAAACGACCCGTTTGTTTCTGCAGAAACAAACGGGTCTCCCCAATGAGGGAGGAGCCAATAATCCAGCCCCTCTATAATTTTAACATTTTTTTATCTGATAAAAAAATAGTCTATTTCAAACTTTTTAAATATGAATTAATAATACTTTGGGCTCCTATCAAACTCTCAACCCCCATAAGTTTTACTCTGAGTTCTTTTGCTCCTTCAAAACCATTAACATACGATTTAAAATGCTTTTTCATATTTGCATAATTTCTGTGATGTAAAAGTTTCTCATATAATTTAATATGATCAATGAGTGCCATCAATTTATCTTTTGTAGAAATATTTTCCAACTTAACTTTAGTATCAAAAAGCCAAGGGTTACCAAAAACTCCTCTTCCAATCATTATTCCGAGAAAACCACTATCTTTTGCGAGCCTTCTTCCCTGTTCTAGATTTTCAATATCTCCATTTGCAATAAGAACAACTTTTTTATCATTTGCACGGACAACTTTTACGATATTTTTTGCAAGTTCAAAATGTGCAGGAACATCTGACATCTCTTTTTTTGTGCGAAGATGAATAGTGAGCGCAGAAATTTTCTCTGCCAATATTTTTGGAAGCCATTTTTTGTATTCAATCACATTGTAGCCGATACGCGTCTTCACAGATATTGGAAGCTTCGGTGCTCCTTCTTTTGCAGCACGGATAATCTCACATGCAAGCTTAGGGTTATTTATAAGGGCTGCTCCAGCACCTTGTTTGATAACAGATTTATCAGGACATCCCATATTGATATCTACTCCATCAAAACCAAGCTTTGCAATAATTTGGCATGCGATTTTTATATTTTCCGGTTTGGCTCCAAAGATTTGGGCTATAAGTGGTTTTTCATTTTTTGAATATTTTAAAATATGCATGAGATGTGGTTTTCCTTCTTCAGAGGCAAGTCCATCTGCTGAAACAAATTCAGTCCAAAAAACATCTGGACCACCACCAGCTTTTCCGTGTCTGCTATATTTTGCGATTATTTGCCTAAATGCTATGTCTGTAACATCAGACATTGGAGCAACACAAAAGAAAACGCCCTTACTAGAAACCTTTTGCCATATATTAGCCATTTGTTATCTAATGCTAGCACCCCGTAAAGAAATTTGAAAGATAAAATATTAATAAATTTATGTTTTTGTACACCAAATATTCACTGACTACACATAAACATAGTGAATTTCACACGGGGCATGCTTTAAACACTTTTTGACCACTTAATAAAAAAATGTTATTGTATTGTTCTATGCCGCCATCTAAGCAAACTAAAATAGAAATACTCCAAGCTGGAAATCCTATCTTAAGAGAGGTGTCTTTTGCTATACAAAACACTAAAATTAAAACTCCTGAAGTTAAAAAGGTTATTTCTTTACTTAAAAATGCTATTAAAAATCAAGCTGATGCTGCAGCTATTTCCGCAGTACAGATTGGCAAGCCAATGAGATTATTCGTTATATCAAAAAAAGTTTTTGGAATTGATCCAGAAAATCCAAAAGATTTGAAAGTTAAAGATGATTTGGTATTCATCAATCCAAAAATATTAAAAGCTTCTAAAACAAAACAAGAACTTGAGGAAGGATGTCTTTCTGTTAGATATGTTTATGGAAAAGTGGTTCGACCAGAAAAAGTTACGATAGAAGCTTGCGACATGAACGGTAAAAAGTTCTCAAGAGGATTCTCAGGAATGCTTTCCCAGATAGTTCAGCATGAGGTAGATCATTTAAATGGAATACTTTTTACAGACAAAGCTACTAACCTAGAAAAAATTACGAAGGAAGAATACGAGGAAATATTAAAAAATATGTAAGTTGCTATTTGTTTGGTTAAACTTTATACTTACTTTAGATGTACGTTGTTAAATCTCTTTAAAAGGAGGTCAATGTGCTATGGACGGAATCAGGTTTGTCTGGGGATTTAAGTATACCGGTTCAGTTTGCATCTATAGCGTAATATATGAATCGTACTTGAAAAGACCTGAGATACTGAGGGACAATATTTTTGATTTTAATTTTGTCCAGCAGAAAATCTCAGAACTCAACAGAATGAGTGCAGAAGAATTTGAATCACTAAAAACAGTTTTTTTTCTGTGCAAGTTCAAAAAAGAACTCAAAGATGGAAAAAGAACTGGTACTTTTTACCTGCTTCCTATCGAAGGCGGAAAATCGTGGAGATATATTTTGCCACAATGTGTTGCTCTTGAACCGTTAAAGATCGACAAGTTGATTGGCAAATTTTGCCCAAATTAAGTACCTTTTAAGGAGATGAGGAATGGATAAGTTATAAAAAGCATCTTGCTATATGCGAGGTGCTTTTCTTTTTTTTTGTCTTACACATTTTGTTGACTAAAAACATTTTTGATGTTAATATATCAATAGATAAAAAATAAGGAGGTCTTGAACCATGAGCGAAATCGAAGTAATAGATAAAGACAAGGATGGCGAAGAGAGGATAGTAAAATATCTTTTCAAGCCAAACGAAAGAATCACGGAAGAATCTTTAGAAAAGCTTCGGAACGTTGAAAAAATAGCAAAGATTCCAGTAGACGATGATAAGTTGTATGAACGCGACATTTTTCAATTTATGAATGATAAATACGTTCAATACAAGATATGGAACGAGCCTACTGGAGACAAAAGACGCGTTAAGGAATATGTAATAATGATAAAGTTTAAAAACGCCCCGACGATATAAGTTGGGGTGTTTTTTATTGGAAAATACAGAGCAAAGCGACAATATTTTCCTGTACACCCTTGTGGTGTTTATTGGGATTATTTAGAAAAATAATATATACTAAACTTATGTTTAAAAATGACATAAAAATCGCTTTCTTTGGAACTTCAGAGTTTTCTTTGATTGTTTTGAAAGAACTTAAAAACAATGGGATTGTTCCTGAGCTTATTGTTACTGTTCCTGATAAACAACAAGGAAGAAAAATGATACTCACTCCAACACCTACTAAAGTTTGGGCGCAGGAAAATGGAATTGAATATGTGGAACCTGTAAAACTTAAAGATGAAACATTTTTAAATAAAATTAAAAACTATAACCTTCATATAGTTGCTTCATATGGAAAAATAATTCCAAAAATTGTGATTGACATGCCAAAATATCAAATGTTGAACATTCATCCTTCCCTCCTGCCAAAATATCGCGGACCTTCCCCACTTCAAGAGCAGATTTTAAATGATGAAAAAGAAATTGGAGTATCTATCATGCTTATTGATGAGCAAGTTGATCATGGGAAGATTATTGCACAAAAAAAAGTTGGTATACCTGAATGGCCAGTTGGCTTTTTTGAACTTCAGGAAACCCTTGCTAAAGAAGGTGCAAAAATACTTGGAGATATGCTTCCAGATTGGATTAAAGGTAAAATAAAAGCCCAAGCACAAAATGATAGTCAGGCTACATTTACAAAGAAAGTTGAGAAACAAGATGGCTTCCTAGATTTAAATAGTGACGCACACAAAAACTATTTAAAAATACTTGCTTATGAAGATTGGCCAAAAACATATTTTGAAATTGAAAAAAACGGGGGTAAAATGAGAGTGATAATTACTAAAGCGGATTGGAAAGAAGGAAAACTTGAAATACTAAAAGTAATTCCTGAAGGAAAGAAAGAGATGAGCTACACTGATTTTTTGAGAGGTTTGAAATAATCGTTATTTAAAGGGCGACCACGAAGTGGTCGCTCTTTATTATTTATTTATTACTTTTCTCCGTAAAACCCTTTTATTATTGATTTGATTTTCGCTCCACCTCTTTTTATCAAACTTAATCTTTTATCTTTAAATGATTTAAGTTCTTCTGTCATTTCTTCAGACACTTTATCTAGAGCCGCATATAAATCTTCTTCTGTGGCCTCAGCTCTTAAAGACTTGTTTCCAATGCTTATGGTGACTTCTGCCCTGAATAAATCTCCGCTTTTATGATGATTCGTAGTTTTACCTATTTCTACATAACACATCGGCAGTTCTTTTTTGTCTGGATTGATAAATTTATCTAAATGTTCAATCCTCTTCTCTACATAATCCTTTATTGCAGGTGTCATTACAAAGTCCGTTGTCTTTATATTATGTCGCATGATTTGTTAATTAATTATCTATACTTATAATTTTACTCGATGAATGATGTCCACTCACGATTCTTACCTTTCCATTATACACTTTTAAATATTCTCGCACTAGCTCCAACACCCTCTTGTTTGCCATGTTTCGTTCTGCTGGTTCTTTTACAGAAATTTCAAAATGATCTTTTGTCTTTTTAACAATTTCCTCACGCTTTGTATCAGTTGTAACTTTTATCTTTATATACATAGTTTATGTAATGCTATATTTTTATGATATAATACTAAGGTTAGTTTAACATTTATTAACTATAATAAAAATTATGAAAAAGAAATTAGCGATAGTCGTTCTAGGTGTATTTTTAGTAGGGATAATTATATATGTCTTTTTTTCTGGCCCAAGTAATCGTATAACGAATAATCCGACTGAAAATAGTACAACTACCAATAAAATAACTAGTACGACAAAAACAAACGTAACACCTACCACAAAAACAAAAGTATCTGGCACTCATATATATATCAGCATATTGAAAGATTCTTTTAGTCCTAAGGCAATAACAATCAAAGCAGGAACAACAGTTACATGGACAAACAAAGATACATCAGCACACACAGTCACATCAGATTATGGCGGACCAACTAGCGGAAACTTATTAAAAGGTGGAACTTATACTTATAAGTTTTCAACCAAAGGAATTGTCGGATATCATTGTTCTTTGCACTCAACAACAACAGGAATGATTATTGTAGAATAATAATATATTTTATAATAAAACCACTTATATTTAAGTGGTTTTATTATGAATTTCACTTCACATTTTAGGTTAAGTTTGCTATTATGCATTGCGTATTCTGGAGTAGTTGAAAAAGCGAATAAGAGGCTTTTTCAAAGACGAGCCGGGATTAGTTTTAAATATTCCGGAGTAGCTCAGCGGTAGAGCAATCGCCTGTTAAGCGATTGGTCACAGGTTCGATCCCTGTCTCCGGAGCAAAACAAACCCTGAAAGGGGTTTTGTTTTGCCCGGAGAAATG
>JBBACS010000008.1:0-27166 GCA_041656855.1 Minisyncoccota bacterium | reverse complement strand
CGTATTTTCTGTATAATTGGGAACATGCACGAACAAGATAAAAGATCGGTACACATACATCCAATCACCCGTGTAATAGATGATATAAACAAGATATTTTTTGAAATGGGCTTTACTCTTATAGATGGTCCAGAACTTGAAGATGAATATCACAATTTTGATGCTCTAAATGTACCAAAAGATCACCCAGCACGCGATATGCAGGATACTTTTTGGATTAAGCCAACGAAAGATTTCCCCGGGGTGGAGAGGAAACTTATGCGCACACAAACGAGTGCTATGCAGGTTCACTATATGGAAGAAAATAAAAATCCTCCAATCAGAATTATTTGCCCAGGTAAGACCTATAGAAAAGAGGCAACGGATGCGACGCATGAAATGCAATTTTCACAAATTGAAGGTCTTTATGTAGATAAAAAAGTTTCTTTAGCCACACTCAAATCAGTTTTAAATGTTTTTTTTGATAAATTTTTTGAAAAAGATGTAGATATAAGATTTAGACCAAGTTATTTCCCTTTTGTTGAGCCGGGAGCTGAAATAGATATTTCTTGTTTTAAATGTAAAGGTGGAGAATCAGGTTGTCCAGTATGCAAGGGAACTGGCTGGGTTGAAGTTATGGGCGCTGGAGTCGTTCATCCTAAAGTTTTAAAAACCGTTGGAATAAATCCAGATGAGTGGACAGGTTTTGCTTTTGGAGGTGGAGTAGAAAGGCTCGCGATGCTTAAGTATGGAATAGATGATATAAGATTATTTAATTCTGGTGATTTGAGATTAGTAAATCAATTTTAATATGAAAGTTTCTTATAAGTGGATAAATGAATATCTGAACGGAAAAGCACCATCTCCAGAAAAAGTTGAGAATCTTTTGACCATGCATTCTATGGAAGTTGAGGGGTTGGAGAAAGTAAAAAGCGATACAGTTTTGGACGTAAAAACTTTGCCTAATAATAGTCATAGCTGTTTGTGTCATAGGGGAATCGCTCGTGAGGTAGGAGTTGTTGCAAATCTTAAAGTAAATTCATATTCTAGAAAATTTAAAGATATATCTATAATAAAAACTTCAAAGAATCTTGAAGTAAAGATTGAAGACGGGAAACTTTGCAGAAGATATATTGGAAGGGTAATAGAAAATATTAAAGTTGGTCCATCACCGAAATGGCTTATAGAGAAACTTGAAACACTTGGACAGCGTTCAATAAACAATATTGTTGATGCTACAAATTTTGTAATGCTTGAAATCGGCCAACCAATGCACGCTTTTGATTCAGATAAAATTGGCAACGAGATAGTTGTAAAAAATTCATATAGAGGTCAAAGAATAATTACTTTAGACAAAAAAGATGTAGAGCTTGATGAAAATGTCTTGTTAATCACTGATGGAGAAAATCCATTAGCTATTGCTGGCGTAAAAGGTGGAAATTATGCTGAACTTGAAATAGACACAAAAAATATAATTCTTGAGTCAGCTAGTTTTGATCCAGTTTTAATAAGGAAAACAGCACAAAGAATAAAAATCCAAACGGATGCTTCAAAGAGATACGAAAATGATTTAACTCAAGAAATTTGTGGAGAAGCAATGGATATACTTACAAAACTTATTGTGGAAATTGCAGGAACAAAAGATACAAAAGTGGGAGAAGTTATAGATAATTATCCAAATAAGGCAGAGAAAGTTAAGCTTGGTATTTCTGCCACGGAAGCCAGCTCAATTATAGGAGTAGAAATTAAAGACAAAGACATTGAAAATATTTTTGGTAGGTTTGGTTTTGAATGGCAGAAAGAAGGTGATAAATTTGTTATTGCAGTGCCGATGGAGAGATTAGATTTGAGAATCAAGGAAGATTTAGCTGAAGAAATAGGAAGGATTTACGGCTATGAAAAGATTGGTGAAGTACCTTTACCTAAAAATCTTCAAAAAGTAAAAATAGATAAAGGTTTTGCATATAAAGAAAAAATAAGGAGGATCCTTTATGAACAAGGTTTTTCTGAAGTGATGAATTATTCATTTACCGATAAGGGTGAAATAGAACTTTCAAATCCAATGTCCCCAGAAAGGAAGTTTTTGAGAACAAATCTTACAGATGGTTTAAAAAATTCCTTAGAGTTGAATGCAAGATATTCAGAACTTATTGATATGCCACAAATAAAAATTTTTGAATTTGGTCATGTATTTAAGAATCGTGGGGAAGAAAACAATTTTATAATTGGTATTAAAAATCCTTTGGGTTTAAAGAAACCAAAAGAGAAGGAAACTTTAGATAATACTTTAAAAATTCTTTCAGAAAAATTAAATATTGATTTAAGCTCAATTAAAATTGCTGGAAAAGATGAAAATATTGCTGAATTTAATTTTGAAAAGGCATTAGAAAAATTACCTGACGCTATAGAATATATAACCTCTGAAATAGGTGATAAAAATAAGAGATATAAAAAGATCTCCCAGTATCCTTTTATGATTCGGGATATTGCTGTTTTTACTCCAGAAAAGACAAAGCCAGTGGATGTATTTTCTGTAATAGAAAAGGAAGCAGGAGAGCTTATGATTAAAAGTAGATTGTTTGATGTATTTGCTAAGACAATGGATGATGGAATAATAAAAACATCTTATGCATATCGTTTAATTTTTCAATCTTACAAAAAGACATTATCAGATGAGGAAATAAACGCTATAATGGAGAAGATAACTGCAAAAATGAATGCAAAAACAGGTTGGCAGGTTAGGTAATTTTTATAAAATATAAATTATGATAGATATAATAAAAGTTGTAGTTCCATCAGTCCTCACTTTCATTTTGGGTATATTGATTACTCCATTTTTCACTAATCTTTTTTACAAATATAAGATGTGGAAAAAAAAGCCGCGTACTGAATCTGATACTACGAAAGAATTTGCCAAGGTCCATAATACAGCAAGCGAAATATCTACACCCAGAGTTGGGGGGATTATTATATGGGTTTCAGTGCTCCTAACAGTTTGTTTAATTTATTTACTTTCAATTATATTTCCAACAGATCTTACACAAAAATTAAACTTTTTTAGCCGAAGCCAGACGCTTATACCTCTTGCAACATTGATATTGGCTGCACTTATTGGTCTTGTAGATGATATGTTGCAGATATTGGGAAAAGGGGATTATGCAAAAGATAATGTTGTTTATCGTAAAGTAAAAATAGCCGCAGTTATTCTCATCGGTTTTGCTATAAGCTTATGGTTTTATTTTAAACTTGAAATGTCCTCAGTTCATATACCATTTTTGGGTGATGTAAATATTGGTTTGTGGTTTATACCATTTTTTATTCTAGTTATGCTTGCAGTTTTTTCTACGAGCGTTATTGATGGGATGGATGGTCTATCTGGTGGAATAATGACAACTATTTTTACAGCTTATTCCATTATTGCTTTTATGAATAATCAGATAGATATATCTGCTCTTTGCGCAGTAATCGCGGGTGGAACACTGGCTTTTCTCTGGTTTAATATTCCTCCAGCAAGATTTTATATGGGAGAGACAGGAATTTTGGGTTTAACGGCGACTCTTTCTACAATCGCATTTTTAACTAATTCTGTTTTAGTTTTGCCTATAATCGCTTTTCCTTTAGTTGCGACTTCAGCTTCAGTAATTATTCAAATGATTTCATTTAAATATTTTAAGAAAAGAGTTTTTAAAGTAGCTCCTCTTCATCATCATTTTGAATCTATTGGTTGGTCTCGTGAAAAAGTCGTCATGCGATATTGGATCATCAGCATAGTTTTTGCTATTGCTGGAGTCATTATTGCACTCGTTGGTTAATGTGGTATATGGGGCTTCAAATATGCACATTTAATAGATATTTGAGCTTCCTTTTGGCTCATTAATTTGTTATAATTATGGTATAAAAAGCTATAAGCTGTTTTTAAATTATGTCAAAAAAACCAGAGAAAGAAATAAAGAAAGAAGGGCATTATGATGCTAGTTCTATACAGGTTCTTGAGGGTCTAGAGCCCGTTAGAAGACGCCCTGGTATGTATATTGGTACTACTGGACCTGATGGTTTACAACACCTTATTACTGAAATTTTTGACAACTCTCGTGATGAAGCTATGGGTGGTTTTTGTAATCACATTGAAGTAGTTTTATTGCCAGGAAATAGAGTGAGAGTCACAGATAATGGTAGAGGCATACCTGTAGATATACATAAGCAAACAAAAGTTTCCGCGCTTGAAACTATTATGACAGTTCTTCATGCCGGAGGAAAATTTGGCGGAGAAGATACAGGATATAAAGTTTCCGGAGGACTTCACGGAGTAGGTGCTTCAGTTGTGAATGCTCTCTCTACTTATATGAGAGTAGATGTCCATAAAGATGGTTGCACTTATTTTCAAGAATATGCAAAAGGAAAAGTAAAAGCAAAAGTTGCAAAATGTGGTAAGACAGATAAACATGGAACCGTAGTAACTTTTGAACCAGATCCAGAAATTTTCAAAGAAGGAATTGTATTTGATTTCAATAGGGTTATTTCTCATATGAGACAACAGGCCTATCTTGTGAAGGGTTTGAGAATTTCTGCGATTGATGCAAGAGAAATTACTGAAAAATTTGATGCAAAAGAAGTATTTTATTTTACAGAATTTGGACTTGAAGCTCCATCACAATCATTCTGTTTTGAAGGAGGACTTTTATCTCTTGTAAAATTTTACAACCAATTTCAAAAGCCAGTTCACAAAAATGTTTTTTATGTTGAAAAGAAAGCAACGGGAGTTGAATCAGTAGAAATTTCTTTGCAATATGTTGATGATATTTCATCTCGTATAATGGCTTTTGCAAACAATATTGAAACTCCTGAAGGAGGAACACATGTCACTGGATTTAAAACATCACTTACAAGATCATTAAATAATTATGCTAGAAAAAATAATCTCACAAAAGAAAGTGAAGATAATTTCACTGGAGATGATGTGCTTGAAGGTATCACTGCCGTTATTTCTGTAAAAATTCGCGAGATACAATTTGAAGGTCAGACTAAAGCAAAACTCGGTTCAGTAGAGGCTCGTGGAGCAGTTGAAGAGGTCTTTGGAGAGGCTTTTGGAGCGTTCCTTGAGGAAAACCCAGATGATGCTAGAAGTATAGTTTCTAAGGTAATTTTGGCCCTCAAGGCAAGAAAAGCAGCTAAAGCAGCTAAAGATTCAATACTCAGAAAAGGTGCTCTTGAAGGAATGACACTTCCAGGAAAACTTGCAGATTGTCAGAGTAAAGATGCTTCAGAATCAGAGCTCATTATTGTGGAGGGAGATTCTGCAGGAGGTACAGCTAAGATGGGACGTGATAGAAAAATACAAGCTATTCTTCCACTTAGAGGAAAAATTTTGAACGTTGAAAGAGCAAGACTTGATAAGATGTTAGATTCTGAACAAGTAAAAAATCTTGTTGTCGCACTTGGTGCAGCGATAGGAGATACATTTGATATAGAAAAATTAAGATATCATAAAATAATTATTGCTACTGATGCCGACGTTGACGGAGCCCACATAAGAACTTTGCTTTTGACTTTATTCTACAGATATTTCAAACCGCTCATTGATGAAGGGCACATCTGTATTGCTCAGCCACCTCTATATAAAGTTAAGATTGGAAAAGAAGTTCACTATTTTTATGCTGAAGAAGAAAAAACAGCATTCTTTAAAAAGGCAAAAATTTCTGACAATGAAATGACGGAAGGGGAATCAGTAGAAGAAGTTGTTTCTGAAAATGAAGAGGAAACAGAAACAAAGAAAGGTCCAAAAGTTTCAGTTCAGAGATATAAAGGTTTGGGAGAAATGAATGCCGAAGAACTTTGGGAAACTACGATGGATCCTGCAAGAAGACTTATGAAGAGAGTGACCATAAATGATGCACAAGAAGCAGATAAAATATTTGATATGCTTATGGGAACAGACGTTCCATCAAGAAAGGCTTTTATACAGTCAAATGCTAAGTTGGCGAATATAGATATCTAGACAATAGATAATAGAGAAAAGATAATAGAAATAAAAAAATACAAAAGACGGATTCGCGAAGCGAATCCGTCTTTTGTATTATCTAATATCTAATAACTATTATCTAGTATTAATAAATATAAGCACTACATTGTTTAGTCACTGATTGACCATTTGAAGTCACTGTAACTGAAGCTATTTTAGATCCTGAATTATAGTAAGTTTGACTTACAGAACTTTGATTTGAGAATAATGAGTCTGATCCAGTCCAAGAATAAGAGAAATATCCGTTTCCTCCTGAGGCTGTAGCATACCAAGTTACTGGGCTACCCACATAAGATGTTTGTGGATTTGCATAACAATTTACGCCAATATTTGTCCAAGAATAAATAGTACCGTAAGAAACATTTGGTACTGCGACATTACTGCCATAGTTGTAGTTGTTGTTGTAGCTGTAATAAGTACCCTCTACTTTAATGGGAACTGTAATTACGTTGTTACTCTCTGAATTTTCATTAACCATGTTTAATGGATCAGCTGTTATATAAGCTGTATTAATACCCATAGCGAGTGGACTATCAAAACTTGTTGTATAAACAATTCTATCTCCTGGTTTTATAGATGTTTGATAAGCAGAATCATAGTAAGGAGTTGTTCTTGAAGGAGTATTGATTCTAAGTTTCCAATTTCCTGAAACATTTGTACCTATATTTTTTACTTGAAATTTTATTGCGATTTCATCAGCTGAACCTACATAATTTGTTAAGACAAATTGTTTAGATGCTGGATCTATGATTCCAGTTCCTATAAGAGTAACTTGTAAATCTGGATTACCGAAATAACTTCTTTGTGTTTGAACGGTATGAGTAACTGTATTACTTGTATTTGATACTTGAGAATTAGTTACAGTAGTATTTGTATTAGTATTTACAACTGCTGGTGTATTTGTAGCATCACCAGAGATAAATAAAGATGAAAGGGTAGTAGATACAAAGTTTGAACCATTACCAAATATTGCTGGGATAACTTTAAAAGGAATCCAAAGCAATAGTAATACAGCAAGGACAATTCCCGCTGACATTAATGCTGTACCAAATGATTCTTTGGTTTTTTCCCACATTGTTTTTGTTTTTACTGTTGTTTCTTTCATAAATATTGTTTTAACTGATTAAATTAACGAGTCCATATTGTACACTACTTGACTTTTAATGTCAAGTTGTTATCATTGGACTACAAATAAGCTAAAATAAGCATATGGAAAAACAGCAAAAAAAACAAGGAATAGCAAAGATTATATGGGAAAATAAAGGCTCTTTTTTTCTTAATCTTTTCATTGTATTGACCATTACTTTCTCTGTTTTGTACCTATTTGGTTTAGTGCCTGAAGAATTCAAAAATATTATTGGAAGAGACCCCGTAAAAGAATCAAAAGGCAATCAAGTTGGGGAACTTCCATTAAGTGTTGTTATCCCAAATATTGGAGTTGATGCTCAAATATATAATCCATCTACTACGACGGCTACAGTTCTTAACAATTATCTTTTGAAAGGAGCTGTAAGGTATCCAGGCTCAGGACTTCCAGGCGGAAAGGGTAATATTTTTATTTTCGGTCATAGCACTGGAATAAAAATAGTTAATAATCAAGCTTTTAAGACTTTTAATGGTTTGGAAAAATTAAAAAAAGATGATTTGATTCATGTTTTTTCAAGTAATTATGAATATGTCTATAAAGTTTTAACTGTGACTGTGGTAGGTGCTGATAAAGCATTAGTTGAGTTTAACACTAAAAGTAATATGCTCACCCTCTCTACTTGTAATCGTTTTGATATAGCGCAAGGTGATAGAACAGTAGTAGAATCAGAATTTGTTGCTAAGAAAGCTCTTACTAATAATTAAGATAAAAAAGGTTATTGCCTTGACCTTTTTAATATTTTGATGTAATACATAGATATGAAAAATATACAAAAAATAACTAAATATTCATTAGTTTTGATAAGTTTAATAGCTAGTTTTATTATTCCATCTATATCAGAAGCACAATTTTATTATTCTGTGCAGGCCACTTGTTATCCAAACACATACTCTGCACAAATAAATACTGCAGTAGGATGGGCAGTCAGTGTTTCAGGAGGAAATGGAAATTATACATATTTATGGTCTGGTACCGATGACCTTTCTGGTAATTCAAACCCTATTTCAAAAACTTATACAACTGTAGGAAATAAAACGGCTTCAGTCACAGTCGTTTCAGCTGGACGTCTTGTTACAGCAAACTGCGGGAGTGTTAATGTCTACCCAATAAATTATGCCAGTTTGCAGGTTTCTTGCCATCCAAATACTTATTCTGCTCAAACAAATACCCAAGTTGGATGGTCAGCATCTGGAGTTGGTGGAAATGGAGTTTACACTTATTCATGGAGTGGTACAGATGGTCTTTATGGAAGTTCAAATTCAATTTTAAATACTTATACGTCTGAAGGAACGAAGACTGCCTCAATCACTGTAAATTCATCTGATGGCCAAACCGCTACAGCAAATTGTGGAAGTATTTATGTTTCTCCATCACAAAATTATTATCAATATTATGGAAATCTAAATGGATCATGTTCAGCAAATGTTTCAAGTTCTCAAATAGGAAATACTATTAATTGGTCTGGATATGCCTCTGGTGGAAATGGAGTTTATACATATTATTGGAATGATAGTGACGGATATTCATCTACGGGACAATATCTTTCAAGATATTACACATCAGCAGGAAATAAATATATGAATCTTACGATTACTTCAAATGGGCAAAGTATTACGAGAACTTGTTCTGTTTATGTAGCTCCAAGTGCAATTATTAATTCAACTTATTATTATCCTACACAAAATCAAGTTTTGGCCTATACAGATACAAATGTAAATCTGGATTCAGTCTATTTGAGTGATGTTCCTGCTACTGGACTTGAAGATATTATAAAACCAATATTGTTTGCTTTAGTACTTATACTCTGGAGTGCATTTTTGGCTTTTATGTTTTTAAAAAATAAGACAGACGCTGAAATGTTAGTACCAGAAAAAATATCAAAAGATACTGAAGTTGTTAAAGTAAAAATGTCTAAAGATGAAAAGGATATTAAACAAATAGAAGATTACGCAAGAAATTATAAAGTTTTACTTTCTTCTGAGGCATCAGTAAGTTTATTAAAACTATCAAAACTTGAAAAAATAAACGTATCAGAGATAATTCAAAAAATGGCTGAAATTGATTGGATTGCAATAGGGGAAAAGGATTTGAAAAAATATATTTAACCTAAAGAGCGGCCACGAAGTGGCCGCTCTTTTAATTTAGTATAATTATGTTAGCATTCTTTCAGGTTGTTCTATCTCAAGTAAAAGGGGGTACGTTTATGTGCGTAGATGATATCGAAGTATGCCATTGCACTTGTCACAATGGAATTGGTATGGAGCATTGCACACCTTGCTGTACACAATGCCCAATATGCGGCCAAAACATATTGAATTCTTTCTATGAGTATCACATAGGAAGATGTGGCAAAGAAGAGTTGCCCGAGGAATTAAAAAACTTCGTGGCTGAAAAACCTCACACTGGTTAAAGTGTGAGGTTTTAATTTATTATATTTATGCTAGCATTATTCTAGGTTGTTCATCTTAAATTAGGAGGTAATTGATTATGGGATTTTCATTCACTGGTGCTTTAGGTGCAGTTCTTTTCATTTTTTTCATTGTTTATTCGTTTGATTGGTTGAATACTCTGCCGTTCTGGAAACAGATTCTTTTGATTCTCTGTCTGATGGTTTCCTATGCCACAATTGCGGCTTTAGTCGTATTTTTTATCAAAAAACTTAAAACGGATTTTTTGATAAAAAAACATCTTGATGACACACATGGCGTACGCAACTCTTTTGAAGAGGATGAGAAAAAACTGGCGATGAGAATTGGTACAAAAGAGGAAGTGGACAAAATAATTAATAAAAGATTAAGATCTAAAAAAATCTTTTAATAAAAAAGCCGAGCATTGCTCGGCTTTTTTTATTCTCTAACGTAGATCGACTTGGGAGTAAGTACTCTTACGAGCCAAGGCGAGTTGTGCATAGTAGTCCGTGGCGCGGACACTTATAACGTAAAGAAAACCTGGTGTTTTTAAAATAATACTTCAACTATTTTAAAAACTTTTCTTATCTTTTCTTTCCTTTTCAATATCTTTTATAAAATCTTTCAAATCCATTTGTCCTAGCTGGCCTTTATCACGAGATTCTACAGATATTTTTTTAGCTTCAATATCTTTGTCTCCAATGATAATTGTGTAAGGAATCTTCATATTTTTTGCATCACGAACTTTTCCTCCCATATTTCCTTCTTTTGTATCACAATCAACTCTAAAATCCAATGCTTTTAATTCTTTTTCAATAATTTGCGCATGTTCATTATGATTTTCTCTGACAGGAACTATTTTAATTTGAACTGGAGCGAGCCAAAGAGGGAATGCACCAGCATAGTGTTCAATCATCACGCCCATAAATCTTTCAAGTGAGCCTGAGATAGCTCGGTGTATAACAACCGGTCTTTCTTTTTCCCCTTTCTCATTTGTAAATGACAAATCAAATCTTTCAGGCAAGTTGAAGTCGCATTGAATTGTAGCAAGTTGCCATTCTCTTCCTATCGCATCTTTAAACATAAAATCTAGTTTTGGTCCATAAAATGCTGCTTCTCCCTCAACTCTTTTATAATTAAGCTTGTTTTCTTTTGCAGCTTTTTCAAGAGCAGCCTCGGCCTTTTCCCAGACTTCATCCCCGCCAAGATATATACTTTTATCATCTCCTCTGACAGAAAGTCTTACCCAATAACCATTCATCATATTCATTGTTGTATAGAATTCTCTGATGATTTTTACTATGGTTCCAACTTCTTCACCGATTTGATTCACTCTGCAGAATAAGTGTCCATCATCTTGTGTGATAGCACGAACTCTTGTAAGTCCTGAAAGTTGTCCAGCTTTTTCATATCTGTACACAGTTGCGGGTTCAAAATATCTGACAGGCATATCTC
Source organism: Minisyncoccota bacterium (assembly GCA_041656855.1). Classification (GTDB taxonomy): domain Bacteria; phylum Patescibacteriota; class Minisyncoccia; order Phycocordibacterales; family GWA1-40-21; genus Bog-1340. Next base: position 16,158 of record JBBACS010000008.1, on the reverse strand, counting down.
TGTATGAGAATTGGTTGTCACAGAATATTTGCATATGGTGAGGACAATTCATTGGCTTCATGAAAAATTCTTCATCACCACCTTTAACTGAAAAGATTTCTTTTCCAAATTTTGCCGCATGTCCAGAAGTTTCGTATAAACTTTTCTTTGTAATATGTGGAGTCCAAACTCTGTCATATCCTTTACCTGAGTGAAGTGTCCAAAGATAATCTTCAATTTCCTTTCTAATTGTCATTCCTTTTGGTTGAAGAAGGGGAAGTCCTGCACCAACAAGATCAGATATAGTAAAAAGTTTTAATTCTTTCCCAAGTTTTCTATGGTCTCTTTTTCTTGCTTCTTCCTGCATTTTTTCAAATGCATCAAGTTCTTCTTTTGTTTCAAATGCTAAACCGTAAATCCTAGTAAGCATTTTGTTGTCTGCATCACCTTTCCAATATGCACCAGCAATTCTTTCAAGTTTCCATGCAGCATTTTTAATTTCATCCATAGATTCAACGTGAGGTCCAGCACAAAGGTCCGTAAAATCTCCTGAAGTATATGTTGTGAGAGTTTTTCCTTCTTTTGTATATTCATCTATAAGTTCAAGTTTGTAAGGATTACTTTTGAAAAGTTTTTCAGCATCTTTTTTAGAAATTTCAGCTTTATCAAAAGATTTTGTCTTTTTTATAAGTTCACGCATCTTTTGTTCAATTTTTCCTAAATCTTTATCTGTAAGTGGGGCGGAAAAATCAAAGTCATAATAAAAACCATTATCAATTGCTGGTCCTGTAGCAATTTTTACTTCTGGATATAGTTCTTGTACCGCTGCACCAAAAAGGTGTGCGAGAGAGTGTCTCATTCTGTGTAGTTTTTCGTTTTCCATTTTTGTTAATTTATTTTAATAAAAAATCGCCTCGACAAGAAACGAAAGATTCGTTTGTTGTCGGGGCGATTCTACTCGCGGTTCCACCCGGCTTTTTTACTTTTAATTAGAAACCATTTTGTTGTGGTTAGTAGCCACAGATTTCTATACACCTATGATAGTCAATTGGGTTTGGGATGTCAAACTATTCCAAAACCTTCATCTTATCTATAATCAAGCTTATTTCTCCATTTCTTTCAGAAACCTTACCTATAAGGGCAATACATCTATCCACTGCCACAGAACTTTTTATTTGAGCATAAGTCTTTGGAAATATAACTGCATCAATTGAGCCAGTTAAATCAGCTATTTTTACAAAAGCCATAGGCTCATTATTTTTTGTCATTATTTCACGGGCTTCTTCAATAATTCCACCTATTGGTTGTCCATTATCTACAATGCTTTTTACATTTTCTGTATCTTCTTTAATTCTCTTTATTGTAATTTTTTGTTTTTCTAAAACATTTTTATATTTATCTAGAGGATGCCCTGAAATATATAGTCCGAGTAATTCTTTTTCCCAAGCTAGTTTATCCTTCATTGTTGCTTCGGGTGCAGGTTCCATAGTAAATGCTTCTTTTGTTTTTCCATCTGATGACGGTCCGTCAAACATTCCAAAAAGTGAATCTTGGTTTTGATCTTTTTTGCTTAATTCTTTATTGTATTTTAAAAGATTCTCGGAGTTTGCAAGCATTTGACCTCTCTCTCCGAATTCATCAAGAGCTCCAGTTTTTATAAGCGGTTCAAGAGATCTTTTGTTTAGATTTCTATCAACGATTCTTTCCAAGAAGTTTGAAAGGGAAGTGAATTTTCCATTTTTCTTTCTTTCTTCAATTATTACTCTTGAGATTTCTTCACCGAAGTTTTTTATTGTAGTAAGTCCGAAACGAATTTTGTCGCGGTCGTTACTGACCGAGTGTACGCTTGCACCAGGAGTTTTTACAACTGTGAAATCGCTATAGCTTTCATTAACAGATGGGGGCAAAACAGGAATCCCCATTTTTTTACAATCAGCCATGAACTCGCCGATTTTTTCTACGTCTCCAGAATCTGCAGTAAGTACAGCTGACATATAAATAGCAGGGAAATTTGCTTTCATGTATGCAGTTTGATATGCGACGCGTCCATAGCTTGCAGCGTGAGCTTTGTTAAAACCGTAACCTTGAAAAGGCTCAAATAAGTTCCAAAGGTCTTCTGCTTTTTTGTCTGTCATTCCACCATGTTTAATACAACCTTCAACGAATTTTACATGTTGTTTTGCCATTTCTTCAGGAATCTTTTTTCCGATAGCTTTTCTAAATTTATCAACTTCACCCCAGGTGTATCCAGCAACTTCAATTGCTGTCATCAAAAGATCGTCCTGATAGACAAGCACTCCGAAAGTTGTATCAAGAAAATCTTTCATTTTTGGATGCATGTAGGTTGGTTTTTTTAGCCCATGCTTACGTGCAATATATTCATAAATATTGTCCATCGGTCCAGGTCGATAAAGTGCGACCATGACATTGATATCGTAAATATTCGTGGGCGCAAGTTCCTTCAAAGCTTTTGTCATACCTTGTCCATTGAGTTGAAAAAGACCTGTGGTTTCTCCTTTGGCTAGAAGTTCATAAGTGAGTTTGTCATCAAGTGGAATAGCTTCAATATCAATATCTATATTTTCTATAGCTTTTACACGGCGAACAGCTTCAGCAAGAATTGATAGATTTTTGATTCCAAGAAAATCAAATTTTAAAAGCCCGACTCCATCTTCTCCGACAGAATCCATATCATACTGCGTGATAATTTTGCCTTCACCCTTTGGATCATATTGAAGTGGAACATAATTTATGAGCGGAGTAGGGGCTATAACGACTCCAGCTGCGTGGACAGAAATGTGTCTTGCGCAACCTTCTATTTTTTGTGCCATATCAATAATTGTTTTTGTATCTTTGCTGTTTTCATACATTTCTTTGAGTTCGGGGACATCTTTCATGGCTTTTTTAAGAGTCATTGGTTTTCCCTGAGCTCCAAGTGGAACAAGTTTTGCGATTTTGTCTGCAAGTGGAAGAGGATAGCCCATAGCTCGAGCCACGTCTCTGCATGCACCACGAGCCATCATGGTACCAAAAGTTCCTATTTGTGCCACATTTTCTTTTCCATATTTTTCTCTTGTATAATTTATAACATCATCGCGTCTGTCATCAGCATAGTCCATATCTATATCGGGAGCAGAAGGTCTCTCTGGATTTAAGAATCTTTCAAAAGGAATTTTATATTCAATAGGATTTATTTTTGTAATACCAGTGACATAAGTGACAAGTGATCCTGCAACAGAACCTCTGATGTTTGTATAAATATTATTTTCTTTTGAAAATCTCAAAAGATCAGACACCACAAGGAAGTACTGAGGATAACCTTTATCTTTGATAACTTTTAATTCATGTTCAAGTCTGTCTATCACTTCTTTTGAGTGTGGAAGATTTCTTTTATCTAAGCCCTCATATGCAATTCTACGTAACTCTTCATCATAACTAAGCCCGCTTTCTACTATGTAATTGGGAAATTTCCATTGTCCTAGAATTATTTCAAGATTGCACATATCAGCAATTTTTATAGTATTTTCTAGAGCTTCAGGGGTATCTTTAAAATATTCTTCCGCCTTTTCAGGTGAGATAAGAGAAAAATCATCAGAACTTTCTTTTTGTTCGCGGTCTGTAAAATCAGAATGAGAATTTACTTGTACGAGCGTGTCACGAGCAATCTTATCTTCGGGTTTCAAATAATAAACATCATGTGCAGCGACGAGTTCTGTTTTTGTTTCTTTTGCTAGTTTAATTATTTTTTCTTTAAGTTCAATTTGTCCTTCTATTTCTGGGTGATGTGTAATTTCTAAAAAGAAATTATCTTTTCCATAAACTTTTTTAAACCAATTTAATGATTCCGTAGCTTTTTCTATATCTCCATTTTTTAATGAATAAGAAGTTTCTCCTGAGAAGTGGGGCATAACACAAACAAGTCCATCGGAATATTTTTCTATGAGCTCGCGATCTATTCTTGGCTTATAATAAAATCCTTCAAAGTATGAATCTGTAACAAGTTTTATAAGATTTTTGTAACCAGTTTCATTTTTTGCTAGAAGTACAAGACGAGTTCTGCGGTTATCTATTCCACCCTGTTTATCATTTCTAGTTCTTGAAGCAACATAAAAGTCTACACCGATAATAGGTTTGATTTCATTTTTTTTACAAGTTTGGTAGAACTCAATTGTTCCATACATGTTTCCCGCATCAGTAAGCGCAAGAGTGTTCATGCCCAGTTCTTTAGTTGTTTTAACAAGCTCCTTTAGTTGTGGCAGAGCATTGAGAAGAGAGTAGTGAGAATGAGTATGTAAATGGATAAATTTTTCTGACATATAATTGTGTTAAGTATATCAAAATATTTAAAATAGAACTCATTGACATGTATAGGTCATAGTCGTAAAATTAATACGAATTGGTCTTTGTCTATTGTTTTTAAAATCTATTTTTATATGGGGGTAAATGAAATGGGGAATCTTGCTGAAGAAATGCATCATGCAGCTTTTGCTTTTCTTGACCCAGTAAACCGTAATGAAACGTTGAAAGAACACGCCTGCTCTTTTTACAAGTACGAGGACAAGGAAAAGATTTTATTTGAACATCCAGAGTGGCTTCTTGATCACTATTTCAGATACAGTGGTGTGGATGCCGAATTGGGTGAAGAGGAACAGAAAAAGATGTCTGATTTTCTGCTAAAAAATTCGAGTGGAAAACAGATAACTTTATCTTTTTTGTGTCCAGTCAATAGAAATTCTACAAGATGCGAACTGGGTTATGATGATAGTGATTTATTATATCATTATCAATCTTTAATCCTGCATTTTGTCAGCAGCGGTGGGGCAGAGGCAAACGCGGAAGAGAGGAAAAATCTTACGAAAAAGAAGTGCTAATTTTCTAAAGGTGTAGATAGGAAACTATCTACACCTTTTGTTGTATAATGTTGCTGTGAACAAAAATTATAAATACATGATAGGAATAGATGAAGTAGGAAGAGGACCACTTGCAGGGCCTGTGGCTGTTTGTGCATTCAAAATGCCAGTAAATTTTAATGCAAAGTTTTTCGGAAAAAACAAGGACTCTAAAAAACTTACTCCAGAAAAAAGAGAAGAAATTTTTGTTAGATTAAAAATATTAAAGAAAGAAAAAGTTGTAGATTATTTTGTAAGTTATGAAAGTGCAAAAAGAATAGATACAGTAGGCCTAAGTAAAGCAATTAAAAATTGTCTAGAGAAATCTTTGTCAAAATTAAAGGTAAAACCCGAACGATGTTTAGTGTTGCTTGATGGTGGGCTAAAAGCACCGAAGAAATATATAAATCAAAAGACAATTATAAGAGGGGACGAGAAAGAAAGGGCAATAGCATTTGCGTCTATTGTCGCTAAAGTTTCAAGAGACGCACTTATGTGTAAATTAGCAAAAAAATATCCAGAATATTGCTTTGAAATCCATAAAGGATATGGCACAAAAAAACATTGTGAATCAATAAGAAAAAACGGCTTAAGCGCTGAACATAGGAGGTGTTTTTGTAAGAACTTTGTTTGACTTTATTATTATTTGTGATATAATAGACAAAGAATTGAAAAATAAAAAGGAGGTGTATTCATGACTGAATACACATGTTTTATTTTTAGAAAAGTCGGAGAACATATAGAGTTTGTTCTGACCGATATCAATCCAGGTAAATATTTAGCTCCAGTTATTGATATCGATGAAAATAATGAAGAAGCTCTAAAAAATTTCTTGAATCAGATGGAAGAATTAGGTTTGAGAATAAAAGATCCCGACCAGCACATTGTGCCTTTTGGAAAGGACTGGAAAAAGAATAAAGCCTGCATGCTTGTAAGGGTTGATATTTTTCCACTTCGTTTTCCGATGGAGTTGCACGTTAGGGAGATTCAGGAAGTATTCAATAATATCGATCATTCCCAAGGGTTGCAGTTTTACAAAATGATTGAGAAATTGCAGCAGTATAGCTTATTCAAAAAGATGGATCTAGAGTTTTTTCAAAAGCTCGATGATCTCAGGAAAGTGAAATAAGGTCCGATGCAGAAATGCAATCGGACCTTTCCTTTTTTAAAGAAATACGCTATACTCCTTTTTACTATGGTTAACCGAATGAGACATAATAGATCCCAGAGAGGAAGCACGAGATCACATCATGCTTTGAAGGGGATTGCACTTACAAAGTGCACAGATTGCAATAGTCCAGTAATGAGACATCAAGCATGTTCAAATTGCGGAAAATACAGAGGAAAAGTTGTCATAAATATGGAGAAGAAAACTAAAGCCATAAAAACAACAAAAACTCCAAAAAAATCTGAGAAAAAAACTGAAGCTAAATAAGAAAATTTTAAAAGCAGCTGAAGGGCTGCTTTTAAAATGCCAGGTTTTCTTTTCGTTATAGGTGTCCGCGCCGCGGACTTCTGAACACGACTCGCTTCACTCAAGTGATTACACTTTTGTGAACCGATCTACGATAGCTTCGGTTTTTTATAATCTATTGTGGGATATTTTGTATTGAAATATATTTTTTTGTATGTTAGTTTTCTATTTGGAAGTTAATCTAAATTTGAAATATTTTGTCCAAATGGGCAGAAGGGAGTTTTGTATGAGCGAAGTTACTGATTATAAGAAGGTTTTCAAAGAAATGACAAAAGCTCAAGAGAAAAGATGGAAAGGCATCGAAGATGAAATAAAAGATAGAGATGCAGATTTAGTTATAAGAGAAGTTTCAAGCGGATTTCTTATCGCAGAACTATTTTCCAGTAAAGGCCACCTTGCTTATCAAGTACGTCTTGATGAACCGCCCCTAGGACCTGGAAATTTTTATCTCAGAAATCTATTGTCAGGTCTGGAGAAATATTTCAAAGAAACAACACATAGAGTGTTATAGAAGATGATAAAAGGTCTCGCAATATTTATAATATTGCGAGACCTTTTCTTTTTCCTATTTTTATTATAGAATAAACGCAGTAATCAAATAAGCTTAATAAACCAAGCAAAATATATGTCTTCCAGGCACCTTGCAAGATCAATAGTATTTCAATCCGCCTTTGAGTGGGATTTTCGTAATTTACCTAGAGAAGAGGCGTTAGCATCTCTTGAAAGAAATAATGCTGAATTTGGAGAAGGTAATTCTGAAAAAGAATTTTCCGAAAATCTTTTAAAGGGAGTTATAGATAAGAAAGCGGACTTGGATAGTATTATTGTGAAAGCTGCACCAGATTGGCCAATAGACAAAATTTCCATTGCTGACAGAAATATTTTACGCATAGGGCTTTATGAGCTTTTGTTCTCTGATAGAAAAGAAGTTCCTGCAAAAGTTGCAATCAACGAAGCTATTGAGCTTGCAAAAGCATATAGTGGAGAAAAGAGTGGAGGTTTTATAAATGGTGTTTTGGGTACTATCTACAAAGAACTTGGAGAGCCAGGTAAAGAAGAGGTCTCAAAGAAAAATCATAAAGATATTCCATTTGATAAGATGCCAATAAAACAACTTGCCGGAGCTGTAATATATAGTATAGAAGGTGGAAATATTTATTTTGCATTTGTTCACGATGTTTTTGGAAAATGGACACTTTCAAAAGGAAAGATTCTTCCAGGTGAAGATCCAAAGATTGGTGTATTAAGAGAAATAAAAGATGAATTAGGTATAGATATAACGGTTGAAGAAGAGCTTTTGAAAAATGAATATGTTGCAAATCATCCAGAAGAGGGAAAGATAAGAAAACAAGTTGTTTATTTCTTGGCAAAGACAGATAGAAAAGAATTAAAACTTGGAGATAGTGGAGGCCTTGATGATGCAAAATGGTTCAAACTTCAAGATATTCAAAATCTCAACTTTTACAATGATATTTTGCCAATAATCACGAAAGCAATAACAATAATAAGTAGTAAAAAATAATCAATAATTTTAGTAAGATACCTTTATGAAGCCAGATTTCTCAAAGTTCGAAAAAAATATAGGAATTACATTTAAAGATAAAGATCTTTTGAAACAGGCTTTTACACACAGGTCTTATTTAAACGAGCACAAAGATTCTGAGTTGGTGCATAATGAAAGATTAGAATTTTTAGGTGATGCAGTACTTGAACTTATTGTTACTGAACATTTATATGAAAAATTTCCTAATAGTGCAGAGGGTGAGCTTACAGCTTTCAGATCTGCACTTGTAAATGCGGTTACAATGTCAGACGCCGCTTCAAAGATAGGCATGAATGATTTTCTCCTTCTTTCAAAAGGCGAAGCAAAAGATACTGGGCGTGCAAGACAAATTATTTTGGCGAATACAATAGAAGCACTTATCGGAGCAATATTTTTGGATCAGGGATATGAGATGTCAAAATACTTCATTTCAAAATATATATTCAACTTGATAGAGAAAATAATAGAAGAAAAAACTTGGCTTGATGCAAAGAGCAAGTTTCAGGAACAGGCGCAGGAAAATGAAAGCATTACCCCATTATATAAAACTTTAAAAGAAGAAGGCCCAGATCATGATAAGAAGTTCACAGTAGGCGTTTTTTTGGGTAAAGAAAAAGTCGCAGAAGGTGAAGGTAAATCAAAACAAGAAGCTGAGCAGGTCGCAGCAGACAATGCACTTAAGGCCAGAGGTTGGTCAATAAATTAAATATATGAAAGAAAACCAAGAAAAAAAAGAGAATTTAAACGGGAATGATATTATTCCGGAGAATTATGATAAGCAAAATAATGAGTATCAAAATCTGACTCCCGAACAGAATAAAATTTTATCTGAAATTAATATATTATTGAGAAATTTCGTAAAGAGATATAAGGAAACGCATGATCATAAATTTTATGAGGAAAGACAGAGCGAGATTGTATCTTTCAAAAATAAATTAGAAGATAAGGGTCTATCAATTTATAATTATATATTAGGATGTAGAGTGATTCATGGAACACCAGAAGAAAATGTCACTGAATTTGATACTCCAGACCATGATATAGAGAAATTTATAAGGAATTTGAGAATAGAAAGATAATATGTCACGTTCACCAGAAAATACTTTAATAGAACAACAGCAACCACAAGAAAAATTTGAGGATTTTTTTGAGAATGTTAAATTTCTTTCATCAAATCTAGATTCAAATATGACTAGTGATTTTACTGAATATCTAGGAGAAAATGAAATCAAATTTGAGGATTATTTCTTGGCTAATCTATTTCTTTCAGTGATTGCTAATAAAGAATTGCCAGAGCAGTCAGCTTATAAGTATTTTGACACGAAAGACAATAAAATTGAGAAATTTGTTGAAAGTATGGTAATAAATACTCAAGAAAAGGCCTCCTAGATGGGAGGTATTTTTGTTTAAAATCCACTACCGAATTTAAAAAATATTTGATAGAATAGAGTGTATAAATGTATTTAAAGAGTATAGAAATTTCAGGATTCAAGTCATTCGGAAAGAAATCTGTATTAGATTTTAATGTACCTATTTCTTCTATTGTAGGGCCAAATGGCTCTGGTAAATCAAACGTCGCTGAGGCGTTTTCTTTTGTACTTGGTGAACAGTCTATCAAGTCTTTGCGTGGAAAAAGAGCAGAAGATCTTATTTTTAATGGAGGAAAAGATGCACCTCGTTCAAACAGAGCATCGGTTAAATTAGTTTTTAATAATATTCAAAGAATTTTAAATATTGATTTTGATGAAGTTGCTATTGAACGTGTTGTGAATAGAGATTCTTCTAGCGAATATCTTATAAATGGAAGCACTGTTCGTTTGAAAGATATTGTAGAGCTTCTTTCAGGTGCGCATATAGGTGCTTCAGGCCATCAAATCATTTCTCAAGGAGAAGCTGATAAAGTTTTGAATTCAAATATTCGTGAGAGAAGAGAAATGATAGAGGATGCTTTGGGTTTGAAAATATATCAGAACAAAAAAGATGAAAGTATTCGTAAACTTGAAAAGACTGAAGAAAATATAAAACAAGTTGAATCTTTGAGAAGAGAAATAGCTCCTCATATAAAATTTTTGAAAAAACAGGTTGAGAAGATAGAAAAGATGGTTGAGATGAAAGAAAGTCTTACAAAAATGTATCATGACTATTTCCGCCGTGAAGAAGAATATATTAAATTTGAAAAAGAAAGTATAGATTCAGAAAAAAGACCTTTACTAGAAATGTCACACAAGCTTGAAAGCGAGCTAAGAGAAGCAAAAGAAGTTCTAGCAAAATCAGAAAATAAAGATTCAAGAAGCGATGAAGTTGTAAAAGTTGAAGGCAAGCTAAAAGAAGTTCGTGTCTTGAAAGATTCTATTTCAAGAAGCATTGGAAGATTAGAAGGAGAAATTGCTTCACTATTAAGATTGATTAAAAAACAAAATGATGTAAATTCTGCGATGTCCAAAAAGACAGTAGATCTGTCGCAAGTTGAAAATGTCGCGAGACAAATAGATTTGGAAATTGACGAAGTAAGAGAAAATCACGATTTTTCAAAAATAAAAGAGATTTTTTCTTCAATCAAAAAGATTTTGAAAGATTTTATTGAAAGAAATAAAGAAAACGAAGATAAACATGCTATTTTAGATTTAGAAAATGAAATCAAGAAGCTTGAAACCCAGAAAAACGACCATGAATCTAAGTTAAAAGATGCAAACAATTCAGAAACTGAGCTTTCAGAACAATATTCCTTCCTAAAAAATGATATTGAGAAAGAAAAAGATTCAAATAGAGACGCGGAAAAATCACTATTTAGAATAGTGGCAGAACAGAATGAAATTAGAGGTAAATTAAACGGTCTTATAAGCAGAGAATCAGTGTTGAGACATAATGAAGAAGAATTACAGAGAGAACTTCAGGAAGCCTCTATTTTAATTGGTGTTTGTGCCCTTAGATATAAAGATTTCTGGCCTACAGATGAAGCTGGAAATGCACTTTCGCTTGATCAAGTTGTAAAAGAATCAAGACAAGTCCAGGAAGACAAAAAGCGTGTTATGGAAAAAATAAAAATCCGTTTGGAAGATGCTGGAGTTGCTGGAGGTGATGATGTTGTAAAAGAATATAAAGAAACTACAGAGCGGGATACTTTCCTTGAAAAAGAACTTGCAGATCTTATAAATTCATCTGTGTCATTGAAAAACTTAATTAAAGAACTTGAAGAAAAACTTGCGACTGAGTTCAGAATTGGAGTTGAAAAAATAAATACTCAATTCAATCAATTCTTCACATCAATGTTTGGCGGAGGTTCAGCATCACTTTCTGTCATTAAAGAAAAAAAGAAAAAGAAATCTGACACAGATATCTCAGCCATGGCTGAATCTGACGGAGAAGAGATAGTTGAAGAAGAGGAAAGTGAAGAAGGGCTTGATATTGAAGTTAATCTCCCAAAAAAGAAAATAAAAGGTTTGATGATGCTCTCTGGAGGAGAAAGAGCGCTTACTTCTATTGCACTGCTTTTTGCAATTTCACAGGTAAATCCGCCACCATTTATTATTCTTGATGAGACAGATGCAGCTCTTGATGAAGCCAATTCAAAGAGATATGGAGAAATGATAACTGAACTTTCAAAATATTCTCAACTTATTCTTATCACTCACAATAGAGAAACAATGTCTCGTGCAGGAATTATTTACGGAGTTACAATGGGTTCTGATGGGGTTTCAAGATTACTTTCTATACAGTTTGAAGAGGCTGTGCAAGTGGCTAAATAAAATATATTAAAAGAGCGACACCTTCAGTGTCGCTCTTTATATTTATTCAACTATCTCATAATCCATCTGTCTTCTGTCTAAATCTGCAGAGACAAGTTTTATTTTTACTTTTTGTCCAAGGGAATAAACTTTTTTTGTTTTTTCTCCGATTATTGAATAAGTTTTCTTGTCTAGTTTATAGAAGTCATCGCCAAGTGAAGAAAGTTTTATCATACCTTCAGCTTTAGTTTCAAAATCTTCCGCATAGACGCCCCATTCTGTAACTCCAGTGATGGTACCGTCAAATATTTTTCCAACTTTATCAAGCATGAATTCAATTTGTTTGTATTTTCTTCCATCACGTTCAGCTTCTGCCGCTTTTATCTCTTGATCTGTGCTGTGAAGGCAAGCTTTTTCATAAAAAGCAAGATTTTTTTCTGCTACTGAATCTTTTATAAGAATTTTATTTAAAATTCTGTGAACCAAAAGGTCAGGGTATCTTCTTATTGGGGAAGTAAAGTGTGCATAATATTCAAATGCTAATCCAAAGTGACCAATATTTCTTGTAGAATAAATAGCTTTAGACATTGAACGGAGTGCGGCTGTTTTTATGAGCCCTTCTTCAGCCTTACCTTCAATTTGTTCAAAAAGTGCTTGCAAATCCTTACCAGTAACATTTCCAGTTGGTCCGACAAAGAGCTCGTGTCCTAAAGCTTTTACAAATACTGCTAGTTCAGCAATCCTGTCTTTGTCTGGCAAGTCGTGAATACGATAAGGAAGAGGAAAAAGCTTTTTAGAATTCTTTTCATATTTGTAAACGAACTCAGCAACTTCTTTGTTTGCAAGAAGCATGAATTCTTCAACTAGTTTGTGAGTATCAAGACGTTGTTTTTTGTAAATTCTAATTGGTTTTCCAGCTGGATCTAGTTCAAAAGCTATTTCATCAGATTCAAAGTCAATCGCACCTTTTTGTGTTTTATCTTTTCTAAATAGTTTTGCTATTTTATTTAAAGTATCGAGTGCTTCAAAGTGTTCTCCAGATTTCTTATCTAAAATTTCTTGCGCACTTTCATAAGTGAATCTTTTGGCAGATTTAATAACTGATTTTCCAAACCATTTAGAAAGTACTTTTGCATGTTGGGTTATTTCAAAAATAGCAGAGAAGGCTAGTTTTTCATCTCCTTCACTTAAAGAACAAAGATTATCTGAAAGTTCAAAGGGAAGCATTGGAATAGTTCTGTCGGGTAGATATACAGAACAACCTCGCGCGTATGCTTCGTGATCAAGTTCACTTTTTTCTGTGACATAGTGAGATACATCCGCAATATGAACTCCAATTTCAAAATTTTCATTTGGAAGTTTTTTGAATGATATTGCATCATCAAAATCTTTTGCAGTTTTTGGGTCTATTGTACAAGTAAAAGTATTTCTCAAGTCTTTTCTTTTTGATATTTCTTCTCCTGATATAGTTTTATTGTGTTCAAAAATATTGTTTGATTCCCTAGTTACTTTTTCAGGGAAATCTGTATCAAAACCTTTGTCTACAGCAATAGAATTCATCTCTGTAGAATTGTCACCTTTCTTTCCAAGGACGTTTACGATTTCTCCTTCGGAATATCCTGGAGTAGCAACCCATTTTGTAATCTTAACTCTAACTTTATCTTCATTTTTAAGTGAGCCGATTTTTTCTTTAGGTATTTTTATAGATATTTTAACTCTCCTGTCGTCTGGAATTATTATCGCTCCTTTCTCAGACATTTCAATCACACCTACAAAATAATTTTTTGCACGGCTTAATACTTTTGTGACCTCACCTTCGTGGAAACCTGCTTTATTTTTCTTAAAAAGTTTTATTTCAACCTTATCTCCAGACATCGCTGTGTTTATTTGTCGTGTAGGAATTTCCACCTCAAGGTTGCTTGAGTCAGATATGAAGTATGCTGTATGACCTCTGATAGCTTTGATTTTTCCAGTTAAAATCTTTAGTTTGCCAGAATGCTCAGTTTTTTCATGATTTTTCTTGTCTTTCTTCCAGAATCTTTTATCTTTTTTCATTTATGAAATAAGCATAGCATATGCCTTGCTTTTTTGAAATATTTTGTTAACGCAGATCGATTCACGAAGCTGCGACCAGATTTTCTTGAGCGAAGCGATTAGAAAATGGAAGTACTCTTGTGGTGAATCAGTTGAGTGAAGCGAGTTGTGTTTAGAAGTCCGCGGAGGCGGACACTTATAGCGTAAAGAAAACCCTGGTGTCCAAAAAATCGACCCACAGAGATTTTTTGGACTTTTCTTATTATATCGGTTTATTTCCGCTTGCAAATCCTAAGCATTTTTGTTAGGATTTGCCCTACGTATGTTAATAATCAGATTAAAAAGAATAGGAAGAGTTCATGAGCCATCTTTTCGTATTGTAGTTACAGATTCTAAGAATGGTCCAAAAAGCGGAAATGCTGTGGAAGTCCTAGGTTCTTATGATGCAAGAGCCGGAAAAGGTGAAAACCATATAGATGGAGAAAGAGTAAAATATTGGATTTCAAAAGGTGCTCAAGTTTCAGATACAGTACACAATTTTCTTGTTGATCAAAAAATTCTTACAGGAAAGAAAATAAACGTACTACCAAAGAATAAAATTATAAATGCGAAGAAAGCAAAAGAGGATGCAGCAAAAGCAGAAGCGGCAGCAAAGGCTCCAAAGCCAGCTCCAGAAGTACCAGCAGAACCAGCTCCACAAGTATAAGAAAATTAAAACAAAAAATTCCGCATTTGCGGAATTTTTTGTTTGCCAACTTTTTACTTTATGTTATTATTTCAGCAGGCAGTATTTTATTAATTACCGGTCGAACTACTGCAGAATCAGAATCAGGATAAAATAAATACAATGGAGAACGACACAAAATTTTTAGAACTCGTTGTTAAAGCTTTAGTGGACGCGCCAGATAAAGTAAAGATAACAAGAACTGTAGACGAGATGGGTGTATTACTTACTCTTGTTGTAGACAATGCCGACATGGGCAAAGTTATCGGAAGATCAGGCAACACAGCAAAGGCTATTAGAACACTTCTTAGAGTTGTAGGAATGAAAAACAATTCAAGAGTGAATTTGAAAATCAACGAACCAGAAGGAGCAGAACCAAGAATGGCAACTCTTTCAAAAGAGCCAACTACAAAAACTGTAGATGAGGCTATGGCAGATTTGAAATTATAATCAAAAAAATAAAATGAGCAGTGCCTTCGGCACTGCTCATTTTATTTGTATTATTTTGTTTTTTAATGTATTTTGTTCACCCGTTAAAGTTTTTGCCAACGCGCTAGCAAAAATTGCGATTTTTGTGATATTGGGTTAGAGTTATAAACGTTACCAAGTTATACTTTAAAGTCGCGCAATTTTTATTGGCAAAAATTTTCTCGGGTAAATGAATTTCCATATAATCACATTATTTCCGGAATCTTTCACCTCATATCTAAATGAGTCTATTTTGGCACGAGCGATAAGAGAGAAAAAGGTGAAAGTTAGCTTTTATAATCCTCGAGATTTTGCAAAAATAACCAAGATACAAAAAGCGAAAGACAAACCTTATTCAAGAGTAGACGATATTCCTTATGGTGGTGGTCCAGGAATGGTAATGCAGGCAGAGCCGGTGGCGAAAGCAATTGAAAAAGCTTTAAAAAATATAGGAAAAAACAATCCCAGTACCACAAGCTCGAGTACTCGCTTGGCTACGGGACCTCGCTCTAAAAAGAGTATAAAGATTATTTTTCTGTCACCTGGAGGTAAGCAGTTTAATACCGACTACGCTAAAAATGTCGCTCGGAAATATACTGATATTATTTTTATTTCTGGAAGGTACGAAGGAATAGATGAAAGAATAAATAAAATTTTTAAAACAGAAAAAATAACTGTTGGACCATTTGTTCTTACAGGCGGGGAATTGCCAGCTATGCTTATTATGGATTCAGTCTCAAGACAAATAGAAGGCGTACTTGGAAACAAAGCTTCTCTTGAGGAAGAAAGAATTTCAAGTAGTGAAGTTTATACAAGACCAGAAGTTTTGAAATATAAAAATAAGAAATACATAGTTCCAAAAGTTCTGCTTTCAGGAAATCATAAATTGATTGATGAGTGGAGAAAGGGAATCAAATAAAAAATCGCGCGGAAAAATTTCCCGCGCGATTTAATTAAAACTTTACTTTGCTAGCTTTTAAAAAGGGTTCAAATCTTTTTTTAAGATCTGGATATCTTGAAATCATTCCCCCAACAAGACATGGTAATCCTTCAAAAACATATTGAGCTAAATTTGAAGAAATTTGATCTATTGCGTATCCACTTGCATACGCAATTTCTCCATCCTCGTATGTTTGTTTATCTCCATCATGAACTTTCATCCTGCAAGTCAGATCAAAATTATTTTTGTCTTTGTTGTATGTCATCGTCCAGTAGCAATCCGTGTTTGACCCAATTGTAAAGTAGTATGCACTTTCAATTGATGGAAGACCTATTCTTTTTGCCAAGCCAGGAAGCATACCAACAAGTAAGACAACATCCTT
>JBBACS010000007.1:0-27975 GCA_041656855.1 Minisyncoccota bacterium | reverse complement strand
TAAAGGCAAAGTATTTGTCGGAATGTCAGGCGGAGTAGATTCTTCTGTTTCTGCTTTGTTATTGAAAAAAGCCGGTTATGAAGTCACCGGAGTTTTTATAAAAGTTTGGCAACCCTCAAATTTTCTCTGTACTTGGAGACAAGATAGACTTGATGCAATGCGTGTCTGCGCAAAACTTGATATTCCATTTATCACTTTGAATCTTGAAGATGAATACAAAAATGAAGTCGTGGATTACATGATTGAAGAATATAAGCGGGGAAGAACTCCAAACCCAGATGTCATGTGTAATAAGTACGTGAAGTTCGGCGGATTTTTTGATTGGGCGATGAAACAGGGAGCTGATTTTGTCGCGACTGGACACTATGCACGAATACAAAAAATTAAAAATATTCATGGTACCTTTCGCGCGAATGAGGGATACGAATATAATATGTTGGCAGGCGAAGATAAAAATAAAGACCAGTCATATTTTCTTTGGACACTTACACAAAGAGAACTTAATAAAACTTTGTTTCCAGTAGGTGATATTGAAAAGCCAGAAGTAAGAAAACTCGCTGAAAAATATGGTTTAAGTACTGCTATAAAGAAAGATAGCCAGGGACTTTGTTTTATCGGAAAAATAGATATAAAGGATTTTCTAAAAAATTATATTAAGGAGAAGAAAGGAAAAGTTTTAAATGAAGCTGGAAAAAAGATAGGGGAGCATGATGGAGTATTTTATCTTACTATCGGGCAAAGGCACGGTTTTAAAGTAACTGAAAAAACAGCAAACGATACGCCGTATTACATAATAAGTAAAGATGTAAAAAGTAATACTATTACTGTGTCGCAGGATTCTAGGAAAGTTATAGATAATGAATCAAAAATTGTTAAATTAGAAAAAGTAAATTGGACGCTAGATGTTGTACCAGATTTATCAAAAAAATATTTTGCCCGTATTCGTTACAGGCAACCACTCGAAGAATGTAATCTACGCCATGGCGTAGATGGGAGGATAGAGTTACATTTTTCAAAATCACAGAAAGCAATAACGCCTGGTCAATCTGCAGTAATATATGACGGAGAAATTTGTCTTGGTGGAGGAATTATCAGCTAGCAGGTCACAGCTATTTTTGTTATTATAATCTCATGAATCAATTTTATGTTATTAAAGCAAACGGAGAAAAAGAACTTTTTGATTACAAGAAGCTTGAAAGTTCTCTTAAAAAAGTTGGTACATCAGATGAATTAGTATCACAGATTATTGCTGAAATAAGTGCAGAGGCAAAGGCAAAACAAATAGTTACTACTCAAGATGTTTACAGGCAGGCTTTTACTATCCTAAAGAAAAAGAATAGACCATCAGCTATCAGGTATTCTTTGAAGAAAGCTGTAGCACAACTTGGACCTACAGGTTTTCCCTTTGAACAGTTTGTAGCTGAAATTTTTAAAGCTCATGGTTATGAGACGGTGACAGACCAAATAGTAAATGGAAAATGTGTACCGCATGAAGTAGATATTGTTGCCTGGAAGGATAATGAACTTGTAATGACAGAAGCAAAATTTCACACTGATTTTAATTTAAAATCAGATTTAAAAATAGTTCTTTATGTAAAGGCTAGATATGATGATATTTTTGGATTGGAATACAACTTTGGTGGACAAAAAAGGAAGCTTACAGAAGGATGGATTGTTACCAATACAAAGTTTAGCTCTACAGCTATTCAATATGGTCAATGCCAGCCATCTCTTAAATTTATAGGTTGGAACTATCCATATAACAACAACTTGCACGATATGATAGAAAGACATGAACTTATTCCACTTACAGCCCTCACTTCTATTAGTATGACAGAAAAAAATATGTTTCTTTCAAGGGGGATTATTCTTTCAAAAACTTTACTTGATACAGCTGTACTAAAAGGATTTAATTTTGATGAGAAAAAAATAAAATCTATTCAAGACGAGGTGCAAGGTTTATGTGAACACTGCAGAGAAAGATTTGGGAAAAAATAATTATGTCTAAAACAGACGAGTTGAAAAAAATAAAGGATGAGATTCTAAACTTAAAAGAATCTCCGCTCTATTCTTATAGAACAGAAAACAAATATTTTCCTGTGATTGGAGAGGGAAGTCATGATGCAAAAATAATGTTTGTTGGAGAAGCTCCTGGAAGAAATGAAGCCAAAACTGGCAGACCTTTTTGTGGAACGGCCGGAAAAGTTTTAGATGAGCTACTTGAACACGATGGTATAAAAAGAGCTGACGTTTATATTACAAATATTGTAAAAGATAGACCACAAGAGAATCGCGATCCAATGGAAGATGAAATAAAAATCTACGGACCATTTTTGGACAGGCAGATAGAAATTTTGAAACCTGAAGTAATTTGTGCTCTTGGTAGGTATTCAATGGGCTACATAATGCAGAAGTTTGGTCTTGGAAACATAGTTGAATCGATAAGTAAAATGCACGGCAAAGCTTTTGATGCGCAAGCGAGTTATGGGCCGATTAAAGTAGTTTGTCTGTACCATCCTTGTGTTGCAGTATATAATCCAAATAGGAAAGAAGAATTAAAAAAAGATTTTGAGATATTAAAAAGCATGTAGATAATAATAATGCGACCGCATAATTATTATCTACATCTAAATATGTCATCTTTTTTAATTCATAAATTATGTTATATTTTACTCTATGAAATCAGCAGAAATTCGCCAAAGATATTTAAAGTTTTTTGAGAAAAGGGGACATAAAATAATTCCTTCAGCATCTCTTGTTCCTGAAAATGATCCATCATCACTTTTTACAACTGCTGGTATGCAGCCACTAGTTCCTTATCTTTTAGGTGCTAAACATCCGGCTGGAACACGTCTTGTGGACGTCCAGAAGTGCGTCAGAACAGGTGATATTGAGGAAGTGGGTGATAATCGCCATCTTACTTTTTTTGAGATGCTTGGAAATTGGTCTCTAGGAGATTACTTTAAAAAAGAAGCAATTGAGTGGAGCTTGGAATTTCTTACTGACAAAAAAGAAGGACTTGGTCTTGATGTAAACAGACTATATGTAACTGTATTCAAGGGCGAAGATGGAATTCCCCGTGATGAAGATTCTATTAAATTTTGGAAAGAAAATTTTGCAAAGAAACCGCATAATATAATTGCAGAAGTCGCAGGAACAGACGAAACGATAAAAGGTGATGTAAGAATTATTCCCCTAGGAAAAGCTGACAATTTTTGGATTGCTGGAACTACCGGTCCATGTGGAGGAGATACTGAAATGTTTTATGACGTTGTTGGAAAAGGAAAAGTAGAAGGGAATTTTCAAGACCTTGTAAAAGCAGGAAGAATTATTGAAATTTGGAATAATGTTTTTATGGAGTTCAATAAAACCGCGAGTGGGAAATATGAAAAACTTCCAAAACCAAATGTGGATACAGGAATGGGACTCGAAAGAACTTCTGTTGTAATGCAGGGCAAGAGTACTGTTTTTGATACAGATATATTTCTCGAATTACTTTCTTACATAAAAAAGAATTCTGATAGATTTGATGAAAGATTATCAAGAATTGTTGCGGACCATATTCGTTCTTCCGTTATGATTATTTCTGACGGAGTTGTTCCAGCAAATACTGAAGCCGGATATGTTTTACGAAGAATTTTGAGAAGAACTATTCGTTTTATAGATCAGCTTGATATTAAAGAAGAAAAAATAATTAATCTTGCTGAAATAGTTATTAAAAAACTCGGTGACGCTTATACAAATCTTAAAGATAGAAAAAGTGAGATTTTGGATACTATTAAAAAAGAAGATGAAAAATTCAGAAAAACTCTTGCACAAGGTCTAAAAGAATTTGAGAAAGGAGTTGATGCCTTCAACCTTTTTCAATCATACGGTTTTCCACTTGAGATGACTCTTGAACTTGCTATGGAAGAAGGGAGGAAAATTGACATTGATGAATTCAATGAAAAAATGAAAAAACACCAAGAGATTTCAAAGGCTGGTTCAGAGCAGAAGTTTAAGGGTGGACTTGCAGGAACAGGAGACATGGAAACAAGATATCACACGGCCACACACTTACTTCTCGCATCGCTTAGAAAAGTTCTTGGGGCTGATATATATCAAAAAGGTAGCAATATTACGACTGAAAGAATGCGTTTTGATTTCAATTGGCCGGAAAAACTTGCATCAGATCAATTGAAAGCGGTTGAAGATTTAGTAAATCAAAGAATAGCTGAAAAAATACCAGTTGAGATGCATGAACTTCCAAAAGAAGAAGCAAAGAAGCTTGTTACAACACTTTCTTTTGATTTAGCTAAATATGGAGACGTTGTAAAAGTGTATAAAATAGGAGATATCAGTATTGAATTCTGCGGAGGTCCTCATGTAAAAAATACTTCAGAACTCGGACATTTTAAAATTATAAAAGAAGAGGCATCAAGTGCCGGTGTAAGGAGAATCAAAGCAGTACTCGATTAGTTTTTCTCGTTGCGCTTCCTCTCACTACATATTATAATATCTTGTATATTATGAGTTTTTCTTTATTTAAAAAAGCACCTTCACTATCATTTGTTTTTGATATCAGAGATACTTCTGTATCTATCGCCGTAGCTAGATTTGAAATAGAAAAAAAACCAGAAATAATCTTGTGCCAAAATTTTGAGCTCAAACAACAGGATTCTAATAATCACAAAAAATATCTTTCTTCTATGATTAGAACTATAGATAAAGCTATTATTTCTGCAAGACGTGGACTGATAAAAATTGGAAATAAAGAGGATATTGGCAAATATTATTTTTTTGTAGGTTCTCCTTGGAGCGTATCTCAAACTAAGACAATTAAAATTATCAAAGATAAGCCTTTTGAAATAAATAATCGCGTTTTAGAAAAAATAATTGTAGGTGAAGAGTTTGCTCTTGAAAAGTCTATAGAAGAACAAACATTGGAACCCAATTGGAAAGTGTTGGAAGAAAAAATCATTCAATCAAAATTAAATGGATATAAAATTGATGATATTTTTGGAAAAAAGACTTCAAATCTTGCAATAGAACTTTTTGTCTCTTTTATTCCTTATGAAATAAAAGACAAGATGTCTTCTTATATGGACAAAAGAATTGGCAAAAATATCAAAAGACAAAATAACTCCTGTATTTTATCTTCCTATTCATTTTTTAGGGATTTGTATTCAAATAAGAATGATTTTATCTATGTAGATGTAGGTAAATTAATAACAGACGTTTATGTTGTTCGTGATGACGTTATTTTCGGTATAGTCTCATACCCATTTGGTGAAGAAAAAATAATACAGATATCCCAATCTAAAACTAATCTTCCCAGAGATATTTTCATGTCTCACTTAAGCGTCGGCCAAGATAAAAAGTTTGATCTCACATCACACAATAATGGTGAAGATTTATTAAAATCTGGATTTAATCTTTGGAAGAGTAAATTAAAAGATTCTTTGTCTAAAATCTGTACTGAGATGAATATACCAAACAATATGTTTATACTCACAAACAGTCTAATATCTAGTATTTTAGCGAAAGAATTGTCAGCTGTTGATAATAACAAAAGGTTTGAAATATTAAATTCACCAATAGAAGTATCAGCTATTGGGGAAGGTGTTTTAAATAATTTCATATTGAATGGCAAAGCTTTTGCAAATGAACCTTATATCAAGATGGATTTAGTGTTTTTAGATAAAATTTTCAAACAGCAATAATTATTAATTTGTAGTATAATTAGTCAAGACAAAAACAAATGGCAAAGAAAATTATTCAAGATATATATATAGTTAAAAAAAGCATTAGGATGATCAAAAAGAGTGATGTCCGCGATGGTTTTTATATGAATGAAAAAAAAATACCTGATGAGGAAAATTTGTCCAATAATATAGTCAATAAATTTCCTACAGAAAATAATGCAGGTAGCGGAGAGTATGTTGAAGAGAAAAAACATGTTACAAAAGATTCACTGATGTTTCTTTGGGTTATTTGTATTGCTTCTATCGCCACATTACTTTTCTTGTTATCTTCTACATTTGCAACAGCAACTCTTACAATCACTCCCAAAAATGAAATTGTTGCCTTAAATGACACATACAATATTACATCAGACAAGACTGTGAGCAGCAGCACTCTTCATTTTGAAGTTATGAGCATTAAAAAAGATTTATCAAAGACTCTTGAAACAGATGGGGAAGAATATGTAGAACAAAAGGCTATAGGAAAAGCAATTTTATATAATAACAACACTTCAAACCAAAGACTTATTATTAATACAAGGTTGGAAACTAAAGATAATTTAATTTATAAAACAAGAGAGTCTGTAAATATTCCTGCGGCTAAAACAATTAATGGAGTAAAAACTCCAGGTTCAGTTGAAGTAGAAATTATCGCCGATGATGTTGGAGATAAATACAATATGAAACTTTCTGATTTTAAGGGCGACTTTACTGTTTTTGGTTTTAAAGGTACTCCAAAATATTCACTATTTTATGGAAGACTTAGTGCAGATGTAGTCGGAGGATTTGTCGGCAACATGAAAAAAGTGTCAGAAGAGAAACTTGCAGCTGGTAGAACAGAATTAAAGGATACTTTAAAAAGTGATCTTATAAAAGAAGTATATTCTAAAAAACCAGAACAATATATTTTATTTAATAACAATTATTATATACAGTGCAATGATTTGGCAGATGATTTTTCAAATAAAGAATATAAAATTTCTGAAGAGTGTTCTATAAATGCAGTTGTGTTTAATAAAGATGCATTAGCATTTTTTATAGCAAAAAATAAAATAAAAGATTTTGATAATTCAAAAGTAGACATGATGTGGAATGATGGCAACACGGTCTCTCTCTTCGGCGGTACAGAAAAACCATGGAATGAGGCTTCCATAAAAGCTAGATTTGTTGGTCCTGCTCAGATTGTTTGGACATTTGATGCATCTCAAATATTAAACAACATTGCAGGACAAGACAAAGATGTTATCAATTTTATAATAGAAGACAAAAAAAATTCTTTGAAAGAAATACAAGCTACTATTAGACCAATGTGGAGAAATACTTTCCCTGAAAGTGTAAATAAGATAAAAATTATTGATGTTATAAGGGATAATACAAAATAATAGATATAAAATATATCTATATATGGTTAGTCGGTCTTGACTATTATCGTTTTTTTGTTATCATGTTTATCGTTGTCATTAAAAATGCAAACACCACAAAAAATTAAACAAACGTCTACCGGGATAGTATTAGAAGCTTTCCCCAATACACTATTTAAAGTACAAATGGATGGTGATAAAGGTGAGTTATTATGTTATCTAGCTGGTAAAATGAGACTTCACAGAATAAAGATTTTGATAGGAGATAAAGTGGAGGTTGTTTTAGATGAATACGGTGGTAAAGGAAGAATAATAAGAAGAATATAATATTTATGAAAGTAAAAGCTTCAGTCAAAACAATTTGTGCTAAATGCAAGACCGTTAGAAGAAAGGGCCGAGTTTATGTTACCTGCACGTCAAACCCAAGACATAAACAAAGACAGGGCTAAATAACAGTTGATTTTTAATGATAGAAATGCTAATCTAGTGTTTCTATAATAATTTATGCGTATAGTAGGTATAACAATCCCAGATAACAAAAGATTAAAAGTTGGACTCACAGTACTTTATGGTATTGGGCGCTCTTTATCTCATCAAATATTAAAACAGGCTAAAGTAGATGAAAATAAAAAGCCAACAGAATTAACTGCGGAGGAAGAAGCAAAAATAAGACAGATTGTAGAAAGCAAAAAAATAGAAGGAGATTTAAAAAGAGAAGTTGGATCAAATATTAAGCGACTTAAAGATATTAAAAGTTACAGAGGTTCCAGACACGCAAGAAAACTTCCATCTAGGGGTCAAAGAACGAAAACAAATTCTAGAACTTTGAGAGGAAACACCAGAAAGACCATGGGAACAGGTAGAAAAGCTCCAGATAAAAAATAATTTAATATAATATACATAACGAACAATGGGTAAGAAACGAATAGCAACAACAGAAGATAAAAAAGCTGGCGCAGAAAGTGTGCCACAAGTAAAGGCCAGCGCTAAAAAAAGAGTTGACTCTGGTATTTTGTATGTTCAATCAACATATAATAATACAATAGTCCTTCTAACAGACAAGAAAGGTAATGCTATTATGCAATCTTCAGCCGGAGCATTGGGATTTCGTGGCGCTAAAAAGGGCACTCCTTTTGCTGCAGCCAAAGTAGGAGAAACACTAGGAGAAAAAGCTATGAATCTTGGAGTTAAAGAAATAGAAGTTATTGTTAAAGGAGTAGGTTCAGGAAGAGAATCAGCAATTCGTGGTTTTATTTCAAAAGGAATAAATATAACGAATATTAAAGACGAAACACCAGTTCCACACAATGGACCAAAGCCTAAGAAACCAAGAAGAGTATAAAATATAAATATTTATGATAACAGGACCTAGATACAAAATAGCAAGAAGATTGGGAACAAGTGTTTATGATAAAACACAAACTCCCAAATATGCAATGAGAGCCAGCTCAAAAGAAATTGTGAGAAAGAAAAGAGCTGGATCAGATTTTGGCTTGCAACTTATTGAAAAACAAAGAGCAAGATTTACTTACGGACTTGGAGAAAAACAATTTAAAAATTTAGTAGAAAAAGTTCAGTCAAAGAGAGATACAGATATAAACGAGGCACTTGTACAAGCGTTAGAATCAAGATTAGACAATGCCATATATAGACTAGGTTTCGCTTCTACAAGACAAGCGTCAAGACAAATGGTGAATCACGGACATATAGATGTTAATGGAAAAAGAAACACAATTCCTTCTTACCAACTGTCTATGGGAGATATTGTATCTATAAGAGAGAACAGCAAGAAAAAACCACTCTTTAAGGATTTAGATGAAAAATTAAAAGAAATAAGAGTGCCATCATGGCTTGCATTTAATAAAGAAAAAAAAGAAGCAAAAGTTCAGGGACTTCCAAAAATACCTGCAAATGAAATAGCGTTTGATGTTTCTCAGATATTTCAGTATTACAGCAGATAAAAATAAAGTTTAAAAATTATTAAAATTATTAATTTTAATCAGCCTACCAAGGTCTAATAAATCAAGGAGGCAAAAAAACATGTCTGATCATCAATACAAAATATTATTACCGGGAAAACCAAGAATAGTCTCTGAAAAGGGATTTTCTGGAGTTTATGAAATAGACGGTCTATATCCAGGATATGGACACACATTAGGTAATTCTTTAAGAAGAATTATTCTTTCTTCTATTCCAGGTGTTTCTATCATAACCGTTAAAATAGATGGTGTTGATCATGAATTTTCTACGATGAAAGGCGTCAAAGAAGATGTAATCAATGTTATTTTAAATTTGAAAAAAGTAAGATTTAAAGTTGTAAATGATGAGGAGCAGACAGTCACACTAAAAGTAAAAGGTATAAAAGACGTTACAGCTGCAGATATTACAGTTCCAGGACAAGTAGAAGTGTTAAATCCTGAACAACACATAGCTTCACTTACAGATAAAGCCACAGAACTTTCAATAGAAATGAAAATCCAAAAAGGTTTGGGCTTTATTCCAAAAGAAGAAATACAAAAAGATAAAGTTGATATAGGAACAATTGCATTAGATGCTATTTTTACTCCAGTAAGAAGAGTAAATTACGAAGTAGAAAATATGAGAGTTGGAGACAGAACTGACTTTAACAAGCTTACTTTCTCAATAGAAACAGACGGTTCTATTACACCAAGCGATGCACTTGAGAAATCAATATTCATCATGCTTGAACAACTTAAAGCTATTGTAGGTTTTGAGGAACCAGTAGAAGTAAAAGAAGTTAAAAAATCAGAAAAAGGCGCAGATAAAGATTCAGAAGCTGATCCAGAATTTTTGAAAACAAGAATAGAAGGTTTGGATCTTTCAGTAAGGACGGTGAATGCACTTTCAAATGCAAATATTAGAACTGTTGGAGGTCTAGCAAAAAAGAAAGCTGACGATCTAAACGACATTGAAGGTTTAGGTTCAAAGGGAATTCAAGAGATTAAGAAGGCTCTATCAAATTTCGGAATTACTTTAAAATAATAAAAACATGTTACACGGAAATAAGAAAAAACAATTTGGAAGAGAAAAGAATCAAAGAAACGCTTTGCTTAAGACCCTTGCTGTATCTTTAATCAGATATGAAAAAATCACTACAACTGAAATCAAGGCTAAGGTTTTGAAATCTTTTGTTGAGAAATTGATAACAAAAGGAAAAGATGGTAGCTTAAATTCACTTAGAGTTATAGCAGGTAAGATAGGAAATGCCTCAGCTGTAAAAATAATCAAAGTTCTTGCACCAAAATATAAAACAAGAGCAGGCGGTTATTTGAGAGTTATCAAAATCAAAACAAGATTATCAGATGGAGCAAGAATGGCTCAAATAGAATTTGTATAATATAAAAAACATGGAAAAGAAAATTTACAAAATAGATGCAACCGGGAAAAAACTAGGAAGAATAGCTACAGAAGCCACAGCTTTACTTATCGGTAAGAACCGTGTTGATTATGCAAGAAACGTTATTTTTAATGTCCAAGTAATAATTGAAAATGCTGGAAAGTTGGATATTTTTGAAGGTAAACTAAAAACAGTTTATAAAAAGTATTCAGGATTCCCAGGAGGACTTTATGAAAAGAGCATGGAACAAATGATTGATAGAAAAGGAAAAGCTGGTCTTTTAAAACTTGCTATTACAGGTATGATTCCAAGAAATAAACTTAAATCAAGAATTATAAGAAATTTGATTATAAAAGAATAATATGACAGAAACCAAACACAAATACATAGAAGCCGTAGGAAGAAGAAAAACTTCTATTGCAAGAGTTCGTGCAACGCAAGCTGCAAAAGCATCTTTTGTAATTAATGATGGAAAGAGTATTGATGATTATTTTAATACAGAAGCTAGAAGAGTTATCGTGGGTGAAGCTACTGCAATTGCAAAACTTCCACATCATTTAGCTATTACTGTTAAAGTTTCTGGCGGAGGAATCAATTCTCAGGCAGAAGCTATCAGACACGCACTTGCAAGAATATTTATAGAAATAAATCCTGAGCTTAGAAAAGATTTGAAGAAAGAAGGATTTCTAAAGAGAGACCCAAGAGCAAAGGAAAGAAGAAAATTCGGTTTGAAGAAAGCCAGGAAGGCACCACAATGGAGCAAAAGATAACGAACATCTACTAATTAGAAAAACCCGAGAATTAATTCTCAGGTTTTTCTTTTGTGCCTGACGCCTGTCCCGTAGCTAACTTTGTCCTGCAACAAAGTTATGGTACTGGGACGAGAAAAGCTCCACAGTGGTCTAAAAGATAATATTAAAAAACCGCCTTTCGGCGGTTTTTTGTTTTAAAATTTTCCATGAAAAAACCACACTCACGTGTGGTTGGCCTAGTCTTGCTTTAAAGGATCCGACTCTACCTCATAATTCGAGGATTTTTTTGTTTGTCGGTGAAGAGTAACTGACTAGGGACATCTTCCAATGCCGCCTCTCTTACCTAGACATTGGATGGTTCTTAAAACAGTATAGCACAATAAATATACTTGTCAAGTATTAAATTTGATTATTATCAAATATATGATAAAATAGCTATAAATATGAAGAAAGACGGTACTAATGACGATATAATATACGAAGAAGAAGGCCACGAAAAGTCTGATGACCTCGTGGCAAGCAAAAAGACCTCCAAAAAACAGGTTGATGATGTTGTAATGGATGATGAGAATGAAGCGCCGGAAGCACTCGTCAAAAAACTAAAAGAGAAGATAAAAGGTCTTGAAAAAGAGAAACAGGAATACATGGACGGCTGGCAAAGAGAAAGAGCTGACTTCATCAATTACAAAAAGAGAGTTGAAAATGAAAAGATTGAAGTTGTAAAATATGCAAATGAAGGTTTGCTTGAAGAAATTACACAAGTACTTGATAGTTTTGAAATGGCTTTTTCAAACAAGGAAGCTTGGGAGAAAGTTGATAAAAATTGGAGAGTTGGTGTTGAATATATTCACACACAACTTGTAAAAATTCTTGATGAAAATAATTTCAGAGCTACAAATCCTATAGGAGAAAAATTTGATCCAAAATTCCATATTGCTGTTGAACATATCGAGACTGATGACGAAAAGAAAGATGGAATAATAACAGAAGTAAAAAAGAAAGGTTATATCTTAAATGATAGAGTAATGAAAGCTGCTCAGGTTGTTGTGGCAGAATACAAAAAATAAATATATAATATGAGTGTGTTAGCCCTACAAAAACAGTCAAAATTCATAAAAAAGACAATACAGTTGCCAAACGGTTCTTGGGCTTTGGTTGTTTTTGAACTTGTAGAAATTAATGGAAAAATTACTGCTAAAGCTGTTTGCGGAAAAATACTTGGTCAAGAAAATTCTGTTGCATGTGAAGAAATATTAGCTTTGCCAGTTTATTTTGAAACTGAAACTATTGAGCCAGTTGCGAGTCCATTTTTTGCAGATGTAATTAATTTAGTAAAAGATTTATCTTTTGTTATAAGCCAACCATCTCGCGCTCCTAATTTTTGTTAATTAAGCGAATAAAAATTCGCTCATTTTGAATTGCACAAATCGATGTGTAGTTTTGATTATAAATTTAATTAACAAATATAAATTATGAGTAAAATATTAGGAATAGACTTAGGAACAACATTTTCAGCGGGTGCTGTAATGGAAGGAAGTGCGCCAAAAATAATTGAAAACGCAGAAGGTGCAAGAGTAACACCATCTATTGTTGCTACAACAAAAACAGGTGAAAAACTTGTCGGTCTTTTGGCTAGAAGACAGGCAGTGACAAACCCAAAGAACACTATTTTTCAGGCGAAAAGATTTATGGGACATCAATACGATGATGCTGGAGTTCAAAAAGATAAGACAGCAGTTTCTTTTGATATTTCAAAATCTGCAAATGGAGGTGTGGAAGTTACTATGGGTGATAAGAAATACAGACCAGAAGAAATTTCCGCAATGATAATCCAAAAGATTAAGAATGACGCAGAAGCTCGTTTAGGAGAAAAAATTACAGATGCTGTTATTACAGTGCCTGCTTATTTTAACGATTCACAAAGACAAGCTACAAAAGATGCTGGACAGATTGCCGGATTAAATGTTTTAAGAATTATTAATGAACCTACTGCCGCAGCTCTAGCTTATGGTTTGGATAAAAAGAAAAATGAACAAATAGCTGTATATGATTTTGGAGGAGGAACTTTTGATATTTCAATCCTTGAGATCGGAGACGCTGTGATAGAAGTTCGTTCAACAGACGGTGACTCACACCTTGGAGGTCGCGATATAGATAAGAAAATAGTGGACTGGATGGCGGAACAATTTATGAAGGAAAATGGGATTGATTTGAGAAAAGATGCACTATCATTACAACGACTTGGTGAGGCTGCAGAAAAAGCAAAGATAGAACTTTCTACTGCGCTTGAAACAGAAATAAATATTCCTTTCGTAACTTCAGATGCTTCAGGACCCAAACACTTACTTATAAAATTATCTCGCGCAACTTTGGAAAATCTTACAAAAGAATTTATTGATAGATCAATAATGATTGCAAAGAGAGCTCTAGATGCATCACCATTTAAAGTTGGTGATATAGACGAAGTGATAATGGTAGGAGGACAAACAAGAATGCCCGCTATTGTCGCTGCTGTAAAAGCACTTTTTGGAAAAGAACCAAATATTTCTGTGAACCCCGATGAGGTTGTTGCTCTAGGAGCTGCAGTTCAAGGAGGAATCTTGAGAGGTGATGTGAAAGATGTTCTTTTGCTTGATGTTATTCCACTAGCACTAGGTATTGAAACTATGGGGGGAGTCGCAACTCACTTAGTAGAAAAGAACACGACAATTCCAACTTCAAGAAGCCAAGTATTTTCAACTGCTGCAGACAATCAAACTTCTGTAGAAATTCATATTGTTCAAGGAGAAAGACCGATGGCTTCTGATAATAAAAGCTTAGGTAAATTTATCTTGGATGGAATACCACCAGCACATAGAGGCATGCCACAAATAGAAGTTACATTTGATGTAGATGCAAATGGGATCTTGAATGTAAAAGCAAAAGATAAAACTTCAGGAAAAGAACAATCTATTAGAATTGAAGCTTCTTCAGGATTGAAGAAAGAAGATATTGAAAGAATGAAGAAAGAAGCTGAAATGAATGCTGCAGAAGATGCAAAGAAAAAGGAGTCCGTTGAAGTAAAAAATATTGCAGAACAAATTATTTACACAGCTGAAAAAGCTATAAAAGATAATAAAGATAAAATCACTGCAGAAATTATAAAGGGAGTTGAAGATAAGATTGCTGATTTGAAAACCGCTACAGCTGGAGGCGATATTGCTTTGATAAAAACAAAGACAGAAGCGCTCTCAACTGAGATGCAAAAGATAGGAGATGCAATGGCAAAGGCACAAAAAGAAGCTCCTGGCCAAACTGCAGGAACAGAACCAAAGAAGGACGACAATATTAAGGATGCAGAATATAAGGAATCTGGAGATAAAAAATAATTCATGGCCTCAAAGGACTATTACCCCCGTCAAATAAAAAGCCAATTTGACGGGGCAAGCAAAACAAACAAATGAGTAAAGATTATTATAAAACCTTAGGTGTTGAAAAGGGTTCTAGCAAGGAAGACATTAAAAAAGCTTTCAGAAAACTTGCACATGAACATCATCCTGACAAAGGAGGAAATGCCGAAAAATTTAAAGAAGTAAGTGAAGCTTACAGTGTACTTTCTGATGATTCAAAAAGAGCACAATATGACACTTATGGAAGTGCAGGACCTTCTGGGTTTGGAGGTGGACAACAATACCAAGGTGGTAATGGTTTTGAAGGATTTGATTTTTCAGGTTTTCAAGGAGGTCAGAATGTAGATTTTGATCTTGGAGATATATTTGGAGATATTTTTGGCGGCGGATATTCAAACCCAAGAAGTAGACCAAAAAAGGGAAGAGATGTTTCAATTGATTTGGAACTCACTTTTGCTGAATCTGTTTTTGGAGCCGAGAAAAATATCAAAATTACAAAAAATTCTACATGTAAAGTTTGTGGTGGAACTGGCGCAGAAGAAGGAACAGAAATGAAAAAGTGTCGTGACTGTAGCGGGCAAGGAAGAATTCGCGAAACAAAAAGATCTTTCTTAGGTCCTATAGTTACGGAGCGCGCTTGCGAAATTTGTGAAGGTACAGGAAAAGTCCCTGAACAAAATTGTGAAGATTGTTTTGGTTCCGGTGTTTTTAAAAAGGAGGAATCTTTTGTTGTAAATATTCCTGCTGACATAAATGATGGAGAAACAGTCCGACTTTCTGGCGCCGGTGAGTCTTTGAAAGGTGGAAACCCTGGCGATTTGTTCATGAAAATTCATGTCAGGAAAGACCCTTTGTTTAAGAAGGAAGGAAAGAACCTTATTACAGAACTCAATATCAAACTGACAGATGCAGTTTTGGGAGCTAAATATAGCCTTAAAACCCTGGATGGACAGATAGAGCTAAAGGTTCCGGAAGGGGCCGAATTCGGCCAAATATTGCGTATTAGAGGCAAAGGAGTGCCTATTTCAGCTGACAAAAGAGGTGATTTATTGGTCAAATTAAACATCAAAATTCCTACTAAACTTTCAGGGAAAGCAAAGAAAATTATGGAAGATTTGAAGAAAGAAAATATGTAAAAAAGAATTAGGCGGGCCGTTTACGGCCCGCCTAATTCTTTATCTTTCAATAAGTAATATATTTTGTTATCATAGTTGTTATGAACAAAAAGATATTATTGTCAGGAATCAAACCCACAGGAAGAGTCCATATAGGAAACTATTTTGGTGCAATGAAGCAATTTGTTGATCTACAAGATAAATATGAAAGCTATATTTTTATTGCTGATTATCACGCAATGACTACAGTTCAAAATAGAGCCGAGCTCATGCAAGGAATTATTGATGTTGCATTAGATTATCTTGCCATTGGTCTTGATCCAAAAAAAGCAGTTTTATTTAAACAGTCAGATGTTCCTCAAGTTGTAGAACTCGCTTGGATGTTCAACTGCATTACAACTATGCCTTATTTAATGCGCGCACATGCTTACAAAGATGCTGAAGCAAAAAATAAAGAAATTAATGTTGGGCTTTTTGATTATCCTATGCTTATGGCTTCAGATATTTTGATGCAAGACGCAGACTTAGTTCCAGTAGGACAAGATCAAAAACAGCATGTTGAATACGCTCGTGATACTGCACAAAAGTTCAACAGAATTTATGGAGAAACTTTCAAGATGCCGGAGCATTTTATTCTTCCAAATGTTGAAACAGTTCCAGGTACCGATGGAAAGAAGATGAGCAAGAGCAATGACAATATTATTCCACTTTTTGCTACAGATGAAGAAATCAAAAAAGCTGTCATGAAAATTCCTACAGATTCAAAAGGTGTAGATGAACCAAAAAATCCAGATGAATCTATAATTTTTGCGATTCATAAACTAGTTTTGGATGGAGATAAATTAAAAAAATTAGAAAATAAATACAAGAAAGGTGGAATGGGTTATAAAGAAGCAAAAGAATTACTTATCAAAGATTTGACTGCTTTTATAAAACCAATGAGAGAGAAGAGGGAAATGTTAGCAAAAGATATGGATTCCGTCCTAGAAATACTTAAAGAAGGCGGCAAAAAGGCTGCTATGAATGCTGAAAAGAAAATGAAGCTTGTCAGAGAAAAGGTGGGAGTTGAAATCTATTAAATTAAAAAACCGCTGAAATTTCTTTCAGCGGTTTTTAGTTTTACTTCGGTAATGGCCCCTCCCATATTTCATCAAGGAGGCCAAATGCAATGGCTTCTTTTGGATTCATAAACTTTTCCTTTTCACACTCTTTTCGGATATCCTCAATGCTTTTTTTAGTCTTGTTAGCAAGGATATCATAGAGTTTGGCTTGGCTTTTTTCCATCTCTTCTCTCATCTGGTCGGTCCTCTTGGAATCTCTTAAAATATCCAAGGTAACTTCTTTTCTGCTGATGTGATGAATCATTATGTCAGCATGATCACAAGCTTTTCGCACATCGCATGCTTGCAATATCACTGCCGCCATGGATCTGGCGCCTGACAATACTAATCCAGTTTTTTTACCAGGATATAGTTTCAGAATATCGAACACATCAAGTCCTGGCAGAACATCACCACCGTTGCTCGAAATAACTATGGTGATATCAGGAGATCCTCTTGCATACAGGTTTGCGAATGCATTTTTTACATACAAGAATTTTGCTCCGTTAATATCGCCATCAATCAAAAGGATGTTCTTTTCCAAGAATTTTTCCGAAACTTTTTCGTTTTCCATTTTTAAAACCTCCTCAGGTTTTTGTATATTTTAGTGGCGAACCACTTTGAATAGGAACTCACAAATCTATTGGTATAATATAACAAAAATCTAGATACGTCAATATCTATTAAAAATGATAAATGTTGTAGAATAGACACATAAGCAATGAAGTCGCAAACACGACTGAGCTTGGAGAAGAAAGCCATTTGGTGAGTAGAACTCCTTATGAGAACCCCAGATCAAATGAAAAGCCAATTTGACGGGGCAAGAAGTGAGGTGGCACCGCGAACTCGTTCGCCCTCGCAAAAATCGAAATCATATTTCGGTTCTTGCGAGGGCGATTTTTTAATAGATAAAACAAAATTATGCAAAGAACATACATAGGAGAATTAAATAAAAAAGTTGGAGAAGAAGTAAAAATCTGCGGATGGGTGGATGTTAGACGTGACCACGGAAAACTTATTTTCATTGATCTTCGTGATATGTCTGGAAAAGTTCAGATAGTTGCACTTCCAAATCATACTGAAGCTCACACAGCTGCAAATACTGTCAGACCAGAATGGGTTGTTGAAGTCACTGGAAAAATAAATGCCCGCCCAGAAAGAATGGTAAATAAGGATGAACTAAATGGAGCAGTTGAAATTGAAATGCTTTCTTTAGCCGTTTTAAATGAAGCAATAACTCCAGCTATAGATGTCAGAAGCGAAGGAATGGATATTGGAGAAGAAGCTCGTTTGAAAAATAGATATTTGGATTTGAGAAGACCAAGATTACAAAAAAATATTCGTAATAGAAGCAAAGTTATGACACTTGTCAGAACTCTTCTTGAGAAAGAAGGTTTTTGTGAAATTGAAACTCCAATCCTTACAAATGCAACCGCGGAAGGTTCAAGAGATTTTATCGTACCTTCAAGAATCGAAACTGGAAGTTTTTATGCGCTTCCGCAATCTCCTCAACAATACAAACAGCTTTTGATGGCTTCAGGTTTTGAAAAATATTTCCAATTTGCTAGATGTTTCCGTGATGAA
This sequence comes from Minisyncoccota bacterium, assembly GCA_041656855.1. Classification (GTDB taxonomy): domain Bacteria; phylum Patescibacteriota; class Minisyncoccia; order Phycocordibacterales; family GWA1-40-21; genus Bog-1340. The sequence continues at coordinate 9,593 of JBBACS010000007.1, read as the reverse complement.
GATTCAAGAGGAGACAGACAACCAGAATTTACACAGATGGACTTGGAAATGAGCTTTCCAACTGAAGAAGATGTAATGGGTGTAAATGAAAGAGTAATAATTGAAGTTATACAAAAACTTTATCCTCACAAGAAAATTCAGCAAATTCCTTTTCCGAAGATTACTTATAAAGAGTCTATGGAGAAATATGGAACTGATAAGCCTGATATAAGAACAGATAAAAATGATCCAAACCTTCTAGCTTTTGCTTGGGTTGTAGATTTTCCAATGTTTGAAAAAGATGATAAAGGAAAGTGGACTTTTACTCACAATCCTTTTTCAACTACAAAACCAGAGTCAATGAAAGATTTGATGGCAAAAACAAACATTGAAAATATTATGGCTGCTCAGTACGACCTTGCACTAAACGGAAATGAAGCAGGTGGAGGAAGTATCAGAAATCACAGACCCGAAGCTTTAAGAAAAGTTCTAGAAATAATGGAATTTAGCGATGAAAAAATCGAAAGAGAATATGGTCATATGTTAAAAGCTTTTGAAACAGGAGTACCACCACATGGAGGAATCGCTTGGGGACTTGATAGATTGATAATGATTCTTGAAAATGAACCAAACATTCGTGAAGTTATCGCTTTTGCAAAAAATGGTGAAGGAAAAGATTTGATGATAAATGCTCCAGGACCAGTATCAGCAGAACAACTAAGAGATTTGAGACTTGAGATTAAGCAGAAGAATAAATAATGAAAAAGGAGGTTATTCTTAAAGGAAAAGGATTTATTTTAAGACCTTATAGAAAAGGAGATGAATTTTCTGTGCTTAAAAATTCCCGAAATAGGAAATACACATTAAAGGAAGCTAAGAAATGGATTTCTGATATTATTAAAACTTATAAAAAAGAGGATATTATTACTTTTACAATTGATGTTGGTGGTTTTTCCGTAGGACATATTAGTGGGAATTTTGATGATAGAAAACCGCATATATTTGGTATTTGGTATTATCTTGGAGAGAAATATCATGGAAAAGGCATTATGTCAGAGGCTATAAAACTCTACACAAAATATTTGTTTAAGATTTTTAAAAAATTACAAAGGATAGAAGCTGAAACTCACCCTGGAAATGTCGGGTCTCAGAGTGTTTTAGAAAAAAATGGTTTTAAGTTAGAAGGGGTATTGAGGAAACACGAATATTTTCATGGAAAATTAACTGATAAATATTTATTTAGTAAATTAAGAAATGAACGATAATCAATTTAAAATCAAAACAGAGATATTCGAAGGTCCACTAGACTTACTTCTTTCTCTTATAGAAAAAAGAAAGCTTCTTATAAATGATGTATCACTCGCAAAAGTTACTGATGATTTTATTTCTTATTTACAAAATAGGGAAGTATACTCAATAAAAGATGCTTCAGAATTTTTAGTCATTGCTTCAACTCTTTTACTTATTAAGTCTAGATCTCTTATTCCATCTCTAAATCTTTCCGAAGAAGAAAAGGAAGACATGATGGATTTGGAATTGAAGCTAAAAATCTATAAAAAGATTAAAGAGCTTAGTGTAAATATAAAAAATGCTTTTGGAAAACAAATAATTTTCTTTCCAAATGCCAGAAAAGCTGAACCGGTATTTTCCCCAAGTCCTGAAATGAATACAGAAAATATCTCTAAAGCAATTTTTGAAGTTATTAAAAATTTGCCAAAATTTGAAGTAAAACCAAAGGTAAAGGTAATAAAGGTTGTTAGTTTGGAAGAAATGATTACAAATCTTACAAAGCGTGTTCAATCATCTCTTAAAATGAGCTTCAAAGATTTTTCTGGTATGGGGAAATCAGAAAAAATAAATGTTATTGTAAGTTTTTTGGCTATGCTTGAGCTTGTAAAACAAGGTATAATAGAGGTCAATCAGAGAGAAAAGTTTGACGATATTCAGATGGAAACAAAAAGTATTGGTACACCATCATATTAATTATTAATATAAATAAACATGAACGATAATTTAGAGAAAAAAATAGAAGCAGTACTTTTTTGGAAAGGAGAGCCAGTTTCAATAAAAAAACTTTCACAAATTTTTGAGAAAACTGAAGAAGAAATTTCTTCTGCATTAAAAATACTTGAAACAAATCTCTCAGGGAGGGGAATCGTTCTTGTTTTTAAGGAAGATGAAGTCACACTTGGTACTTCAAAAGAATTTTCTGACATTATTGATAAACTTACAAAAGAAGAGCTAGTACGCGACCTTGGAAAAGCTGGTCTTGAAACACTTTCAATAATTATTTATCAAGGGCCTCTTTCTCGTGCGGAAATAGATTATATAAGAGGAGTTCAGTCAAACTTTATTGTCAGAAATTTAATGATAAGAGGTTTGATAGAAAAAGTTCCAAATCCAAAAGATCAGAGAAGTTTTTTGTATAAACCAACTTTTGAAATGTTGAGTTTTATGGGACTTAGCAAAATAGAGGATATGCCAAGCTATTCCGAAGCTCGCGCTGAGATTGAGAGTTATAAAAATACTCAAATGAAACAAGAGGAAGCCGAAGCGGTAAAGGATTTAGAAAGTGAAATGGAGTCGACAGAAAATCCTACGCCATATACCGAATAACAGACTCTCATGGATTTTAAAAATAAATTAAAAGAGAATAAAGATTTAATAATCGCTGCAATATTTGCCGCGATTGTTTTATGTATTATTTTTTTTCCTAAAAATAGTGCTGTAAATAATAATATAGTTCAGACAATTGGTAAGAAGGTTTTTGATTATCAATCTATATTAAACACGATAGAGGCAAAATCATTTTATGTTTATGATATTTTGAATGATAAACCGATTTTTGCAAAAGAGGAACATCTTAGATTACCACTAGCTTCAATAACAAAGTTAATGACAGGGCTTGTTGTTATGGACGTTATGCCGGACACGACTATTGTCACTATAAACATGGACGATATTATGCTTGAAGGGGACAGTGGTCTTGCTCTTGGGGAAAAGTGGAAATTAAAAGATCTTTTAGATTTTAGTTTGATGACCTCTTCTAACGATGGTATGCATGCAATTGTTTCAGTTTTAAATGATTATGAAGCTGTAAATAATAAAGACGCTGTAAAAATGATGAATGAAAAAACAATATCTTTGGGTTTAAAAGATACTATTTTTATAAATGAAACAGGCTTGGATATAAACAAAGATATGAGCGGTGCTTATAGTTCTGCTTATGATGTATCTATGCTTTTAGCCGACATCATAAAAAATAATATAAAGTTAATATCAAATACAAACAAAATATCTGAAAATTTTATATCTGAGAGCAATATAGAACATACAGCTTCAAATACCAATATTTCTATGGATGAAATACCAAATTTGATAGCATCAAAGACTGGTTTTACCGATTTGGCAGGAGGAAATCTAGCGGTGATTTTTGATGCTGGTATTATGCACCCAATAGCTATTGTAGTTTTGGGATCTTCTATGGAAGCTAGGTTTAGTGATGTGGTCAAGTTGGCAAAAATAACTTTGGAAAAACTCTCTGAGTGATTAGATAATCAAAAGACCCCAGTCAAATAGTTTTCAAAACTAATTTTTATTGTTATTAAAAATAGTTAAAAATGTTAATATAAGTGGTATAATTTAGATAAGATTTGACGGGGTGATGATTTTTATAGTCACTTCGCTTCTTAAAAATCAATCATGTCCTCAAATAGTAAAGGTATAGATAAAATTTTTCTTGGAACAGTAATTATTCTTTTAATTACTGGTTTTATTATTTTTATCTCTGCTTCTATGGGAATACTGGCAAAAAATAGTGCACAATTTGCTTCTATAGTCTCAAAGCAAATATTTTTTGGAATTATTTTCGGTTCTGTCGCATGTTTTATATTTTCAAAAATAGATTATAAAATTTTTAAGAGATATGCTTTTCCAATTTTTGTAGGATCTCTAGCTTTAACTTCTTTGGTTTTTGTTCCTGGTTTGGGGACAAATTTGAATACTTTTGCCACAAGATGGATTTCTTTATTTGGTTTTACTTTTCAACCAGTTGCCGTATTAAACATTGGTTTCATCATATATTGGGCTGCATGGCTCACATCTGCAAAAGAAAAAGTTTCTACTTTTAAATATGGTTTAATGCCCATGATTGTTATCCTTAGCATCATAGCATTCCTCCTTTTGAATCAACCTGACACGGATTCATTTTTGATTCTAGGAGCTACTTGTGTATCTATGTTTATGGTTGCTGGCGGAAAAAAAAGACACGTAGCATTTTTAATTTTTATAGGAATTTTGTGTGTGACAATCTTAGCTTTTACAAGGCCATATGTAATGTCAAGAATTGAAACATACATACATCCAAATACCAATTCTCAGACTTCAGGTTATCAAATACAACAATCTTTGATAGCTGTCGGTTCGGGACAGATTTTTGGTAAAGGATTAGGCCAAAGTATACAAAAATATAAATTTTTGCCTGAGTCCATAAGCGATACTATTTTTGCAGTTCTTGCAGAAGAGGGAGGCTTTGTTGGTTGTGTTTTTGTAATATTAATTTTCTTATTTTTTGTTTTCAGAGGTTTCAAAATTGCCATAAGATCACCCGATACTTTTGGTGGACTTTTGGTGGTAGGAATTGTTATACTTACAATACTGCAGTCATTTACGAATATAGCTTCAGTATTGGGAATTATTCCGTTTTCCGGTTTACCGTTGGCTTTTTTTAGTCAGGGCGGAACCGCAATGTTAATGATTTTGGTAGAAATAGGGATAGTTTTGAATGTGTCAAAATTTGGTAAAGATTTTAAATAATAATTCACCCGTTAAAGTTTTTGCTAATGTTTGTTTAAAAATTAATTATATGTACAAAATCATGAAAATAGATAAAATCAATTTAAAACAATTTTTTGTTATGTCGGAACAAACAATTTTTATTAGCAAAAATTTTCTCGGGTAAATGAAAATACTTTTAACTGGAGGTGGTACAGGAGGACATTTTTATCCACTTATTGCAGTTGCAGAACAAATAAATAAAGTTGTTAAGGAAGAGAAACTTCTTCCAGTGAAACTTTATTATATGTCAGATTCTCCGCATGATGCAGACATGCTCATGGAAAATAGTATTGAGTATATAAATATTTCAGCTGGAAAGCTTAGAAGATACTTTTCTATTTTGAATTTTTTTGATGCTTTTAAGACATTTTTTGGAATAATAGACGCTACTGTGAAAGTTTTTAATCTTTATCCTGATGTTATTTTCAGCAAAGGGGCATATTCTAGTTTTCCAGTTTTATTTGCAGCAAAATTGCTTAAAATTCCAGTGGTTATTCATGAGTCAGATAGTGCGCCAGGAAGAACCAATCTTTGGGCGGCTAAATTTGCAAAAAGAATCGCAGTATCTTATCCAGAAGCTACAAAATATTTTGATGCAACAAAAGTTGCTGTTACAGGTAATCCTGTTAGAAAAAACATACAAATGATTCCAATTCGCGATAGAGCTCGAGAATTTTTGACTTTAACGGAAGATATTCCAGCGATACTTATAGTCGGTGGTTCTCTTGGTGCTAAGATTATAAATGATCAAATATTAAGTATTTTACCCAAGCTTGTAGAAAAATATTATGTTATACACCAAACAGGCAAAAATAATATTGAAGAAGTGATAGGAACGGCAAATGTTGTTCTCACAGATAATAAATTGAAATCTAGATATAGACCATATGACTATTTAGACAACTTAAATACAGTTATGGCAGCTGGCGCATCAAGTCTCATTATTTCTCGTGCTGGTTCCGCAATTTTTGAAATAGCCACATGGGGTATTCCAAGTATTATTATTCCTATTACAGATACAAACGGAGACCACCAAAGGCAAAATGCTTACAATTATGCTCGCTCTGGCGGTGCAGTAGTTATTGAAGAAGTTAATCTTTCTCCAAACATTTTACTTTCAGAGGTATCTAGAATCATGGAAGATAAAAATTTAGCTAAAAAAATGAGCGATGGAGCTAAAAGCTTCATAAAGACAGATGCAGCCGATTTGATAGCAAGAGAAATAATTAAAATCGGTTTACAGCATGAGAAATAGAATATAGAAGATAAAATGTAGAATATAGGACATAAATTCAGTTTAATACAATGCCCAAAAATACAAATAAAATAATAGCGAGATTCCCACCATCTCCAACAGGCTGGTTTCATATTGGTAATGCTAGAACCGCTCTTTTTAATTATTTTTTTGTTAAACAGAATAAAGGAGAGCTTCTTTTCAGACTAGAAGACACTGACAAAGAAAGATCTAAAGATGAATACGCACAAGATATCATTCTCGGTTTGAAATGGCTCGGTGTAAATATAAATTTTGATAAAGTTTATAAACAATCAGAACATGGAGCCACTTACAGGAAATATTTAGAGAAAATGATTGCTGAAGACAAGGCTTATATTTCAAAAGAAGAAGTTAAAGAAGAAGGTCAGAGAGCTGAAGTAATAAGACTTAGGAACCCTGGGAAAAAAGTAGCATTTGAAGATATGATAAGAGGAGAGGTTGTTGTAGACACTACTGAACTTGGAGATTTTATTATTGCCAAAAGTATAGATGAACCCATTTATCATCTTGCTGTTGTGGTGGACGATTTTGAAATGGGCGTCAATCATATAATAAGGGGAGAAGATGGAATATATAACACTCCTAGACAGATTTTAATCCAAGAAGCTATAGGAGCACCAAGACCTATTTATGCTCACATGCCTTTTATTTTAAATGAAGATAAATCCAAATTATCAAAAAGACAGCAAGGTGAACTTGTATCATTAAAATATTATAGAGAAAAGGGATATATTCCTGAAGCTATGGTAAATTATCTTGCTTTTTGTGGATGGAATCCTGGAGATGAAACAGAAATAATGTCTATGGAAGAAATAATAAAGAGGTTTGATATTATGAAGGTCCAAAAGGCCGGTGCCGTATTTAATCCGGAAAAATTGCTTTGGATAAATAAAGAGTATATTAAAAAACTTCCCAAAGATACGATTTTAAAGGAAATTATAAAAAGATTGCCAGAAAATTATAGAAAATTAGGAAATATTGAAAATGTTTGTAGTGTTTTGATAGAAAGAATATCTGTTTGGTCTGATATCGATAAAATGTTGGCAGATGGAGACATACAATATTTTTTTGAAGAACCTAAACTGTCAAAAGAAATGATTATTTGGAAAAAAGGCGGTACATTGGAACAAGCAAAAGAATATTTATCACTATCGTTTGATATTTTAAATAATATTTCTGATAAAGATTTTATATTAGACGATTTGAAAGAGAAATTGATGCCACTAGCAGAAGAAAAAGGTAAGGGAAATGTCCTTTGGCCACTTCGAGTCGCTTTATCTGGGAGAGAAAAATCTCCAGATCCGTTTACACTTCTGTTTATTCTTGGAAAGGCAGAATCATTAAAAAGAATCCAATCTGCAATAGACTCTCTATAATTTTTTGTTTTAAATAGAATAAAAATGAATTTTAAAAAAACCACAATTTGTTTATTTAAAAAAAAGTGGGGGATTGTGTTTCTTTTCCTGCTTTTCCTATTTTTTAATGTTAATTTTGCTTATTCTGCTACTGTAGAAGAACTGCAAAGCCAGATAGACAAAATTACAGAGACAAAAAAACAGCTGGAACTAGAAATAGCTGAATATGAAAAACAGCTTAAAGATATAGGGGCCCAAGCGGTTTCTCTAAAAAATACCATAAAATCACTCAACGCGACTATAAACAAAAATGCTCTTGATATTAAGCTTACCCAAAGCAACATAGATGCAACACAGCTCCAGATTGAACAATTGGCAGATGATATAGATAAAAATATAGATAAAATAAATAAAGATATAAGAGCGATATCTTTGTTGATAAATCAAATAAGCAAATATGATGATACTTCTTTGATAGAAAATCTTCTGACATACAAAAATCTTTCTGAATTTTGGAATGAACAGCAAAATATTTTTCTTATACAAAACCAAATAAGAGAAAAAATATTAGAAACTAAAAATACAAAAACTATTTTGGAAAATAATAAAACATCTGCTGAAAAGAAGAAAGTGGATTTGTTGAAATTAAAAGCCAGTTTAACTGATAGAAAAAAACTTTTAGACATTTCAAAAAAAGAGAAAAATAAATTATTAGCTGATACAAAAAATTCTGAAGCTACTTATAAAAAAATGCTAGCAGAAAAACAAGCATTGGCGGATTCATTTGATCAAGAACTTTTGCAGTTTGAGTCAGAACTTAAGTTTGCAATAGATGCTAGCAGTATTCCGGCAGGCAATCATGGTATTTTATCTTGGCCACTTAGTTCTATATTTGTAACTTCTACTTTTGGTCCAAGATGGGGGAAACTTCACAATGGAGTAGACTTTAGAGCATCTATGGGCACACCTGTAAAAGCCTCACTGGGCGGAGTTGTAAAAGGAACAGGGGATACGGACACCATATGCCGAGGTGCCTCTTTTGGTAAGTGGGTTTTTGTTGAACACGAGAATGGACTATCTACTATTTATGCTCACTTATCCCTAATAAAAGTATCTGTAGGACAAGCCGTAACTACTGGAGATGTAATAGGATATTCTGGAAATACTGGCGCTAGTACTGGTCCACACTTACATGAGTCGGTTTATGCTACTCAAGGTGTAAAAGTAATGAGTTATAGAAGCAAAGTGTGCAATACGACATATATGATGCCTGTTGCAGACACCAAGGCATATTTAGATCCAATGTTGTATCTTCCTTCATTAAAGTAAGTATGTTAAAATACTAAAGAAGTCATTTTTATTATTAATATATAAAATTACGTCGCACTTATAGGACGGTTGTGCGACGTGATTTCGCAAAATCAATGTATAAAAGAGGATTAATAAAAACTATCATAGTAATAGTTATTGCACTCATAATTTTGGGTTATTTTGGTTTTAATGTTGGAGATATAATAAAAGGTCAAACAGTTCAAGCAAATTTAAATAATGCATGGAATTTTGTTTTGAATATTTGGAATAATTATTTGGCAGCTCCTGTTATTTATGTTTGGGATAAGTTTGTTGTAGGAATACTATGGAAACTTATACAGGCTGGATTAACTGCACTTGGCATATAGAATCTAAGCTTAATGAATATTTTTAAATTTAAAAAAGGGTTTACTCTTATAGAGCTCCTAGTTGTAATATCTATAATAAGCTTGCTAGCAAGTGTTGTTTTATCAAGCCTAAGCTCTGCTCGTGAGAAAGGGCGTATGGCTGCCGGAATGCAATTTGAAGCAAATATTTTGCATGGAATAGGGGATCAGTTAGTAGGGGAATGGAAGTTTGAAGATGGGGCAGGAAAAGCTTTGGATACTTCTAGTTTTGGAAATAATGGTGTAGTTTTGCCCTGGGGTGGACCAGTTTGGAGTTCAAATTCTGGATACAATGGCAAAGGAGCATATTTTTTTAATGGTTCTAATAGTATAACTGCAACTGTAAAAAATTTAAATACAAATAAAATTACTATAACCACATGGATAAAAAATAGCACTTCTGCAAATGGTTTGTATGGGATCGTTGCCAATAGAGCCGGTGGCATCAAT
>JBBACS010000006.1:0-30662 GCA_041656855.1 Minisyncoccota bacterium | reverse complement strand
CTTGAGTGGCTGGAATGTGTTCACTCAATTTATCAATATCATAAATAAATGAACTCAATTTTCTCTTGGCAGCAACTTTTGGGTCAAGCTGACGGATAGAACCTGCGGCAGCATTTCTAGTATTTGCAAAAAGTTGTTCTCCATTTTTCTCTCTTTCTTTATTTATTTTTGCTAATTCAGCTTTAGAAAGCCAACATTCTCCAACCGCAATTATATCTATCGGCTTAGGAAGAATAAGGGGGATACTATTTATCGTTTTTAGATTTTCTGTGACATTTTCTCCTATTTCCCCATCACCACGAGTTGCACCCTGAATAAATTTACCATTTTTGTAAGTGAGAATGATTTTTAAACCATCTATTTTAAGCTCACAACAATATTCTATTTTTCTTGCCCCGTCAAATTGGCTTTTATTTGACTTGGGGTCACCTTTCAAAGATGGCTCTTTCTCTATCATTCTGCGTGCTTTTTCATCCCATTTTTTCAAACCATCTGCAGAGAAACAATCATCAAAAGACCATTGTCTTACTTCATGCTTAACTTTTTTAAACTCTGAAAGTGGTTCACCTCCTACTCTTTGAGACGGAGATTGTGGAGTCCTAAGTTTTGGATATTTTTCCTCTATACTGACAAGTTCCTGCATAAGTGAATCATAAGATTCATCTGTAATATTTGGCTTGTCCAATACATGATAAAGATATCTATAATGGTCTATAGTTTTTGATAGTTTTTCATATCGATCTATAGTAGATTGAGGAATTTTTGTCATATATGGAATCAATTATCTACATAATTGTGTATAATTATATCATATTTTTAAATTTATTATAAAATATAAATCATTGAATAAATTTTAAAAAGGAGTAAAATATTAAGAGGTGTTCATTCTACACTCAAAGGTGGTGATATCGATGTCTGGTAATGGCGGAAATCACAACGGCGGAAGTACTGGGGGTGGTGGCGGTGGAAGAGGAAAGTAGAAATAATACTAACCTCAATGCGGGGTGATAATCCCATTATCACCCCGCATTTTATTAAATATCTATTAAAAATGTCTAATCTAATAATTAAAAACATTAAACAATCAGAAAAAGCATCTTGTGGTGCAGCGACACTTTGCATGATTTATAATTATTTGGGTATGTCTGATCAAAGAGAAAAAGATGTCTGGGATAGACTAAAAGTTCCCAGAGAGAGTATAAAAGATAGTTACTACATAAGATCTTCTGACCTTATCAGAGACGCTGAAAAACATGGGTTCGATTATTTTATTGCTCAGGCAGTACTTAAATCATCTAGTCTAGCTTTACAGCCAATAAGAGAGTTCCTTTCTCTCTCTATTCCTGTAATAGTATGCCAGAAAATATCCAAAACTAATCAGTTTGGACATTTTCGTCTTGTAACGGGTATTAATAAAAAAAATGTCATAGTAAATGATCCTATGAATGAAAATGCTGGGGTAAATATGAATATTAAGGATTTTATCAAACTTTGGGAGAAAAATGATAATGGTGAGGTTATCGGCGGACAACTTATAGCAATTTTTAATAAAAAACAAATTAAAAAGAAAAATAAATTTACTGTATCTACATTCAATTCATCTTTAAAATACTTTGTTGCAACATCATTAAATTTTAAGTAAAACTATATTTTATATAAATTTTAATTAGTTATTTGTCTGACTGATTCCCCTTTCAACTCTTCTTCCTAAAATTTGCGTATTATGTCCCCAAGTTTCTATTGTTGTTTTAGTAAGAGAAGTAGCAGGTATGAATTGTTTTGTTATTCTTATGTCAGAGGCTGGTGCTGAAGCTAGAGTTGAAGCTTTGAAGAAATTTTCTAGTTTTTGAGATGTATAAGTTGTGCCAGTTTTAGTAAAAGTTAATGTAGCAGGAATATTATTGCATGTAACATTTACCTGACGAGGTGAAGTAGCAAGTACTGTGTCTCCATTAATATCAAAAAATTCTGTACAAACTGAATCTATACATGCAGGAAAAGCACCGAGTTTTACATCAGCATAAAGCGCACACTCGCGAGCAGAGTCCGCAGCATAATAAGCGACTTGGGAATCTCTCACGGACGTCGTGATTTGAATTTCTTTCAAAGAAATACTAAAAATAGAAATACCGAGCGTAATGAGAAAGCTCGCAAGCATTACAGAAAAAAGAACAGCAAAACCAGCTTTTTGTTTTGTATCGGTCCTGCCTGCCCCGCGTGAATTTTCACTTTGTTTTAAATTTAACATAATATTTGTTTATTGAAATATATTTATTTTAACTTTAATCAATTCTTTTAAAATTCTTTGCGGGGTTTTTTGTTTGTATGTTTAAACATAGATAAACGCTTATACAATAATATTTTTTATATAAATATTAATTTTGTTGATTTTCCTTAATTATCTTGAGTAAATCAGAAAATTTTTCTCCTCTATTATACAAATCCCAAATAATTTTTCTCCATTTTTGTTCTTCATCATTCTGATGTCCTTTTTCATTACTATACATCTTAAAATTATCTTGATCATTTAAAATTACAGGAATCGCTTCTTTAATAGATTCAGGAAGCTCAACTGGTTGAAAATAATGACATAATTCATGCATTATTATACGATTTCTTTCTACTGGATTTGCAAATAGTGGAGCTGAAAAACATTTTTCTGACCCATCATTTGAAAAATTATATGGAAAAATACTAAATCTTGTTAATAGACACGTAATATCTGGTTCAGATATTTTAATTTCATAAAATTTACCTAATTTATTATAATAATTTTCTGCTACTAAATTCCAAATCTTTTTTATCACATCAACCTGTTTTTTTATAAACTCATTATCATTTGATATTGGTGCAAATTCACACTCTATTTTATATGCTTCAAAAATAGCTTCGGATTTCTTAATTTTAATAAAATTATACAGAATATCTCTCTCTTTTTCTTCATCAATTTTAAAAATCATGTAAGTATTATATTAAAAAAAGGGTGATAAAGCAATAAAATTGCTCTACCACCCCTCTGTTCCCTCTTGTGATCTAGACTACTCGCCCGAATGATCTGATTCTGTATCGCAATCCCAGTGACAACCACCAAGTTCACTTGATACAGTTTCAGACGCACTCTGATCACTTGCTTCGTTCAACTCCACTATGGACACCGTTCTCACCTCCCTTCTGTTATCATTTTTTTGGAAAAAAGTATTGAAAATAATTGAATGACCTGATCTAAATCTTCAGCAGATTCTACTGATACTTGTCTGATAGAAAATTTTTGGTCCCTTAAATTTAACAATGTTTCAAAAAATTTCTTATCAACAAATAACAACTTTTCTCCATTTCTTGTCCCAATTGTACCGCCAAATTCTTCCTTACGCAATACAATCTTTTCATTTAGCTTATAGATACAATCTGGGTCAAGAGAAATTATCTCTTCTTTATTTATAGGAAGAGATATTACATCTTCTTCACTGGTACAATGGTGGTCCTTTTTATCCAAAGAATTCTGTATCTCTGTAGGACAACCGCCCGTGCATCTGTTAAAAAAACTACACTTGATGCAACTGCCGGAGTATATTTGTTTCCTCCAGTCATTCATTTTCATCCAAGGTTTGGATAATCCTTCAGAAAAAACATTTCCATACCTCATTGAAGAATGCCCGCATGGTCTAAGTTCACCATCAGCACCAATTGTGCAACTAGTTATTCCTGCTGTACACTTTCTCCGCGCTAAATAAGAGTACTTTTCCAAATCTCCCAATGCACACCAGGGATAGTGTTCAAAAATATCCACTTTATAATCCCACTTCTCTTTTAGCTCATAAAGGATTTTTAGGCTTTCTCTGAGTTCTTCAATTGAAATGAGATTTTTGTGAAAATCTTTAGCAATAGGACCTGGCGCACAAGCACGAGTAGCTCCAAATGTGTTTGCTCCTAGAGAACCGACTAAGTTACCGACTTCGCGTACTCTGTGGATATTCCATTTTGTTAAAACCATATTCACAAGAACACGAAACCCCATACTTTTAGCAAGTTCAATTCCATTTACAGTCCCCTTCCAACTGCCTGGATTTTGAGTTACAAAATCGTGCAATTCAGGAGTGTCTCCTATAAGACTTGTCATTATTGTGCCGGTACCAATTTTTAATAATTCAGTACCAATGGCTTTGTTAAAAAGAATGAGGTTCGTATTCACAGTTGTTCTCATTCCAATTGATGCCATTCCTTCTGCTAATTTCAAAAATATATCTGGTACAATAAGTGGCTCGCCTCCAGTGATAACTCCTCTAACAACTTGGTACTTCTGTAATTCGCTGATAACTATTGAAACTTCTCCTTCAGACATTGTTTTACAAACATAGTTATCATGTCTAAAAAAATTGTAACAATGTCTGCAAGTATCATTGCACATCTCAGTTACTTCAACCTGAACCGCAATAGGACCACATAATGTCTTGTACATACAACACCTCCAAGTGTTATTTTTTATTTTTAGTGGCAAAGAACTCCACATATTTTTTAAAAAATATTTAGAAAAATATATTAAATAAATAGTAGTTTTATCTGACCCAAATTGTACAATTTAATGAAGATTAATGCAAGGGTTGGGAAAATAGGGCTAAAAGATTATATTTCTGCAATTATTCTTAATTTTATAGTTTTTATTCATATTTATAGCCATACTTTTACTATATAAATAGGGTGTGGATAGGGGTTTGACAGATATGTATAATAAGTGTACAATATTACTAGGCTATATGTTGCGTACTTTGTCAAAAAAGTATGTGGCATAGAATAAAGTTCTTTGCCACTAATTAAATATATTGTTTTAAAAATCAAACCCTTATGGGGAGGTGTTTTATGAAAAACATTTTGATTGTTGTTGTAGGAATACTGATGATGGTGGTTGCAGGATGCACACCGCCAAACGTAGTAGATCCGGGGTGCGTACTTTGCGCACAGCAAACACAGACGGCATTAGCGAATGCTACTGCAACTCCGACAAATGTTATTGAGGTTGGGACGGCAACGTTCACGCCCACAATGACAGCGACGGAAATTGTTGTGAACACGGCAACGGCCACTATGACTTCAACTGAAGTTATGATTGCGACAGCTACGGCTACGGCAACAAGAAATACAAATATCCGTGATTACTATGTGGAAATCAAAAGCAATAGCAATCAGGCAGGATATTTTGAAGCGTGGGTAGGAAAAAGACCCAAAGGTGATGTCTCTCCAGTTACAAGGGGAGCATATTACATGGACCAGGTTTACAACTATGTATGGACATCAACAGTGGTTCAGTTAGACTCCATTACAGAAGGTTTCCATTTAGAAGGAATCTGTACTGACCAGATTGTAAACATTAAGGTGTACAGAAAAATGGATGCACTTAATCCAAGCTCTGTATATGTAAAAATTTGTGACTATGATGCAGCACCAAATTTAGTTTTTTCAACAAACAATTAAGTGGTTTACTAACAATGGGCCTCAGGCAAGTTTATACTTGCTTGAGGCTCTTTTTTTATTGATAAATACAGAGCGAAGCGACTATGTTTTCTTGTATTCAGCAAATTAATATTTGTTGGATGTTTTAAAAATAAGTTTATAAATTTTCAGAATAATTATAGATAAAATCTTGAATATCTATCTGTTGTGGACCTAGTGTAGAACTCCAAAAGACTCTGACATGAACAACAGCCTCATTTGCTCCATCTCCAACTTCTGACGTCTTTTTTATATTTATATATCTAGAAAATTTTGATACTGTATCCGGGTCATTTGATATTGCCCCACCGATAGTACCTTTGTAATCATATTTCAAAAAATACTTAACACCATTTATTATATCTGGAGCGGTATATGAAACTTTTAATATATTCTTCTGCAAATCATTATTATTACCTGGCTGGATAGAACCATCCTCGCCATTTGCCCAATCAGGAGATGTAGTATCTATGGTACAAAATTTTAAGTTTAAAGGATCATCAAAATTACATTCTGCTCCTTCACAAATACAGTCATTTAATAATGTATTTGTTAGCCAATTCCCCGTTGTTTGACTTATGGCTATCTGGTCTCTTATATTTTTTACAGCCTCAATAGCATCTTGTGCAAGAAATGCAGCAATCATTTGATCTTTGGACTGGGTTGCTGTAGACAAACCTTTTTGTGCCAAAGTCATGGGGCTTGCAATAGCAATCATAAGAATTGAAATAGCGACAAGAGCTTCTATGAGTGTGAAAGCTTTTTTCATATTATTCTTTTTTATTTTAATATTCATATAATTAATTTCTGATTCTTTGTGAAATATTTGTCTGCAAATTGAAAGATGTGTCTGCACTTCCCTTTGCTGATATAAGTCCTGAAGCTGTAATGATAACTCTTGGCTGGGTTTTGTCTGACATGTTTGACGCAAATTCATTATCAGCGCCTATTACATAAAATTTCATGTTGGTAATATTAACATTTGAATCTTGAGAAATAAGATCTACAGTATTTTCTATAGCTATAGGACAATTATAAATATCAGTAGGACATTCTGTTTTTGTAAGTACTCCTTTTGATAAATCTTCAATTCCATTAAACGTATATCTTACTTCATGTCCAGAAGAACCACTTATATATCTTACTGCCTTACCCCCGATATTATTTTGGTCAGCATCTACACATTTTGTTGCAAATGCAACACCGTCTGTTGAACACTCATAACCACTGCCTATTCTCATATCTCTTGATATATTTTCCAGTGCAAAAGTGACACTATCTATCGTACTTTTTATTGATTGTGCTCTTTTGGTGGCATTTATTATGGAAATAAGAGAGCTGATGGCCACAGTCATGATAGACATAAAAATAGCGACGGCAACAAGCATTTCTACAAGAGAAAACCCGGCAGTAGATTTTGACATTGAAATATTCTTTTTGTGATTTATTATTAACATTTTCTCTTTATAAATATTATCTATAAAATATACTTTCCTGTTTTAAAACGATGTCAAAATTCACTGCCGGGAAAACCCTTTACTTAAATTGCTATTTTTTTGTTTTGTGTTTTTATACATTTTTAAATTTTAATTTTGAAAACTGAGGACTCACCTTTTCCCGTCGCTTCGCTCCTCCTCAAGGAGAGACCTCTGTTTCTACTTATTATTTCTTCACATATATCTGTCCCACTGAAGTTACAACTACTGCTTGTGTTGCTCCACTTTCTGCAGATAATGTAACTTTAGCATAAGGTTGAGCTGACGATAAAATGCCACTGGTTTCAGAATATATTAGAGCCGCAAGGTTTGGCCTTTGGAATAGAATTGAAAGTTTTTCTACTTTACTAACTCCATCTGGACAATCATCTGGACCTGATCCCGCACATATACTTTTTATAATATTCCCCTTTCTTATAGTATATTTTTGAATACATTCTGGGTCATCTACTGAACAAGTTGTGATACTGCTATCATAGATTCTATTATAAGTGCCGTCAGTTGCAGGTGCATCATTAAAAAGAACAAAGTTTGTATTGCTCTGAGTAAGATCAAAAAAGACTCCATAAGCTGAATTGAATTGGTTAAGACCAACATCTCTAAAATTACTAGTTTCTCTGACATTTACTCCATAAGATTGTGCCTGCTTTATGGTAAGAGCTACATCATAAGCAAAATTATTCAAAAGTACTGAGCTATCAAAACTATTTGAATTGACGAGGACCACTCCAGTGACAATAACAAACATGGTAATAGTGATAAGAAGCTCTACTAACGTGAAGCCTTTTTTAAAATTTATTTTTTGTTTTTTAATATTTTTGTGCATTTTTTATATATTATACTACAAATTAAATCTGAAAACCGAGGACTCACCTTTTCCCGTCGTTTCTCTCCTCCTCAAGGAGAGACCTCTGTTTTAAACCAGGAAGTTAAAAATACTCTCTAAATTCCAAGAAGTAATGAGCTGAATAAATACTGCAAGAATTATAAAAGGTGCGAAAGGTATTTCACTTTTAAAAGAAAGCTTAAGTTTAGCAATTTTAATTTTCTGCAATAACATAAGTATCAAACTGACGCCTGCGCCTATCCAAAAGGCCAGCATTATCGCGTATATGCCTCCAGAAAAGCCCAAAAGAAAACCTACACCAATAGCAAGCTTTGCATCACCAAAACCCATCCACCTGCCTCCTGAAATGAGCCAGAAAAAAGCAAAGAAAGCAAAAAGTATTGGAGCTGCTAGTAAATCTAAAGATATATTTGAGAAATTAAAAATTTCACTTATCGGATGCGAAATAAAAAAAACAACGATAGAAAGTGCAATAAAACTGAAAACCATTCCGTCTGGAATTATTTTATGTAAGAAATCATAAACTGACATTGTTATCAAAAGCGATGCTATGACCAAATACAAAGGAAGTAATGGAGTAAGTCCAAACTTCAAAAATATTCCAACAAAAATAACCCCTGTGATAAATTCTACTATTGGATATTGCCAAGATATTTTGCTATTACATTTTAAACATTTTCCACCAAGCATAAGAAAACTAAAAAGTGGAATAAGCTCATACCAATGTAAATCTTTACTGCAAGAAAAACATCTAGACTTCCCTGTTATAAAAGAAAGACTTGTGTTGTATCTCAAAGCTACGACATTTAAAAAACTGCCGATAATAGTTCCTAAAACAAAAATTATAAATAAATTAACAAACAGCATAATAATTTACCCGAGAAAATTTTTGCCAATAAAAATTGTTTGTTTTGACATAACAAGCAATACTATTAAATTACTTTTATATGGAATCATGATTTTGTTTTTATATAATTTTTAACAAACGTTGGCAAAAACTTTAACGGGCTATGGCATTACATCATAAACAAGCGGACTTACAGTTGCAGAAGCATTTATTTTCTTATGAATAATTGGCGGAGTTGCCATTGTGTCCGTACATTCATATAAATTGTTTGGAAGTTGATAATCTGTAGCATTGAAACCCTTCTTTTGGTCAATATAAATATTATTTCTTTCAAATGTAGTCCAGAGCTGATATGAGATACAATCTTTACTTATAGATGATTTTGACATTGGAAAATATCCGCTATTTGTAGACGTTGGGTCACTATACTTTTTCCCAGTTGAAGGATCTTTTGGTATTGATGAGATAAAAGGATTTGTTGCATTTTGAGGTTTAATAGTAAGTGCTTCTAAATCTATTGGGTACACTCCATTTTTATTAAAAGATTGTTCAAGAGCTAATTGAATCGCACTTATGTCTGCGACTCTTTGTTGGTCTCTGCTATTTGCTTTTGAACCATCAAAAGAAGAATAAATGATGGCGGTCAAACTCGCCATAATACCAATAACAACAATTATTTCTATAAGAGTATACCCGGTAGTAGATTTTGACATTGAAATATTCTTTTTGTGGTTTATTTTTAACATTTTTTAATTATATATATTATCTATAAAACATACTTTTTGTTTTGAAACGATGTCAAAATTCACTACCGGGTGTATCCTTTTGATTTATTACGAACATTCATATTTACCCGAGAAAAATTTTTACGAATAAAAAAGTTGCCCTTAACATTTTCGTGTATTTTTTTGAGAAAAGATATATTCATATATCTGTATATATTTTAACCTAAAAACAACTTTTTTGCATTATGTAATAGTTTAATTATGCTTATTATAAGTAATACGCAGTAAACCTTATTCTAGATAGATATATTGGGGTAATGCGTTCGTAAAAACTTTAACGGGCAAGGTTATAACGTTTTTATTATAAAAAAACAAAAGAAAAGGCGGGGCGACTTTCAGTCGCCCCGCCTTTTCTTTTGTTTTTCCTATATTCTAAATCCTAACTTCTATCTCCTATTCTCTACTGACAAGAAGATGTTGTCCAGTTAGCTGTACCAACGATAACAGTTGTTGTTGCCTTAGAAACTCCTGAGCTTCCTGTACACCATGCACCAACAGTTATTCCACTAACAACCTCTGGTGTTTTTAAGAATGAAGCTGCTGACCATGAGTTTGCATCGGAAACACAATATGTTGAAATTGCAGTTGTTGGTCCACCACCTGTTGTGGTTGCAGATGCTAATATTTTTGCAAAATCAGCATTATTGCAAACACCGACATAAGACATGGGTTCAGAATAATATATTTCAGCTTCATCCTTCAAGCTAGACATATTCATTTTTATCACAGTGTTTGTTGCCTTTTCTCTTGCTGAATTTAGGGATGTCAAAATGACTGAAGAAAGAATACCGATTATGGCAATGACTACAAGAAGCTCAATTAGTGTGAATCCTTTTTTCATTTAGTTATTTATAAAGCTAATATTAATTATAAACTCACTTATTATATACTATTTTTACAATTAAAAAACTCGCCACAAGGACGAGTTTTTTAATTAATTAAACTTTATATTTAATTAGTACAAGTTATATCACTTGATGCTCCTATAACTGTAGAAGCAGTTGTTGTTGACATACCTGAGCTGTCAATACAGAAGAATCCTGCTGTTTTCAAAGGAGCCTCTATAGCCCAACCTGCATTTGTTGCGTGACAAGTAACTGTATCGGCTGAACCTGCTACTGCTGGATCTGTGTTAACAGCTGCTGTTAATCCTGCTGCGCTTCTAGCACCGTTCAACGCATTTAATATGGTTGTATCAACACAAACACCGCTGTAATTTCCAACATCGCTGTTTGAAATTTCAGATTGTGCTCTTATACCATTCAAGTCCATCTTAACTGCTGCATCTGACCCCTTTCCTCTTGCTGAGTTCAAAGAAGCCAAAACAACTGAAGATAGAATACCGATGATTGCGATAACAACCAAGAGTTCAATCAATGTAAAACCTTTTTTCATAATTTTAATTTTTATCGATAAGATATCGAAATCTTTACGCCTTCCTCGGCTCAGAAATGATAAAGATTACTTTCTCATTTCATTCGCTCTACGTCGGCGTTAAAAATCAATTTAATAAACATTAATAAATTTGCTTATATTTTCTTTCGGCCATCTTCAACTTGCTCAAGGATGAGTACTTCCAATCAAAAATAACAATCTCTTTCGAGATTTAAGCTTACCTAGCAATTATACAACTAATTAAATAAATATGTGAAATGATAGGGTGTGGACAACTCCCAAAAAATAAGAAGTGGTAATCCACGACTATATTTTTTGAGGACCCAGCCCCACTTTTTCAATACAAAAATACAATAACAAAAGTGGGGCTGGGTAGCGATTTTTATAGTCGCTCCGCTTCTTAAAAATCAGCTACATTCCTGATGATATTGAGTAAATAGGTACAAGAACAGAAGCAAGCAAGAATGAAACTCCAAGACCCAAAAGCACTATCATTGCAGGCTCAATCAAGCTGACAATAGAATCTATTGAATTTGTAACTTCTCTTCTGTAAAAATTGGCTAGAGTTTTCAAAATATTTCCAAGCTGTCCCGTCTCTTCACCGATTCTTACCATCTGTACGAAGATTCCAGGAATTTGTTCATGCTTTTCTAACGCAGTTGAAACAGAACTTCCACCTTTTACATCTTCAACTGTCTGATCTAATATTTTTTTATAAACCAAATTGTCTACGACAGAAGCGGTAAGATCCAAACCTCTTACCATAGGAATACCTGAAACAAGCATAGTATTCATGTTGTCTGCGATTCTTGAAAGATAAAGTTTTGAATAAAGATTTTTGATAACAGGTGTTGATATTTTCATATCATCAAAAGCAGTTTTTCCTGTTTCTGTCTGCAAATATCTCCAAAGGAAGAAACCTCCGATAATAAGAGCAATCAAAAGAAGTATTCCATAACTTACAAAGAAATCTGAAATACCCAAAACTATTTTTGTGTATATAGGAACTGCTTGGCCTGATTCTTTTAATATTCCGCTGATTTTAGGAATAACAACAACAAGCATAAGCACCATAACGGCTATAAAAGTAAATATAACGAACGCAGGATAGATAAGAGCAGTTTTAACTTTTGAAGTTACTTCGTAGGTTCTATCCAAATAATCAGCCAAATACATGAAGGTTTGGTCCAACTTTCCTGATTCTTCTCCTGCCTTAACCATGTTTATATAAAATGGAGTGAATGTATTTGGATATTTTGCCAAAGAAGCTGAAATGTTATTACCCGCCTGAAGATCGTCAACAACCCCTTTCAACTGTCTTCTCAAAAGTGGATTTTCTGATTGCATCGCTAAAAGCTGAAAAACTCTCAAAGCTGAAACTTGAGCTTCAAACAAAGTTGCCATCTGTCTTGAGAGAATAACGACATCTTTGTTGGAAACTTTTTCAAAAAAAGAAATGTTGCTTAACAAACCTGTTCCAGCTTCTTCTTCAGGCTTTATAGAAACAATAGACAAACCTCTTTTTTGTAATCCATCTATAGCAATATCTATATTGATGGCTTCTATAACTCCATCTTTTGGTGAACCGGTTTGATCTAATGCTTTGTATTTGAATGTCATGATAATATACGAAAATTATGCGAATGTTACGAATGGCTACGAATAATTAATCAATTATTCACTAATATTATATCATATTACTCTTTTATAAACTCAACATTATTATACGAATATTATGAGAATTTTGCGAATGGTTACGAATAATTTCATTCGTACTCATTCGTAACATTCGAGTATTATTCGTATGTTAATTTACATCATCCTCTCTAATATCTTTGAATCTGTAGCGTATGTATAAGCGCTTTCTACTGTGATTTCACCTTTGGAAACCAACTCTGCCAAACATCTATTCATATCTATCATACCTTCCTGTGATGATGTTTCAATAACTGAACTAATCTCATGAATTCTATTTTCTCTTATAAGGTTTGCAACTGCGTTGTTATTTATCAAAAGCTCATATGCAGGTATCAAACCTCCAGAAATCCTTGGAATAAGTCTTTGTGAAAAAATACCGGTCAAACTTCCTGCAAGCTGTATTCTTATTTGTTCCTGTTGTTCTCCTGGAAATGAATCTATAATTCTGCTTACAGTTTGTGCTGCACCGTTTGTATGTAGTGTTGAAAAAACCAAGTGTCCTGTTTCAGCTGCAGTAACTGCTGTAGAGATAGTTTCTGTTCCTCTCATCTCACCGATAAGAGCGACGTCAACATCTTCTCTAAACATGCTTTTCATTGCTGTTGCAAAATCTTCGGTGTCCACTCTTACTTCTCTTTGATCTATAATAGACTTTTTTGGCTCATAAATGTATTCAATAGGATCTTCTATTGTAATGATGTGTTCTGCTCTAGTTTCATTTATACTTTCTAGCATTGCAGCAAGAGTTGTGGTCTTTCCATGACCAACCGGACCTACAACTAGGAAAAATCCCTGATTTTTGTCTGCAAATGATCTCAAAATATCAGGTAGATTTAATTCGGTTAAGCTCCTTATCTTTCTTGGAATAAGTCTGAGCGCAATGCTTATCATTCCCTGCTGGAAAAATGCATTACCTCTGAATCTCTCTCCATTTTCTATCCCATATGAAAAATCCAACTCTTTATTTTTTAAAAAGAAATCCCTGTTTTCTTTGGTTACAAGTTCTGAAAGAATTCCAATTATGGCTTCCTTGTCTACAATTTCTCTTTTGACTAAGGGCAATAGCAAACCTGAGACTCTAATCGTAGGTTTTTTCCCCTCAGACAAATGCAAATCTGAAGCTCCCTCTTGGAAAACTGTTTTTACCAAATCATCAAGTTCTTTTTTGTAATCCATATTTATTTAATTTAATTATTAATTAGTGAATTTTTTATCTTTGCATTTCCTATATTCTGTTCCATTATACAATAAAATGAATCGGGTTTATAGTTGATTAATCTCTTCAAAAGGCACGTACTTCTGCATCGCCTTGATAATACAATCCTCTTTAACGGTAACAAGACCATTTTTCCTAGCAATTTTGTGCACTTCAGATTCTATAGGGTTGTGCAATATAACCTGTTCTATCTCAGGATTCATTTCAAACATTTCAAATACAGCGATTCTACCTTTTGTTCCGATAGGACATTGAGGAGAAGACTCTGCTTCTAACATTTCAGTTGCAGTTGGAATTTCATTTCTAAAAGCAGTTGGCAAATCGGCGAATTGTTTATCTATCATTGCTTTTATGCTTCCATCTATGGGTATAGGTTTGCCTGTACCAGGACAAATCTGGCTTACAAGTCTTTGTGCGATAGTTAAAATAAGCACGGGAGAAATAAGATAAGGATCTACACCCATGTCTATAAGTCTAGGAATAACTCCAGCGGCTGTATTTGTGTGAATAGTAGAAAGTACCAAGTGACCAGTAAGAGCAGCCTGTACTGCAAGCTGTGCCGTTTCCTTATCACGAATCTCACCCACCATGATAACATCAGGGTCTTGTCTCAAAGTAGTTCTAAGACCGCTTGCAAAATCATATCCGATTTCTGGAAATACCTGTGACTGGCTCATACCTTCTATATTGTATTCAATAGGATCTTCCAAGCTCAAAACATTTTTTTCGTCTTTATTTATTTCGTTAAGCATTGCATAAAGAGTGGTTGTTTTACCAGAACCTGTAGGACCTGAAATAAGAATCAACCCGAATGGTCTTGCGAGCGCTTCTCGAAGCATTTTTAAATATCTTGGAGAAATCAACATTTGATCTAAAGGCTTAACACCTTTTTCTTGGTCAAGAATTCTCATAACAACTTTTTCTCCAAAATATGCGGGGAAAGTTGAAACTCTGAAATCAATTTTTCTTCCTTCTATCTTTGCAGAAAAACGTCCATCTTGAGGTTTTCTTTTTTCATCAAGCTTCATGTTTGAAAGAATTTTGATACGAGCAACAACCGCAGCGTGAACTTCGGCTGGTAATACAAGACTTGTATTTAAAATACCATCAACACGAAATCTTACTCTGACTTTGTCTTTCATGTGTTCAATGTGAACGTCTGAAGCATTTCCTTCTGTAGCATAACGCAAGATGGTAGCAACAATTTTTGTGACAGGAGCATCTTCTATGATTTTGGTTTCTATTTTACCAAAACTGCTAGCTGAATCGCTTTTGATAATTTCTATATCTTCCAAATCTTTATCTAAATCCGTTTTAAGATCAGTGAGAGCTTTGTTTACCTCACCAGAAAGTCCCTTATAGCTTTCAACTACTTTTTTATAATCCTTTTCGGTAATAGTATATATTTTATAAGGAAGATTTAAATTGCTTACTATAAATGTAAGGGCATCACGAGATTCAATATTGTCTGGATCTGTCATACCTATCTCAAGAGTCCCATCTTTAAGAGACAGTGGAACAAAGCCGTAGTGTGTTGCTGCATCCTCTGAAATATATTTCAAAATAGAGAGTGGAACTGTGTAACTTGCTAAATTCATTGATGGGACACTAAAATATTCCCCTTTTACATCAAGGATAGTTTGTGCAGGGACTCCAACTTCTTCTAGAACTTCTTCTATTGGTTTGCCAGAACTGGTCGCCTGTTTTTCTATTTTTATTGAGTCTCCCTTGCTGATTATATTTTTACTAACAAGGTTTTCTAATATATTCATCCCAGTTGTTTAATTTTAAAGCGTTTAAATATTTATGTGCTAAATTACCGTGAATCTAAATTATTAATTAACTTTTCATATTTACTTTCATCCGTAATTTACAACGGGACAAGTATGTAAAATTATCTAGCATTCAAAGATGTCGTTGACTGAATTGTTTGACCTTGAATGTTTGCATCAGAACCGACTGGAGCAAATGGATTATTTCTTCCTGATGCTTGAGGAGAAAAAGAAACTGTATTATCTTTCAAATTTTTAAAAATTGGATTTACAAATATCTTGTCATCTAAAGTCACCGCCTCCATTTGTTTTAACATGTTATAAATCTGCTTAGCATCTACAGAATCAGTAGTATTGATATTTGCAATGAGAGTAGAACCTGTATCACTAGGATTTTTATTTATATACCAAAAAGCAACCATTCCTACGGCGACTACTAATATTATTGTTATTATATTATTTTTCATAATGTGTTTGTTTAATTAAATAATATTATTTCAACCAATAAGTATTTAAACTGACGCTGAAATCGTAGAAACCGCTTTCTGTTGAATTGAAAGTGATGTCTGTAATATCTACCAACCTAAGGTTGTTTTCCAAATCTTGTAATAGATTTAAAAAATTAGTATAAGAAGAATTTACAGAAAACTTCAAAGACAAAGTCCCATAAGGGGTATTGTCTACTCCTATAGTCTCACTCGTGGTTTTTGTCATATCACCAACTGAAATATTTTTTGCAAGCAACCCTCTGCGTTCAGCAATTTTGCTGATTTCTATAATAAGCCTGATATTATCTATGTTACTAGGAAGTAGCCTCTCCAATTTTGCTCTGTCAGATTCTGAAATAGTGAGCTTCTTTGCGATAAGCTCATCTCTCTTTGATACAATCATATTGGATGACTCTACAATATCTTTATATTTGGTTCTCTCATCACGAAGAAACAATACTCCAGCTGTCGGATCGTCATATCCGGTTGGCGTACCATTGCCTTTATAATTTGGATCTACATATCCAAAAAATACTGCGAATGAAGATGCTATTAAAATAAGTGGAAATATAAAATTCATAGATTAATTATTTGTTATGCTATTCCCATAAATTAGTGCCTCCTGTGTTATAAAAGATGTGAATGAGAAAGATATACTACCATCATTGTTTAAAGTTAAATTTGAAATCTTAGGTTCACTGATAATTCTTTTCCATTCTGGCTTGCCGAATTCATCTGCTTGAGATGCTACTGTTTCCCAATCTCTTGCAACTCCAGACATTTGAATAGTGGTTCTATTCAAACCAGACGTATCTTTGCTAGAAGAATTGAAACTAAAATTTTTAAATCTTACGCTCTTAAGTGTACCTTGTTGTATAAAATTGCTAAAAATAGGAGAAACCGCAATGTGCTTGCTTAACAAACTACTTGCAACATTGATTCTTGAGTTTAAGCTTACAAAATCTTCAATAGTATTTGACTCTGAAACTAAACTACCTCTATTGTCCTCTATAATTTTTTGATTTGCAGCGATGTCTTTAACTAAAAGTTGTTTTTCTATAAATACATAACCTGCCAATCCGAGAGATACCAAAAATATAATCACAGATACTAGGAGAAATAGACTCATACCACCAGACTTGATTGATCCTGTTGTTGTTACCGGTTTTTTGGGTATAAAAGATGTTTGATATTTTGTTTCCATCTAACTATATTATACATTAAATTATTAAAACAATACAATCAATAATCAGTATGCGGTATTTAGTATACAGTATACAGTACAATATACAGTAAATACAAATCAATTTTTAGTATATGATATTTGAAATACAGTATACAATATACTAAATACTATATACTGACTTTTATATTTCCTGAAGTTTTCTGATTGCCAAACCGATAGCCACAGCAAACTCAGGACCCGCAGTTTTTAATACTTCCTCCAAGAAAGCTGGGTATTCTACCTTAGAAAAAGGGTCTGCAATTTCAACAGGAGTTTCAAAAGAGTTTTGGGCTTTTTCCTTCAAACCACGAAGAAGTGATCCCCCGCCAGTTAGAACAACCTTGCTAATTTTCTTGCCAGATTTCTTGTAATAATTCATTATAAATCGTCCCGTCTCCGATAAAATATAATCTACTGTAATAGACGAGATTTCAGAAATATTATCTTTTCCATCTCCCACTATACCTTGTTTAATTTTAATTTTTTCTGCTTCTTCAAAAGAAAGACCCATGGACTTTGAGATAGATAAAGTAATATCTTGAGATCCTCTATTTACAACGTGAGATGCTCTGAGAATACCTTTCTCAACAATAAAAACTTTTGTGGAACCTGCGCCCAAATCCATTATTACTTGAGGTTCAATACTTGGTTCAAGTGAAGCTCTCATGCAACTAAAAATTTCTACTTCAGAAAAAGTTGTTGCAAGTTCTGCGAGCTTTTGTATATCTCTATTTTTATTTAAAGCATCATTATTTATGACGATAAGTAAAACTTCAGTACTTTTGTCGCCTTCAACTTTTTGCCCATTTTGGAATTCTGAAACGGTATTCTCATCTTTTGGTATTGCCCACCAATCCAAGGTCACTTCAGAAATAGGCACGGGAATATATTTTCTTGCTTCAATAGGAACCATTTCAGCAAAATTCTTTTCTTCAGATGTTGGCATCTTTATAAAAACGATAAAACTAGAACCAATAGAAATAGATAAACCGCTATTTAAAGTAGTGGTATTAGATTCTTTCAAAAGATCTTTGACTGCTTCTCCCAATTTATCTGCAGAAAGTACTGTGGCTCTTCCAAGATCTGTACCAGAATAAGGTCCGAGTGCAATCTCTCCGTAAGTTTCTAGAACTGCTTTTCCTCCCTGTTTTTTAAGTTGTACAACTTTAACTGAAGAAGAACCAATATCAATACCAAGCACCTTTGTATCTTTAGGGGCAAAAAATGAACCAAATATATCTGAGATTGGATTAGCCATGTTTAAAGAAAATATCTAAAAATTGTTTGAATTATATAAAAAATATCTCTGCAATTCTTTTCTATGTTATTATAACACAGAAAAGAACTCATTCAACAAAATAATGCAGAAACTAAAGGATATTATAGAAGGAATACTTGACTTAATTTTACCCAAAGATATTGAGGTAATTGAGATAGAAAACCTGTCTGAAACAGACATAATAAATAGCATACCGGGTGCTAATGAATTAAAGAATGATAAATTTAAGGCCTTATTCCAATATAAAAACAAAATATCAAGAAAAGCCATTTGGGCTATAAAATATAACAAAAATCAGAAAATCCTAAATAAATTCTCTAGTTTAATGTATGAGTACATTTTAGAAGAAATAACTGACGAAATATCTTTTTCTAATTTTAATAACCCCATACTTATACCGATACCAATGCATGAAAATAATCTAAAAAGACGGGGGTACAACCAGAGCGAACTTTTAGCAAGAGAAATATTAAAAAAAGATGACGGAAAAAATTTTGAAATATCTATAAATGCTTTAAAAAAAATAAAAGAAACTCCGCACCAATCTGAATTGAAAAATAAAAATGATAGATTAAAAAATCTGAAAGATTGTTTTTGTGCAAATAGAGATATAATAAAAAATAGAAATATAATCTTGATAGATGATGTCATCACGACTGGAACCACAATGAATGAAGCTGCAAAAACTTTAAAAAATGCAGGCGCAAAAAAAGTAATTGGCTTTTCTTTAGCTCACTAAAAAAATCCAGCAAAACTAGAATAATACCCCCAAATATGTTAATCTTTTTGTATTAGATTGGAGAGGTGTCAGAGTGGTCTAATGTGCTTCTTTGCTAAAGAAGTGGACCCTTTAAACGGTCCCGCGGGTTCGAATCCCGCCCTCTCCGCACAAAAATAAAATTGCAGAAATAATTTCTGCAATTTTATTTTTGTGCGGAGAGGAGCGACTGAACTGCTTCAGTCACGAGCAGGATTCGAAAGATTTTCTATGTTTGTGAAAATTAATATTTGAACAAACAAGAAAATCATGCGGCGTAGCCGAGAAATTCACGCCCTCGTCGTGATTTTTATTTGGGTTGGGACCCAAATAAAAATTTTTGCATTAATTCTCGATCTTTCATAAAATTAAAAAACAGCCTACCAGCTGTTTTTTAATTTATTTTTTTTATTTATCATCCACACTACTTTTCTTATAAGAAAATTTTAACACCAAAACTTAACTCTCTAAAAAGTTCAATGTATTTAGCCACTTATTATCGTTTCTGTTAAAACATAAATAATCCAAAATACTAGCAATAAATAACCTTCTTTCTTTGAAATCCTCTGACCAGTATACATAAAAGTTAGCAGTATTATAGAAGCAACCAACATAAATATTCCCGTTATATAAATTATTTTTACTGGAAAATAAAATGGGTGAATAAAAGCCAGTACACCAACAAGAATTGTTGCATCAGCTAAAACCGTTCCCAAAATATCACCGACAGCCAGATCATCTTCCCCTTTTTGAACAGATTTCAAAGAAAAGAATAATTCTGGCATAGTTGTTCCTAAACCCACAATAAGCATACCAATCAAAATTGGACTAATTGATAAAATACCTGCGATTGAGACCGCTGAAGAAACTGTAAAACTAGAGCCAACTAGCAATAAAGCCATGGACAATATTAGCATTAGTATATTTTTATATTTATTTTTACCACCTCCTTCTAGAGATACTGACACATTTACATCATTTTTAAATACCATGTAATAAAAGAAACCGCCAACTATTATAAGTAATAGACCCTCAAGACGAGAATAATATCCATTTAATCCTAAAAATAATGGCAATATTAAAAAGAAAGGGTAACCATTCACATTGCTTAAAATCTTGCTCTCGAGTTTTATCTCTTTACCAGTAAAGATAATTATTATTGCAAAAACTAAAGTTAAATCTGCGACATTTGAACCAAACAAAGTTCCAAGACCAAGAGAAGGCACACCAGCAAAAGCTGAGTTGATAGATATCAAAGCCTCAGGCAAAATCGAAATAAAAGCTACAACAATAAAACCTATTATATATTTTGATAGTTTGAAATCTTCGGCAAGTTTAGCAGAATATTTTGTAGCAAGAGTAGCTCCATAGATAACCATTGCCATTGCTACAATAAAAATAAATAAACTATTTAACATGTTGTATTGATTTTAATTGATGATTTCTAAAGTAAAAAACCCATTTTCCAAACTCGATTAGTATAATATTTATTATACCAATTCCTAAAACAAGTGATAGCCAACTTAGAGGGAGAGATACTGTGCCAAACAAGTTTTGGAAAAATGGCAGATATATAGCAAGTATCATCAAGATCAAACCGAAAGAAATTCCTAGAAGCATATAAATATTTGAGAAAAATGAATAACTAAATATACTTTTATCTAGACTTCTTACAGACAAAGCCAGGAATAATGAATATGTTCCAAAGCTGGCAAATATAAATGTTTTTACAATATTTTCTGGATATCCAGATTTTAACAAGAACCAATATAAGAAAAACAATAACGCACTAGTTGAAACACCTATGAAAATAATAAGATTGTTCATTAATGGATCAAAAAGCTTAACTTTTTTTCTATGTCTATGTATTAATGCTCCGCCACCATCTTTTTCAAAAGCAAAAGCAATGGCAGGAAAACTATCAGTAAAGAAATTAACCCAAAGTATTTGCAAAGCATTCATTGGAAAGGTTAAACCCATAATAAGAGAACCTCCAATCAAAATAAGTTCATCAGTAATGCTAGACAAAAGATATACAAGTACTTTCCGGATATTATTCATTATCTGTCTACCTTCTTCAACTGCAGCAGCTATTGTTTCAAAATTATCGTCAAGAAGTACTAAGTCAGCAACATCACGAGTTACTTCAGTACCAGAACCCATAGCTATACCAACATCAGCCTGTTTTATACTTGGAGCATCGTTTACACCATCCCCCGTCATTGCTACAGTCTCTCCTAAATCTTGAAATATTTTTACAACTCTTAATTTATCTTGTGGTGATACTCGTGAAATAACACTAATAGAAGGTAATTTATTTTTTAAATCTTCATCTGTTAATGATCTCATTTCTGTTGCATCTAAAACATTATTGTTATCAACAACTAAACCTACTTCACGCGCAATAGACATAGCTGTACCTCGATGGTCTCCAGACAATACAACTATTTTTATACCTGACTTTTGTACATTAGTAATAGCTTTTTTAATATTTGGACGAATTGGATCTTTTAATGTAAGCAAACCTTCAAATGACAAACCCGCCATATCTAAATCACTTACAAAATCAAAATCATCTTTCGGTTCAATTACTTTTGTTGCAACACAAACCACGAGCTCCCCTGCTTCAGCTAAGTTATTTATTTTATTAAAAGTATCAATTTTTTCATTTTCACTCAAAGTAGAATATTTAACAAAAGCATCTGGAGCACCAAAAAAGATAAGTTTATGTTTATCACCTTCACAAATAATAGATACTGAATATTTATTTACTGCATTGAAAGGTAAAGAATTTAAACACGATGTCTTATTTTTAACTTCATCGGCTAAAATACCGCGAAGTGCAGCAGACTGCACAAGAGACTTTTCTAAAATACGGCCAATCATTCTCCAATCTTTAGGATTATCTTCTTTATTTTCGATAACAACTGAAGAATTTATTAAAGCCATTTCAATTAGAGTTTTTTCATCTATTCCACCAAAAGGTAATATTTTACTCAATTCCATTTTAGCCATTGTAAGAGTTCCTGTTTTATCTGTAAGTATCACTGACGTACTACCAAGAGATTCAGCTGCTATCAACTTTCTTACAACACCTTTACGTTTAGCCATTCTCTGAACTCCAACAGCTAAAATTACAGTCATCGCGACAGGCAAACCTTCAGGAACAGCGGAAACTGCGATTGCAACCGACATGAGAAACATTTCTATTTTTGAATATCCTAAAAATATTCCAGTAATAAAAACCAAAAGAGTTAATATACTTAAAAATATCCCTGCTTTAATACTAAATTGTTTTATTGCAGTTTGTAATGGTGTATCTTCTTTCTCAGAACTTGAAACTAATTCAGCAATTTTTCCTAACTCAGTAGAAGAATCTGTTCTACAGATAATCACAGTTGCTACCCCTTGTGTTACTAAAGTTCCAGCAAAAACCATTGATTTTTGATCAGCGAGAAGCGCTTCTATGTTTGAAGGTTCGGTAGATTTTAATACCGGTAAGGATTCTCCTGTGAGAATCGCTTCATCAATTTGAAAATCATTTATATATACAAGCCTTCCATCTGCTGGCACGCGGTCTCCTTGTGCAAGTCTTACAATATCTCCTGGGACAAGGTTAAGGGCATCAATCTCAACATCCTTACTATCACGAACAACTCTTGTTCGCTGGATCAAATATGTCTTTAATTCAGAGATTGCTTTTTCCGCTTTATATTCTTGATAAAAACCAAGTAAAGTGTTTGCAACTATTGCAACAAAAATAAATATTGAATCATTAAAATGTCCAATCAATATTGTGACTATTCCAGCAAGACACAATATAATTATTAATGGACTTTTGAATTGATTTAAAAAAATAAAAAAAGCTGGAGTAATATTTCTTTTTTCAATAATATTTTGACCAAATATTTTTAATCTTTTTTCGGCTTCTTCTGAAGAAAGTCCGACTTTTGTATTAGTATCAAGAGAAGCTATTATTTCATTTTCAGATAATGACCAAAAGGATAGTTTTTGTATTTCTTTTACTAAATTTTTCATCAAACTTTAAGTAATTATTTTATTTACCTTCGACTTCAGTATTAGACTTATAAGAGAACTTGAGTAACATTTTTTCAATAAACCACATAATTGTAAATACAATAATTGTTGCGATTGTCGCAATTACTGCTAAGTTCACAAGACCAAATCCTGAAGCCATACCCACACCGGCAGAAACCCAGAGACCTGCAGCAGTAGTGACTCCAGTAATTTTATTACTCTGAAAGAGTATTAAACCTGCACCAAGAAAACCAATACCAGTTATTACGGACGCTGCCAAAAATAAAGGATTTATAGAAATAGGATTTATTGAAGATAACATAACAATCTGGGAAATTAATATAAACAAACTTGCACCCAAGGAAACTATCGCATAAGTTCTCATACCAGCGCCTTTTCCAGCGAGTGTTCTTTCAAGACCGATAATGGTACCTAAACCTATCGCTATAGACATTCTTATAATTAAATCAGTTGTTGTAAGTAATTCCATAATAAATTATTAAATTGTTAATGAGATTATTATAACATTACATAAATAAATGAGAAGCGGAATTTTCGCTCCGCGAAAATTCCGCTTATTTTTGCTACAATACTTCTATGCATTTTCATTCACTGATAGAAGGTAATTTTCGCCTTATAGAGTCACACAAAAAAGCACTGAAGAAACTCGGCATTAAAACCATTGGAGATTTGCTTTATCATTTCCCTGTCAGATATGGAGATACTTCAGAAAAAAGAAATATTGGAACACTTGCTCTAGGAGAAAAGGCTGTAATTTTTGGAAAAATTTCTCGGCTAAAAACCAGTAAGGGTTTTAAAAGCAAAATCCCAATGTCCGAAGCTTGGATAGAAGATGAATCAGGAACAATTAAAGCGGTATGGTTCCACCAGCCATATATTGCAAAAATGATACATGAAAATGCTTTCGTACGAGCTGATGGAAAAGTTTCAGACAGAAAAGGCGAACTCTATTTATCAAATCCAAAAATAGAAACTATTGTAAAGCTTCCTATAGGGGTCGGTGATTCCCTTTTTGGTGGAAAAGAAGACCCACATTCTCTTTATCCTGTGTATCCAGAAAGCAAAGGCATTTCTTCAAATTGGTTTTATCATACAATTCAGAAAATTTTCTCTTCCGGAATTTTAGACAATATTCAAGATCCAATTCCTGAATATATTTTAAAAACATACAACCTTCCCTCTTTAAAAACTGCTCTCGTGTGGATTCATACTCCACAGAAACAAGACGACGCACTATCGGCAAGAAAAAGATTCGCCTTTGAAGAAGTTTTCTTCATTCAATTGCAGAAAAAAAGAGAAAAAATACTTTGGAATAAAAATCCTTCATATGTTATAGAAAAAACACCTAAAGATATTGCACAGTTTGTAGAAAGATTTCCTTTTGCTCCAACTGAAGCTCAAAATAAAGCAATAGAACAAATAATGAACGATTTTAGAAGCGGACACGCAATGTCCCGTTTACTTGAAGGAGATGTTGGCTCTGGAAAAACTGCAGTCGCAGCTGCAACTGCGTATTCTATTGTTACATCAAAACCAAAAGGACAAACTTTTGGAAATTTACAAGTTGCTTATATGGCTCCAACTGAAATTCTTGCCAAACAACATTTTGAATCTTTCATAGAATATTTTACTTACTTAAAAATAAATGTAGGGCTTATTACTGGAAAAGAATGTAGAAAATTTCCTTCAAAAGTTAATCCAAAGCAATGGACAAAAATTTCTAAACCACAACTTCTAAAATGGGTGGCAAATGGCGAGATTCCTATACTTATAGGCACACATGCTCTCATTTCAAAATCGGTAAAGTTCAAACATTTAGCATATTCTATTATTGATGAGCAACACAGATTCGGTACAGCTCAAAGACAAAAAATTACTCGCAAGGAAGGTCTAAATCCCCACCTATTGAGTATGACTGCAACTCCGATTCCTCGCACACTTGCACTTACTATTTATGGAGATTTAGATTTAACTTTACTTGACCAAATGCCACTTGGTAGAAAACCAATTATCACAGAAATTGTTCTACCAGCTGAACGTGAAAATACTTATACAAAAATTAAAGAAAAACTTATTGAAGGCAGACAAGTTTATGTAATTTGTCCAAGGATAGATGTCCCTGACCCAGAAAAAGAATCCGCAATAATTGCAAAGTCCGTAAAAGAAGAAGCGGAACGACTAAAAAAAGATATTTTCCCAAATTATGAAATAGGAATTCTTCACAGCAAGATGCTCCAAGGAGAAAAAGAAGAAGTTATGGATGATTTCAAATCTGGAAAAATAAAAATCCTTGTTGCTACGTCTGTTGTCGAAGTCGGCGTAAATGTTCCAAATGCAACTGTGATAATTCTTGAAGGCGCAGAAAGATTTGGTCTCGCACAGCTTCACCAGCTTCGCGGACGCGTTATCAGAAGCAATCATCAAGCGTATTGTTATGTATTTGCAGAAACAAAAACAGAAAAAACTTTACAACGACTAAATGCATTCAAAAATTCTTCAAATGGTTTTGAACTTGCCGAATTTGATTTGAAACTTCGTGGCCCTGGAGAACTTTCGGGAAACAAACAATGGGGTATTTCAGATATAGGTATGGAAGCTATAAGAAATTTAAAAATGGTAGAGGCAGCTCGCTCTGAAGCAGAGTATCTTTTGTCACAAGATGAAACACTAGGAAAATATCCATTGATAAACGAAAAACTTTCTCATAGAAAAACTGACGAAATACATTTTGAATAATAATTGCTAAATGTAAGTTTTTACGATAATATCACTATTACATACGCCTGTAGCTCAGCTGGTTAGAGCACGAAGCTTATACCTTCGGGGTCCCTGGTTCGAATCCAGGCAGGCGTACATTAATCAAAATCACCTATTATTTAATAGGTGATTTTGATTAATGCGGATATAATTCTACTACTTAATCACTAATTTTCTTAAATATTTTAAACCTTCAAGAACATAGTCCATTCTCTCCTTATTATTTAATCTAACAGTACAAGTTCCTTTACCAAAGCCACTTTTATATGTTAAATCTGTTAGTTTAGAATCTTTAATATATGGTTTTTTAAATTGTTCAATTTTCATATTTAGTTTCTTTGACCAAAAATTAATTGATTCTTTAATGTCCATATCTTTATATAAATGCAAAAGAATATAAAGATTATTTCTATCCACGTTCAAACAGTAAGTTGTCCATTTAATAAAATAATTGACCATGTCTGGGTCAGTATTTGTAAAAGACAACATGCTTTTATTTACCTTACCTCCTTCTCCCCAATACAAAAAGAAACCATTTAAAAACAACTCTCTTTTGTTTATTAATCCGATATCTCTTGATACTTGCCCATAAACTACTTTCAACCGATCATCCCTTTTATTTTTCATAGTGTTTATATATCTTTCTATCCTCATTGGATTTGATGCACCAAGTTCTTTTATTCTTTTTTCAGAAAGTGGCATATTATAAAGCCAGCCACTCAATGTACTTTTACTTATTCCTAAGTTATTTTTGATTTGGGTATAACTCATTCCCTTTTTTCTCAATTCTATTGCTTT
This sequence comes from Minisyncoccota bacterium, assembly GCA_041656855.1. Taxonomy (GTDB): domain Bacteria; phylum Patescibacteriota; class Minisyncoccia; order Phycocordibacterales; family GWA1-40-21; genus Bog-1340. The sequence continues at coordinate 3,759 of JBBACS010000006.1, read as the reverse complement.
TGATTTATCTTTTGTTCTTGACATATTAGTGAACTGTTAAATGATAGTTGATATAACTACATTATACAGGTTCTATAATATATACGCAAGTAAAAAACTCTAGATAAAATATTAATGCATGGTAAATTTCTAACATACAAATTTAGATGCTATAATACCCCCATGGAAAAGAAAATTTGGTTCAGAGCAAAAACATACGGTTGGGGTTGGTATCCTATTACGTGGCAAGGATGGGCTGTAATATTCACTTGGGTAATAATTTTTGCAACAATAATCTCAAATGTAAGAATTAATTCATTGGAATATTGGGTATCAATAATTGTATCCATTTCAATTTTAATTTACATTTGCTACAAAAAAGGAGAAAAACCCGGATGGAGATGGGGTAAAAAATAAAACCGCATTCAAGCGGTTTTATTTTTTATTTCTGATGCTCTATATCTTCCTTTTGCTTAGGCATTATTCCATTCGCAGTAATTATTTTTTCAAATTCTTCCCTCTCAATTGTTTCTGTTTCAATAAGTCTTTTTGCAATAGCATCAAGAGCTTTTCTATGCTCGATAATTATTTTTTCTGCTCTCTTCATGTTGCCGTTCATAATTTCATAAACTTCAGCATCTATTTCAGCATTTATTTTGTCAGAATATTCTTTATCATTTACGCCACGTCCAAACATCGCTCTTCCTCCTTCGCCCTCAAGAGCCACCGGACCCATTTTGTCTGACATTCCATATTTTGTAACCATATCTCTTGCGAGTGCAGTTGATACTTGTAAATCATTTGATGGACCTGTGGTAATATCTCCAAATATCATTTTCTCCGTAACATAACCTCCAAGTGATACTGCGATATCATCCAAAAATTCTTTTCTTGATTGTAATCTTCTATCTTCAAATGGAAGATGTAGCGTATACCCGCCAGCGCGTCCGCGAGCAATGATGGAAATTTTGTGTACAGGATCTGCGTAAGGTAAAACTGAAGAAACAAGTGCGTGTCCCGCTTCATGATACGCGGTAATTTCTTTTTCTTTCGTTGAAAGTATATGACTTTTTCTTTCAGGACCCATAAGAACTTTTTCAATTGAGCGAATAAGATCAAACTGAGAAACTTTTTGTCTTCCCTCTCTAGCAGCAAGTATGGCGCCTTCATTCATAAGTGAAAACAAATCGGCTCCAGAAAAACCTGGCGTTCTTTCTGCAATAGTTCTCAAGTTTACATCTTCTCCGAACGGTTTTTCTTTTGAATGAACTTTCAAAATCGCCTCTCTGTCATTTCTATCTGGCAAATCTATTGTGACTCTTCTATCAAACCTTCCAGGTCTCAGTAGTGCAGGATCTAAAACATCTGGTCTATTTGTTGCAGCCATAATAATTACTTTTTCATTTTGTTCAAAACCATCCATTTCAACAAGAATTTGGTTTAAAGTTTGTTCTCTCTCGTCATTTCCCCCACCCATTCCACCGCCACGAACGCGTCCTACTGCATCTATTTCATCTATGAATATAATTGACGGTGCTGTATTTTTTGCCATTTTAAATAAATCTCGTACACGGCTTGCTCCAACTCCGACAAACATTTCTACAAATTCAGAACCTGAAATTGAGAAAAAAGCGACACCAGCTTCTCCAGCAACTGCACGTGCGAGTAAAGTTTTTCCTGTTCCGGGAGCGCCCATCAAAAGTATTCCTTTTGGAATTTTTGCACCAATATCAAGAAACTTTTTAGGATTTTTCAAAAAATCTACAACTTCTGACAATTCTTCTTTTGCTTCTTTAGAACCCGCAACATCTGCAAAAGTAATTCTTTGTTTTTTGTCTGTAGGTAAAATAATTCTTGCTTTTGATTGGCCAAAAGACATAGCCTGCACTCCAGCGCCTTTCATTTGTCTCAAAAGTAGCCAAGCAAAAATACCAATCAGAATAAATGGAATAATAAATGGAGCAAGACTCATAAACCAATAACCAAAACCTGTGTTATTAACAATATCAATATTCACTCTTGAAAGTGCTTCTTGTGGAACTTTATAATTGAAAAGTGACTGAGTAAGGGCTACTCCCTCCTCTTTTTTAGATTCTTTTATAACTGTGCTTGTCGCTGTAGAAGAAGTGCTATAAATAATAGTAAGATTATCTCCTTTTACTTCAACCTTCTGTACGAGGCCAAGTGTTATATCATTTGAAAGTTGTGAGAGAGAAATCATTTCTTTTTTACCTTCATCAGTAAAAACAGCAGAATACAAAACGGAAATAAAAAGAATTATTAAAATTGCGTTGGCTATTTTTGTAAATAGGTCTAAAGGATTTGCTCCTAGATTAGGAATCCTGTTTTTGTTTGGAGCTTTCTTATTAAGAGGTTTTCTATTATTTGGCTGATTCATAAAGCGTAATATAGCACAGATTTCAGATTTCATGAATATCTGCTAATATGATGCTATGTCAGGCAAATTTGCAGAAAACAGAAAAGCATATTTCAACTATGAAATCCTTGAGAAAATCACGGCTGGAATTCAGCTGCTTGGATATGAAGTCAAAGCGGTGCGCGCAGGAAGAATGACAATGGATGGGGCTTATACAGTTGTACGCGGAGGAGAAGCATTTCTTATTATTCAGCCATTACTTTACTTCAACCCAAAAATGCTCCAAAAGATTATGATGAAAGAAGAAACCGCAAACTGCTACTTACCAAAAAAGAAATCGCTTATTTGGCTGGAAAAGAAAAGCAGAATGGGTTGACAATAGTAGCACTTTCAGTGTATAATATGGGTCACAAGATTAAGGTAGAACTTGGTCTTGCAAAAGGAAAAAAGAAATCAGACAAACGCGAATCCATAAAAAAACGCGAATCTGATAGAGAAATAGATAGAACATTGAAATCAAATATATAGTATACAGTATTTAGTATATAAAAATGATACATAATTTTACAAATTTAATCGCTTGGCAAAAATCTCACGAATTAGTTTTAAATATCTATAAGATATTAAAGAAACTACCTAATGAAGAAAAATTTGCTTTGGCAGATCAAATGAGAAGATCTTCTGTATCAATTACTTCCAATATAGCGGAGGGTTTTAGTAGAAATACTAGAAAAGACAAAGTGCAGTTTTATACAATATCCAAAGGTTCCCTTTCAGAACTTCAAAGTCAGCTTATTACGGCTCGAGACTTAGGATATATTACAGACACTGATTTTAAAGAACTTGATTCAATGATTGAACAAAGTTCAAAATTAATATCTGGAATAATAAAATCTGCAATAGATAAATAATTTTATATTGAATACTGTATACTATGCATTGTTATACTGTATACGGAATACTGAATACAGTATACTGACAATGGGGATGATCGGCCTAGACAATTGGTCCCGTTTCTAATATGCAAAGTAGAGCAACCTTGTGAACTCTTAAATCTATCAAGGAAATTGTAAATGCTAAAACCATTTCACAAAAAGCAACTGTTTCTCCATTTTTTGGGGTAAATAGTTTCGCTTTCGCTCGCGTTTAACTTGAACGACATTTTCCCTACTAAATCTGAGTGGTAGGATCGAAGTGTAATATTTTCAGAATATATCCCGCAAATTCTCGGTGCGGGATGAAATAAGAGAATCGGATTATAAATATTTTGTTTTTTTAAAGTTTATAATCTTAAATTACCGTAAGGTAAATAAAATCAACTATACTTTGTAAATTTATTTGGAACAATCATTTGCACGGCGGTTCGATTCCGCCCATCTCCACTCGACTCGCTTCGCTCGCTC
>JBBACS010000005.1:0-36340 GCA_041656855.1 Minisyncoccota bacterium | reverse complement strand
GTCGGCGAGACGACCGGTGAAGCTCGTGTATTCAAAAAAGTTTAAGAATAGAAGTTTGGCGTCCAAGGAAGAGGCGAGAGTTAAAGCGATGACGAGGACTGAGAAATTAAAGTTTATAAAAGGAAAGTAAAGAAGCGCCGCGGGGTGACCCCCGCGGTGCTTTCCTTTGTTTTTGAAAGGAATATAATATATGTAGGGAAGTTTGGTTCTTGTTTATTAGTTTACCCGCTAAAGTTTTGACTGATGTAAAATCAAAGATTTTACTTGCATGAAGTGATAACTTCATGCGTCAGTCAAAATTTTCTCGGGTTAATAATTAAATATATGAAAAAAACTATTACTCTCAGTGCTGTATTCTTATCAATCTCTATTTTAAGTGTTAGCCTTTTTCCGTTTGATACAAAGGCACAAGTTGTTCAAGATATTCCAATACCAATGCTTTTTGGTGTTTCTTTATCAAATCTAAAAGATACTTTTGGCGAGCCAAGACCTGGCGGACGAACTCACGAAGGTATTGATATTATTTCTATTAAAGGCAATCCGATTGTTTCTCCAATCGAAACTACTGTCACAGGTATTGGTGTTTGGACTGGCGGAGGAAATTTTGTAACGACTAGTGGTCCAAATGGAGAAGAATTTCGATATATGCACTTAGATAGAGTTGCAGATATAAATATTGGCGACCGACTTTCTGTCGGAGATATTATCGGATACAACGGAAACACCGGAAATGCTTCAGGTGGAGTAGATCACCTACATCTTGAAATCAGACCAAACAATACTGCAACAAATCCATATCCAATAATTACTGTGGAATTTACTCTGGCGCAAAAAATATCATTTTTAGAAAAAATTCTTCAAAGTGAATCATCACCGACAACTTTAGCAGAATTACTTGTGAAAAATTTCCGTTCAATTTTTGAAAGTGCGACTGCAAACGGAATAACATTACCGACTGCTATAACAAACGCATTACAAACAGTTCCACAAACTACAACTGTTACAAAAACAATAAGTGTAGCAACAGTTGCTCTCGCATTACCTACAGGCGATTTGGACATCGGCTCAAAAGGTACAGCGGTCATAGCTTTACAAAAATTTCTTATAGTGAAAGATTCAGGTCCTCGTGCACAATATCTAGGACGCTCTGGAGCAACCGGCTCATTTGGACCGATTACACAATCAGCACTTATTGAATATCAAAAAGCAGTAGGTATAACTCCAGCAAGTGGATATTATGGACCTGTTACAAGAGCTTTTATAGAAAAAGACAGCGTGGTTGTTACAAAAACGACACAAACAGCAACAGTTGCTGTAAGCGTAACAACATCAGGAATGCCTAAGGTTAACTTAACTTTGGGAGCAAAGGGGACAAGTGTAATATGGTTACAAAAGTTTCTTATTGCAAAAGATTCCGGAACTGCAGCAAAAAATCTTGCTAAAAGTGGTGCTACAGGATATTTTGGAAATGTGACAAAGCTTGCACTCATTGAATATCAAAAGAAAAGTGGTATTACTCCAGCAGCAGGGTACTTCGGTGCTATTACAAGAAGTGTTATGGCAAGTGTGAATAATTAAAAAGAAAAGATAGGTGCGCCGCGAAATGTCGCGGCGCTTTTCTTTGTTTGAGAATGTAATATACTAAATTTATGAAAAAAGTTATCGCTTATGGAGCAATCCCTATCTTCAAAGATCAAAATGAATATAAAATATTGATTGTTAAAAACACTAAAGGTAAACATTGGGGCTTACCAAAAGGCACTCATGAAAAAGGTGAGACACCACTAGAGACAGCTACACGTGAACTTCGCGAAGAAACAGGAATAGAAGGTTATAAAATAGAGTTAGAACCATCATTTTCAGAAAGTCACACCTATGAAATTGATGGGGTTGGATATTATAAAACAAATACATATTACACATGCTTTGTAGATAAAATGTTTATTGGCGATAAACTAGACGAAATAGATGAAGCTAGATGGGTATCTTTTGAAGAAGCCGAAAAAACTATAACCCATAAATCATGTCTTGAAATAGTAGAAAAATTGAAATTGTTATTACTAAATAAATAATTTGGTGCCGCCTGCGTCGCACCAATAGGACGGTTGTGCGACGTGACTTCGCTAAGTCAACCGCGGCGCTTTTTGTTATAGGGTTTTATGTTAAAATGATGATATGAAAAATACAATATCAAGTTTACCTAAATATTTTATTGGATTTGTTGGAACTCTTATTTTTAGATTGTTGTCTCCACTCTTTGGACTTTGGAATATTTCTCCGCTTATGGCAACAGAACTTACTGGCTCAAAAGCATATGGACCGGTAGTTGGAGGCCTTTATGGAGCACTCTCAATGCTATTTGTGGACTTAATCATGAACAAAGTAGGTGTTTGGACGATAGTTACATCACTTACATATGGCGCAGTAGGCGTTTTAGGTGCAATTTATTTAAAAAATCGTAAAGCAGATGCAAAAAATTTTGTAATAATAAGCATCATTGGAACATTATTCTTTGATTTGATTACTGGTGTGCTTATGGGACCACTTATGTTTGGTGGAAGTTTTCTCGCTGCAGCTATTGGGCAAATACCTTTCACACTTCGTCACTTAGCTGGAAATGTTTTCTTCGCAGCAGTCCTCGCTCCATGGTTCTATAAAAAGATTATGACGAATCCAAAACTTGAAGCAACTTATTTATTTAAATTAGCATAAATATTTTATGGAAAATAAACCTATAGAAAAGAAATTTTCGTTATTGAAAAGGGCTGAAAGCTTCGAACATGCTGGAAGGGGAATTTTAATCCTTTTGAGATCTACACATAATTTATGGCTAGAAATTACAGTATTTCTTCTAGTGATTTTGGCAGGAACATTTTTCCATATTATGAAGGTTGAGTGGCTCATGATAATTATCGTCTCTGGAATCGTTTTTATTTCTGAAGCATTCAATACAGCGATGGAAATAGATATAAACTTAACTTCACCCACATATCATCCATATGCAAAAGATACCAAAGATGTCTCTGCTGGAGCAGTGCTTTTGGCTTCTATTTTAGCTGTAGTAGTCGGTGTTATGATATTTGTGCCATATATACAACTTTGGCTGATGAAATAAAAGAATTGGTTGGAGCCGCGGTAACCCCAGTCAAATAAAAAGCCAATTTGACGGGGCAAGTCCGCGGCTCTTTCTTTTCTGTGTATTAGTTCATGGCTAGTTTTTTTAAAAGTTGTATAATATCTTTCATGAGCATAATAAACACAAATGAGTTGAAAGACTCAATTAAGAAGATTGGTATAATAGATTGGATCAAGTTTGCTTTAATAGCGATTGTTTTAATAGCTGGTAGCTTTTACATTTTTCAAAAAGCAGATGTAAAAAAAGTTGATACATCTAATAATGTAGCCACAACAACTACAAAAACTACACCTAAAACAACAACTACTGTAAAAACTCAACCTGCAGTTTTAAAGAATGTAACAAGCAAGTGTAATTTTAAAGTAGTATCTCCAGTAATGTATGCCAAAGTAAGCATGCCATTTACAGTAAGCGGAATCTTGGATAAGTCTGATACAACAAAAGGTTGTATGTGGGGCGAAACAACTTCTTTAGCGGGAAATGCAGAAATCTTTTATAACAAAAACGGTACAGGATGGGTGTCAGCAGGTTCTCCAGTCTCAATCTTAACAAAAGGTACTCCTGGAATGCCGAGCTCATACTTATCTTTCTCAGTATCATTTAATTTATATGTCACAGCTTTGGGGCTACAATCAGGTACTCCAATAAAAATAGTGTTTACTGAATTTAATATTCCAGTAAAACCTAATCCAGATACTTTTGATTTTCTTGTCAGTTTAAAATAATAGTGTGATGTCAGAAGCTTCTCAAGAACAAATTGAAAACCACGAAAAGTCTGCTGACCTCGTGGCGAATAAACAGGAAATAAAAGAATCAATTATTGAGGCTAGTTTTCAATCACTCAAAGAAGCAAAAGACAAAGAAGAAAAAGATGGGGAACAAAATTTTCCCAAAATCATAGAACAACTCCCAAAGGATTTGCGTTTTGATGTGCAAGAGAAATTTGAAAGATTCAAATCTTATGGTCTTTCAGAAAAACAGCTTATTTTTGAATTAAAAAAAGAAATAAGAGATATAAAGACCGCTTATGAGGACAAAAGGTTTGAAATACCAAACGGTAGCTATCTTAGATACGAAATAGCTCATCTTGTAGATACTTTGGTCAACGAAAAGGTCAATCTTACAAAAATAAGAGGTCTTGGCATCATTAATTTTGATGTAAATGGACTCAAAGCTGTAAACGATATTGCTGGACATGAACAAGGAACAGAGTACTTGAGAAGAATAGTTCAAGTTTTTAAAGTTGGTCACACGACTAAAGACTTGGAAGATAACGGGGTTAAAGTCTTTGTTTCTTCAAATGGCGGAGATGAGTTCGCGATTATACTCTCTGATGACGTAAATCTTACAGAAGTAAGAAACGGCCAGATTTTTATAAATAAAATACTTAGATATTATCAAGAAGAAGTCAGTTCTATTGATATGAGCGACCTTGTAGACTTTTCAAACCCAGAGATTGCAAAAAAGTTTGAAGGTATAGAAATTCCTAATAATTTTAAATTTACCGCAAGTATTTCTGGAGGAACTGCATTACTTGAAGAAATCTTTACTGATGACAAAATACTTCCTGAAATAGAAAATGAAGATTTAGATTATTCAGACAAACTTGGCAAAATTATCAGTGCACTCTTTGAAAAAAGTGACACACGTGGCAGAAATGATAAAGAAACTTTCAAAAAAGAACTTGGTACGAGTAATGACAGGGACAAAGAATTCCTTTTGGCACTGCTAAAAAGGAACGCAGAAACAGCATTGATAGAAAAAGAAAACAGGGAACTAAAAAAGAAATTGGCTAATTGTAATTAACAAAAAAAGAGCGGCGCCATAGGCGCCGCTCTTTTTTGTTATTGTTTTTACCCGAGAAAATTTTTGTTGATGAAAATGTGTTGATATTAAATGAGTAAACAGTTTTTTCGACAAATCTTTATTAATATAATATATCTATATACTTACAATTTTCAACACGTCAACAAAAACTTTAACGGGTAAACAGATTTAAAAACTTGATAGGATCTATTGAAATATTTCCTATTCTCATAGAAAGATGCAAATGTGGACCAGTAGAGTATCCTGTACTCCCAGAATACCCAATGAGCTGACCTTGCTGTACAAGCTCACCTACATTTACTTTTATTTTTGACAAGTGTATATAAAAAGACATCACTCCATAGCCATGATCAATAACTATTATTTTTCCGTAAACTGTAAGAGTTCTTGCTATGCGCACTATTCCACGATTCATAGCGACAACCTTTGTACCTTCTATAGCTTTAAAATCTGCTCCTTTGTGAGTAATAGAAGCAGCACCACTTGTTCTTGAAAAACCATATGGATCGGTAACTATTGGATTTGAAATAGGATAAATGAATGGTTTTGTCCACAAGTTTCTCGCGAAAGTCTTTATTACAGCTAAAATTGCGTTTTCTTGAGCCAGAGTACTTATAACTTTAGTTTGACTTGAGGTAGAATTTCCGCCCAATTTTTCTGGAACAGCTAAGTATGTGACATATTTTTCTCTAGCTTTAACAGTTAAAATACTTGAAGTTGAAATGCCACTAACTAGATTCAATAATATTTTGTAATCACCGGCTTTTTTATTTAAATCTATTCCAAGCAGGGCAGTGGGTTTGTTTTTATAATTAAAAACGTTTAATTTTTTACCTTCAAATGAAAGCCTTTGGATATCAGAAAGTTTTGCCTCATCAATCTGTATCAAAACTGGTTCACCTTGAATTACTTCACTAGGGGTAATGGAAATACTAGGAGAAGCGTTCGCCACCTGTATTCCTAAAGATAGAAAGAAAAATGGGATTATAAATAGTTTTTTGGTGTTGATTATTATCATATTTGTAATATCATTAATACTATACCTGTCACGTGTGAAATTCAACACGTACAAATTTTAGAGTAATAGGCATAGAATCAATTAAGTAATAAGTCGAGATTATCAAAACATTAAAATTTCTTTACGTGATGAAAAACAAAATTACATGGATAGTATTTATGGTTTTTGTAGCGACATTGATTACATTGTTTGTAATCAAATCTATAAAAGAAGATGATTGGATATGTACAGAAAATGGATGGATAGAACATGGTAAGTCAAGTGTGGCGAAGCCAACGATGCCTTGTGGTAAGACAGAAATAAAAACAGCCGTTCAAAACTATTTGAAAGAAAATATATTTGAAATATCACCGCAAAAAGAAGTTTTGGGTGGTAAGTTTTATATTACAAAAATAGACTGGACAGGGGAAAATTCTGGAATAGTTGAATACGAGGATGGACATATAGCTTTAAAGGCATCCTTTGATTATGCAGTAAAAGTAGATAAGCAAACCGCTAACTATTCAATAGTAATAAGTAATTTCAAGATAATAGAATAATTTGGGCACTTTCTTTTGTTTCCTTGACAAGAATCTGTATATAACCTATAATTAAGGGTAATTAAGAAGTAAATTGATTTTTGAGGATTAGTCGTCTTTCGTTTCAAGTGAAGTCTTAAGGTTTATTAAGTTAGAGTAATTTATTATAGAATGAAGAAATTATATGTAGGAGGTGTTTCTTATAGCACTTCAGAGCAAGCATTATCAGACGCTTTTTCTAAAGCAGGAGAAGTTGCATCAGCAGCTATCATCATGGACAAAATGACAGGTAGATCAAAAGGATTCGGCTTTGTCGAAATGACAACAGACGAAGGTGCAAAAGCAGCTATAGAAATGTGGAATGGTAAAGAACTTGATGGAAGAAAACTTACCGTCAACGAAGCAAGACCAAGAGAGGAAAGACCAGCAAGATATTAATCTCAAAATAGCTTTGAAAAAGACCCGCTTACTGCGGGTCTTTTTATTTGTTATAATCACTGCGTCCCGCTTATAGGACGGTTGCGTGACGTGATTTCGCAAAATCAATGAAAACAAAAATATTATTTCAATCTTATCTTTGCTAACTATTTCTACAATATTCTTTTTTATATTTAAAAACCAGAATACTGTAGACACAGAAAATATCTCTGTCCCAATAAATTATACCCTTCTCAATTATACTGTAGCTGAAATTACAGATATTTCATGTAAAAAAAGTATAGAATGTATTACTCCGGGCAAATATCTTATGAGATCAAGCTGTCCTTATACTTCCTTATGTATAAATGACAAATGCAATATAATCTGTCCTTCACCAAAAAATAATTATGATTATAGAAAATATTAAAAAAATAATAACAAATGTCATAAAATGGTTTGAAAAATACAGCTATCTATTTTCTTCCTTTGGTTTGATACTTGGATTAATCATAACCCCGCTAACCCTTACTAGAATAGACAATCTTACAAATAATCTTTGGATATCGGTTCAACTTTTTATAGCAATCTTGGGGATTATTGTATTAAATTATCTAGAAAATAAGATATCTGTCGGGAAAATAGATAAAAAACACACGGAAACTATACGGTTTTGGCTTACTCTTATAATACAGTTTGCCTTCGGAAACTTATTTAGCACTTATATAGTATTTTATTTTAGAAGCTCAACATTATCTCTAGCTTGGCCTTTTCTATTGCTGATTTCTTTCATTTTGATAGGAAATGAGCTTTGGAAAAAGCATTACTCTAGATTAACTCTGCAAATATGTACTTTATTTTTGTCTATATACATGTTCTTTATTTTTTCTTTACCAATATTAGTACATAGAATCGGCGATGATATCTTTTTATATAGTGGATTGTGCAGTATTTTGTTTATAATTATTTTGATTCTCACTCTTTGGAAATTTACGAAAGAAAATTTTATAAAAAGCAAAAAAGCCCTGATATTCAGCTTGAGCGGTATTATCGTCTCAATAAACGCCATGTATTTTTTTAATATTATTCCTCCAATTCCGCTTTCACTAAAAGAAGCTGGCGTATATCACAATGTAACAAAAGAATCACCGAATGAGTATATTTTAACGGCCGAAAAGAAAACCTGGGTAGATTATTTTTTACCTGGTGAAATATATCATAGGTATGACGATGAGCCAGTTTATGTTTTTAGTTCTATTTTTTCTCCAACAAAATTTGATACTCAAATAATCCACAGATGGAGCCATTATGATAAGAATACAAAAAAATGGATAGTTTATAGCCAGATAAAACTTTCTATTGTCGGTGGCAGAGATGAAGGATATAGAACGTATTCTAATGCCATGTATGTACAAGAAGGCTTGTGGAGAGTGGATGTAATGACTTCAAAAGGACGTATGATAGGAAGGGTGGACTTTGAAATTAAAAATGTAAAAGAAAAACCAGTTGTGGAACCTATTATTATTTAATATAATACTTACGTCGCACTATAAGGACGCTTGTGCGACCAAATTTTCTTGAGAAAGACGATTAGAAAATGGAAGTACTCTTGTGGTGCGACGTGATTTCGCAAAATCAATGAAAATTAAAATAATTTTAGTTATAATTTTGATAACTTTGTCAGTAGGAATCTTGTATTTTTATCAAAATTTTATAAATCCAAAACCTCAATTGATTGGTGGTGACAAAGACGCTGGCGGATGTCTAATAGGCGCTGGATATTCTTGGTGTGAAGTAAAAAATAAATGTTTAAGAGTTTGGGAAGAAAAATGTGAACTATCTACAGATAGTACGACAAAAAGCGCATCTTGCTCACAAAAAGGTGGCGTTTGGTACCCGAAAGAGAATCTTTGTGAGGTAAATAAGCTATCAGAAAGCCAGTGTATAACAGAAGGAGGGCAATTTAACGGCTGTGCATCAGCGTGCAGACATGATCCAAAAGCCGAAGTTTGCACAATGCAATGTGTTTTGACCTGTACTTTTAGATAAAATTGCAATAATCCACAAATTTTCTATTGACATTAAACTGTTCATAGACTATATTTATAACAACTTTAAAACGAATGCGTTGCGGATGTAAAGGGTAGTTTAGTAGGCCGGATTAAGTTGCTAACATCTTGCTTAGAAAAATAAGTTAAAATTTAAGAAGGAATAAAGAAACCTTTTGAGGGAGGGGCTGATTTTTGATATTACAAAAATCACGTCAGAAGATTTTATAAATACTTTAGTATTTATAATAATTTGTGACGCAAACTTTTTTTCTTTCTTTTTTTAATATAATCGTATTTATTTTTCTGTGTGAGAATTCAACTAAGTTTTAGCTGAATTTATTAATTTTATAAATCAAAATTTCGTCGCGCTAATATGACGGTTGCGCGACGTGATTTCGCAAAATCAATGAAAAAATCCGCGAATATATTAACTGAAGGAGTACTGGGAGGAGAACTAAAAAAGAAGTATTTTAGTAAATACAAAAAACCCCTCATAGATACACCAAACTTGGTTGACCATCAAATGAAGTCCTTCAAATGGCTTCTAAAAGAAGGTATAGCAGATGTCTTCAAAGAATTCTCCCCAATAAAAGATTACGCAGACAAAAAGTTTGAACTATCTTTTACAGGATTTGAAGTAGGTGAAGCTAAATATGATGAGTTCCAATCAAAAGAAAAGAAAATTTCTTATGAAGGTCAGCTCAAAGCAAAGGTAAAACTTAAGAATAAACAGTTCGGAACAGAAAATGAGCAGGAGATATTTTTCTCTGAAATACCATTGATGACAAATCACGGTACTTTTATAATTAACGGTATAGAAAGAGTTATTGTCCCTCAGCTAGCAAGATCTTACGGAATATTTTTTACATTAAACGACGCTAAAGGAAAAAATTTATTCGGAGCAAAGATAATTCCTGCAAGAGGAGCTTGGCTTGAGATTGAATCTGAATCTGATGGAGCAATATATGTAAAAATAGATAAGAAGAGAAAATTTGCGATTTCTTCTCTCCTTAGAATATTTGGTGCAAAAACAGATAAAGATATAACGGCTCTATTTAAGGATAATAACGAGGTTTTAAAGGTAATAGAAACAACTATTCTTAAGGACCACGCAAAAAGCCAAGATGATTCTTTCATTGAAATATATAAAAGACTAAGGGACGGAGATTTGGCTGCACTTGAAAATGCAAAAGAATATGTAAACTCAATATTCAGCCCTGAAAGATACGACATTTCAAAAGTAGGAAGAGCAAAATTCAACAAGAGATTTGGTTTGTCTATGGATGAAAAAACCTTAGAAAAAAAACATGTCACTCTTGAAGATTTGGTTACAACTATTAAAAAAATAGTTGAACTTAACAACGACCCTGAAGCACATGAAGATGACATAGACCATTTGGGTTCAAGAAGAGTTCGTTTCGTTGGAGAACTTCTTCAAGCAAAAGTTCGTGTTGGTATGGCTCAGATGAAAAGAAATATTCAAGATAGAATGTCTACTGTAGATCCTGACATAAAAATGCCAGTTCAATTTATTTCTGCAAGACCGCTTCAAGCAAGAATAAAAGAATTCTTCACAACAAACCAACTTTCACAGTTCATGCAACAGGTAAACATACTTGAAGAGATTGAACACTTGAGAACTCTATCAGCTCTAGGTCCCGGAGGATTAACACGCGAAAGAGCAGGATTTGAAGTTAGAGACGTTCACCCATCACACTATGGAAGAGTTTGTCCTATCCACACACCTGAAGGTCAAAACATTGGTCTTATTTTAAGACTTGCTACTTACGCAAGAATCAATGATTTTGGAATGATTGAAACTCCATATGCAAAAGTAAAAAATGGAGTCATCACAAAAGAAATAAAATATTTTAATGCAGTTGAAGAAGAAAATCACAAAATAGCTCACGGAGCAACTCACTATGATGAAAATGGAAGAATAACAGAAGATGAAGTAGAAGTTCGTTTAAATGGAGTTCCAACTCTTGTTAAAAGAGATGATGTTGACCTTATAGATGTTGCCGCAAACCAAGCATTTTCAGTAGGAACTTCTATGATACCTTTCCTAAACCACGATGATGCAAACAGAGCTCTGATGGGAACAAACATGTCAAAACAGGCTGTTCCTTGTGTTATTCCAGAAGCTCCACTTGTTGCTACGGGTGTAGAGGAAGAGACAGCAAGATACACAGGTAGAATTATTTATTCAGAAGAAGAGGGAACTGTTAGTGCAGTAGATGCTTCTAGAATTGCGGTCAAATCTTCAAAAAATGGAAAAGAGAAAGAATATAAATTAGTAAACTTTTCAAGAACAAACGGATTTACACCTTTTCATCAAAGACCATCAGTCAATCTTGGACAAAAAGTTAAAAAAGGAGAATTACTTGCGGACACATCTTCGAGTGTTAACGGAGAAATGGCTATTGGTCAAAACGCTCTTGTTGCTTTTATGACATGGAGCGGATCAAACTATGAAGATGCAATCATTCTTTCAGAAAGATTAGTAAAAAATAACAAATTCTCATCTGTTCACATTGAAGAGTTTATTGTAAACGTAAGAGATACAAAACTTGGACCAGAAATCACAACTCACGATATTCCAAACGTTGGAGAAGC
Organism: Minisyncoccota bacterium; assembly: GCA_041656855.1. Taxonomy (GTDB): domain Bacteria; phylum Patescibacteriota; class Minisyncoccia; order Phycocordibacterales; family GWA1-40-21; genus Bog-1340. The sequence continues at coordinate 24,757 of JBBACS010000005.1, read as the reverse complement.
TAAATTAAAAAATCTAGATGAGGACGGAATTATTAGAATTGGAGCAGAAGTATCTCCAGGAGATATTCTTGTTGGTAAAATTACACCAAAAGGGGAAACACAACTTACTCCAGAAGAAAGACTTTTGAGATCAATCTTCGGAGAAAAAGCTCGTGATGTAAAAGATACATCAAAGAGACTTGAATCTGGAAAGAGAGGAAGAATTATCACTGTAAAAATCTTTTCAAGAGAAAATGGAGACAAGCTAGAGTCAAGTATCATAAAAAGAATACACATTGAAATAGCACAACTCAGAAATATTTCTGTTGGAGACAAGCTCGCAGGAAGACACGGTAACAAAGGAGTTATTTCAAGAATATTGCCAATTGAAGATATGCCATACATGGAAGATGGTACACCTGTAGATATTATTCTTACACCGCTTGGAGTTCCAAGCCGTATGAACTTAGGACAGATTCTTGAGGTTCACTTAGGTCTTGCTGCAAATACACTTAACTACCAAGCTATTGTTCCACCTTTTATGGGAGCAACAGATACTGAAATAAAAGAAGAGTTGGTAAAAGCCGGATACAAATCAAATGGAAAAATGAAACTATTTGATGGGAGAAACGGATTGCCTTATGAACAAGAAATTTCTGTGGGTTATATGTATATCTTGAAACTTCACCATGAAGTTGAAGATAAGATACACATGAGATCTATCGGACCTTACTCAATGATTACTCAACAGCCACTTGGAGGAAGAGCACAAGGAGGAGGACAGAGATTCGGAGAAATGGAGGTGTGGGCATTGCTCGGTTATGGTGCTGCTTATACACTTCGCGAAATGCTTACAATTAAATCTGACGATATAGTAGGAAGATCTGCTGCATTTGATTCTATAGTTAAAGGAGAAAGAATCAAAGAGCCAAACTTGCCTGCATCATTCAACGTATTACTTAACAGCTTGAGAGGTCTAGGACTTAATGTCGAACTCAAGAATGAAAAATTAAATGACGACAAATAATTACGTCTTAATTTAACTAAACACTAAAATGATGAAAACAAAACAATCTTCAGAACAAAATTTCAACAATATATCTATTCACGTTGCTTCACCAGAAGTAATAGCAAAATGGTCTTTTGGAGAAATTACAAAACCTGAAACTATTAACTATAGAACCCAAAGATCAGAAAGAGGAGGACTCTTTGATGAAAAAATATTTGGACCAGACAAAGACTATGAATGTTATTGTGGAAAATATAAAGGAATCAGATACAAAGGAATCGTTTGTGAAAAATGCGGAGTTGAAATAACAAGATCTATCGTAAGAAGAGAGAGAATGGGACACATAGAATTGTCTACCCCTGTATCTCACATATGGTTCTTAAGAGGAACACCTACAAGACTAGGTGCCGTTATGGGAATGTCCGTATCAGACCTTGAAAAAGTCATTTATTTTGCGGGATATATAATTACAAAAACCCACCTTGCAGAAAAAGAAAGAATCTTAAAAGAAATAGAAAACGAATTCAAAAATAAAGTAAAAACCGTCACTGATGAAAAGACAAAAGAAGCTTTGAAAGAAATGGCGACAAACGCCAAGAAAGAAGTTGATGGTCTTGTAGAAGGAAAAGTTTTAGACGAAGCAAATTATCATAAATATTCAATAAAATATGGTGCGGCTTTTGAAGCAGGTATCGGGGGAGAAGTTATTTATGAAATATTAAAGAAAATCAACCTTGAAGATTTAGAAAAGAAAATTGAAGCAGGACTTGAAAAAGCAAATGCTGCTGATACAGAAAAACTAAACAAGAGATTGAGTTTGATAAGATCAATGATTGCTTCTGGTTCAAGACCCGAATGGATGTTTCTTACAAAAATACCAGTTATTCCACCAGCACTTCGTCCTATGGTTCCACTTGATGGAGGAAGATTTGCAACCTCAGATGTAAACGACCTTTATAGAAGAGTCATAAATAGAAACAACAGACTTTTGAAATTGAAAGAAATTTCAGCTCCCGATGTTATTTTGAGAAATGAAAAAAGAATTCTTCAAGAAGCAGTGGATGCTTTGATAGACAATTCAATTAGACATGGAAATGCATTGTTTTCAGCAATGGGTTCTGCTTCAAGCAAGAGACCTCTAAAATCTTTAGCAGACAACCTTAAAGGCAAGAGAGGTTTGTTTAGACAAAATCTTTTGGGTAAGCGTGTGGACTATTCTGGTAGATCAGTTATCGTTGTCGGTCCTGAATTACACTTAAATCAATGCGGACTTCCAAAACACATGGCTCTTGAACTTTTCAGACCATTTATTATTTCCCAACTTTTGAGCAAAGAGCTTGCATACAATATTCGCGGTGCAGGAAGACTTATAGATGACGGCGCTCCTGAAGTATGGGCAATACTTGAAAGTGTAATTGCAGATAAATATGTTCTTCTAAACAGAGCCCCAACTCTTCACAGACTTGGTATTCAAGCATTCAGACCAATACTTATAGAAGGAAACGCTATTCAAGTTCACCCTCTTGTATGTACTGCTTTCAATGCGGACTTTGATGGAGACCAAATGGCTGTCCACGTACCACTCGGAGAAGAAGCACAGAAAGAAGCAATGGAGATTATGGCTTCAGACAAAAACATTTTGAAACCAGGAGATGGAGATCCAACAATCTCATCAAAACTTTTGGACATAGTTCTAGGATGTTATTGGATGACAAAAGTTGTAACCGGAGAAAAAGGGGAGGGTAAATACTTCTCATCAGCAAATGCTGCCATTACTGCACACGATTTCGGTGTTGTTGATTACAGAACAAAAATACACGTGTTGCCTTCAACAAAAGCAAAATATTCTCAATTTGAAGGAAAACTTTTTGAAACAACTGTGGGAAGATTGCTGTTTAACAGCTCATTGCCTGAAGATTATCCATATGTAAATAAGGAAATAGACAACAAGCAACTTAAAAAAATCATAGACGATCTTATTATTCAACACGGTCCAAATAAAATTGCACCAATAATGGATAAAATTAAAAGCTTCGGATTTAAATACGCTACTATTTCTGGAACAACTTGGGGAATAGATGATGTTCAGGTTCCGAAAGAAAAAGAAAATATCATTAAAATTGCAAAACAAAAATCTTTGGAAGTATCCGAGCAATTCAATGAAGGACTTCTTATAGACGAAGAAAGAATAAGAAAAAATGTTGAAATCTGGCAGGGAGCTAAAGGAGAACTTGAAAAACTTATACCTGATTCACTAGATCATAATGGTTCTGTTTTTGATATGTGGAAATCAGGAGCAAGAGGATCTTTGGGTTCACTCGTTCAAATGGCGGGTATGAAAGGTATGATTACAAACACAAAAGGAGAAACTATTGAACATCCAGTTATCAGTTCTGCAAAAGAAGGGCTTACTCCGATTGAATATTTCATTACCACTCACGGTTCAAGAAAAGGTCTTACAGATACTGCTTTGAACACTGCAAAAGCGGGTTATCTTACAAGAAGACTCTTTGATGTCGCCCAAGATATCATTATTAAAGAAGATGATTGTGGAACAAAAGAAACTATAACAATAAGTAAAAATTCAGGAAAAGAAACCGGTTCTTCTATTGCAAAAAATATTAGAGGTAGAATATTGGCCGAAGACATTGTTGTCAATGGAACAACTATGTACAAAAAAGGAGCTTTACTTACAAAGATTGATGCTCAGAATATAGATAAATTAGAAGTAGAAAATGTAGCAGTTAGATCACCGCTTGTATGTAAAACACTTCACGGTATTTGTTCTAAGTGTTACGGAATGGATTTAGGAAAAGGAACCCTAATAGATGTAGGAGAAGCAGTAGGAACTATTGCGGCTCAAGCTATCGGAGAACCTGGAACACAGCTTACAATGAGAACTTTCCACTCTGGAGGAACAGCTTCAGCAGGTGGAGATATTACACAAGGTTTGCCTCGTGTTGAAGAAATTTTTGAAAAGAGAAGACCAAAAAATCCTGCCGTTATAGCTACAGTAAGTGGTACTGTTTCTTCAGTAAAAGATTTCGGTAAAGAAAAAATTATTACTGTAATTCCTGAATTAGAAGACAAAGGCAAATCAAAGAAATCTGGAGAAATTGAATACGTGTTCAATCCAAAAAGACTTGTTTTTGTAAAACAAGGAGACAAGATTACAAAAGGACAATTACTTACAGATGGTTCTGCCGATATAGATGAAATATTTGAATTTGCAGGAAAAGATAAAGCAATAGAATATATTATTATGGAAGTAAGCAAACCTTATGAACTTCAGGGAGCCGCCGTTGCAAGAAAACACATTGAAATAATCGTTAAACAAATGTTTTCTAAAAAAGTTGTTTCTGATCCAGGATCTTCAGACTTCTGTGTCGGAGATGTCATAGATGAATTAGATTTGAAATTAGAAAATGAAGAAATAAAGGCTAAAAAGGGTGAGCCACTAGAGGCAAAATTGCTTGTTATGGGTATTACTGAATCATCACTTTCAAGAAGAAGCTTCCTTTCAGCTGCATCATTCCAACACACAGTAAGAATCCTTATAAACGCAGCCATAAAAGGAACGAGAGACAATCTCATAGGTCTAAAAGAAAATGTTATCATCGGTAGAATAATTCCAGCCGGTACAGGATTTACTGGTAGCAAGAAATTTGAAATGATACAAGAAGTACAAAAACAGTTTGAAGGTTCAGGCGATTCTGAATAAAGATATTAGTTAAAAAATGTCACCACCGACATTTTTGGAAGAATAGGTATAGTTTAGTATTGAAATAATAGTTAATAAATATTTTTATGAACACTAATAGACAAAATGAAAAAAGTCACTTGGTGCTCATAAATTATATTCATTTCATTCATTAATTTATGGCATCTTCCGTAGAACAAATAAAAGAAAGACTAAATATTGAGGAAGTTGTAGGCTCTTATATTAAATTAGAAAGAGCCGGCAACAGCCTAAAAGCAAAGTGTCCTTTTCATAATGAAAAGACGCCATCTTTCTTTGTATCTCCAGAAAGAGGAAGCTATTATTGTTTTGGATGCGGAGCAAAAGGCGACATATTTACTTTTGTACAAGAATTTGAAGGAATTGATTTTCTAGGTTCATTAAAAATACTCGCTGACAAAGCGGGTGTCACTCTTGAACATTTTTCATCTAAACTTACTGACAAAAAAGAAAGACTGTACCAGCTTTTAGAAGTTGCGACATTCTTTTTACAAAGAAATCTAGAATCAGAAGAAATTCCTTTAAATTATTTAAAGAAAAGAGGTCTTAATGACGAAACAATAAAAAATTGGAAAATTGGCTATGTAAGAGACGAATGGAGATCTATTTCAGATTATTTAAAATCAAAAAGTTTTACAGATGAAGAGATAGAACGCGCTGGAATATCAAAAACAGAAGGTAAAAATACTTATGATAGATTCCGCGGAAGAATAATGTTTCCGATCTTTGATTCTGCAGGACGAGTTATTGCATATTCTGGAAGAATACTTCATGACGATGGCCAATCTGCAAAATATTTGAATTCTCCTCAGACCGAACTTTTTGATAAATCAAAAGTACTTTATGGATTTGACCGTGCAAAACAATCTATCCGAAAGTTTGATTTTTCTATTCTTGTAGAAGGACAAATGGATTTGCTTATGGCCCATCAAGCGGGCTTTACAAATACTGTAGCTTCAAGCGGGACCGCGCTTACGCCTGAACATTTAGCACTTCTAAAAAGAATTTCCAATAAAATAATAATGTCATTTGATTCAGACAATGCTGGGGCAAAGGCAGCTGAAAGAGGGTGGGCACTAGCACTTTCTTGTGGAATGGATGTAAAAATAGCCGAAATACCAAAAGGATTTGATCCTGCCGACCTTATACTCAAAGACAAAGAACAATTCAAAAATGTGCTAAAAAATTCAATATTTTTAATTGATTTCTTACTCAATAGAGCTCAATCAGAAATACAAGACAAAAAGAAACTTTGGGAAAATATAAAAACCAAGATTTTACCTTACGTTTATCTGCTTGATGGAAACACAGAAAGAAGCCGTTATGTGAAAAAAATATCTGATATGATAGATATAAAAGAAGATTTTATTTGGGATGATTTGAAAAAAGTAAAACTTGATGAAGAATTTCAATCTCAAAACCAAACTGAAAATAAAACAATAGATAAAGAAATAAGCCAGGAAATATTGAAAAAGGGTTCTGTAGAAAGAAGCCTCGCAGGCATTATCACCAAACAAGAGAGTGGAAAGATGAATACTTCGCACATACGAGAGAAAATAAAAAAAATAATCGGTGAAGAAAAATATCAAAAGTTTGAGGAAGAATACAAAAATCAAATAAACGAATTGGCTTTTGAAGCAGAAGGGTACTACGCAAATATAGATGAAAACAAATTACATAAAGAAACCGACTATCTCATTTTAGCTTTACGAGAAGAATACTTTAAAAAAGAACTTGAAAAACTTTTAACAAACCTGAAAAAAGCTGAAAAAGAAAAGACGGAAGATGCAATAAGCTCAATATCAATAAGGTTAAAAGAAATAATGCAAAAATTAAGCGAGATTAAAAATGAGAAACATAATTTTTATAAGAAATAACTTAGCAAAATCAAAAATGAAAAATAAAAAAAATAAAAAAGTTTCAAAAAGCAAGAAACTTAAAAAAGCTAAGAAAATTGTTAAAAAAATAAAAACTGTCAAAACAAAGCCGGTAAAAATTACTTTGAAGCAAAAAGAACTAAATTCAAAAGCAGACAAGCTTATCACAAAAGGAAGAGAAAGAGGCTTCATCACTTATGATGAAATACTGAAAGAATTCCCAAAGATTGAGGATGATGTAATATTCCTAGATGACCTATATAATAAGCTTGTTGTAGCCGGAATTGACGTTCTAGAAGGGGGTGGAATGCTTGAAGTAGATGAGGAACAAATCAAGAAATATGCTACTTACGGCACTCGTTCTGCAGATGCTGGATATGACTCAATTCAGATATATTTGAAGGAAATCGGACAATATCCGCTCATTAGTGCTTCGATGGAAAAGGATTTGGCTAGAAAGATTCAAGCCGGAGATAATGAAGCAAAAAATCTTCTTGCAAAAGCAAACTTGAGACTTGTTGTATCTATCGCAAAGAAATATGTTGGACGTTCTGCTGACCTTACGCTTTTGGACTTAATTCAAGAAGGAAACTTGGGTCTCTTTAAAGCTGTAGATAAATTTGATTGGACCAAAGGTTTTAAATTCTCAACTTATGCAACTTGGTGGATTCGCCAAGCTATCACAAGAGCTCTTGCAGACCAATCAAGAACAATTCGTGTTCCTGTGCACATGGTTGAAACAATTGCAAAATATAAACAAGTTTATAGAAGACTTTCACAAGACTTAGGTAGAGAACCATTATCAGAAGAAATCGCAACAGAAATGGGTCTTGAAGTAGAAAAGGTCTACATGATTGAAAAAATTGATCAAGATACAGTTTCTCTAGAAGCTCCAGTTGGAGAAGAAGATGATGGAAAATCAACTCTAGGAGATTTCGTTGCTGATGATAAAATACTTTCTCCAGACCAAGAATCTTCAAGAAGAATTCTTTCAGACCAAGTAAAAGAAATATTGAATGACCTTTCACTTAAAGAAAAGAAAATTCTTGAAATGAGACACGGACTAAACGACGGAGTCACTCACACACTTGAAGAGGTAGGACTTGAGTTTGGCGTTACAAGAGAAAGAATTAGGCAAATTGAAGCAAAAGCTCATGAGAAAATAAGACAGCATGAGAAGATAAATAGATTACAGAGCTATTAAAATTAATAAAATAATATTATGGAAAATTCTGTCATAAAAATTTTAATACCAAAAGACGATCCAAATGGTCTAAGAATTGTTACATTAAACGGCTGGATTGGTAAGGCGTTTATGATTCCACGCACTGATTTAAATGATATAAAAAAATTTCCTGAAGCATCTTTACCTGCAGTATATTTTTTATTTGGAGAATCAAAAGACATTAAACCAATAGTATATATAGGTCAAACAGATAACTTTTTCAGGAGAATAAATCAACAAAATACAGACAAAAATGATGATGATTGGAATTTTGCTATTGTATTTACAGGTGAATCTGAAATTGATGTTCAATATCTAGAAAAAAAATGTATTGAAGAAGTAAAAAATGCTAATAGATATAAACTTACAAATAAAGCCGGCTCACCTGGAAGAAACATCTCACCCATTGAGAAAGTTGTAAATGATGCCTTTTTTGTAAAGGTTAAATTTATTACCTCTTTATTAAATTTTCCAATTTTTCTTGGAAAACCAACGGAAAAACAAACAAAAAATGAGAATGTTTATGTACTAGAAGATTTTAAAAATAAAGATGCTTATGGGCGCGGTACAATATTACCAAATCAGGAATTTGTTGTTTTTTCTGGATCAAGAGCAAGGGTAGAAGAAAAAGAAGGTTTTAAAAAACATGTAAAAAGTAGCGTTATCTTAAGAAAAAAATTGGAAATTGAAGGTATTTATAAAAAAGAATCCAATAATAAGTCATTTATTTTTATAAAAGACTATATTTTTTCAAGTCCGAGTGCTGCGGCAGATGTGATAATGGGGCGTGCATGCAACGGATGGACTGGATGGAAAGATGATTTAGGGAATACATTAGATAAAAACATAAGACGAAAAAATTAATGCAAAAACTCATTTCAAAAACAGATTACATGGTATGGCGAGATTGCCAACACAATGCGTGGATGAAAAAATGGAAACCAGATATTTACTTTGCATTACCACCGTCTGATTTTGATAAAAATTTAATTGAAACCGGAAATCAAGTTGAGGAAAAAGCCAGAGAATTTTTTGGTAATGGAATACTTATTGAAGGTAGAGATAAACAATCAATAGAAAAAACAAAAGAACTATTAAATAAAAAAACAAAAATGCTTTTCCAAGCATGTTTTTCTGATGGAACGTTATTTGCTGCTGTAGACATCCTAAAACAGGGTAAAGATGATGAATTATATATTTATGAGGTAAAAGCCTCTAGCGCCTCAAAACAAGACCAAGAATATGATGAAAACGAGGTGGGTGAGTCAAATGAAGGAGATACCATTGTAGATTTTATGGATCTTAAAGCAGTTGAAAAATATAAAAAGAAATTACTAAAGGATCCACATTTATATGACGTAGCTTTTCAAGTCTACTTGGCAAGAAAAGTAGGCTATAAAGTTGCCGGTGCTTTTATTGTAAGATTGAACAAAGGATATGTTCGTGGCGAAAGTTTAAATCTTAATAAGCTTTTCATTCAAGAAGAAGTGTTAAGATTTGTAGATGAGATTTTACCAGATATTGAAACAGATATAAAAGAGATGATAAAAAAACTTTCTTCATCTGATAAACCTACAGGCCCATGTTCTTGTATTTATAAAAGTAAAACTAATCATTGTACAACTTTTAAATATCACAATGAGGCTATTATCGGCAAAAAAACAGTTGATTATAGTGTTCACAGTTTAACTCGTATTAGAGTTCAAAAAATCAAGGAATTAATTGATAGAAAAATATACGATATTTTAGAAATTCCTGATGACGTAGAATTTAGTGAAAAGATAAGTAAGCAGATTAGAGTACACAAAAGAAATAAAGCGGAAATAAATTATGAAGCAATTAAAAAAGAATTCGAGAAATTAAATTTTCCATTGTACTTTCTTGATTATGAAGCTTTTAATCCAGCGATACCAAGGTTCGTTGGCTATAAACCATACCAGCAAATACCATTTCAGTTTTCTCTCCATATACTGACAAAAGAAGCAGCAGAAAATGGGTCTGAACCAGAAAAAGCTGAACCATTTTTTTATGATGGACAAGATGATCCATCTCCTATGTTTGTAGAACATCTTAAAAAACACATTGGTAAAATTGGAAGTATAATAGTGTGGAATAAAACTTTTGAGGAATCACATGTTAATAAACATCTTGCGATTAGATTGCCAGAATATACAGATTTTCTAAATAGCGTTAATGCAAGAATTTTTGATTTAATGACAATTTTTTCTAAACAATTACATATACACCAAGATTTTCACGGCAGTGCTTCAATAAAGAAAGTATTGCCTGTATTAGTACCTGAACTTTCTTATAAAGAACTAGACGTAGGAAATGGGTCAGAAGCAATGAATACTTGGAATAAAATGGTCTCTGGGGAAATGTCAGAAATCGAAAAAAGAGAAGCAAGAAAAGCAATGCTTGAATATTGTAACCTTGATACTTATGCGATGTATGCAATTTGGAAAAAACTTAATGAAATAATATAAATATGAAATTATTATTTTTCGATTTAGAAACAGCCGGATTGAGTCCAACTGAAAATGGAATACACCAAATATCTGGTTGTATTGAAATTGATGGTGTAGAAAAGGAATGTTTTGACTTTAAAGTTGCTCCAAATCCATCTTTAAAAATTTCTGATGAAGCACTTAGAGTATCAAATAAAACTAGGGAAGAAGTGGTGGCCTATCCACCAATGGATGTTGTTTATAAGCAATTTATTACATTGCTTTCTAAATATGTAGATAAATTTGATAAAAAAGATAAATTTTTTCTCGTTGGTTATAACAACGCTTCTTTTGATAATCAATTCTTGCGTGAATGGTTTAGCCAAAACGGCGATAAATATTATGGTTCGTGGTTTTGGCCAAATACTTTAGATGTCTATATCCTTGCAACACAAAAATTTCTAAACAAAAGATGCGAGTTGATTGATTTTAAATTAAAAACAGTAAGTAAATGCGCTGGTATAGAAGTTGATGAGTCAAGATTACACGATGCAATTTATGATATAGAGCTTACACGAAATTTATATAAGATAGTTACATTATAATAGCGAAAGTGCTTAAATAAAGAAAAAAATAAAGTTTACTATGTTATAAAAAGGGAGACATTTATGTCTCCCTTTTATTATTAATATATTATTTTATAATTGCATCTATTACTGTCTTCATTATCTCTAGTGGAAGTGCACCGCTCAAAACTATTTCTTTTTTAGTAGAAGAAATTATTATATTATCTTCCAGACCGTTTTGTGATATATAAGATTTTATTGTCATTTCTGCATCGTCAGATAATGTATTTTTTAATATCATCACATTATAAGGCGTTCCTCGTGCGCCAGCAGCCACACCATCCTGGAAATCAGCTTCCACAGTATCTGCATATTTTCCACTAGATAAACATGTGTTGAACTTTGTAACGTCAACGCCAGCCGTTTTTGCAAATATTGGAAGCTGAGCAGGATCAAGAGCATTATTTCCTGGAGTATTTTTATAAATTGTATCTAACATTTTCCAAAAAGCTGTATTGCCACCAAGTTCATTTACACATTCTGTTGCCTCAGCTTCTTTTCTAGATTTTGAGTGAATTCTATCAAGTGGAAAATGTCTGTAAACCCAAGCAACTTTTCCATCTTTTCCATAAGTATCCATCACAGTATTCATTGTTACATCAAACATTTTACAATAAGGACATTCTGTATCAGAAAATTCTACTATTATTACTGGGGCATCTGGATTACCAAGAATATGATCCGCCTTTGATACAGCCTTTATGTCTACAATAGTGCCTTGAACTTCATTTTGTATGGGGTTAGGATTATTACTTTTATTAGAAAAATATATTCCAGCAGCTATTATAAAACCGGCGAGTAAGATTGAAGCGGGAATTATTAAATTATTTTTTTGTCCTTCCATTTTGGATATGATTTTGATTAACTAATAAATTATGTAATAATTATAACATATCAATTTAAATAATTCATGATGAACACTTTTGATGCAATAATCTTAGGAATTATACAAGGTCTAGCAGAATTTTTACCAATTTCTTCTTCAGGACATCTTATCATTGCTCGCGATTTATTCGGATGGAAGGGTAGTGGAGATTTGGCCTTTGATGCAGTATTACAATTAGCGACTGTTATGGCTTTGATTTTCTATTTTTGGAAAGATATCTGGCAACTTATTAAATCTTTCTTTAAGATGCTAGCTGGTAAAACAATAGAGAAAAGAGAAAAAACCATGATATGGGCAATAATTGTTGGCACAATACCAGCAATAATTGCTGGAATGTTCTTAGAAAAATATATGGCAACGACTTTTCGTAGTGCTTTTCTTGTTTGTATTATTTTAATTATAGGCAGTGGTCTTATGTTTCTTGCAGAAAAAATTGCTACAAAAAATAAAGAACTTACTGTTAAAAAAGGTCTTGCAGTAGGTTTCTTTCAGTGTCTTGCTCTCATACCAGGCTTTTCTCGTTCTGGTGCAACTATTTCTGGTGGACTCTTACTCGGGCTTACCCGCGGGGAAGCTGCGAGATTTAGCTTCTTACTTTCAATACCAATTATTTTTGGCTCAGGTTTAAAAAAACTTATAGAAATCATACAGACGGGCACCTTTGCAACTGACAATATAAATCTATTTTTTGGTTCGCTTACTGCTTTTGTGGTAGGTATTTTTGCTATAGAGTTTTTGATGAAATTCCTCAAAAAATATCCTTTGGATATATTTATTTATTATCGTGTAATTGTAGCAGTCGGTGTAATGTCAGTTTTGTTGCTCCGCTAAAACTATTGCAAAAGTTTCATTTTTCGTGTAGTATATTGACCTATGGAATCCCGTACGAAATAGGAAATCATTGATTTCCGTTTAAATACGAGGTACCCAATAAAATATACATATTAATCTATAATTAATCTTAGTGTAAAAAATATCATTAAGATTTCGTACAGGATGGAATTTGCAGTCATAAAAACAGGAGGAAAACAATTCAAAGTAGCTAAAGGTGATTCTATAAAGATAGAAAAGCTTTCAGATACAGCTAAAGTAGGCGACAAAGTTGCCTTTGAAGAGGTATTGTTAGTAGATAATGGTTCAGATACAACGATAGGAATGCCTTTCATAAAAGGAGCTAAAGTTGAAGGAACAATAGAAGAAATAGGAAAGCTTCCAACAGTTACAGTCATACACTATAAACAAAAAAGTAGATACTTCAAGAAAAACGGACACAGACAACCATTCTTTAAAGTAAAAATTAGTTCAATAAAATAGATAAAGAAAAAGCCGCGTACTTGTACGCAGCTTTTTATTTTGGGTGTCTATCTTTTCTTTTTTGTCAGGCCAATTTCTTCTCTAAATTTTTTGTAGCTAGTAAACGTTATCTCACCATGATTTCTGTCGTGTTCCTCGAACACTAACATGTCCATCTTGGTGCCTTTTTTGCCAGCTTTTGCATCCTTCCCATATTTTCTTATGCTATTTAATGTCAGGCAAACTCTATCTATAACAAAAGCACGCGCGATTGCGTCTCTAACAAAAATGTCAATTTCTGTGTTCGTTCTGTTGCAAAACTCTTTCAGGTCAGATTTCACTTTTGAACTGATTTTGACCGTGAGCGATGACATTTTTTTCATAAAACACCCCTTTTAAAAGAACTCTATACCGCATACGCAGTAAAGGTTATCGTTATCCAATAACATACAAACTATAATCATTTTTATAAACTTAGTCAAATAATATAAATTTGACTAAAACTAAATAAGTAATAAGCTTCTATTAGGATAGCTGTTTATTACAAGTGATAAAAACCACAAAGGAGGTTTAAGATGAAGAAGAAAAAGAAGGGAAAAGCAAAAGTCAGTTCTAAAAAGAAAAGACTGATTAAAAAGCCTGTTGCAAAGAAAATAGAGGTAAAGGAGCAGGCGAAAGAAGAGGAGGTGCAGAAAGTGGTTGGGATGAACTATGAAGAAACACTGGCTTTGTGCCGGTTGGCCGAGGAAAATCCCGACCCGGAAAACCTGGAGGCTGTAAGGATCAGCATTAATCACGAGAATATCAACGATAGTGAGATTGAGTATCTCGTGGTTGAGGGAACATTCCAGCGCTGGGAAGGATTAGACCTGGGCACCTTCAGGAAGTAATTTTAGAAAGTAATTAGAGCTCGCCATACAACAGCGTTGATGGCGAGCTTTTTTTATTGACAAAATGTTGATAAGTAGTACAATATTTATGAAAGCTACTTAAAATAACGTTGCTAAAAGCAACCAAGGGGAGGAACAAATGAAAAAACTATTATTTAACAATAATAAACTTGCTCATTTAAACCTGAAAAAAACAAAATCAATTTTTAAAGGGAAAAATGGTATGGAGGAATTTGAAGAATATACCTATTCTTTGATTGTTTCAGACAAAAATGGAAATAAGTGGAGTCTAGATAACAGATTCACTAATGGAAATTTTCTTGAGAATTATTATCACAACTAAAAAGCTCGTCAACTGACGAGCTTTTTTTGATTTTGCGAAATCACGTCGCACGAAGTCCTTATGGTGCGACGCTAACCTCTATTTTTCAGTGCATTTTTAATTGTCTCTGGGTCAGAATATTCAAGCTCAGTTCCAGTAGAAAGTCCGCGACCAAGTTCAGATATTTTAATTGAATATTTATTTGTTAAAGAAGAAAGGGAAGATTTTAAAATATTTGCTGTGTATTCAGCTTCAGAGTTTGCGTCAAGACCTAAAATAATTTCTTTCAGTCCTTTATCTGACATTCTACTTACAAGTGCCATCATTTCTCTTAGACGAATTCTTTGTTCGGGGTTTTTATCAAGTATAGGAACGAGTCCGCCAAGTACAAAATATTTTCCATTAAAATCATGGCCTTTTTCTACATTTTCTAAATCTATATCACGACTTACAATCATTAATATGCTTGTATCGCGATTTTTATCAGAACAAATACTGCAAGTGGTTTGACCTTCAAATTTTGAGAAAAAATATCTTTTACAATCAGAACAAGAGGAGATACCAGCTCTTAACTCGGTTATTTCTTTTTTTAATTCATCAACATAGCTTTCATTTCTATTTATTAAAAAATAAACAAACCTTCTAGCTTGTTTTGGCCCAATACCAGGAAATTCTGAAAATATTTTTATAAGTTTTTCTATCGAATTCATTCTGTTTAAAATACACCGGGCTTATTAAAATCACCAAACTGCGCAGAATTGTCTATAGAAAGGAAAGATGATTTGTCACCATCAAAAAATAATTTGATGACACCGGTTGGACCATTTCTGTGCTTTTCTATAAGTATTTCTGTTTCTTGCTTTTTACCTCCACCTTCATCATTTTGTTCGCGATGTATGAACATAACGACATCTGCATCTTGCTCGATAGAACCTGAGTCTCTCAAGTCTGAAAGCCTTGGTTTTCCACCGCGAGATTCCACTGCACGAGAAAGCTGGGAGAGGGCAAGAACTGGAATATCAAACTCTTTGGCAAGCTGTTTTAAAGAATGCGAGATTTCTGTAATTTGTTGAACCATATTATCACCGCCTTTCGTGTGAACTGGAGCCATGAGCTGTAAATAGTCTATGACAACAAGGCCTAGATTTTTCTCATGTTTCAAACGTCTTACCACAGAACGCATTTTTAAAATATTATTTGTACCCTGATCATCTATAAAAATAGGAGCTTTAGAAAGAGGGTCTAGGGAAGAACGTATTTTATCAAATTCACTATCTAAAGTGAGCTTACCTGTACGAAGTTTCCAAGCGTCCACTCTAGATTCACCTGCAAGCATTCTATCTATAAGTTGTTCCTTGCTCATTTCAAGAGAGAATAAAACTGTTGGAACGTTGTATCTTATTGCTGCATTTCTCACAATATCAAGCGCTAGGGAAGTCTTACCAACAGAAGGTCTAGCTGCGAGAATAATAAGATCTGACTTTTGAAGTCCAGAAAGTTTATTATCAAGATCTTTAAATCCTGTGGGTATTCCGCGAAGTTCATCTTTTGATTTGTGAATTCTCTCCAACCTTTCCCAAGCTTCACCCAAGACATCTTTCATCTCAATATATACTCCAGAAAGATTTTTGCTTGTGACTTCGTATAATTTTTTCTCAGCCTTATCTAAAAGTTCCTCAATTTCATTTTCTTCATCATAACTAATTCTCGCTATATGTTCGCCAGCTTCTATAAGTTTGCGTGTGGTATGTTTTTTCTGAATGATACCTGCATAATGTTCTGCGTTTGAAGAAGAGGGAACTGCATTTACAATTTCCGTAAGATAACTCATTCCACCTATCCTGTCCAAATCTACAGATTCTTTTAATTTTGAAGAGAGAGTAAGAAGATCTATTGGCTCTCTTTTTTCATAAAGGCTCAACATAGCTTCAAAAATAGTTTTGTGTTTGTCCAAATAAAAAGCTTCTGGACGAAGTATATCCATAATTTCTGGCAATGCTTCCGGACGCAACATTATAGAACCCAAAAGAGCTTTTTCTGATTCAACATTTTGAGGTGGAATTCTTATATTTATTTTTCTATGCTCTACTGCTGACATATAGACATATTATCACGTTGAATAATATATCTACAATAGAAAAAATTGGAACAATATGTTATTAAGTTGTGGAAAGAAAAATTACTCTATTTCTATATATAAAGGAGCGTGATCAGACACTTCATCAGGTAAAACCTTAAAATCTTTAACTTTTATATCTTTGCTAACTAAACAATAATCAGCAAACTTATCAGATTTTTTATAAAAACTGGTTCTTGTGGACTTAACATCATATTCTTTTATCAAATTCCTTAAACCAAAATCTTCAATCCTTTTTATGCTTTCTGTATCCGGAAGCAAATTAAAATCTCCACATAAAACGATTCTGGTATTCAATGTTTTTAAAAATTTAATTATTTTGTCTGATTGCAATAATCTATCATCACTATCTGTTTTCCCTTTGCCATTCCAAAGACCGTGAAAATTCATTATTGTGGTTATTTCTTTTTCTATATCCAAAGTTATATATTGAATATTTCGAGCATGATTACCAACCTCATCATTTGTGTGATTAACAGAATTTTTGTCTTTATGAACAAAAACTTCTCCTTCACCTAAAATCTTTAAATTATTTTTCACCATTATTAAAATCCCGTAATCTTCATAATAATGTGGTCGAAAATAGGGGATATAGTTTGACAATTGTTTTGGTATTTCTTTTAAACCCCAAATCTTCACTTTTATATCTTTTCCATTTTTATCTTTTACTTCCTCATATCCTTTTGGATGGTATCCCACTTCTTGCAAACAAAAAACATCAATGTCATCTTTATATTTATTGAAAAATGAAAGTAAATTTTCTTTACCGGCATTTCCTCCCCAAGTATTCAAACAAATAATTTTCATTATCAATTCTTTATGCTTTAATAATCTGCTGTCCCTCTGGAGTATCTTTCACTTCATAACCCAAATCTTTAATTTTGTCTCTTAATTCGTCAGATTTTGACCAATCTTTGTCCTTTCTTGTGATTTCTCTTTCATCAGCAAGATTTTTAACTTCAGCTGGTATATCTTTCTTAAAATCAAAAAATAATTTTTTTAAATCCAAACCTAATACTTCATCAAAATCAAATATGGTTGCGAGTTTATCAGCATTTAAAATATCTGATTTTAATAATTCAAAAACCACGGCCAAAGCTTGTGATAAATTAAAATCATCAGCAATTTTTTCTGAAAATTTATTTTTAAAATCTAAATTTATATTTCCAATTTTATCTCCCAAATCTTCCAAATGAATTAATAAATTTGCATATCCCTTCTGTGCAGCCTCAAGCGCCTCCCAAGTAAAATTTTGTCTTGAACGATAATGTGCTTGCATGAAGAAAAATCTAAGGGCAAGGGGACTAAAACCTTTTACTTTTATATCTGCTAAACTCAAACTTGTACCTTCAGATTTTGACATCTTTTCACTGTTTGTAACAAGCCATTCATTATGAATCCAATAATCTGCAAGCGGAACACCATTTACAGCCTCACTCTGTGCGATTTCATTTGTATGATGAACTGGAACATGTTCAATTCCTCCCATGTGGATATCAATGGTTTTACCCAAAAGTTTTCTTATCATTGCAGAACATTCTATGTGCCAGCCTGGAAAACCTTCGCCATCTTTAACTAAGGGAGATTTGAAAGGGGACTTCCAATATTGGATTGCATTTTTATGAGTGCCAGCTCTAAAAAACCAGATGGCAAAATCAGCAGGATTTTTTTTGTTTGGATCCTCAACGTTTGCAGAACCAGCACCAGTTATATTTTCCTCTAAATGTTGTCCTGAAAGCTTTGTATAATCTTTTGCGCGTGTTACATCAAAATAAATAGCCAAATCTGTAGAATAAGCAAAATCCTTATTAAGCATAATCTGAACCATATCAATAATCTCATTTATGTATTCTGTAGCTTTAGGTTTAAAACTTGGCGGAAGAGTATTGAGTTCTTTTACATCTTCTTCAAAAACTTTTATATATTTTTCTGCAATCTTATCTGGAGATAAATTTTCTCGATTTGAAGCCCTTATCATTTTGTCTTCTCCTGTATCGGAGTCAGAGGTAAGATGCCCGACATCAGTATAATTTCTGACAAACTTTACATCATATCCAAGATATTTAAATGTTCTGTCAATAAAATCCGCCATGACCATAGCGCGCATATTACCAATATGTTGAGTCCAATATACTGTTGGTCCACATTGATAAAAAGATACTTTACCAGCTTTTATTGGTACAAAAACCTCTTTCTTTCTAGAAAGAGTATTATAAAGATGGATAGCGTTATCTTCCTTGGTTTTTATCAGTTTGAAAAAATTAAACATTGATTTTCTGATTACGTTGATTTTTATACTATATACTGAATTCTATATACTAAATACTGATTAAATCCACTTTCTCCATTTAGCGAAAATAAATAATGAAAGAGCTACTACAACTTCAATACCTATAATGAAAAACCAGGTATAATGTCGGTCAGCGAAAGGAATATAATTCAAACTCATTTGGAAAAAACCAGTAATTATAGAAAATGGTATAGCTATAAAAGCAAAAACTGTAAGAATTTTCATTGTCTCGTTCTGTTTTGAAGAAAGAAGGGAATCATTTGTATTCCTAAGCTCCCTTAAAAAATCTATATTATTTATCAAAACTTTTTCTATTCTATGATATTCATTTATTATTTTAAAGAAATATTCAGAAAAATCTTTGCCAAATAATTTATTGCCAGACTCTTTGAGTGATACTAGTACGTCTCTATGAGTAAGGATAATATGATTAAAACTTATCAAATCTCTGCTGACTGTAGAAATTTCAGAAACCATCTCTTTTTCTTTACCCTTAAAGATATTTTTTTCCACTTGCTTCAAAGTATCATTAATACTATCTACTTCATCAGACATGGCTCTATAAAGTTCCTTCACTATATAATAAAGAACATAGCCGGCATTATCCTCCATAAGACCCTTTTTTAAAATGTTATTTAATTCAAAAGTCTTGGCGAATCTTTCAAGCGCATCTATAGATTCATATCTTGTAGTTATTATAAAATCTTTACCTACAATAAAATCTATTTCTTGATCTGCTGAATCTGTATGAGTATGTCTAAGAGCAGGGAAGTGCAAAACCATATAAAGATAATCTTTATACATGACAATCTTTTCTTTGTAAGTTGGAAGTTGAAGTTCCCGTGCTATATCAGGATTTATATCGTATTCGTTCATTAGCTTACGAAGTTCTTCAACTGTTGGATCCGATACATCAACCCACGTAATAGAATTATTTTTGTATTTTTTTATCATGATATTTTTATTAAACTTATCGTTATATTATATAGCTTATTTTTAACTATAACAATAGACGATAGATTGGACATGGACATATATTTTTGAGATAATACTCTGCAATGAATGTCAATTTAAAAAAATACAAGGTATTTCTCATAACGACAACACTTCTGGTTGTAGCTTTCGGAGCTGGAATTTATTTTGGTAAATCTGGACAAAATTTAAGTTATAGAGAACCAATAATTGTAAAATCTTCCTCTGTTTCTACCTCGACAGTAGACATGGACGCCTTTTGGACTGTATGGAAAATATTAGATCAAAAATTTGTCTACACACATAAAGATGCTAAAAAAATAGACGATAAAGATAAACTTTGGGGAGCAATACAAGGTTTGACTGATTCATATGGCGATCCTTATACAGTATTTATGCCACCTGTAGAAAGTAAATCTTTTGAAAGTGATATCAGTGGAAATTTTGAGGGTGTAGGAATGGAACTGGGCATTAAGGATAAAAACATTGTAGTGGTAGCTCCACTTAAAGATACTCCGGCCTACAAAGCAGGTGTTTTGAAAGGTGATGTTGTTGTAGAAATAAATGGCAAGTCAACAGTTGGTATGTCTGTAGATGACGCAGTAAAGCTTATAAGAGGAAAAGCTGGAACTTCTATAACTATTACATTTGCTAGAATTGGTACGGCTAAACCAATAGAAATAAAAATAATCAGAGGGATTATTGACGTGCCGACAGCAGATACAGAAATAAAAGGTGATGTGTTTGTTATAAAACTATATAATTTTTATGCTCCATCATCTGACAAATTCAGGCTTGCTTTGCGAGATTTTGTTGAATCTGGAAAAAATAAATTAATTTTAGACCTTAGGGGAAATCCTGGAGGATATTTAGAGTCTGCAGTAAATATGGCAAGTTGGTTCCTACCTCTAGGAAAAACCGTTGTCAGAGAAAGCTTCGGAACAAATATAGAAGAACAGGTATACAGAAGTTCTGGTTATGATATTTTTACAAATAATCTAAAGATGATAATTCTAGCTGATAATGGTTCTGCATCCGCATCTGAAATATTGGCTGGAGCTTTGCAAGAACATGGAATAGCTAAAATAGTTGGAACAAAAACTTTTGGAAAAGGATCTGTTCAAGAATTAATTAAAATAACACCAGACACTTCACTGAAGGTAACCATAGCCCGCTGGCTTACACCAAACGGAATCTCTATCTCAGATGGTGGACTTACACCCGATTATGAGGTTAAAATGACAGAAAAAGACCTAGCAGCGAATAAAGATCCTCAGATGGATAAAGCTATTGAAATATTAAATCAAAAATAAAAAATTCAAAATTAAAATTATAGTATGAAAATTATACTTCTTAAAGATGTAAAAAAAATTGGTAGAAAATATGAGATTAAAGATGTCGCTGATGGATATGCTTTAAATTCTCTTATACCAAACGGGATTGCAGTGCCAGCTACATCTAGTTATTTAAAAGTTGTTGAGGAAAAGAAAAAACAAAGCGCTCTTATGAAAGAAGATTTTAAAAAAGCTTTTGAATTTGCGATATCCAAGCTTCCAGAAGGCAAACTTCACATAGATGGAAAAGTTAATGACAAGGGACATTTATTTGCTGGGATACACGCTGAACAAATAATAGAAGAATTTAAAAAAGATACCGGAGTAATACTTTGTGCAGAACATTTTGAGATGGAAAAACCAATCAAAGAAATCGGGGAGCACACGGTGGACTTAGTCGTAGAGGGTGCAAATTATAAATTAAAAATAATAGTAAAGCCTATCACAAAATAAATTAAAAAATCACCCAATAGGTGATTTTTTAATTTATTTTATACTTATAATATTTCTTCTTGTTGTAGTTGAATCAAAATTATTTTTTCTTTTTGTAGAATATGACACTACTCCATCTTTCAAAGCAAAGAGTGTGTGGTCTTTACCAACACCAATATTAGCTCCAGCAAGAGTATCTCTTCCTCTTTGTCTTAATATGATTTGCCCAACTTTAGCTGTTTCTCCATCATTGATTTTAACTCCAAGGTATTGTGGCCCTGAATCTCTTCCATTTTTGGACGAACCTGCTGCCTTTTTATGTGCCATTTGATTGTTTTATTTAAATTAAATATCCCTTTTCGTAGGGATTTCTGATACAATAACGTAGGTATGAGTATAAAAGATTTATTCCAAAAAATCAAGTCTTATTTGGCTAATTTCAAAGACCAAATATACAGTCAGGAAAAAGGCCTGAAAATCAAAGACGACCTCTATATAATCCTCATGATAATGCTAGTAGGTACAGCCTCATTCGGGCTGGGTAAAATATCAAGTTTTGAGAAAAATAAAACACCTATTTCGGTCTTAAAAACCAAAGAATATATGTATGCATCAGTATTGTCTGCTGATAGTCCAAACATTAAAAATGATACTCAAAATCCTTCAAATAATACTAGCGGAATGTTAGTTGCTTCAAAATCAGGAACAAAATATTATTATCCATGGTGCACTGGAGTATCAAGAATAAAAGAAGAAAACAAAGTTTGGTTCAATTCAGTTGAAGAAGCAAGAGCTAAAGGACTTACATCTGCATCCAACTGCACAGGACTAAAATGATTTAATTTATTTGTGATAAAATATTCACCCGTTAAAGTTTTTGCCAATGTTTCTTTAAAAATTTGTTTTTTATAATAAATATTGTAAAGTAGATTTTGTGATATAATTTCATTATTAATGTAATGTCGAAACAAATAATTTTTATTGGCAAAAATTTTCTCGGGTAAATGATTATACTAGATGTAGAAGCAAGTGGAGTTGATACAAACAAAGATTCTCTTTTATCAATCGGAGCTTTTGATATTGATAATTCAGAAAATAAATTTTATGGAGAATGCAAAGTTTGGAATGGAGCTCACATAAATGATGATGCACTTGCTGTAAATGGTTTTACAAAAGAACAAGCGACTGATGAATCAAAGCAAACTGATATAGAACTCGTTGAAAAATTCATTGAGTGGGCCAAAACATGTGGGGAACATACTTTTGCAGGACAGAATCCTTCTTTTGATCGCGACTTCATACATAGTTCAGCACTTCGCGGACATCTTGATTGGCCTTTTGCTTACAGAACAATTGATCAACATTCACTATGTTTTATGCACATGACTAAAAGGGGAGTGACTCCACCAGTTTTAAATAACAGGACCGATTTGAATTCTGATAAGATTATGAAATACGTCGGAATACCAGTTGAACCTCACCCTCATAATGCTCTAAATGGAGCAAAAGTGGCAGGAGAAGCTATCTCAAGACTGCTTTACGACAAGAAGCTTCTACCAGAGTTTGGTAAGTATCCTATACCCTGGTTAAAGTAGGTCTACAGGAACACACCCTGAATGGAAGTCAGCCCAGCTTCGCTGGATACAGGAAAATATAGTCGCGGAACTCCTTATTTTCCAATAATAAACCACACCATAAAATAGGGTCAAAATCAAGGAAAAAATGGCTAATTAGAGCCATTTTTTGTTGTTTGACGAGTGCTATAAATAGTGGTCTAACCATTGACTTTTTGACCAAGACATGATAGTATATATAGGAATCAGAGACATCTCTGATTTTAATATGATAGAAATAATAACAACGTCTCTATTTGTATTTTCTTCAATCTATGGAGGAGCTACAATAGATTCAAATATAACAGCAACAACAACTGCACCAGGCGCATCTTCAAGAATAGAGGAACGCATGACAAGCAAAGAATTAGAAGCAAGAGCAAAAGAATATTTTAAAACCGATCCTATACTTGTAGATATAGCGAGATGTGAATCTAGCTTTAGACACTTGGATGAGGACGGAAAAATATTAAGGGGCACAGTAAACAAGAGCGACCTAGGTCTAATGCAGATAAATGAATATTATCATGCAGATAGGGCTCTCGGACTCGGACTTGATCTTAAAACACTTGAAGGTAACATGGCATATGCCAAAGACCTTTATGAACGTGAAGGTAGTAAGCCTTGGATTTCATCATCTAAATGTTGGAAACAAGCAACTAAGACCAAATCAGGGGAACTGGTAGCTATTAACAGATAAGAAAATAGATAACCGCTAAATAATTATAAATAAAAACAAAAACTTCCAGGATTTAATCCTGGAAGTTTTTGTTTTTATTTATAGACGGGCAAACGTACATAGGGAATAGTGGTTTTATAGATTATATATGTGTCGCACAATATATCTTTGCGACACGGTACCTAGGAAGAACCCCTTCTGAATACTCATTCTTAAACTATTAAGATAAATCCCTTCTTTTGACGTTAACTACATTATTAAAATATTTTTATAAGATTAATTTATATAAATAATTATTTACTAATACTTCCCTCAATAAATAGCATATTTTTATAATTTGTTAAAAATATGTCAGATTCTTATTTTTTGATAAATTGATCAATAATTGGATACAACTCGAACTCAATTTGCCCCTACAAGCATTTTAGACGTACCAAACATCATCTTTAAACATCAAAAAAGACCTTTCTGGAGGTCTTTTTTGTGTTTTATTTAGTTAAGGCCAAATCTTGGTGTGACGATAATCCTTCGGCATAGATATTTTGTATGTCCATGGCCGTAATTGGTGCTGTATATATACGAACGTTATCTAGATAAGAACCACCAGGTATTCCTCCTTGCCCAGAATCTTTTCCAAAATTAAAAGGAACTGCACTGAAATTAATTGGTGGAAAATTTCCTACAATGGCATAAGTTTTATTATTCATGTATAAAGTAACTTTTGTAGGAGTAACTGACATTGCTATAAAATTCCATTTATCAACTGGCATAGATAGACCTGTTGACACATTATAAAATCCATTTGCCCATGCAAGCCTAAGTTCATTATTTTGTCCGGTTACTAAACCATTGATGCCACCGGCTCTATTGGCAACGATCCCATACAAACCATTTGCAGAAGTGCTATTTTTTATCCATGTGGTTATAGTAATTTTATTTGTATTTAAATTTTTTACAGTTGCAGTTATACTATTGGAACCATTGAAAAAATATGCTCCTTTGCCATT
>JBBACS010000004.1:0-61018 GCA_041656855.1 Minisyncoccota bacterium | reverse complement strand
ATTCACTATTGTAATTTATTAAAAAAATAAAAGCCGCTATTGCTAGCGGCTTTATATTGTGCAAGTTATTTTCTTTTTTTTCTTTCTCTGAATGCTTTTAGTAATACATCAACAAAATTCCACATTTTTTGCTCCCTTTAAATCTTTTTTATATATAATATCTAATCACACAGAGAATTATAAAGAACTCTAGTTCAATAAGAGTATACTCTTTTATGGAAAATTATCCACTCTATTGATACTGAATGTAAATTGGTTTTGGAGTCAATTCTAATATTTCTTCCTGGGTCATCATCGCAGTGCTTGGTTTCCAGAGATCATTTTTGTAGAAAAGTTTGAACCCAGTAAATTGAACTGGTTCTTTATAAATAAATTTATTATAAGTTATTAATTTATTTTCTTTTGGACCCCAACCATCCATGTCCATAACTATTTGTACTTCCGGAACTATTTTTATAAGTTTATAATTAGTAACCATATCTTGTAGATATCTGTGAACAATAAAAATTTTTGGAGTTAATTTATTTTCTTTAACTATATTAGCTAAATAATCAGTAACATAATTTATTTCTTCTGCATCATAAGTTCCAACATGTATACCAGGCAATCTTCCATTTTTCATAGAAAATTCTGGATCTATAGCTACATGCACATTTGCCATCTTTAAATATTTTTCCAAAAGGGGAAGTTCTTCTTGTATTGTACTTTGTCCAATTTGGATATCAAGGAATACTAGCCCGTTTATTTTTTCGGCCATTTTAATAACTTTATCTATTTCTGTGTCAGGCATTCTAGCTCTGTATTTTCCGTCTCCACCAGCTCTTTTTTGTGCAGTGACGACTATGTATTGAAGGGCGGGGATGGCAGGTGTTTCTGGATCAGCAGCCGTCCATTTTTGTACTTCTGCATCTAATCGTGCAAGCATTTCTTCCTCTGGATATTGTCCAAGAGCTCCCATTGCTGTAGATAAAAGATTTCCATAATAAGCGACTATTCTTTTAAAAGGTAATATGGCTCCAGCATTTGGATAAACAGTTTTTACTGGCCATAACTTTGTTGAGGTACTTGTGGTTGTTGCTGCTAATAGTTCCGCATATGAAGTTGTGGAATATCCAGCTAACATATACATTCTCCTATCATAATCTTCTTTATCAAGTGGTGGAACTTTTTTTACAATAATTTTCTTAATTAAATCACCATTTTCATCAAGTTTAAATGAGTCAGCGTTTCCAACAAGAAAAATACAAAATATTGCTATAAATAAATACACAATACTTGAATAAAGCCAGAATTTCTTGTTTCTTAAGACATCTTTCATTGTTCTAGTTTAGCATAATATTAATTTTCTTGCCCTGCGTGAATTTTCACTTGGTTTTAAATTTAACATAAGGTTTGATTTTTATTAGATATATTCATATTAAAATACAACGATGATTCTGCTAAAATTCTTTGCGGGGTTACCAAAATAAAATAGGTTGCAAGACGTGTGTCTTGCAACCTATTCTTTTGAGAGAAACTCTCTTACGAGTTTAATCTCTCTTTCAGCACTTTCTTTTGAGTCAGAAGTGTGGACAAAATTTTCTATGTCTGAAGATTTTCTTCTTCTCTTGGCGCGCTCATACGTTACTCGGCCACGAGCCAATTCAATAATATTATCGCCTCCCTTAAGAATAAAAAAATTTGATTTGGAGGATAACAGATATTGAATCATTTCTTCAAAATAGCCCGTACCCGCATCTTTTAAGTAAAAACTTTCCCAGAACTTTCTGTCTGGCAGGAATTCTCTTTTGAGAAGTATTTCCAGCTTATTTTTGCTTATAAGTCTGTTTGCTATTCCATAAAGCAAAAAATCGTTCTTTTCCCATCCTGGTTTGAGGATAACAAGTGTTTCCAAGGGAGACACCTCCTTTTTAGTTTTTATTCCTTCTGGGCCATATTTTACTACAAAATATGGTTTTGTCAATTATTATTTATTTTCCTCAGCATTAGTTCAGGTTTGCCCATTGTTAGTTCTAGCCCGACTTTTATCCCAAGCTTTTGTATCCAATTCCAAATCTCTTTTTTAACTTCAACAATATTTTCTTTTGGTCCAACATTATGTCTTTCTACTTCCATGAATAATCCAAGATTTTTTACATCTTCAAGTACAATTTCGTATTCATCAGTAATAAATGTTGATTTTGTGTTTTCTATTTTTATTAATTCTTTAAACCCCAATTTTTTGAATATTTCTAAAGTATTTTCAAAGCTAGATGACTCTATTTCGTATTCATCTGAATATAGCCAAATTCCTTTTTCATCAAAATGATCTATTTTGTAAGCAAGAGACGCCTCATTTTCTTTGTTTCTTATTCTCAAACAATTTTTAAGCTGTCCTTTTTTGTCTGGTTTGAGCTCATCTCTTTTTGGATCAAATAAATATATATCAACTGTTTTTTTATTGTCAAAAAATTTAAAGTCGCTTAGCTTTTTCAGGGCACTTTTTTTATTATCAAAAACTTCAACTAATATTTCAACTTCTTTTTTCATTTTTATTTACTAATTAAGTATTCTTTTACTGAATCAGCTATTGTTTCAACAATTTTTTTAAATTTTTCTTCATCACGCTCAAGCAATGTAATTCTAAATCCGTTTAAATCAGAATTAAAACCAGAAGAAAGGGGAACTACACAAATTCCTTTTGAAGCAAGAAGTTGATATACAAAACGCTTATCAAGTTTGTTTGTTGTGTCAGAAATTTCTTCTATAATTTTCCAAGCTTCAGGATTTGCTGGTAATAATTTTTGCTTATTATTTAATACACCGTCTTTAAATAAAACAGTCATGTAAAAAGCACCGTTGGGCTTGTGTACTATTAGCTCAGGGATTTTAGAAAAAATATCATAAGCAATTTCAGCTTTTTTTTTGTATATATTATTTCTTTCTCTAAGATATGGATAATATCGCGAATCGCTCATAACACGTGGCAAAACTTTTTGTGGAAGGGTAGTAGAGCAGACTTCAAGCATCTTTGCATCTAAAAGAGTTTTTGCATATCTAGCAAAATCTGCATCTTTATCACAATTATAAAACTCTATCCAGCCGCAACGTGCTCCTGGCCAAGGGAATTCTTTGGATATTCCTCGCATAGCAAGTCCCGGAACATCATCAATAACAGATGCAAGTTTTTTATGTTCTGCCCCATAACAAAGATTTGAATAAATCTCGTCTGAAATAATAAAAAGTTTAAATTCCTTTGCGATGGCAACTATTTCTCTTATTACATTTTCAGGATATACCATTCCGGTGGGATTGTCAGGATTTACTATCAAAATGCCGTCAATATTCTTGTAATTTTTTATCTTTTCTCTTAAATCTTTCAAGTCTGGGTACCAATGATTGTTAGGATCAAGCTTATAGGTAATATGAGGTGAATCAGCATGTCCTGCTTCAGCTGAAGAGTGAGTTGAATATGCAGGATTTGGCCCAATGACTCTAGCTTTAGAATTAAGATATGTATAAACTTTTGAAATTGCATCTCCAAGTCCGTTGAAAAATAAAATATCCTCAGCTGTGATTTGTATTCCACCCTCAAGATTTCTTTCTTTCGCAATATATTCACGAGTTTCAAGAAGTCCACGAGTTGGGGAATACCCATAACTGTTATTGTCATTTTTGACAGTATCAGAAACTATTTCTTTTATCCACTCTGGAACTATTTCTCCCTTTGCTATTGGATCA
This sequence comes from Minisyncoccota bacterium, assembly GCA_041656855.1. Taxonomy (GTDB): domain Bacteria; phylum Patescibacteriota; class Minisyncoccia; order Phycocordibacterales; family GWA1-40-21; genus Bog-1340. Next base: position 57,298 of record JBBACS010000004.1, on the reverse strand, counting down.
CCTATATTTTCCCATGAGATGTTAACTCCAGTTTTTTCTATTTTTTGTGCTATGACTACAATTTCTCTTATTTCATAGGTAAGTTGGTCAGCTCCTTCGTATACAATATTATTTCTCATAAATACGATTTTATCATTAAATTATTTTTTTTGCATTAATAAAATCAAAAATAGAGCCACTCTTTTCAGAGTGGCTCATTTTTTTGTTTATTGGTGTCGTAATAGTGAGTGATTGTCCTTGTTACTTCAGAAAAAAGAAATCTTTTGTCACCATTACCCCAGATTTGATAACCCATGTGGCTTTCTAAATATGTCCATCCCTCTACTTTCTTTTTTTCTAATTCTTCACACCCTTGGATATTTTCCATATTAGCGCCTCCTTGTATTTATATCTAACTCTAATTATATCTTATTATTTACCTTTTGTAAAGGGATTATAAAAAGATGTTTTTCCACCACGGAAGTTTGTTATCAGTACTGTATATTTTTGAATATGGGTTATTTTGTCCAATCATTTGATCAGCAAAAATTTTACTTGCAATGTAGCTGTAAGTCATTCCATTTCCTGAAAAACCGAAAGCGTAAAAGATATTTTCACTATTTGATTCTCCGATGTATGCAAGTCCTATTGCCGGTTCAGAAATAAGTCCAGACCAATGACTGACTTCTTCAAAATTATCATTTTTAAAGAAATTTTTTGTGTAGCTTTGAATAATTCTTGCACCAACTTCATGATCTAGATTTAGTATTTCCATATTGTCTGCACCTCCAATGACCAATCTATCGAAATCATTACGTTTATCTACTCTGAAATAATGATAGGGAAGTAAAGTATCTTGATATGTGCCTGAAACTAAAATATCTGATGGAATTCTATATTCAACAACATAAGAACGATACATATTATATTTATGTTCTAAGTCCTTCTGATTTCCAAATGGAGAATATGTAGCCGAGAGGACTTTTTTCGCTTTTATAATATCAGAATTATCAGTTTTTACTTCAACAAAATCTTTTTTGTCATCTGCACCCAGTACCGTAATATTCTCATTGATTATTGCCCCATTTTTTGTTGCTATTTGTGCAAGGGAAGTGATGTATTTTATCGCATTAAATTTTGCTTGATTATAAAATTCTATATAACCAAAATTATTAAATTTTAATGCACCGTTTTCTTTATACTCCGCGTTTACTCCGAGTTTTTTGTAATTCTTAGCCATTTTTTTGAGTGCATTTTCTTCATTTTTATTATTTGCATAAACAAAGTTTGAACAACGAGTAAATTCGCAGTCAATATTTTCTGATTTTATTATTTTTTCAACATCGCTAATAGCTTCTTGATGAGATTCTAATATCAGTCGAGAATTTTCCATCCCAAATAATTTTATGAGTTTAGTAGAATCTATATCTATCACCTGAGTTAGAAATCCAGTAGTACGTTTTGTAACAGATTCGCCGATTTTTCCTTTTTCAAGAAGAATAACTTTTTTACCATTTTTTGATAGCAAATATGCGCTTGTGATACCTGTAATACCTCCGCCAATTATCAAAACTTCTGTTTCACTTGGTAAAACAGTTCGTGGATATTCTATAACGTTCACACCTTCAAACCATATTTCGTAATTCTCTTTCTGCACGTTTATTTATTTTACTATTATGTTTGCTTTCATCATTGGATGGATAGCACAATGATAATTGAATGTTCCAGTATCATTGAATGTGAAAGAATATATCTGACCTTTACTCATAGTTGGCCCACTTAAGTTACTTAAATTATCGCTCTTGATTGTGTGGGGAGCCGAGTCGTTATTTGTCCAAACTACAGTATCTCCTTTATTTATATTAAGAGTCGCTGGATTGAAAGAAAAATTAATTATTGAAACATTGTAAATTTTTTTAGTTGGGACAGTTGTATTTGCACCTGTATTTGTAGGTGTTGTGGCAGGAGTTTGTACTTGAGTGTTTGTTGTCGTGGATGTTTGTGTAATAGATGACTGATTTCCCGTCTTATATGATTTTGTAAAATAATAAATTCCAAAAATTATTCCTAAAATGACCAATATAACAATTACTTTTTTCATAATATTATTAATTAAAACTTATAGTATAACAAGAAACCTAACGTCAAATGCACAATAACCAAACACGAAAGAATTATAGCATTTAGCTTATGATACTTAAATAAATCTGATCTGCCATGAGACAGTAGATATCCCAAAGTAATTTGGGTGATAAAACTAATAAGAGTTATTATGCCGAGCCAAAAAACTAAAGGCATTCCAAATAAAATAAAAATCATATACGCATATTATAACATAAAAAATATTGCTTTCAAAACAAACTAAAACCCGTTAGAAAATATATATTTTTCTAACGGGTTTGTTTTTATCCAGCAGCTATTTTTTCCTGGTGTTCCAATATTCCATAGTTTCCGCATTCAGGACAGACATATGTGTGTCCGTCATTAGCAACTTTTGCAATGACAGAGGAACCGCATAACCTGCATTTTCCCTTTTTCTGTCCCTGTTTCGGTCCCTGTTTCAGTCCCCCCTCATCCTTTTTGGGGAACTTTGTTACTTTAACATGTATAACATTACCTTTCCCTTTCTTTTTGCCCATAATTTCCCTCCTTGTGATTTTTTTCTTCCGTGCATTACAATACCACTTTTTTTAAAAAAGTAAAATAAAACCCCGGCCTATAATACGGCCGGGGGAGTCAATACGTGGGGATTACGAGAATTCGTGTCTCATGGTAGGTTTTAATATTTCTGTTCTTACTACCTTTGTGACAGTAGTGGTTGTGATTGTAACTATTCTCTTCCCCTGTTTTTTCCTTGATTTTGTTACTTTCTTTTTCTTTTGTGTTTTCATCATATCCTCCTTTTAGTCTCTCTCAATTGTATCATATTATAACATAATTGTCAAATGATTAAATAATCTTTAAATTCGGTATTGATATTATCACTATCTTAGTATATAGTGTCTATATTATGGCAAAAAGAATGGCAGTAAATACCAAAAATAAGACTTCTCGTTCTGCAAAGACAAAGAAGAGGCTTGCTATTAAGAATGCAAGAATCGCAAACAGAAAGAGAAAAAACTTATAAGATAAATAAAAATCACCTGTCTACTTAAAGACAGGTGATTTTTATTTATGCTTTGTGTTCATTATACTTTATGAACTCCGCGTATTTGTGATCTTCAACAGCTATGTGTGTGAGCCACCAGTTTCCTATATATTGTTCTATTTCAAGCGCTAAAGATTCTCTTGATACTCCAGCTTCAAATTTTTCTTTGAAATCTTTATAGTGTTTGATAAAATCCTTATGAAATTTGATATGGTCTTCTATATCTGGAAATTTGTGTTCGTCCATATACATTTCTTCGTAAGCAAAATGTTCATTAATATATTTATCAAGAAAAACAATTGCGTCAGATATCATAACGTCATTTTTTTCTGAAATTATATATGAGAGAAGAGTATTAACTTGTCCAAGAAGTCTTTGGTGTTGTCCATCAATTTTTTTATCATCAACGGAGATAGCAGGTGTCCATTCAAAAAGGTATTTCATAATTGTGTTATTTATTTAATAATAATTACACAATTATTATATCACTTTAATCTTCGCTTTGAAATTGAGTTCTTTTATACAAATCCACAGAGCTAGCGTTTCTACTATCCAATTGTTTGATGGGGATTATGTTCTCTCTATCTTTTTTAACCTCTTTTTTGATTGTTTTTTCAAGCCCGTTAGAATCTCTGTTAAATCTGTTTAGTATCTCAGCGTGTGAATCCATTTTATTTTCAAAATCCTTTTGTATTTTATTGTTTTCCTCTATTGATGATGTAGAGTCTTTTTTCTCTATCTGCTTTTTAATTTTATAAAAACCAGAAACATGTGAATCAAATTTTTTGCTGATTTCTTTGTTTAGGTTAGGTGTTAGTTTTCCTCTTTTGTCTAAAGTTTCAGCTTCACTTAATCTTTTGTCGGCAAGCTCTATTTCTACTTTAGCTTTTTCTTTTGGAGTGGTAGCCATTGCCATTTTTATAGGTTCGGCTATTTTTGTTTTGATAGGGTATAACAAATCTCCAGGAAGTGACTGTTCAGACGCATAGACTGCAGATCCTCCAAGAGTTATTGTAATCATTATGGAGGTAAGAACGTAAGCGAGCTTTCTATTTAAAGAAATATTAAAGAAAGAAAATAGGGAATGAGTAGATGGTATTGGCTGGTGCACATCTGCATACAAAGAAAGATTATGTAGCATTTTAGATTTCTCTTCGTTTGTAAGAGAGACCTTTTTTAATTGTTCTATTCCTTTTTGTATATTTATCTCTTTCATGGTTGTATTTATTTTATAACTATATTTAGTATCCTGTTATTTTTTTTAGCTCTGCTATCCCCCTATGTATTTTTACTGAAGTGGCGTTTATTGATATTCCGAGTATTTTTGCTATTTCATCTGGATTCATTCCTTCTACATATCTTAAGTATATTATTTGTTGATATGATTTTGGTAATTCAATTATTTTGCTTATTAAAAATCTTCCTTCCGTTTCTGTTTCAATGTCATATTTTTTATTTCCTTCTATGAGTACAAACTCTTCTACGCTCTCTTCGTCATCTGTTTCTGTAAGTGCTTCAAGTGAGACTGATTTCTTTTTTCTGTAATAATCTATTATCAGATTTCTTGCTATCGTGAATATTAGAGCTTTATCATTTTTTACATTTTGGCCTTCTGCAAGCACATCCCAATATTTTGTAAAAGTTTCTTGAGTTATATCAAGGGCTGTATCTCTGTCTGATATTCTGAACATACAGTATCTAAATACTGAGTCAGAAAGCTTGTTGTAAAGTAATATAAATTTGTCTTTCACTGTATATTGTCCATTTATAGAGACGTATAAAAAGGCTGATTCTTACACGATTATCTCTTATTAAATATAGTAAAACTAAATTTTGATTTTGTCTACGTAAGGGATGGGGTGTATAATACGTCTCTATAAGTATCAAAGTCGTGTTTAATAATTTATTAATTTTAATCAATTCCCACCAAATAAAAAATATTTTGACGGGATAAAAATATGAAAAATCAAATTAAATCAATATTAGGTTCAGTTTTGTTAGCGTCATTTACATTAGCACCAGTCACAGCAGTGTTGGCCAATGAGAACGAGGATGCAAGTTCATCAGGGCCAGCAACTTCAACAAAGGTTGTTAAAGTATTGAGAGAAGGTGACAGAGGATATATGCCACCAGTATTTTCATCATCATCTTTAAATAGATCAGCAGATTGGAAAGATTTGAAAAAAGCTTCTTCAACTGCCACATCAACAATAAAGCATGAAGATAAGAACAAAAAAGATGAAAAGAAACATAATAGATACGGAGATAAGTTTAAGATAGATGTTGCATCAACAACACAAAAATTATTGGATATCGCAAATAAACTAGGAGCTATTGGTACTCAAATCAAAGCAATAGTTGCCGGTCAAGCAAGTTCAACTGATGTTGTAGCACAAGCAATAAATAAAGAAGACGGCAGAGGATTCTTTCATAAGTTTTTGTTCGGAGCTGATTTAAAAAATCTTGGAGCAGTAATAAGCCAAGTAAGCGTAATGCAAGCAAGAATCAATCAATTAGATAACAAGATTTCAAAGATGGCTTCTTCAACAGATAAGACAGCTTTGATTACAAATGTTCAGACTCTTAAAGATCAAGTAGCTACTCTTGAGAAATATGTTAAAGATAATATAAACAGCTTCAGTTTGTTTGGATGGCTTACAAAGAAATCTAAATAATCTGAACTAAGTAAAATTATTAGAAACAAAAAACACCTATTGAGCAGGTGTTTTTTGTTTTTGCATAATAAGAAGTGGGGGATTTTAACAAATGTAAAACCCGCAAAACAATTTCCTGTTTTGCGGGTTTATTCTTTTCTTGAAGATCTAGGCTACCATTTTTTCGGCTTTCATCTCCGTATACATCTTCCAGGTTGTAGCTTCCGGGCTGTTATTTTCCAACCTTGTGAAGCTTCCCTCGGGAATGGCCTTTTCCTCTTCGGAAATTTTCTCATACGCCGCTATATTTCCCTTGACTACGGCACCGTGAATTACGATTTTTCTGGCTGTTTTTACAGGTGCCTCTTCTTTTTTGAAAAGGTCTGATACAACAGCTTTTAAAAAACTTACGATATCCGTTCCTTTTTCCTGAACTGCCGGTCCTTTGTAAGCTCCGATTGCCATTTCATCCATCATGTTCATGTGTTGCCTCCTCTTAGGGATATATTTTATATCTCTTATTCTCTTTCAATTATACCATATATATTGATATTGTCAAGCATGAATGACGCCTAAAAATATGAGTATTTTATCGTTTTTGTAGCGTCGCACCATAAGGACGGTTGTGCGACGTGACTTCGTTAAGTCAAAAAGAAAACCCCAGCTTTATCCAGCTGGGGTTTGTTGATTGATTTATATCTATTCTTCGGATCCGCCGCATTCAAGTACGTAGTCTATTACTGCACCGCCGGCTCTGTAATGAGGATTCAGGTCCAATCCCTTTGTGGAAACTGTGGTCTCTTTCTTTACCTTTGGTTCAACTACAAAACTTTGAGAACCTACTGTGACGATTGACTTTGGTGTTTCTGATGCTCCTCCCACAGCCTCTTCCATGCACTTTCCTCCTTTTAAGATATAAAAATGTAAAACAACCTTTCCCTATACTAGCATAGTTTAATCATTAGGTCAATAAATTATAAAATAGGAGAAAATAGTGGATGTAGATAATAATTATGCGACCGCACTATTATTATCTACACTGATTAAATTAACATTTAAGAATCTAAACTAGATAGATAGACCGAAATATTTTAATAGAGGTTTTTCATTCTCTATTTTATCTGCAATTATATATAAAATTTCCTTTCCAATTTTAAAGTCAGTTTTTAGTAGGGTAATATAGTCCTCACAATCATATGGATAGATCCAAACACTATTTTGTAATTTTACAAAGCCAATTTGGTTTAAAGTTAATCGTATTTGATTTCTCAGTGTTCTGTGTGTTTCTTTTATATCAAATATCAATATCCTCCATTTATGATCCCACTTTTTAGGTTTCGTGATTTTAAAATTTTTTATTTTTATTCTTTCTAGGGCTTTTGCACCCAATGGTGTTAGAGATAAAAAACCATTTTTTGAATATTCAATCAGTCCTTTTTTAATCATTCGATCTCTGGAAATATTTATTGAACGTTTTTTATTTCTAAGTCCGCCTTTATTAATTAATGGACCAATAATTTTCACTGCATTTGGTGCCAATAGAGCAACACTTAAAAGCCCAGCAGTAGCTATTGTTTGTAAAAGAATGCTTTGTATCTTTGAAGTTCTTATTTGATTTTTAATTTCTTTTTCTAGTATTCCCATATTACTTTTTAAATTATAATTATTTATTAATGTCATTATACACTATTTAAAAATGATGTGTAGATAATAATGATGCGGTCGCACAATTATTATCTACATAGAGTTTTGTAAAATTGTTTAAAAAAGTTATAAACATTTTGTTCTAGATGATATTGGTGATAATATATTTGCAGTTTAGTTTTTTAAGTTGCGAATAAATAAACATTTAATGAAATTTACCACAAAATATTTTTGGAGCGGTTTATTTATTTTTCTTTTGTGTGTTTTTGCTAATCAAATTTTTGCACAAACTGATATTTACGGAGGTATCATCTCTCAAGATACTATCTGGAATAAGGATGGGAGTCCTTATGTTATTTATGCTCCTGTGGAAGGAGACTCAGCTTTTATTGTGGGTGCCGGCTCAACTTTGACTATAGAAGCAGGCTCGGTTGTTAAGTTTGATTATAGCCAGTTAATGAATGTTCAAGGGAAATTAGTGGTGAATGGAACAGCAGATGAAAAGGTATATTTTACTTCTTTGTATGACGATTCTATCGGTGGAGACGTTGATGGTGATGAAGGATTAATAGAGCCATATAATACAGACTGGATGGGGATTCAAATATCTGGTGGCGGGAGTATTGAAATAAATAATACTGTAATCTCATACGCAGAATCTGCCTTAACCCTCGATTCATCTTTTGGGGAGATAAATAATTTAACTATTTCAAATTGTCGGGATGGAATAAATGCGATATTTGGTAGTGATGTAAGCATAGAAAATTTAAGTATAGAAAATATTTTAGGTGATGCTATATTTTTATATCAAAATAGCACTTCAACAATTAAAAATACAATTATAAATAATGTCGGTGGAGATTTGCTAGGTGTTTATTATGGCAGTTCATTAAAGTTAGAAAATTCAGATATTAAAAATGTCATTGGACAAGTTTTATATATGTTTACAGATAGTTTTACTGAGATAAATAATTCAGGTATAGAAAATTCAAATGATGGAATAACTTATTATAACAACAGTGTTTTAAATATTATTGATTCATCCATTAATGGTGTGGTAGGTAGTCCATTTATAGAATTTTATCATGGAAGTAATTTAAATTTTATAAACTCCTCATTACAAAATATTTCAGGAACAGTCATTGGATGTTACGGAGCAGATTGGAGTGGATATTCAACCACCACTTTAATTATTTCAAGTTCAACTATTTCGGGGGGAGACGGGATTGGTTTGCAAATATCTGGAAATATGATGGAAGCTAATATTTCTAAGTCAATAATAAAAAATTTTATTGGTGATGGAATACAAACATATTCATTTCCTTCTATAAACATTTCAGGTAGCGAATTATCAGGGAATAATGTCGGCATTACAAGCTGGGGTTCTAATATAGAAATAAAAAATAGTATTGTTGCTGATAATATAACTTATGGAATTTCAAATAATCCAATACAGTCTGGAGCACCTGAAATAAAAGCGATAAATAACTGGTGGGGAGATAAAAGCGGACCTTTTAATGCAGATATAAATGCTAGTGGCACAGCAAATGGTGTGACATGGAATATTGCAATTCAGCCATGGCTGAATTCAAAACCAGGAGAAAAACCTAAATGTTGTTCGAATGTAATGTTTTTGCCAGGACTTGAAGCTAGTCGCCTTTATTATATTGATGAAGATGGAAAAGAAAAAAGAATTTGGGAGCCGGAATTAATACATAATAATTCTTTACTTTATCTTGATGAAAACGGTAACTCAAAAACTCCAGGTGTCTATACGAAAGATGTAATTGATAATGCCTATGTGCCTTTGAAGGGTAATATTTATACATCTTTTATTTCTTCAATGAACGGTATAAAAAATGATGGTTTGATAAAAGATTGGTCTGCTGTTCCGTATGATTGGAGAATGTCAGTTGAGGATTTACTTGAAAGCGGTTTTAAAAATCAAAATGGGGAAATATATTATGATAAAAACCAATCAACATCTGCTGATCCATATATTTTAAGTGAACTTTATCGACTTGCCTCAAGTTCTGACACGGGTAAAGTCACAATTATTGCTCATTCAAATGGTGGTTTAGTTACAAAAATACTTACAAATAAATTAGGTGATGAAGCTTCAAAACTAATAGATCAAATTATTTTTGTTGCAGTTCCACAAGTTGGGACACCGCAAGCAATTGGTTCATTATTGCATGGTTTTGATGAAGGATTGCCTGTGAAATTTGCACCAATATTTTTTTCTGCAACTGAGGCAAGGAAACTTGGTATTAATATGTCATCAGCCTATGGTCTTATTCCATCGTCTCAATATTTTGATTATATAAGTGGCCCCGTGATTACTTTTGATGATTCAGATTTATTAAAAAATTGGAGAGAAAAATATGGAAGTGTAATTAATTCAGGAACTGGCTTATACGATTTTATATCAGATCAGACACGAGAAATATTGGCAACAAAAAGTGATTTAGTGTCTTTGCCTATATTAAATAAAAAACTTTATGATTCTGAGAAAAATATTCATGATATTAAATTAGATAATTTGGTACTTCCAGAGAATATACAACTTACAGAAATTGCGGGTTGGGGAGCAGAAACACTTTCCGGAATTGAATATTATCAAGGGATTTCGATTACTTGTGAAAATCCAAACGTTTATTCTACTTGCTCTGAAAATTCAAAAACTCCTGTTTTGGAATACAATCCAATATTAACCTTTGATGGTGATGGAACGGTTGTCGTTCCAAGTGCTTTGTGGACCGTTTCATCTACGAATGTGAAAAAATATTGGGTGGATTTGGAAAGATATGGAAATAGTTATTTTAATATGACATTAAATAGGAAACATGCTGATATTCTTGAAATATCAGAATTAAATAATTTTATACAAAATCTTATTGTACAAAGTACTAACCCTTTGCCAAAATATATTTCTACTTCGACCCCAATAAATTCAGAATTAGGTCCTCGCTTACAATTTACACTTCATTCTCCATTATCTTTAGATATGTATGATGAACAAGGTAATCATACGGGTTTTTCTACAACAACAAATGAAATAGAGGAAAATATCCCTGGGAGTAATTATCTCACTTTTGGTGAAGTTAAATATATAAGTGTACCCGCATCTTCTACTATGTATTTATCTATGAATGGATATTCCTCAGGTTCATTTACTTTAAATATTGAAGAAGTACAAGGTAGTTTAGTAACTGCTTCAACAACATTTGCTGGAATACCATCATCTACTAGCACAATAGCGACTATTAGTATTCCTGATGGAAATATTGCAAGCACTTCTCAACTTTATGTTGATATAGATGGTGATGGTAGTACTGAAATTAATCTTTTACCTAAACTTGGCGAAATTGTCACTCCTATTTTAGTTAGTAATAAGAAAGGTGAGGAATCAAATACTGGTATCAGTTATTCATATGGTGGCGGATGGTTATCACCGATATCAAATTATATTAAATCAACAACCACAATAACAAGTTTGGTAGAAAATAAAGATAATGAAATACAACCCACTTCAACTTTGAGAAAAAATATAGAGAAGAAAGGCATACTTAAAAAAGCTGCTACTAATAAAATTTCCAAAATAAAACCATTAAATAATCACGAATCTCAAACAGCGAGTATTGGAAGTGTATCTTTATCAGATAAATTTTTTTCATTTGTTTATAATATTTTTATATATTTTAAAACAGTGATAAATAAGTTACTTTTGTGATATAATATCAATATTAATTTAATAACTATGAAAAAAATAAAAAATATTATTTTTGCAGTCTCATCCATTTTATTATCAGTTTCTATAATTTTAATTTTTACATCTGATTTTATTTATGATTATTGTATTAGGGATGGGCACTGTCTATTTTGGAGAAATTTAGGCGACTCTGCCTTTCCATTTTTATTAGTATATTTTTCTGTACCAATTTTTATCTTTTCCCTAATTACTTATTTTTTAAAAGACGAAATTTTTAAGACTTGGTCAAAATTTACTTATGTTTGGGTTGCTATATCAATAATTCTTACATTAATCACACCAGGCGGTAGCGGAAGCTTTTTTGTTAGCCTCTGGGATCAACAAATGACTGCAATTGTAATGTCTGGACTATTTATATTCGTTTCTATAATTATTGTTATATTCAAAGTCGCTACAAGTAACAAAAAATGCTAAAATACTTATTATGAAAAATATTCTAAGTATAATTGTGGTTATATTAACAATAATTTTTGTAATGAATATTATAAAAAAAGATATTTGGTCTGGATATTTTTATCCTGATATAAATAATCTTTCCAATTGGATTGATGGTAATACCTCTTTTGAATCCTTAGATTCTTGCAGAAATTGGGCCAATAACAAAGCACGAGAGTTAAAACTTGAAGATAATCAATATGATTATGAATGTGGTCTTAATTGTAAGTACAAAAGTGGTTTTAATGTTTGTGAAGAAACAACTGATTAAATTATAATTTAATATTAATATTAAATAATATGAAAAAAATAATAAATAAATATTTAATAAAGTTTATACCTATTATTAAAAAAACTAGCCGAACTTTGTTAATTATTCTTATCACATTCATATTAATAGGTCTATCTATCTGGGGTATAAATGAAATTTATGTTTTTCAAACGATAACTAAACAAAAAAATAGCATTGATATTTCAATAAAAGTTTCTGATTCATGTGAACAAAATTTCCCAATTAGTGTCACAATTATTAATAATTCAAATAGGGTTATAAAAAATATAAGTATTTATCCTGAAGCAAGAAGAGAAGGTTACAGTAAAAATTTAGCTGGTTATAATTCTAAGATTGAAACTGATAAAATTATTATACCAAATAATGGTTATAAGGTTTGCTGGAAGGGAGTATTAGATTATGGCGTTGATAAAACATATAAACCAGAAAATCTCAAATGGAGTGTAGGTAGTTTCAATGTTGAATTTGAATAAAAAATATCACATCATTGATTAATAATTTATTAAAATACTTAAATAATAATATGAACAACGCATACGCTTGGTACTCAACATTAGAAAAACCGTTTTTTGCTCCACCAGCTTGGCTTTTTGGTCCAGCGTGGACAGTTCTATATATTTTGATAGCAATATCTTTCGGATATGTTTTTTATATGTTTTTGAAAAAGAAAATATCAGGAAAGATTGTTCTTCCATTTGCTCTAAACATAATTTTTAACTTAGCATTCACACCACTTCAGTTTGGACTTCAAAATAATCTTTTAGCAGCCCTGGATATACTTTTGGTTCTTGGAACTATCATTTGGCTTATGAAAGCAATCTGGCCAATAAAGAAATGGGTGGTGTACATGAACATCCCATATTTGGCTTGGGTATCTTTTGCTACAATTTTACAGCTGACCGTCACTTGGTTAAATAGATAGTTCTTATTTTTGAAATAGTGGGTGTAGATAATAATAGTGCGGTCGCACTATTATTATCTACACTACATGTTTTTATAAAGATGATATAATCATAAGGTAATTTTAGTTGCAGTTTTTATTAGTTTTTAAAAACATAATTTTATGGAAATACTTTTGAACATTTTGGGAATCGCACTTGTTTTGGTAATCATTTCTATTAAACAGATAAATCAATATGAAAGAGGAGTCAGATTCACTTTTGGTAAATATACAGGAATAATGGAACCAGGATGGAGGCTTGTTTTTCCAGTTATACAAACATATCAAAAAGTAGATATCAGGATTAAAGCTGTAGATGTTCCAGACCAGAATGCTATTACAAGAGACAATGTAACTGTAAAAGTAAATGCAGTTATTTATTATAAAGTATCTAATGCAAACATGGCTGTTATAGAAGTTGAAGATTTTAGATATGCTATTTCACAATATGCACAGACTACAATGAGAAATATTGTGGGAGAAGTTACTTTAGATGAGTTACTTTCAAGCAGAGATAAGATTGCAGATAGAATCAGAGAAATTGTAGACAAAGAAACAGATGCTTGGGGATTGAAAGTACAAAATGTTGAACTTAAAGATGTTAGCTTGCCAGCTGAAATGGAAAGAACTATTGGTAAACAAGCAGAAGCTGAAAGAGAGAAGAGAGCTGTAATAATTAATTCAGAAGGAGAACTTGCTGCATCAACAAATATTTCTAAAGCTGCTGAAATGCTTTCAAAAACACCCGGAGCACTTCACTTGAGAACATTACAGTCTATAAACGATATGGCTTCAGATCAATCTAACACCGTGGTTTATATGGTGCCTGTAGAAGCTTTGAAAGCCCTTGAAGGATTCATAAAGAAATAATCCTTGATGGAAAAATTAATCTTTTTAGATACAGAGACGACAGGAAATGAGATAGGCAAAGATAGGCTTTGCCAGGTTTGTTATGAAAATTTTTGTGGAGTAAAAGTTCAATATTTCAAACCACCGCTACCAATGTCTGTGAAGTCTATGAGCATTACTCATATCACAAATAAAATGCTCGCAAACGAGCAATGTTTTGAAGGTAGTGAAATGCAGAAAGAATTGAAAACACTTTTGAGAGACGGAATTCTTGTGGCTCATAATGCAAAGTTTGATATTGCAATGCTTGAAGCAGAAGGAATAAAAGTTCCAAAATCTATTTGTACTTTAAGAGTTGCAAGATATCTAGATAAAGAAAATAAAATCCCTGAATATAATTTACAGTTTTTGAGATATTATCTCGACCTAGATATTGATGCACATGCACATGATGCTGCTGACGACGTAAAAGTTCTGCACGCACTATTCCTACGACTTTTAGATAAAATGAAACAGGAAATTCCTGATGAAGATAAGGCTATTGAAAAAATGGTTGAGATTTCTGCTACACCAAGCTTGTTTGGTAAATTTAATTTTGGAAAATATAAAGATAAGACTTTGGAAGAAGTTGCAAAAACAGATAAAAGATATTTAGAATGGCTTTTGAATGAAAAACTTAAAAATGAAGCTAGCGACGAAGATTGGATTTATACTTTGAAACACTACTTGGGAAAATTATTATAATTTGACTAAATGGTTCATGGTGATAGTATTTTAAACAGAAGGACTCTAATAAAAAACAGGAGGTGCCATTGTGATGAAGATTACCTTTTGGGAAAAATTGTTGCAGGAGATAGATTCTGTTTCTGTGGATGAAAATCAGCCAACTGAAAAAGAAGTGTCCGGTGATACTCAGATGGGAACCATAAGAAATGACACGACAAAGAAATTTTTCGCCTACCTCAAAGTTCTTGAGCGGGAAATGTCATCTATCCAAAACTGGATGTCAATTGAAAATGATGACACCAAACGTGAACGCCTGGAAACAGAGGGAAATTATCTAAATGAGAAAATTACTCTAGTAGATATATTCCTTTTGCTCTTGATGGAGGAAGAATTGGGAAACCAGGCAAGATGCTGTTTTATGGTCATAAAACATGGGTGGGTTGCAGTAAAGCCGAATTGTGTTGAGTGCAATGAGCAATTTGGTTGCTCTATAGCTTCAAAAGATCCACGTGCAACTTCCAGCATGTTTTTAGAAAGGAAACTTAATTAGTTTAAGGGAGCGGGATGAAAGCCCCGCTCTTTTTTATTTGGCAAAAAATATTTTTATGCTACGCTGGTATTGGACGATTTTTATAAAAAGGAGGTGAAAAATGAACTTTTTAAAGAAAGTTTGGAATGGATTTTGCAAAATAATAAATTGTATTTTTAGAATTAGGGTAAGACATTCATTGATCATTGTTCTTTTGGAAAAAACAAAAGAAGAGGAGAAAGCAAAGGAATATGGTAAATATATTTCTGTAAGGGAGAAGAAAGATTAAACCCGAATTTTTGACTGACTAGTCAAAAATTCGGGTTTTTGTTTATTTTTTCTTTCATTTTTGCGAAAAGTAATGTAATCTATACGGGCGATGTCAGATAAAAACAATAATGCTCCAATTACTGGAGAAATAGTATTAAAATTTGAAGGAGTGTCTTTTGAATTCGGACACAATAAACCCATACTTAGTGAGGTTGATTTTTCCTTGCGTAGAGGTGCAAAAGTGACGCTTATGGGTCAAAATGGCTCCGGAAAGAGCACTATCTTCAATCTTATCACTGGACACTTCAAACCTGAATCAGGAAGAATAATCCTACAAAACAAACTTACAATTGCTACAGCCAAACAAGTTATTCCGAGAGCCGATGCAGAGTTAACTGTAAAAGAATTTTTTGAAAAATGTTTTAAAGAAAAAGTTTATAATATTGAACCAAAGATAGCTGAGGTACTTGAAGTTGTAAATTTGAAAGCTCCACTTGATAGACCTGTCATGACTTTTTCTGGAGGACAGCAAGCAAGACTTCTTTTAGCTTCTGCACTTATTCAAGATCCAGATTTACTTTTACTTGATGAGCCTACAAATAATTTGGATAAGGCTGGGATTGCACATCTTACAAAATTTTTGGTTGAATATAAAAAGACTTGTATTGTAATTTCTCACGATGCAAATTTTTTGAATGCTTTTACTCACGGAGTTTTGTATTTGGATGTTTATACAAAAAAGATTGAGCAATATGTTGGTGACTATTTTGATGTAAGAGATCAGATAACCGCGAGAATAGAAAAAGAGAATATGAAAAACGCTCAACTTGCTAAAGAGATTCAAGAAAATAAAGATAAGGCAAACTTTTTTGCTATGAAAGGAGGGCAGATGAGACTTGTTGCTAAAAGAATGAGAGATAAAGCTGAAGAACTAGAAGAAGAAAAAGTTGATGTTAGAAGAGAAGATAAAACTATCCGTCCTTTCCAGATTCCAGCACAAAAAGATTTGATAGGGGAGATAATAAATATTTCAGAATTTTTCGTATTTAAAAATCATAAAAAAGTTGCAAGGAAAACAAAAATATCTTTAAAGAAAAGACAACATTTACAGCTCACAGGTCCAAACGGTATTGGGAAGAGTACTTTGCTTGAAGCTATTGCTTCTGGTACTTCTACTGGAAGTAAAATCGCTCCGGGAATAAAAGTGGGGTATTACAGACAAGATTTTTCTACACTGAACTTTGAAGACACTATTTTCGATTCTTTGATGTCTGTGATGGACAAACATATTGAGCAAGAAATGAGAACTGTCGCCGCAGGATTTCTTATAACAGGGGATATGATTTATACAAAAATCGGGAGTCTTTCAGAAGGACAAAAAGGGCTGGTCGCTCTTGCAAGACTCGTACTACAAAAGCCAGGACTTCTTATCCTTGATGAGCCGACAAACCACATGAACTTTCGCCATTTACCTGTGATTGCAAAAGCATTAAGCGACTTTGAAGGCGCGATGATACTTGTCAGTCACGTTCCAGAGTTTGTAAAACAGATAAGAATTGATGAAGTATTTAATTTGGAGAAGTAATTTACTTGACAGAAAAGAAATTTTTTGCTATGATTGTTAGGTAAATAAATCTCACCTGAGATTCATCTCACTGATTAAGCGTAAGAACACATGTCGCAGAATCCGTGCGACATTTTTACATTTAATAATGTCTATTTTAAACATAGACCTAATCAAGGCGGTATTTTGCCGTTTTAAAAGATAATAATATGATGCGTATAGTAAAAAGAAAGATGCCAGCTTTCGACAGATTTGATAATAAAAAGTCTAGAAGGTCAGCACCAAGAAGTGAAAGTAGAGCGAGTGAAAGACCTCAATCTAGTTTCAGCAATAGTATAAGAGCTGAGTCAAAACCTCGTGCGGATTTTAGTCATGCCAGTCAGACACAAAGATCTGAACATTCTGAAAGACCAGCATATGGAGGACATAGCCAAGGAAGACCATCTTTTGGTGGCAATAGATTCTCACGTGGAAACGGAAGACCTTCATTTGGAGGTGGTTCTCGCTTTGGCGGAAATAGAGGAGGGAGAGGCGGAAATTCATTTGGACGTGGAAGAAATACAGGTTCAGATATTCACTTTTCAAAATTTATAAATAAAGCTGTTATTACAGAAGAAGTCGCAGAATTTGTTCCAGAACATCTTTTTAAAGATTTCAATATTGATGACAGAATAAAAGCAAATATTTTTGCGAAAGGTTATAGTACACCAACTCCTATTCAAGATAAAATAATTCCACATGTATTACGTGGAGTTGATGTTGTTGGTATAGCAAATACAGGAACTGGTAAAACAGCCGCATTTCTTATTCCGCTTATTAATAAAGTTTTATTGAATCCTAAAGAAGAAATTCTTATAGTGGTTCCTACTAGAGAGCTTGCTCAACAAATAGATGAAGAACTCAAAAGCTTCACAGCAGGTATGAAAATATATTCTGTGTGTTGCGTGGGAGGTGCTCCAATTGGAAGGCAGATTTCAATGCTTAAATATTGGAATAACTTTGTAATAGGAACTCCAGGGAGATTGAAGGATTTGGTAAACAGAAGAGTTTTGAATCTTAAACCGTTTTCAACAATTGTTCTTGATGAAGCTGACAGAATGCTTGATATGGGATTCATTGCTGATATGAAATTGATAATGTCACAAATGTCTGCAAAAAGACATACATTATTCTTTTCAGCTACAATATCTCGTGAAGTTGAGGGACTTATAAAGATATTTTTGAATAATCCAGTAACTATTTCAGTTAAAACTGGAGATACTGCAAAATGTGTTGATCAAGATGTTGTAAGGTTATGTGGAAAAGAAAAAATAGATGTTTTACACGAACTCTTGAATAACCCAGAATTGAGTAAAGTACTTATTTTCGGAAGAACAAAACACGGTGTAGAAAGATTATCTAGAACTTTGAACGAAAGAGGTTTTAAAGCCGATTCTATTCATGGAGATAAAAATCAATCTGCAAGACAAAGAGCTTTAAGTAAGTTTAAAGACGAACATGTTAAGATTCTTGTTGCGACTGACGTTGCTGCAAGAGGACTTGATATTCCAGATGTAACTCACGTTATAAACTACGATGTACCTGCTACATATGAAGACTATGTACACAGAATCGGAAGAACTGGACGTGCAAATAAGAAAGGAAAGGCTTTAACTTTTATAGGTTAAACAAAAGGCGGGCCGTTTACGGCCCGCCTTTTGTTTTTCTTAAAAATAAAATGATATAATACTTTGGATGAAAAAGTATTATAATATAATTAATTTTGACAATATATTGTTAGTTTGTCTGTTGATTATTTTACCTTCAAGCTATTTTAAACTTTTTCCACTACATGGATATTTTCTTTTAGGCATAGCTATAATCGCAACGGTCCCTGTAGTAATAAGTGCATATAAAGCGCTTTTGAACAAACAGATATCAGTAGATTTACTAGCCAGCGTGGCTTTAGTGTTTGCTTTGTTGGCGCATGAATGGATGTCAGCAGTATTCATTAACCTCATGCTTACATCTGCAAGAATATTTTTAACTTACAATGAAGCAAGAGCAAGAAAAAATATTGAAGGCCTATTAAAACTTAAGCCTAAAAAAATAAAAATAAAGCACACAGATGGAAAAATAATTGAAGTTGATCCAAGCAAAGTCAGAGTCGGAGATATAGTCATTGTAGATTTGGGAGAAAGAATTCCTATTGATGGAAGAGTAATTTCTGGTGAAGCATCAGTAGACGAGTCATCTCTTACTGGAGAATCTATTCCTGTTTCTAAAACAAAGGATGATAAAGTTTTCAGTTCAACATTAGTTCTTACAGGAAATCTATTGGTTGAAACAGAAAAAATTGGGGCTGAAACTACTCTTGAAAAAATAATTGAGCTCGTGGAGCGTGCCCAGATAGATAAACCAGACATTCATACTTCTGCAGAAAAATTTGCTACTTGGTATTTGATTATAGTTTTTGCTGGTTCTATCATAGCATTCTTAATTACGCATAATTTAACATTTGTTTTAGCTATATTGCTTGTTGTGTGCGCAGATGATGTTGCTGTGGCGGTCCCTTTAGCTTTTTTGACTGCAATAAGCTACTGTGCGAAGAACGGTATCATTGTAAAAGGTGCAAGCTACCTTGAAGCAATGCGTGATGTAAAAGTTGTGTTTGTAGATAAGACTGGAACTCTTACAAAGGGAAAGTTGAAAGTAGAAAAGTTTTTCTGTGATTCAAATATTTGTAGCGATTCCGATAAAGAAAAAGTATTGAGATATTCAGGAATAGTAGCTGTTCTTTCTGACCATCCGATTTCAAAAGCTATAGTAAATTATATTGAAAAAGAAAAAACACTTGGAACCGTCACGCCAAATTCGTTTGAAGAGCACAGTGGAAAAGGAATATCAGCCATATTTGGCAAAGATAAGTTGTTATTAGGTAAAATGGCATATTTGGAGGAAAATGGAATAAATTTTACCGAAGATGTTAAAAAAAGAATAATGCTTGAAGAAATTGAAGGTTTCAATACAACTTTAATATCATTGAATGGCGATTTGAAAGGATTTTTCACAATTGCAGATGAAATTAAAACCGATATAAAAGAAGATATGGAAGAACTTAAAAAACTTGGAGTTGAAAGAATTATTATGCTTACTGGAGACAATGCTCGCGTTGCAAAAAGAATTTCTGACACTGTTGGACTAACTGAATTTCACGCAAATCTTTTGCCAGCACAAAAATTGGATTTTATTAAAAAGACACTAAGTCCGAAATACAAAACTATAATGGTGGGAGATGGTATCAATGATGCCGCATCTTTAACTTTAGCTGATATAGGAATTGCTATGGGCGCTATTGGATATGATGCAGCAATTGAATCTGCAAATGTAGTGCTCATGAAAGACGATTTCTCAAAGATTCCTGATCTCATCAGGCTTTCAAAGTATGTTATGCAGATAGCGGACCAGGATTTTATTATTTGGGGAATATCAAATGTTTTGGGTCTAGGTTTAGTGTTTGCGGGTATTTTATTGCCGACAGGGGCATCTGCTTACAACTTTATTACAGATTTTTTCCCATTACTGAACTCAACTAGAATATTCAGTTTATATATGAAGCAAAGAGTATAATTATGCAAACAGTTGAAGAATTAAAAATACAATTAAGATTATTTGCAGACGTTGAAAAGGCAACTCTTTTACAAAGATTTTTTAAGACTGGGAAAGGACAATACGGCGAAGGGGATATTTTTCTTGGTGTAATGGTACCTTATACTAGGAAAGTTGCTAAAAAATTTACAGATTTAACATTACCTCAAATAAAAGAACTTCTTTATTCAAAAATACACGAAGAAAGACTTTGTGCACTTATACTATTAGAAGAAAAATATAGAAAGTCAGATGAAGCTGGAAAGAAAATAGTGTTTGATTTTTATATTAAAAATGCAAAACAGGCGAATAGCTGGGACCTAGTTGATCTTTTTGCTCCTAAAATAGCAGGGGATTATCTTATAGATAAAGATAAGAGTATTTTATATAAATTTGCTGTATCAAAAAATCTTTGGGAGAAAAGAATAGCTATACTATCTACATTTTGGTTTATAAAATACAAAAAATATAATGACTCTTTGAAAATAGCTAAAATATTGATGAATGATAAACATGATTTAATACATAAAGCTATTGGTTGGATGTTGCGTGAGATAGGAAAAAGAGATTTGACAGTGGAGGAAAAATTCTTACAAAAATATTATAAAAAAATGCCGAGAACAATGCTTCGGTATGCAATAGAGAAGTTTTCTGAAGAAAAAAGACTGAATTATCTTAAGAAACTTTAGATGACAAAATATTATTACTGATTAAGAAACTTATTTTTTTCCCAGAAATTGCTTTGCCCTCAAGAATTAGATTTGCGATATTTCCTTCAATAGAATCTTGGATGAAGCGATTCATTGGTCTTGCACCAAAAGCTTTGTTAGAACCATTTTTGACTACATAATCTACTAGAGAATCTGTTATATCTAAAGACAAACCTTTTTCTGTCATTCTACCTGATAATTTTTTAAGCATTATTTTTGCAATCTGTTGTAAGTCAGAATTTTCTAATGGTTTGAAAATTATTGTAGAATCAAAACGGTTTATAAGCTCTGGTTTGAATAAACCTTTGCTGACTATTTCCGCGATTATTTCATCTTGAGCGTCCTTAGGATTTTTGCCTTCATTTACCATCTTGAATATTGTTTCTGCACCTGCGTTTGATGTAGCGATGAATATTATATTTCTAGTATTAACTCTTTCTCCTGACATATCTGAGAAAAAACCTTCATCAAGTATCTGTAAGAAAAGGTTTAATACGTCCTTACTAGTTTTTTCAAATTCATCAAGAAGTACAACTCCATATTGTTTGTCGCGTATCATGCTAGAGAATACCCCTGGTTTTCCTGAAGCAAAAGAACCAATAAGTTTTTCCATTGCATCATCTGTTTGATATTCTGACATATCAAGTCTCATCATATTATCTTCAGAACCGAAAAATGTGTAAGCTAAGGCTTTTGCAGTTTCAGTTTTACCGACACCTGTAGGTCCTAGAAATAGGAAAGAGCCTATAGGTTTGTTTGGATTTCTTGTTCCAGTTCTTGCTCTTTTTAGAGCGTTGCTTACAGCTTGAACTGCATCTTTCTGTCCGACAACTCTTTTACTTATTGAGCTTTCCAAGTTTAATAATTTGTCCTTTTCTTTTGCAGACATTTTTCCGCTAGTAGGGATGTTTGTTTTTTGTTCAATGTATTCAAGAACTTCATCTTTGCCTATTATTTCTTTACCATTTCTTTTTGCCCAAGGTGCGATTTCATTTAATAAATCTATAGCTTTGTCTGAAGAAACTCCACCTGAGAAATAATAGCTTGCACTGTTTGCAAGTTCTGCGATTGCAGGATATGTAAAGAATATTTTATATTTTTGTTCTGAACCAAGTGCTGACGCATATATTACTTGTGTTATTTCTGCATTATTTAAAGGTCTGACTAAAATTGTCTCAAAACTGTTCATCAAAGATTTGTTTGTTTCCAAATATTGATGAAAATCTGAAGTGTTAGCCAAAGCCAATACTTGTATTGATGAACTTGAGAGGAAGGGGCTTATAAGATTTACAAAATCGCTTCCCAAACTTTCTGCATGTTTAAGAAGTTCGGTAAAATTATCAATAATTAAAACAATATTTCCAGCGCGGATGACTTCATTAAATATTTTTGATATTTGATTTTCTAAAGTATTTTTATCTTTGCATGCAGAAACTATAGCATTTGCCAGTAAAAGAATAGGTTTCTTATTTTGTAAGGCTGAAGCAGTATTTTTGTTTTTAATATTTCTGCACAAACTCCATACAACCTGCATTTTTTCTTGACCCGGTTCTCCGACTAGCATTGCATTTGCTTCCATGGATTTTGATAAGGCATTTTCTATCTGACTTATTTCAGAATCACGATTTGAAAATGAAATTGCCTCAGAACTTACTTCAGCGTCATTTATAATATTTCTGCTGTATTTGTCTAATAAGAAAGTCTGACCGAAAGACCAATCGCTAGCCAGGCTCTTCTTTCTTGCCAATGCTTCCGGTCTCCACCATTGAACATTGTATTCATTTGTTTCGGTTTCGTAGATTACCCATTCCATTGCACCGAAGAGTTCTTTGTCCGTTATCCCTTTGTTGTTAAGAAATTTTGCGAATTCTGACTTTGTGGAATATAGGTATTTTGCGATATCTTTAACTTTTAGAACTTCGTCTTCAGATTTGGGCACCAACTCTTTTGAAATAGTTTTTTGAGAAAATATAAACACTTTTGCATCTTTTTGATTTATACCAAGTCTTATTAAAATCATTTTTCCTATTTTTGAATAGAAAAATCCATGTAAGATATCTGTTTTTCTTCCTGCATAAAGTATTCTTCCAGCAGAAAAAGTGTAGATATCATTTTTACTATATTTATTTTTTGTTATTTTTTCAAAATAATATGTGGTAGAAAGATAGAAGTTTGTAAGCTGTGACCATAAATAAACTCCGACGTTGAACATTATTAGACCGACACCTCTTGAAACTAAACTATAAGAATCAAAGAAATGTTTGTAGCCGATGTATTTTTGAGAATTTTGTGTTGCATAGAAAAATAATATGGCAAAACCTACTGCAAAAATTATTATTTTTGAAATCAACGATAACTTTTTTCTAAAATCTTCAGAATATAAAGATTCCACCGATAGGACGTCGTATAGGGAGCTCTGTTTTAAAAATTTATTTATATCCATATAATTTATGAAAATATTATTAGTATCAATCCGTAAACAATCAGCCACGCGGTGATGATTGGAAGTGCAAGCCATAATATTAGAGAAATAGGAAGAAGGATGATTACTATTGAGCAGACTATAAGTCCGACTATTATGACAATTGATCTCATAAACATTCCAAAAATTCTCATAATCGTATTTACGATGAAGGTAAAGAAATAGACTTTCAAATTGAAGCCTTTGGGATAAGTATCAGCGAGGCGTTTCCATGGAGCAAAGAAATTGCCGACTAGACTTTTAATAGAAAAAAAGTTGAATAGAAAAAATAAAATATTTTTCCAAAATGTAAAAGTTGTTATTAGAGCTTTCCCGTAATGCCATTTTAGATAGCCGAATAAAGACGATAATAATTTCATGGGACAATTATAACATCTGATTTAACATTTGGGAACAAAAAATATTCATATTTTTCTAGTACGTTTTTTGTTTATGTTGTATAATATGTATATGATGTTTCCCCGTAATATTTATAGAAAAATATTGACAACATCGCTGATCTTTCTATCAGTGACTCTATTTTGCAATGTAGCCAAAGCTAGTACTCCAACTGTGGCAAGTGATATTTCAAATATTATTGGTTTTATAAATAATAATGTTATTGCTCAGATTAAAAAAGATTTTTGTAATCAATACATACTTTCAATATCAAGCGGAGATTGGAAAGCAGACGAATTGAGGACTAAGATTGGAAAGAGGGTGTGTACGTCTTATAATATTCCAAGCCCTTCTGCTACAAAAATTGCCAAAGATGTAGTGCAACCGCTAAATGGCAACATTTCCATAAAGACAGAAACTCCAAGTACCTCTTCTGTAAATAATCCTAGCCCAGATGTTTATGTTCCAGATTTGTCCGGGGGAACTGATTTAAATGCTGGGTCAATAATTTATTGGACCAATTTAGAAAGGAAAAACAATGATTCAGGTCTTATTAATTTACAGTTAAATAATATTTTAAAAAATATTGCGTCTATTAGAGTAAAAGACATGTTTAATTATCAATATTTTGAACATAATTCTCCTTCAGGGGACAACGCATCAAAGGAAGCGGTAAAAAATGGTTATTCATATATTACTATCGGTGAAAACATTGGTCTTGGCAATTTTGATGGATCAAAAGGCGTTGTAACTGCATGGATGAATAGTCCTGGACACAGAGCAAATATTTTAAATAAAAATTATACAGAGATAGGTGTCTACGCTGAAAAGGGCGCATACAAAGGACAGAGCGTATGGATAGCCGCGCAGATTTTTGGAAAGCCGATTTCAGGTTGTACAGAGCCGGACAAAACATTGAAAGATAAGATTGCAAAGTATAAAGTTTCAGCAGAGAGTCTTTTGATTAGTATAAAAAATATAGATGCCGAGTTAAAAACTATTAGTACGACGGATACACAGACATACAATGCAAAAGTTGCAGAAAGAAATACTCTAGCTGGTCTTTATAATAATTTGGCTTCAGAGATTAAAACTTTGGTGGCAGAATATAATAAACAGGCTGGAGCGTTCAATTTATGTATTAAAACCACGTAAAGAATTTTTTAAGAATTAATTCCAAGTTAAAATATGGTAAGATTAAATCAATAACTATTATGTCAAAATTAAAACTAAGTGAAAATTCACACGTGGCAAGCTGTATAATCCAATGATTTTAACTCCGCATGCTATTGTTGGTGCCGCATTGGCTAATATTGTTCCTTATGATCCAGCTTTAGGTCTCGGGCTCGCATTTTTCAGTCACTATGCCTTGGATATGTTACCCCATACTGATTATGATGTAAGTGGTTTTGTGGATACTAAAACAAAAACAGTAAAGTCTGTTTTTAAGGAAACCAAAACAGCTATTCACTTACTGCTTATTGTTGCAGATTTTGCGATAGCAATTTTTTTGTGTATTTTTATTTTTGTGAGAAATAGACAAAGTTTGTTTTTGACCCTGATTGGTATAGTAGGAGGATTGTTGCCGGACTTTTTTCAATTTTTATATTATAAATACAATAGCCAGCCTTGGATTTTTTATCAAAAAATCCATAATAGATTGCACGCGCTCATAAAAATTAAAAATGAAAAATTTTGGGGAATATTCTTGCAGATTATTATACCGATTTCATTCATATTGATTTATTTTTATATTTCTCACCGGTGGATATAAAAAAAATAAAAAATATGACATATTTTTTATTGATTTTTTAATATAAGGGTGATATTCTATTTTTAGAAATGTAATCATTGGGTTATATAAAAATGCAGATTAGTTCTGCTAAAAATGGGGGTTCTTTATGTTTTCTAAAATTTTTAAGAGAAAAATTTATTTTCCATCGTGGGTAAAATTATTGGAATATGCTGAAGCGGGGTGCAGACACAGGATGTTATTAGCACAGAAGGGAGGTACACAGCTTAAAGATTTTTTACAAGGGAAGCTTGATTTAATACTGTCTGTTAAAAAAAATGGAAGTATGAATCATGAAGAATATCATGATATAACGCCGTTTGTTATATTGGGGTATGAGCTAAAACCTCAAAAGAAAAAACATCAGAAGAAATAAAAAAAGGGGGTTTCGCTATCGCGAAACCCCTTTAATTTTTTATATGTTTGACTTTTACTTATTTTAATTGTAATATAAATTCTGGATAGTTATTCTCCAATCAAAAACATAGTGCACTGCACTTTAAGCGGAGGTTTCCTATGTATGCAGCAATCGTGATATTGGCTATATTTTTGTTAGGATATTTAATTGTTTGCTTTGTAAATTTTTTAAGGTCTTTGCCAAAAGCTTACGAGCCAACGCCAAAAGAAATGGTTAAGGACGCGCTGATTTATTGCAAGATGAAGATTGACGATCCTTTTTTGAAGGAAGTTGATCTTTATGAGAACTATATTAAACAGATAAATGATGGTTCAATGAAACGTGCAGAAATATTCAAATTGGCGGTAGAGGGCAGTAAAATAGACAGAGAATTAAAGGAAAGATTTTCATAAATAAAAATACAAAAGGTTCCCATCCTGGGAACCTTTTTATTTTATAATGATAGCGATTTCAGAAAATCTTTCAGCTCTACGTCCTCAATTTTTCTATATTCATTTGAATTTAAATTTCCCAATCTTATATTCATTATTCTAACTCTTTTTAAAGATTCAATAGGCAGAGTGAGTGCATCGCACATTCTTCTTATCTGATGTTTCTGACCTTCGGAAATTGTAATTGAAAAAGAAAATTCGTTAAGAAGTTTTGTTTTGCAGGGTTTAGTTTGTATACCTTCCAAATCCATTCCTTTCTCCATAGCTTTAAGTTGAAAAGGTTTTACAGGTACACGAGTTTTTACAACGTATTCTTTGTCATGGTCATATATTGGATTTAAAAGTCTGTCTGTAATTCTTCCATCATTTGTTAGAATAATCAGTCCTTCTGAGTCTTTATCAAGTCTTCCAATAGGAAATACGCCTTTTATGTCTATTGATGAGACAATATCTTTTTCTCCTTTCTGTGGAGAGTGGGTGATTACACCTCTTGGTTTATTGTAAGCAAAATATATAAAATCATTTTTAATTTTTTTGGATATTTCAACTTTGTCACCTTCACGTACTTTATCACCAACGACAGCTTTTCTACCATTTATCAATACTTTTCCAGCGAGAATAAGCTTATCAGCATTTTTTCTTGTAGAGACGCCCTGTGTAGCTAAATACTTGTTTATTCTGATTTCTCCTTCACTCATGCATGAGACTATAGCATGTTAAATGATTTCTGAATAATTTATAAAATGTTATGATGTGTCTCGTATGCACGCAGTATTTTATTTTATACAACACTTTTCATATTTAGGAATATTTTTAGCTTCATTTTTTTCTGGTTATCTAATTCCTGTCCCTGAAGAAGTCCTGCTTTTGACTGTAGGGTACACTGCAAGCACAGGATTTATTCAAATTCTTCCAGTAATAATTCTAACAGCTATAGCTTTTATTTTGAGTGATTTTATCGTTTTTAAATTGACCGCAAGTAATAGCAAATATGTTGGAAAATTCATTCAGGAAGTTCTCAATATCAAATTCATAAACAATCATAGAGCTTGGTTTGAAAAAAATATTGGAGTCACCATTTTTCTTTTTAGATGTATTCCTCTAATGAGATTCGTTGGCCCTGTTTTTTCTGGATATCTGAAAGTAAAAGATGAAGTATTTTTACTTTTCAATTCTTTAGCCAATATTATCTGTGCTCCAGTCATTATACTTATTGGTTTTTATTCTCACGAATATACAATAAAGGTAATAGAATATTTTAAAGGTTTCAGATACTCATCATCTATAGTATTTTGGCTTTTTGTAGGTTTTATTCTTACTAGGATTGCAGAATACATTTATAAACTCAAAAAAGCTGGAGAAAAATGTGATAAGGGGTTATAATATATTTATTATTAATTAATCAATTAAACATGATGGATATTGAAGAAATAAAAAAACAAAAAATAGTTTTATTGCCTATAATAATGGGGATTTGTTTAATCATAAGTGCTGCAATCTGGTCTAGCTCTTATTACAATAAAGACGCTAGCAATTCTCTGTCAGTTACAGGTTCTGCAAGCAAGGATGTGATAGCAGACAATGCAAAATTCAGCGGAAACTTTGCCAGAACAGTAAGAGTAAGTAATTTAAAAGGAGGTTATGATCAAATGACTTTGGATTTGAATATAGTCAAAGCTTTTTTGAAGGCGCAGGGAATAGATGAAAAAGACGTTATAATATCAAACGTTTCAATGAACGAGAATTATAAATATAATCAGAATGATAATTCTGAAAAGGAATATACTCTCAATCAACAAGTAGAAGTTTCTTCTCCTGATGTAAACAAAATTACAGATTTGGCAAAGAAAACCCAAGACATTATAAATAAAGGTGTTATTTTCAGTACAAATGCGGTTGAATATTATTATACAAAGTTGCCTGAACTCAGAGTCTCTTTACTTTCTGATGCGATAAAAGATGCTAAAGCGCGTGCTTCAAAGATGGCTGAGGCTACAGGAAAGAAAGTCGGTAATTTAAAGTCAGCAGCTAGTGGAGTAGTGCAAGTTCTTTCGGCAAATTCTCTGAATGTCTCTGATTATGGAACATATGATACATCAAAGATAAATAAGACTGTGATGGTAACAGTGAGAGCAGCTTTTGGATTGAAATAATAGATATTAATTAATAGTTATTAGAAAATAGAATACAAAAAGGCGGCCACGAAGTGGCCGCCTTTTTGTATTTATACGACATTCTATCCTGTCTTTTCTCTATTGTTTTCTATTTTTATTCTTCTCTATAAGGACCTTTTTTAATTATCTCTATTATTTCGTCTTCAGAATCTACTATTTTATATATTTCTGTATCAGCCATATCTATAGTATCGTTTTCTACAGCAAGTTTTTGTTTTAAGAGTTCCAAAAATGGTGTCCAGAAATCTCTACCAACCAATATTACAGGAGTTCTAGTAATTTTTTTTGTTTGAGTCAAAGTCAAAATTTCAAATAATTCATCTAGAGTTCCGAAACCACCAGGGAAGTATATGTAAGCTTCTGCAGAAAAATATAACAATGTTTTTCTGGTGAAGAAATATTCAAATTCAACATATTCTGTGAGATATTTGTTTACGCTTTGTTCTTTTGGAAGTTTTATAACCATTCCAAGAGATGCACCTCCAGCTTCTTTCGCACCTTTATTTGCAGCTTCCATTATTCCAGGGCCTCCTCCAGTTACAACGGCATATTTTAATTCTTTTACAATTTTGTATGCTAAAGAGTGAGCTTTTTTATAATAAATATTGTTTTCATCAAATCTTGCAGAACCAAGTATGCTTACAGACAATGGATATTTCTTGATAAGGTCGTATCCTTTAGTAAATTCCTCTTGAGATATCTTTTCTCTCCTTTTAATAATCAATTCAACATTCTTACGGGTAAGCGTTCCAGCATCAATATGGTTGCCGTGTGACACATTTTGATTGCCGTTATGCTTATTATTTTTGGAAAATAAATTTGCAAAATTCATATAGGGCTAATTATAGCATTAGTTTTGGCATTTTGAAAAGTTTATAAAAAGTGTATTGGCTTTATTTTTACTTATTGTTATAATTGTTTCTGTATTAATTAATTTATAAAATATTATGGATAAAAAAACAGCAATCGCCGTTACAATAGCAGTTGTCTTAGTTGGTGTATTTATTGGTGGCGGTTTAGTTAGTGGAATTTTTACTAGCTCTAATGATAATCAAGCATCAAGCACAAGTATGCAACAAACAAACGAATTACAATCTAATGATGTGGTTGTGGGAACAGGAGATGTAGCAGTAGCTGGAAAACAAGTTACGGTTCATTACACAGGCGTTTTCTCAGATGGAAAGAAATTTGATAGTTCAAGAGATGGAGGAGTACCATTTACATTTACACTTGGCTCAGGACAGGTTATTAAAGGTTGGGATATTGGAGTAGAAGGAATGAAGGTTGGAGGAAAGAGAATTATTATTATTCCTCCACAATTGGGTTATGGATCTTCAGATTATGGTCCAATTCCAGGAAATTCTACTTTGATTTTTGAAATAGAATTGTTGGGAGTTAAGTAATTATATAAAAAAGCCGCGCCCGAAGGGCGCGGCTTTTTTATATAATCATTTTCTTAATTTCTTCAATTCTTCTTTCTGTCTCTTCCATACCTATTTTTATATTTTTTTCAATATTTTTGAATGTGACGCTGTCTATGGTTTCATTTGTATCGGGATTCAATATGATGAAGTTTTTGCAAGTATTGCAGAAATCTTTTTTGCTGAACTCGGAAAGTTTTGAAATGTAAATCTGATAAGTTCTGCCCACAACAGATCCTATATCATACTTTGGAAGTGGAACCATTTTTGTATTGTATAAATCCACAGCAATGACTATGTCTGGTTTGAATTCTGCCAGCAAGTCTACCGGGATAGCATTTGAAAGGCCACCATCTACCAAGTGTTTCCCGTCAATTTCATACGGAGGCAATATTCCTGGAAGAGAAATAGAGGCTACAACTGCATCAATAATCTTGCCGTCCTTAAAAACATATTGGTTTCCAGTATCTATATCGGTGGCGTTCGTTCTGAATGGTATTTTTGTATCAGCAAAAGTCTTTTCTCTGTAAAAATTATAACTCAAAACATTATAAAGATTTCTATTTGAAAGAAAGTTTGGTTTTTGAAAATTAAAATCAAAAAGATACCAAGGACGGGACATGACATTTTTGATAGGTTTTTCGATTCCATCAACTTCTCCGTGAAGTGCATAATATGCACCTACAACTGCGCCGATGCTTGTGCCTGAAATATAATCAATAGGAATGTTGTGCTTCAACAAAGTTTTTATGACTCCGATATGTGACATACCTCTGTCACTTCCGCTTCCGAGAGCCAAGCCGACAGTTTTTCTTTTTTGTTCCATGTTAATGAATATTTTATCATATTCTGCTATATCTTGCCCGGTAAAGTTTTTGCTAATGTTATTGAAAATGCCTATTTTATGCTATTGTATTTTTAAGTTATTTTGGTCAAAAATATTTGATAAAGTCGTATTAATTGACAATAACATTTTTATTTGCAAAAATTTTTGCGGGTAAATGAAATTTACGATAGAGAAAAAACTAAAAGGAAAGCTCGGAAGAGTTGGAAAGATAGAAACACCACATGGAGTTATAGAAACTCCAGCTTTTGTCGTGGTTGGAACTAAAGGCACAGTAAAGTCTGTCAATCCTGAGCAAGTACGTGATGCTGGAGCTCAAGTAGTGCTCGGAAATACATATCACTTATATCTTCAACCAGGAGATGAGACAGTAAAGAAAATGGGAGGAATAAATAAAATGATGAATTGGCATGGTCCGACAATGACAGACTCTGGTGGCTTTCAAGTTTTCTCACTCGGTGCTGCCTATGGAAAAAATATTTCAAAAGTAATTCAGATTACGGATCCTTCACTTTTAATTCCTGAAAGATTTGATGACACAGCCGCACCTCGTCTTGCAAAGATTGGACAAGATGGAGTTTCTTTCACTTCACACCTTGATGGCTCAGTTCACTATATTACTCCAGAAAAATCTATTCAGATTCAGCACAATCTTGGTGCTGATATGATTTTTGCTTTTGATGAATGTACTTCGCCAGCAGAAGATTTGAAATATCAGGAAGAAGCATTAGACAGAACTCATGCTTGGGCGAGACGCTCTTTGCAAGAGCATCTCAAGTTGAAAGTTGAAAGTGAAAAGTTGAAAGTTAATGCACCTGCATTATTCGGTATAGTACAAGGAGGAAGAAATGAGCAGTTGAGAAAATTATCAGCCAAAGTTATATCAGATATGAAGGTAGATGATATTGGTTTTGACGGTTTTGGTATTGGCGGTTCATTTGCAAAAGAAGATATGTCTACTGCAGTAGAATGGGTAAATGAAGTCCTTCCCGAAGAAAAACCAAGACATTTGCTAGGAATAGGTGAGCCAGAAGATTTGTTTATGGGAATAGAAAATGGTGTGGATCTTTTTGATTGCGTGCTTCCGACAAGGCTTGGAAGAAATGGAACTTTATATACAAAGACAGGGAAGATTCATATTACAAATACTGAATATAGAGAAAATCTTATACCTATAGATGAAGGTTGTGGTTGCTACACTTGTAAAAATTATACAAAAGCTTATATCGCTCATCTTTTCCATGGAAAAGAAATGCTTGGTGGAACTTTGGCTTCAATTCACAATATTTATTTTATTGTGAATTTGGTTAAACAAATTAGGCAAAGTATCATAGATGACAACTTTAATAAATATAAAAAAGAATTCCTATCAAATTACAGAACTTAATTTTGATGCCTGCCCCGTAGTGAAGCGAGCCTTGTTCGAGCTTCTACTACTGGGGATAATTTTAAGGAGTTTAAGAAAGAGTTTTTAAGTGAATATAGTCACTAACAAGGATTGTCCTTGTTAGGTATTGACATATACATCTAAAAGGTGTATAATTAATATTGGTAAAAATGGTCTTTAAAAAACTTGTGAAAATAGCAATACCCTTTATTCCTATCAGGAATAAAGAATAAATTCAGCTAACAGCTGAGAATGGAAGGTGCAACATGAAGTACCCGACGATTGATTGGGGAAAGATGGAAGCGATCATCAACAAGCTTGGCGGATTGGAAGGAGTTGAAAAATTCCTCCGCGGAGAACTTGTGATTTCAGGACCAACTTCTCTCTGGTTTGAAAAAGACGGCATGATTTATTTCACCGTCACTTCAAACGGCAAATCCGGCAAAGACTGGATCAAGCACTTTGAATCCAAGGGAATCAAGATTGGCGACTATGCCAGGCAGATTCTCCTGAAGATCAAACCCAGCAAGAAAGGTACTGTCACACAGATCGCGGTAATCAAAGGAGAATTTTTTTCCGATGACAACCGCATCACGTCAAACATCCGCATTGAGGCCGACAAACGCAAGTTTGGAAAGCCCAACGCTGAAGTCGGTTGCCTTATCCGCGACATGTTCACGGACGAGGAAATCAAAAAGATGGGTTTATCGTGGATTGTTATAATGCACGAACCCATAAAAGATTCTGACGGCGACCCTTACTTGCTTTGTACGGGTCGGAACGATGACGATTCGTGGCTGGGCGCGGACTACGGCAATCCTGACGTCAGGTGGAATCGTGAGGACGGTTTTGCTTTCGTTGCTTCGCAAGTATAGTTCTCAAGATTTGGTCACTCGGTTCTCTTTGAACCTTTGACCTTAACTCTCGGCCCCCGCGATTTTTGCGGGGGCTTTTTTATGCTAAAATAAAAATGGTAGTAGGTGCATATGTGAGCGACCAAGGTTTCTCACTGCCGAATCCAGTATCCATACATTGAGAATATCTGTGATTACGATTTCAGATAGAGTGGTGTATGTAGAAACTTCAAAAATGAAGATACTTGGTACAGAATATTAAGGTATTATAAATATCGCATTAGATACAACCCTAAGAGTATTCAAGGGGTGGTGGTAAAGAAGATATTTTGTACATTTCTGACGGCGACCCTAACTTGCTTTATACGAATCGGAACGATGACGATTCGTGGCTGAACACGAACTACGACAATCCTGACAACAGGTGGAATCGTGAGAACGGTTTTGCTTTCGTTGCTTCGCAACTCTTTTCATTTCTCTCCTGCTTTTGCGGGAGAGTTTTGTTTTAATATCTGCCCATTCCAACCGCCGAGCATTTTTCCAATCTCGTCTGTATGAAGCGACAGGGTAATATACTTTTTGTTATCAAGTGATTTCGTTTCCCATAAAACCATGAGCAAGATTTTCAAGGTATCAAGTTTTCTGATGGCGATAGAGATATATGAACGCTTTTCTTCCTTTGGCAGAAAACTTGCGACTGAAATAGCTTCAATTATTTCTATAAAAAGAGTATCAATCCTGTTTCCTAAAGAATATCTGTGTGGTTTGGGAAGAATCTGATAATATTCATACCAAAGAATATATGCGGTTTTTACTTTTTGTAGAAGCGGTAGCAGTTTCTTTTCGGGGGGGGGGCATCAAAGTCATATATTTTATGTTGTAATAATTATGTATAAAATTAAATTTACTTATAGCTATAAAGATATCATTGAAATGGAAAATCTACTAGAAGCATGGAAGGAATTTGTTGTTGGTAAAAAATCCCGCAAGGACGTGGAAGAATTTCAACGACATTTAATGGGTAATATTATTTCACTTCATACTGAACTGAAAAATAAAACCTACAAGCACTCTCAATATGAAGCATTTAATATTTCAGACCCCAAACCAAGAAATATACATAAAGCAAAAGTAAGAGATAGATTGCTTCACCATGCTCTATATAGAAAACTGTATCCATTTTTTGATAAAACATTTATAGCTGATTCATATTCTTGTAGAATAAACAAAGGAACACATAAAGCAATGGAAAGATTTAGATATTTTTCAAACAAAGTTTCAAAGAATAACACAAAGACAGTTTGGGTTTTGAAATGTGACATTAGAAAGTTTTTTGCTTCAATAGACCAAGAAATTTTATTAAAAATATTGAAAGAATATATTTTAGATAAGGATATAATCTCTGTTTTAACTGAAATCATACAAAGTTTTTATTCTACTGAAAAAGGAAAGGGTTTGCCTCTTGGAAATCTTACGTCACAGCTCTTAGTCAATATTTATATGAATAAATTTGACCAATTTGTGAAACATAAACTGAAAGTAGAATATTATATAAGATATGCAGATGATTTTGTTTTTATGTCGGACGATAAAAAATGGCTTGAAGGCCTAGTATCAAAAATCAGTGGTTTTTTATGGAATGAATTGAGGTTAACACTACATCCAGATAAACTATTCTTAGAAACGCTAGCTTCTGGAGTTGATTTTTTAGGTTGGGTTCATTTTCCTAATCATAAAGTTTTACGAACTATCACAAAAAGAAAAATGTTTAGAAAATTAAAGGAGAGTAATAAAGAGGAGACTGCGCAGTCATACCTAGGTTTATTATCTCATGGAAATGGATTTAAACTACATAAAAAAATATTAGATTCTACATCTACGCTATAGCGTAGATGTGTATATTGGTAGAATATTATGATGATATTTTAGATATTTAAAAATGCGAAAAAAGTGTTTTTATGGTAATTTAATATTAAGTTATGCAAGAACGAAAATTTAAAATTAAGGCGGAGTATTCTCCGGACGGGGACCAGCCGGAAGCTATAAAAGAGCTCGTCGCTGGGTTAGAGAAAGGTCTGAAGAAGCAGACTCTTTTTGGTGTTACCGGCTCAGGAAAGACTTTTACTGTGGCAAATGTTATTGAGAAAATTCAAAAGCCGACTCTTGTTATCGCTCACAACAAAACTCTCGCAGCTCAGCTCGCACAGGAGTACAAAGAATTTTTTCCAGAAAACGCCGTTCATTATTTTGTTTCTTATTACGACTACTATCAGCCGGAAGCTTATATGCCTGTCACTGATACTTATATTGAAAAGGAAGCAATGATAAATGAAGAGATAGACAGACTTCGCCACGCTTCTACACAAGCACTTCTTACAAGAAAGGACGTGATTATTGTTGCATCAGTTTCTTGTATTTACGGTTTGGGTTCTCCAGCAGAATATGAAAAAGTAAATATTAAAATGAAAGTTGGAGAAAAACTTTCAAGACATGATGTCATAAGTAAACTTATAAATGTTCATTTTGAAAGAACAAACTCTGATATAAAGCCGGGAACTTTCCGCGCGATAGGAAACTCTATTGAAGTCATGCCTGTGAACGAAAAGATTTTGATTCGTTTAGACTTTGATGAAGATAGAATAAAGAAAATTTCAAGAATAGATTCAGTTTCTCGCAAGCTCGTGGAAGATGAAATACAATCAACTTTTATTTTCCCTGCAAAACATTTTATTACAGACAAAGAACAACAAGAAAGAGCTTTCAAGAGTATAAAAGCTGAGCTAGAAGTTCAACTTGAAGAATTAAAGAAAGCTGGGAAAAATCTTGAAGCGGAAAGACTTAGAAGAAGAACCACATACGACTTGTCGCTAATAAGAGAAGTCGGCTATTGTAATGGAATTGAAAATTATTCTAGACATTTTAGTGGTAAAGCTCCTGGAGAAGCTCCAGATTCACTTTTGGAATATTTTCCAAAGAAAGAAGACGGAACTCCAGACTTCCTTACTATTATAGATGAATCACACGTTACTATTTCTCAGATAAGAGGAATGTACGCTGGCGATGCTTCAAGAAAAAAGACTTTGATAGACTACGGTTTCAGACTTCCATCAGCAAAAGATAACAGACCTTTGAAATTTGATGAATTTGAAAAAAGAGTAAATCAGATTGTTTACACGACAGCGACTCCGGGCGATTATGAAAAAGAAAATTCACAAAAGGTTGTGGAGCAGGTTATTCGTCCTACAGGTTTGATAGATCCAGTTGTGGAAGTGAAGCCGATAACAGAAGTAAAAGGGAAAAACCTTTCTCAAGTTTTTGATTTTATACAAGAAACAGAAAAAGTTGTGAAAAACCTGCCTGCGCCGCGGCCGGGAATTTTTTATGTCTACGCTATTCTTTGCAATGATGGTTCGATTTATATCGGCCAAACAAATGATTTACAGAAAAGGTGGGAGGAACATAAGAGTGGTACTGGTGCAGAACACACAAAAAAGTTTGGTGTACAAAAAATTATCCATTACGAAGAGTTTTCTAGTCGTGAGGATGCTGTCAAAAGAGAGCATGATTTGAAAACTGGGTTTGGCCGAAAATGGTTACAACGAGAATGGAAAGCCGGCCGGACGCGGCAGGCAGGTGGCGGAAGAGTCATTGCGACAACTCTCACAAAAAAGATGGCGGAAGATTTGAGTGAATATTTGAAAGAAAAAGGAGTGAAAGCAGAATATTTACATAGTGAAATCAAAACAATAGACAGAATAGATATTCTTACAAACTTTAGAAAAGGTAAGTTTGACTGTCTTGTTGGAGTAAACCTTTTGAGAGAAGGTTTGGACTTGCCGGAAGTAGAATTTATCGGAATTCTTGATGCAGACAAGGAAGGATTTTTGCGCAGCGATACTTCGCTTATACAGACTATTGGACGTGCTGCGAGAAATGTTCTCGGACGCGTGGTACTTTATGCTGACCGCATTACTGGCTCAATGGAGCGAGCGATAGGTGAGACAAATAGAAGAAGAGAAAAACAAATTGTTTACAATACAAAACACGGCATTACTCCAAAAACTATTATCAAAAAGATTCATGACATCACAGACAATATGAGAAGCGATCATGATAAAGCAGTGAAAGAGCTTGTTCGTATTGATGAAGAAATGATGAAAAAGAGTCCGATGAAGCTTATAAAACAAAAAGAAATTCAGATGAATGCTGCGGTCAAAATGCTAGACTTCGAAACTGCAGCGATTTTGAGGGATGAAGTTAAATTGTTGAAAGAAAAAGTTGAGAAAAATGAAAAGGAAAAGATAGCAAAAAAGAGTGTTAAGAAGTAATATTCTTTTCAAAACTGTCTATGTTATAATATATCCATGTCATTTTTAGATATCTTCAAATCAAACCCCGTAAAGAATTTCCAAGAGTAGCTATCATTTTAAAACTTATATATAATTTATCTATGAATTTATTTTCAATATTTGGACAGGGCGGAAATTCACACGGGGCAAGAAATTCAGATTCAAGTCCTTTTAAGGAAACTTATATTTTGGCTCTTGTTCATAAACTTCGCACACCGCTCAGCGGGGCAAGATGGGGTTTAGACATGGCTTTGAAAAATAAGGAATGCAAAGACAGAGATGTTTTGAATGAAAGCTATAATAAAATAATTGAAGCTCTAAATACTATTGGTGAGATATTGAAAGCTGCTGAAATGGATTCTAATGAGCGTTTTACCAATTTGAGAAAGGAAAAAATAAATTTCTGCGTAATCATAGATGGAATTTTGAAAGATTTGGACTATTTGGTAAAAGAGAAAAATATAAATCTTCAATATGACAGAGAATGTGACCCGCAAACTATCTTTGGCGATAAGAAACTTTTATATTTATCACTTACAAACATTTTTGATAATGCTTTCAGATATTCTCCAAACGGTACAGTGACCGTTATAATGTCAGAGGAGGGAAATATGGCTAAGCTGGTTTTACAGGATAATGGGATAGGAATAGAAAAAGATGATTTAAAGCACATGTTTGAGAAGTTTTATAGGGGTAAAAACGCTAAAGAGTTAGATCAAACACAAAATGGGCTCGGCCTATTTGCTACTAGGAAAATTATTGAAATGCATAAAGGGAGCATAAAAATTGAATCCGAGTTTAATAAAGGAACTAAAGTAGAAGTAAAATTGCCTATAGACTAAAAATCTATATTTGGTATTATATAGGCAGTTAAATCTAATTTAAATTATAAACAAAAAAATGGCAAACTTTGCAGGCAAAAAGATTTTATTGGTAGAGGACGATAATTTTCTCAGCGAATTATTATCTAAAAAGCTTATTGATAGTCAGGCTACTGTTACTCGTGCAGCAAACGGTGAAGAAGCTATAAGCATTGTAAAATCTAATCCAAAATTTGATTTGATTCTTCTTGATCTTATGTTACCGAAGATAGGTGGTTTTGAAGTTATGGAAGCTATAAATGCTGATGAAAAGATAAAGGGAACACCGATAATAATTCTTTCAAACCTTGGGCAGAAAAATGATGTTGAAAAAGGTGTGTCACTTGGAGCAAAGAAATTCTTAGTGAAGGCAATTTTATCTCTAGATGAGATTGTTGATGCTGCAGCCGAGATTATAAAATAGTTATTTTGTTAAATGAATTTAATGAAAAAACCGCTTTAGGCGGTTTTGTGTTGACAAAAGAAGTTTTTCAGTGTACTCTTTCAAAGGATTGAACGCTAAAAAGGAGGCAAAAATGCCAAGAGGAGAAGGAAATGGGCAGGGAAATTTTACGACTGGCAGGAATACAAGATCAATGAAAAAAATCATGGACCTTGATATTAAGTCTTGCAGGAGGAAAAAGAGGTATCTTTTGGTTCAAAAGTTCTTATCTTTTAGAGAAGGGATGAAACTTAAGCTTTCAAAAAACTAGGAGGTTCTCGATGCCGGATTCTAAAAAAGGGAAATTGGAAGCTGAACAAGAAAAGGAACTGCGGACTAATTATAAGAAGACCAAACTTTACAAAATGTTGTTTGAGGCCGGAAGGACTGCTTCCACTCATGAACAAAAGGTGAAGGCAAAAGAGGCGATTGAAACTTTCTTTGTTCTTTTTAAGGAAGAAGAATTAAAAAAGAAAAAATGAATAAACCGCTAAGTCGTAGTGAACGACTTAGCGGTTTTTGTTTGATAGTGATTTGCAAAAATATATAACAGATGTAGAATATTTTTTAGATTAAATCTAATGAGGGGAGGTGAAAAAATGGCGAGTAAAAGAAGAATTCGTCGTAGGAGCTGTGAAGGAAAAATACGGCACAAAAGTAAAGAAGCAGCCTTTCTTCACATTCGTGGACTTAGAAATGATGGTAAGGATACAAATAAACAATGTCATTTTTACCGATGTAAGTTTTGCAAAGGGTGGCATGTTGGAAGAAGAAGAATGTAAAGTAAGCCCGCAAAAAGTTCAAACTTTTTGCGGGCTTTATTTTAGAAAATTTTGAACTATTATTTTGTATATTTTCACAAAATAATTGGACAAGATAAACAAGTAGGAGTAATATGCTCTATGTTAACCCCTATGGATGAACCAGGGGGCAATTTAAGTTATATAAAAATATACACAATATGCCTAAAAACCCAACAAAAACAGGATTTAACCCCGTAAAGAATTTTAAAAGAATAGCCAGTATTATGAATTTATATATGTATAATTAATAATTATTTATGACAAAAACAAAATTTAGTGAAAATTCACACGGGGCAAGTAGCGAAGCGACTGAAATCGTGGTTAAGGGAGCGCGTACTCACAATCTCAAAAACTTCACTGTTCGTATGCCTAGAAACAAGATGATTGCAGTTACAGGAATTTCCGGAAGTGGGAAGTCATCTTTTGCTTTTGATACTATTTTTGCCGAAGGTCAGAGAAGATATATAGAATCTCTTTCTTCATATGCAAGACAATTTTTGCATCAGATGCAGAAGCCGGATGTTGATGAGATAAGCGGACTTTCTCCAGCTATCGCGATTGATCAAAAATCTCGTTCAAACAATCCTCGTTCAACTGTGGCAACTATCACGGAAATTTATGACTATTTGAGAATACTTTTTGCAAGAATAGGAAAGCCTCATTGTCTTGTTTGTGGAAGAGAAATAAAGAAACTTTCAAAAGAAGAAATTTTGGAAACAATTATTCATACAGTTACTCATTTGAAACCTGCGCAAAAACCGAAAGAAATTTTGGGTGTATCTGTCACGACAGACAAAATAAAGATTTTTGCTCCGATAGTAGTTGGAAGAAAAGGGGAATATTACCAGGTACTTTATGATTTGCTTGAAAAAGGATACGAGCAGGTGAAAGTGGATGGAGAAATGAAGAAATTAAGAAATCAAATAATTCTTTCAAAAAACAAGAAGCATGATATTGATGTGCTTGTAGACGAATTTTATGTAAGTGAATTTAAGAATAAGGATTCTAAAGTACATGAAAGCATGCGAATGAGACTTTCTGACGCTGTAGAAAAAGCTATTGAAGAATCAAAAGGCTTGGTAAAGATAGAAACTCCAGAAGAAACAAAAATGATTTCTGTAAAATTCATGTGTCCTTACGATGGATATTCATATCCTGAAATAGAGCCAAGACTTTTTTCTTTCAACTCACCTTACGGAGCTTGCGAAACTTGTCACGGACTTGGAACAAGAGATTTCTTTTCAGATGAACCTTGTCCAGCTTGTCTCGGAGCAAGATTACGTCCCGAAGCACTTCATGTGCTTATTGGCGGAATAAATATCGTTCAATATGTAGCAAAAACTATCACAGATTCAAAGAAGTTTTTTGAAGAAATGAAATTTACTGAAAGCGAACTTGAGATTTCTAAGGTTGTTTTGAAAGAAATTGATTCTCGTTTGCAATTTATGACTAATGTTGGAATTGAATATCTTTCTCTAGATAGACGCGCAAATACACTTTCAGGTGGAGAAGCACAGAGAATTCGCCTTGCATCGCAACTTGGTTCAGGCCTTGTCGGTGCTTTGTATGTACTTGATGAACCGACAATCGGACTTCATCAAAGAGATAACGACAAGCTTATAAGTACACTGATACATCTTAGAAATCTAGGAAACACTATTCTTGTTGTGGAACACGACGAAGACACTATGTATGCATCTGACTATATTGTTGATATTGGTCCTGGTGCTGGAGTTCATGGTGGAGAAGTTATTGTTGCAGGATATATGGATGAACTTTTGACTGCGAAGAAAAATGATTCAGGTTCAATCACTCTAGATTATCTTCGTGGAGATATGAAAATTGATTTGCCGAAAAAAAGACGTGACCAAGATAAAGGAAAATTGAAAGTAAAAGGCGGAAAAATATTTAATATTAAAAATATGAATGTTGAAGTTCCTCTTGGAAAACTTGTTACTGTGACTGGAGTTTCTGGTTCAGGAAAGTCTTCTTTTATTTATGAAATTCTTTACAAAAACTTGCAAGCAAGACTTGAAAGAAAAATGCGTTCAAGTGCTACACATAATTGTGAAAGTTTTTCAGGTTCAGAGTATGTTGGAAGAACTATTATGATAGATCAATCTCCGATAGGAAGAACCCCTCGTTCAAACCCAGCAACTTATACAGGTTCCTGGACATTTATTCGCGATATGTTTGCGATGACAACAACTGCAAAAGAAAGAGGTTGGGGAGCAAATAGATTTTCTTTCAATGTAAAAGGTGGACGTTGCGAGAACTGCCAAGGAAACGGTTCAATAGAAGTTGAAATGCATTTCTTACCGACAGTTTATGTACCTTGCGATGTTTGTAATGGAAAGAGATTTACCAAAGAAACTTTGGAAGTGAAATATAAAGGAAAGAATATTCATCAAATACTTGAAATGACTGTGGAAGAATCAATGTCTTTCTTTGTAGATTTGCCAGCAGTTTATGACAGGATTAAATGTTTGCATGATGTAGGTCTTGATTATATTAAACTCGGACAATCTGCAACAACACTTTCTGGAGGAGAAGCTCAAAGAGTAAAAATTGCTTCAGAACTTTACAGACCAGGACTTCACAAAACAATTTACTTCTTGGATGAGCCGACAATAGGTCTTCACTATGAAGATGTAAAAAAACTTATAGAAATTTTGCAGAAACTTGTAGATAATGGCAATACTGTAATCGTTATTGAACACAATATGGATTTGATAAAGAGTTCTGACTATATTATTGATATCGGTCCTGAAGGTGGAGACAAGGGTGGGGAAGTTATAGCAAAAGGAACTCCGGAAGATGTCGCTAGAAATGAAAGGTCATATACAGGTAAGTATCTAAAACGCGTATTGAAGAAGTCAGGTAGAGATTAACTACTTCTCGCCCCGTCAAATTGGCTTTTTATTTGACTGGGGTAGCGATGAATGAAAAGAGTTATACTGGAAAATATTTGAAGAGGGTTTTAAAAAAGAGTAAATAAAAAAAACAGCTCTCTGTTTAAGCAGAGAGCTGTCCTACTGAAGCACTGAAAGAAATCGGAGGAGATTTCTTAAGGTGTTTTTCTAATTCGTTTTTGTCCTGAAAGTACTTTTTCAAGCATTTTATATCCAGTTCGTTAATGACAAAACTGGATTTTTTCTTCCTCCTCGGGCCTTTCATTACAAAGAGTTGTCTTCCTGCCTTGTTTATCATTTTTTACCCCCATTACTTTTTGTTAAAAACTTGTCCTTCAGGAGAAATGAAAGCTTTTTCACCAGATTTGCTAAAAACGGGACCGCCGAGTTTTCCCCAGTGCAACCTTCCGCATTTACTGCAAGGATAGGTATTTTCTGCGCTTGTACACCCAGTCATTAATGGTGTCTCGCATTCTTTATTTATTTTTCCATTGCATAAAATTTCTTTGCACTCGTCATTCTTTTTAAAAAACATGACAACAGTTAAAAACATTCTTTGTAAAAGATTCATTGAACACCTCCAGCCAATATTGGCTAAAATTTGAATTCGTCTATTCGCCTGGTATAACACTAAAAATTGATAGTCAATATAAAAAAACTACCCCGAACCTTTCGGTTCGGGGTAATATCTATTTATGCATTATCTCTCCGGTTTTGGTGAGAAATGCTTTCTGCCCAGGCTTGTTGAAAATTGGCCTGCCGTTATCCCAATGAAGTCTGCCACATTCGTCGCAGGGATAAGTGCTTGTCATGGACATGCACCCTGTCATTACAGAAACAGACTTTTTTTTATCGATTTTTCCTTTGCAAAACACTTCTTTGCACTCGTCATTTTTTTTGAAAAACATGACTATTGCCAGGAACATCCTTTTAAAAAAATTCATTTAGCACCTCCTGCCAAGATGGCTAGTGTTTGAAATACTCTAAAAATATGTTATCATGATAAAAATGAATAGTCAATATCTAAGTAAAATCAATCTTCCGACTGAGCCTGGCATCTACTTATTCAAAAATAATAAGAATATTTTGTATATCGGAAAAGCTACTTCGCTCAAAGATAGAGTAAGAAGCTATTTTGCTAATGATTTGATTGCGACCCGTGGACCTTTGATTGTAGATATGATTTTTCAGGCAGATAATATTGATTTTATCCAAACGGATTCAGTTCTTGAGGCTTTGATACTTGAATCAAACTTGATTAAAAAATATCAGCCAAGATACAACACAAAAGAGAAGGATGATAGAAGCTACAACTATGTGATAATCACAAAAGAAGATTTTCCAAGAGTTTTGATTGAGCGTGGGAGAGTTCTTAATCAGATAGATAATACTAAATATGCGATTAAAGAAAAATTTGGTCCATTTACTAATGGAACTCAGCTAAAAGAAGCTTTAAAAATTGTTCGTAAAATATTTCCATTTCTTGATGATAAATCTCAAATGAAAACCGGTTATAAGTTTTATAAAGAAATTGGTTTAGCTCCAGAAACTTTAGGCGATGACGCACAAAAAGATTATATTAAAAATATAAAGAATCTCTCTCTATTTTTCCAAGGCAAAAAAACAGATATCATAAAAAATTTGGAAAAAGAAATGAAAGTGTCTGCTAAAAAACAAGAATTTGAAAAAGCCGAGCAGATAAAGAGAACAATTTTCGCTTTGAATCATATTCAGGATGTTGCTTTAATCAAAAATGAAGATACAAATTTTCTGCGTGAGTCTGCGTCTAGTCCGCGTTTGTTCCGCATCGAGGCTTATGACGTCGCTCATATTAGTGGAACAAATACTGTTGGCGTGATGACTGTAGTTGAAAATGGAACTGTGAACAAGGCCGAATATAGAAAGTTTAAAATTAATGAAAGCAAACAGAATGATGTAGCTGGGCTTGGCGAGATGTTGAAGAGAAGACTTAATCACGAGGAATGGAAGTTCCCAGATATTATTGTGGTAGATGGTTCTACTGCACAAAAGAATATCGCTGAAAAAACACTGAAACAGTTTGGCGTTTCTGACATTATCGTTGTTGCGGTCACAAAAGACGCCCGACATAGACCAAGAATGATTACTGGAAGGCTAAAACAAATTAATAATTTGTTCGCCCGACCATCTTTGGATGGTTTAGGGGAAGATA
Source organism: Minisyncoccota bacterium (assembly GCA_041656855.1). Lineage (GTDB taxonomy): Bacteria > Patescibacteriota > Minisyncoccia > Phycocordibacterales > GWA1-40-21 > Bog-1340. The sequence continues at coordinate 12,421 of JBBACS010000004.1, read as the reverse complement.
TAGTTCATAAATATGAGAGTGAGATATTGATTGCAAACAGCGAGGCACACAGATTTGCTATTAAATATCATAGAAGTCTGAGGAATAAAATCCTTTAATTTTCATAACCCATAAATAATAGATAATTATGAGTGTAGATAATAATAGTGCGGTCGCACTATTATTATCTACACTGATATATTTTTGCTGGAATGGTATAATAATTTGGTAATTTGCGTCGCGCTTAAATGACGGTTGCGCGACGTGATTTTGCAAATATCATCACGTCTATATGACGGTTACGTGATGTAAATTCAACAAATTTAATGCAAAGAATCAAAGTAGCTGTACTTCGCGGTGGTCCTGGTGTAGAAAATGAAGTTTCTATGAAAACAGGAAAAAATGTTATGGAAAATCTTTCCGATAAATATATTCCTATGGATGTTTTTATTTCTAAGGATGGTTCATGGATTCTTGACGGTGTTGCTATTGCCCCAGAAAAACTTTTTAGAAATATAGATGTTGTTTTTAATGCTATGCATGGAGAGTATGGTGAAGATGGAAAGGTACAACAGCTTATGGACAAATTTGGAGTAAAATATACAGGTTCAAAAGCCCTAGCTTCTGCTATTGGTATGAATAAAGTTTTAGCCAAAGAGATTTTTATTAAAGCTGGTTTAAAAACTCCGGTTTATGTAGCAATTAAAAGAGGAGATAATATTAAAAATGTAGATCATACTATTTTTAAGACTTTCCCTATGCCTGCAATAATTAAACCTGGAGGAAGCGGATCTTCCATAGGAGTATCACTTGTGAAGTCTTTAAAAGATATTTTACCTGCTATTGAAAAGGCGTTAAAATATTCTGAGGTTATTATTGTTGAAGAATTTATAAAAGGGAGAGAAGCTACTTGTGGTGTTGTAGAAAAATTTAGGAGAGAAGTTATCTATCCTCTTTTGCCTGTAGAAATAACTCAGCCAAAAGAATTTGAATTTTTTGGTTATGATGCAAAATATTCAGGATGTTCTGGCGAAGTCTGTCCAGGAAATTTTTCCGAGAAAGAAAAAGAGACATTACAGCATATGGCGGTTGAAGCTCATAGATTGCTCGGGCTTAGGCATTATTCCAGATCTGATTTTATAGTAAGTCCTAAAAGAGGAGTTTATATTCTTGAGGTAAATACTTTGCCAGGACTTACAAAAGAATCTTTGTATCCAAAATCTTTGGAAGCCGTCGGATGCCCTTTGTCTTATTTTTTGGATCACGTTATTACTCTTGCTTTGGAGCAATAAGAAAATTTAAATTCCTGAGAGGACTCTCCACCTACCGTGGCGGGTACCTTTCCATCTCACTTCGTTCGATATGGAAAGATCTTTCTCGTCCGCACACGAGCAAAGCAGTTTGCTCATTTCAGGTCCACAAATAAAATCGCACTTTCGTGCGGTTTTATTTGTGGCGATTTACTAACCTTTGCGCGAACTTACTTTGAACAAAACTCTTAATGAATAAGGATTCGGCAGGACGAACATTTCCTCTGGGATTTGGTTTCGTCCTGCCGAAACTATTTCATTCGCCCACAGGAAGGGTCTGGGAAGGAATGCGGGCGTAATCCTTTTTCTTTTTTGAATTTGGGGCGGACTTCATTCAAATACAAAAATACAAATTCAGAAATTGTGTCTCTTCCATTCTCTATCTCATCCATGAAAAAAGAAATCCATCCTCGGCATTCGCCTCGGACATTTCCGCTAGGGCTACTCGCGCCTAAGTTCCTGTGTGCGTGCGATTCTTTTCCGAACGGCTCATTTCCTAGGAAATGAGCCGTTCGGAAAACGCACGCATCTCTTTGGGGAGAAGAAGGTATCTTCTCCCCAGCTTCGGGACTCCTCCTCGTTATCTTTCTTCTTGAGAAAGTTTGCTTTCAAGAGTTTCTTTTTTCTTTTATGTCTGTGAGTTATTTGGTCACCTTCGGAGTCCGCCCTCGCACAACCCCTCTTCACTTTTTCATATTAGAGTTTGTAGTGTCGCTTTCGCTATTACGTTTCTTTGCTTCGGTTACGACGGCGCTCATCCTTTATTCATGGACGCCCTAGCAGAAATGTCCGAGACTCAAATGCAAATACACTTGTGCTTGCCCCACCCACCGTGCGCGCACAAAAAAATCACTCGCAAAAACGAGTGACTCCCATTATTATTTAATTAAGAAAGTTCTGATTCTAAAATATCTAAAATAGTTTTTTTAAAAATTATGTTTGTTTTAGGGTTTTCAGCATCAAGTGTGCCATTCATATACTCAACATATTCAAGACGAACCAACAGATAGATTATTTCAAGAAGATTACCTCCCATTTCCTCATAAAAATTAATATCTTGTAAATCTTTAAGTAATATTTTAGCTGGCTCACCTGGACGATCAGATAATGCCATTTTTAATAATTCAAAATCATTCATATTTGGATAATGATTTTTGTAAGCTTTATAACTTCGAATCATGGCTTTAGCTATTCCTCGAGCAAATCGTTTTTCTCCCCATTCAAATAATCCCATAAAGTTATAATACTATATATTTATATTTTATAATAGGATACAGCTTTTCCAGTTTTACCATTCTGTTTTATCTTTCCTTCTTTTATTAAGATACTGAGATATCTTGTTGCGGTTGCGTCAGATACATGCAAATACTTTTCTACTTCGTCATTTGTTATATTTGTTTGCTTCGCAAACAAATTCATAATCTTATCCAGTTTATTTCTCTTTCTACTTTGTATTGCAAGTTTTGCTTTCTCGAGAAGTCCACGGATGAAGCTTTGAGTTCTAATCGGCTCATTTCCTACCATTTGAGCCGTTTGGGTTGTGGTGTTTGCTGGTACTGGATTTACAGGAATTTCTTCTGTTTTTATCGGTTCTTCTATAGGGCTTTCAGCCGGAACAACTGCTCCAATATCATCTTTGTTAGGAGGTGTATCTACTACGTTTGTAGGGCTTTCTGGAGCTTCAGACGGCATTTCCACTACTGGAGAATCGGTTGTAGGAGCTGGAGAATCAGTATTAATAGGCTGGGTAGATTCAGGGGCTTGGGTGTTATCGGAAGGTGTTGTTTGTATTTGATTTTCGTCAGACATTGTTTAAACTTTAATTATTCTTTATCTATATCTCTTTGTATTTCCTTAAATTCATTTTCAACCTCAGTAAGTCTTTTTCTGCAAACTTTTATTAATTCAGCACCAGCTTTAACTTTTTCTAGACCTACCTCAACATCAACTTCCTCTTGTTCCTCAAACCACTCAACAATACTATTTAATTTGCTTAATGACTCTTTTAAATTAACTTTTTGCTCTGTCATATTTTTATATTAGTTATTTTTAATAATTTTAACTTCTGAATCAAACGTACCTTCACTTAATCCAACACTAACGATATCTCCTTTTTGTATCTGACTTGTTGTTTTCAAAATTCGACCGTTTTTCATTACAATACTATATCCTAATTTTAATTGTCTTTTGGGGTCAAAATTTATAAGTTGTTTTTGATATGTTATTAGTGATTCTTCAATCTTATTTTTAATATTTCTAAATCCTTCAAAAATTTCTTTTATAATAGATTCGGATATTGTATCTTTAACATTTTGTATAGAAAAATTTATTTTTCTATATACTGGTGTAAGAGCTCCATCTATTCTTCTGTTAATATCTACCATCTGATCTTTGATAGATTTAAAGCCAATTTTTAATGATTCTTGTGCCTTTAAAAAATCGTTGAATATTTTTTGAAAAGCATCCTTCATTATATCTAAACTGTCTCGAACATAATCTTTTTTTTCTTGTATTATATTTTGAAACCTATTAAAAATCTTTTGTTCTGATAGAGGTATTGTTGATTTTACTTGCTCCCACGATTCGTTTAAAAAATTTGCAACTGCTGTGGGTGTAGAAAACATCATGTCGGAAGCTAAAGCAAGGAGAGAAACGTCTTTTTCGTGTCCAATTCCAACCAAAACCGGGACTGGAAAATTTGCTATTTCTCTAACAAGAACTTCATTATTAAATGGTAAAAATGATTCCATAGAACCTCCACCACGTATGATAACAAGAACATCAATATCTTTATTTCTAAATGTTTTTATAGAATTTAATAATTCCTCTGTTGCAAGCTGTCCTTCAACCCTAGAATCAATAAAAGATATTTTATATCCAAATTTTCCTATATTAGTAGAGAAGTCTGCTATCACAGCACCGCTTTTTGAGGTAATGAGACCAATCTTATTTGGATATAGAGGAATAGGTTTTTTTCTTGCTTCATCAAACAAACCTTCCTTCTGTAATTTTGCTTTAAGTTTTTCATAAGCAATTCTCAATGCTCCTTCACCAACCAACTCTACGGACGAGGCCTTAAAAGACAAGCGTCCACTGGGTTTATAAATATCAGGACAACCATTTAGTATAACTTCCGTTCCCATTACAAATTCAACTCCAGCTAATTCATAAGTATTTTTCCAAATAAGACAATTGATAACACTGCCATCTTTTGAGTCTTTTAATGAAAAATATATCACTCTATCTCTTATATCTACACTACTAATCTCTCCTTGAATTCGTGCCACACTTTGGCTCAACTGATTGTTAAGAAAATCCAAATAAGAGCTGACTGAAAATGGCTTATCATCTTCTTTTCCTTCGACAAAATTATTAGCTTGAGATATAAATTCTTCTTGATCTCCATTAACCAAGGTTAGTATAGCTTGTCCGTACTTTGCAAATTTTCCCTCTTTTATGCCTTTTATTAAAAGAAGACTTTCTTTGTCTTTGGGTCTATATTGAGCAATATCATCAAGAATAGTATTAGAAAAAACCCTAAAGACTGGAATCCCTTCCTTTTCAGCAGTTGTTTTTCTCCAATCTTTTAGTTTTTGAAATAAGCTAGTATCCATTTTATTTTTATAATTCTTCAGCAAGTTCTACAGCATCATCTTCATCCACACCTTCATCAATCAATTCTTGAGCTTTCTCGGCAGTTTCTTCGTCAATATCGTGATCTTTCATCAGTTCAATAGTTTCTTCTTCGGCTCCATTTTTTCTAGCTTCGATTTCAGTATCGCCCATTTCTTCAACTTCCTCAGGTTCAATTCCAAGTTCTTCCGCTATTTCTTTTTTTTCATCGTCGTCCATATTATTTAATTATATTACCAATATTTTTATATTCAATTTTACAAGACAAATTAGATGTATCTTTTACAAAAAATTCTCCGGTCATTTTATTATCTTTACTTATAGGTACTATCACAGATATATTATCTTTCATTAAGGGTATTATATATTTATCACTGCTTGTTGCTGTAACACAACTTTTATCTATCGTATAAAAATAAATATCATTCTGAGCAATCTTTGCACCAAAACCATAAAACCAAAATACTGATAGAAGCAATAAAACTGTGGCCATAAAAACTATACCTTTTTCAAGTAAAGCTATTATCAAAATAATTGATGGGACAATAGCGAACCACCATACACCAATTGTTCCTGCTAAGGTAATAATAGCCTTAGCAAGAGTGTATAAAAATACTACATTTTCTTTTATGGATGCATTAACAAAACTAGTTGGTATATTAAAATATGAATAATAACCGGCCTGAGTAAGAATGGTTATTGTATAAATATATATTGAAAGACCCGGTATACTCCAAATAAATTTCTTCATGTTTTTATAACTTATATTTTAATATCCTTAGGATTAATAACCGTAAGTCCTGGTATTTTTTTAAAATCATCTTTGCCATCAAAAGTAAGTATATTTTCAATCCTGTTATTTTTCATAATTATACTATGCATAACATCTCCCCACCCAGAATCATAAGTTAATATACCTTTTCTTATGTGATAAAAGAATTCTTTAAAATCATATTCTTTAAGAGGACTTACTTCGGCAAAATGTATCTTAATACCTAACATTCTTCTTTCATTTATTAAATCATTTTCAATTTCTGAAACTTTTTGCGCATCCATTTTTATATTAATTATAAGAACCTTTACCATTTCTGTAATCGTCCACATGGAAGTCCAAAGTTCTACATCTTTTAGTTGAGTAAAAACTTCAAAAGCTTCTGTAACATCTTTTTTCTGGTCCTTGTTTGAAATTGCACCACTAAAATAAGATACGAGGATGTTTGTATCGAGGTAGATCTTCTTCATTATTTTTTAGTACGAAATTTTACAGGAACTCTTTCCTTTATGTTCTCAATAGCTTTAAACTTAACCAACTCTCCACTTTTTGTACGAAACTGAACAGTTGTTGGCTTTTGTACTGTTTTTATGGCTATAAATTTAACGATTTTACTCATAGTTTTTTCATTATAACATATTATATATGTTCAATTTCTCCATTCTCTTCTTTAAAGCACTTTCACCACCTTCAAGAATAGTTACAATATTCTCTTGAATCTGACTATCTTCAATTCCATTATTATGGTACTCGATACAATTATTTTTATTCTCTGCTACTATCACATTTTCTGAATCAGTTAATAAAAGTAGATTTGGACTGTGTGTCGCTATTATTACTTGTCGTTTTTCCTTTTGCTTCAAAATCAGTTTTTTTAATTCATTTGAGATTCCGGAAACATCAACGTCATTTTCAGGCTGGTCAATGATAATCGGATATCCACCTTTTGATAAATTAAAAATTAAGTCCAAAAGTGCCATTGCTTTTTGTCCGCCAGTCATATTTTCAAAATCAACGAGTGTTTCTCCGTCTTTGTACTTAACAGATTTTGTAAAATCTATATCATATCTACAACTTAGTAAGGTAACTAAAGCATTTTCCTTATCACCCCCTGTAGTTTTAAGCTTTGCAGTATCCGAATTAGAAACAATATCCCTGATTATTTCAAACGTCTCATTCTTATTGAAATCTCTTCTTTCTTCAATAAATTTTTTGAATCGTTCTCCAGATCGTGCATCAATGTATATGTCAAAAAATTCTCGTTTATACAAATCTACGTCATAACTAACCGTAAAATCAAATGTTATAAAAGTAAAACTATTAAATTTATCTTTAAGAGTTTTAACTATACCATCTATCTTACTCTTAAAAGACAAGTATAAATCAACAATTTCATGAATTAATTTCTCTCCTTTCTCGTTACTTTCTTTTATAAATTTATCTAAATTTTCAATTTCCTTTTTATCACTATTGAGCTTATTAATTTCCTTTAAAATCTTTTCTATAGTCTTATTTTGTTGTAATTTATCATTAATGGGCTTCAGATTTTTCTCAGCAGTAATTTTTAATTTTTTATTTTCCTTAATATTATTCTTTAGTTCTTTCAATAACGTATCAAGATAAAGCTTAATCTCTTTACTAGAAAGTGTCTTTATTTGCTTTTTAATCAGTCCAAGTGTCGCTTGTGATAACCCAAGAAAAGCATCGTCATCGACTGTGATAAAACTTACATCACTTTCCCCAGTTATATTTTCTATTATTTGAACATCTTGTTCTAGTAGTTTAGTTTCTTTTTCTAACAATTCTATTTCCGATACATATTTTTTCTGATTCTCAATATCTAAATCTTCTATATTAACTTTTCCAAGCTTATTTATTTCTTCCTGCTTGGTCTTTATAGATTTTTCTTTATCTTCCGCCTTTCCAAGAGGTTTTGATTGATTGGCGGTTTCTATAACTTGTTTATGTAAACTTATAGCTTCTTTAATTTTTTCGTAAATTTTTAGCTCTATAGAATTAATTGCCTCAGTTTTTGTGTTATCAGCATTTTTAAATAAATCATTATTAAACAAACGTGTTCTCAATTCCTGATCGCGTTTATCATATTTCGCACCGTCTTCATAAGTAATAGATGATAGATAGTTTTGAGGTATGTACTCAACAAACTTATTTTCTGAATTATTGTCACACCAATAGATCTTACAATCTTCTAATTTGTATATTTTTTTAATCTCTGACGACTCCCCGAGTACATTAAATGCAATATGTTTAATCAAAACAGACTTTCCTGCACCACGCTTACCAATTATTAAATTTATATCTTTATTGAAAGCTATAGTGCTAGTTTTTCCACATTGTTTATATTCAATTTTATCAATAAATAGTTCCAGAGAAGCTTTCTTACTTTCCATAGGATTTCTTTCTTGAATCAAAATTCTATTCTCATAGTCTACAACAGACTGTCTTAATGTTTCAAAACAAGGATTTCCTTTAACCCATGAAAATTTTTCTCCAATCTTATCAATACTATGAGCATCACTATTCTGAAATAATGCCTTAAACTTTAAAGGTTTCTCTGTGTCGTTTCCAGACCAATATTTAATATCGTCCTCAATATTTTCAACCTTGCCTGAAGAATGAACTATAAAGTTAGAATCTTTAGTTAGTGAAGCATACATTGTAGAACTCCTTGAATTGCCTTTACCTCGTGATAACATTCCTATGAGTACTTTTTCTTTTAGGTTAGCAACAGCGGGATCATTTAATACTTCTAATATTTTGGAAAACTCAACTACAGCGATTTCCTTTTCCTCTTTGGTTGTAATAGTACTAAGTGTTTTTTGAGTACCAGTAATAGAACAATTTAATTTCGTTAGGAAAGTATCAATATCAGATTTATTTAGGTCATTTGAAAAAATTAAGTGTATATCACAACAATCATCTTCTTTATTTGTGTATGTTAATCTTAATTCCAAATTCAAAAAGACGACAATACCTTTTGCTTCTAGTTTTTGTTTCAAACCCCAATCATCTGCACTAAAATTAAAATAATTAGTAAGACCAACTACTTCTATGTTTTCATCTTTGATTTTTTGTAAATATTTAGCTTCAGTAGAAGAAGAAAAATTATTATTAATAGATGTATAAAAAGAGTGTAGGTGTAAATCCCACTTTCTCCACTCAGAACCTCTGTTTAATTTTATAACCTTATCAGTCATTGTTTATTTTCCAGACTTAGTTCTATTATCCTCCTTACACAACATCTGACAATTATCAGCAACGGTTTTGCCTCCATCATGCCACGGATTAATATGATCTGCTTCCATTTCATTGATAGCAAACTCTTTTTTACATGCGGTACAAACACCACTCTGTCTTTCATAAGCTTCACGCTTCATGTTTGGTGTAAATGCACGTATAGAAAGATATCGCTCTTTGTGAGTTAATACATAAGGATAAATACCAGATTTTTTCGTCACATCTTCATCTTGCATCAACTTCTTTATTTCTTTTTCTAGTTTTTCTGAATCAAGTTTTTTATTTTTAAATTCATTATAAAGTTCACCCCAATTTACACTAGACATTTCCTTTCTATAATGTGGAAAGGTTTTTCTTACCCAATGAATTACATTTTGGAAATATTGCCACAATTCATCCGCATTTTTATCATGTTGATGTTGTGCCATATACTCTTCTATTTGTTCATTGTTTATCCAAGATAAAGCGGTCTCCAAATATTCTTGTCGAATAGGAGAACCAGTTATTAATTGTCCTCCGTCATTCGCAAGCAAATACGCCGCACAATTTGATTTACTAAACTTTAATTTTGCATCTGAAAGCCATGGTCCTGTGTATACAGCATTTCTAAGCTCTTGATCTGTTAGTCTTTCTCCAGCAATATTGATAATTTTAAACCAATCAAGTTTTTCCTTATCTTTTCCTTCGCAATGATAAATCATAAGATCGTAATTCATGATTTGCTCTTGTTCCTCACGTGTCAAATTATGGAACATTGCTATCCGTCCATTAAATTCAATAGAAAAATCTCCATTTACGAATTGAGCAATACTGATTGTTCGCTGTTGTCCATCAAGGACTTCAAAATTACCGTCTTCTTTTTTAACCCAATACATAACATTAAGGGGAAAACTATTTTTAACAGTTCGAATTACTTCATCTCTTTGCTTTCCACTGTATACAAATTCTCGCTGATACTTTGGACGAATATCTAATTTACCACCAAAAGCAGATACTCCTTCCTCGTGACTATCTTTATAATCTTTTACAACTTCTGAAATTTTTATTTTATGTAATTCTATTTTCATATTATTTTTTTGGTTCTATATTTTTAATAAATATTCGTTTAAATTTATTTTGTCCATTTATGACACAGTGTGGATTTTTTCCATCCCATATTCCACCAGACATACCCTTGCCGTTATCTTCTGCCATTCCAATGATTTCAAACTGATCTGGATTCCACTTATCAAGAAAAGTAACCGGTACACCCATCACCTTTTTATAATCAACAGGAATCTCATAGACCTTTGAAACTTCTATTGCTTCATAGTTATCATATTTTGGATACTCGCTAGAAGTATATTTTTTATACAAAGTGAGTTTTTCATGTCGTTTTGTTGTATCTAAATTTGTATACCAATATGATCTTGCTGCTTCAAATAAATTACCGTCTGGAGTAAAAAACCACCTAGCGCAGTTATAACCTAACCAAAGTTTGTTTTCTTTAATTAAAGGAAAAACCTCTTTGTAGGTAATTGCATTTATATTCCCGATAATTAAAAACTTCTTGTCATATTCAACCAATTGGGAAATATATTCTCGGAAAATAGAGAAGGGTGGATTTGTTACAACAATGTCTGCTTGTTTTAATAATTCAATACTTTCTGGACTTCTGAAATCTCCGTCACTTTCCATTGGCGACCACTCATTATTTTTATTTGCTTTTAGCTGCTCCGAAATATCTCGTAAATCAAAAGCACCATCACCATCAATATCACTTACATCATTAATAATAAATTTATTGGCATTTGTTTTTGGGCGCCCTTTTACTGGCTCCAAGGTTTTATCATCTCCAAATAAGCCCAATTGAGTATTGGCAATTGGTGATGGTTTGTAACTTGTAGCAATAAGTCTTTTTAATTTTAGTGCTTTAAAATTTGAAGCAAAATATTTGAAAAAATTACTTTCAAACGGATCATCACAATTACAATAAACAACCTTATTTTTAAATTGTTCTTTATAATGTTTTAACTCTTTTTCAATATCAACAAGTTGAGTATAAAATTCGTCATTTTTAACCTTGTTAGCTTTATGGAGCTTACTATTTGAATTTGTCTTTTCTTTGCTCATAAAATTATTTCAAAAGTTCGATAAATTAAACTGTGTTACATCTATGTATCTAATTAACATTGATTAGTATGCTTATTTTTCAATAATATCATAAAAACAAACAAAAAACAGCCTCAAATGAGACTGTTTTTTGTTTTTGTCGGGCTATTATTGCAAAGGTGCAATTGGAGCATTAACCCGAGTCCAAGCAATGGAATTTAGTGCATTCTGTTTTGAAGAATAACCTTCACTCCAGCATACAATTTCTCCGTTACTTGCAATCAATCTCCAGTGGTAAAAAGTATCTTTACCAACGTAAACATTAAAGTGCATAATTTGTTAAAAATGGCTTATACTGATACCGATAATTCCACGACTATATTTATTAAAGAAGAAAATCAAACATTTAACCGGAATTCTTCTTTAATTAAAATAATTGTGGAATTCGGCAAAAAATCTCATTTCTTACTGTATATTATAACACAATTAAGATAAAATTACAAGCCAAATACTCTCAAAAACAAGGTAATTTAACCTTATATTAAGGCGTATATTTAATAAATTTCTATTTTAAGATCTCAGACACAGAAATATCTAATGCTTTTGCTAATTTTGTAAGAGTTTCTAATGTTGGGTTCTTATTTCCACTCTCAATGTTACTCATATAAGCTCGATCGAGCTTAAGTTTTCTGCACAAATCACCCTGTGTCATTTTTTTAGCAGTCCTAATCCTCTTTATGTTTTCTCCGAGTTTTTTTGATGAATTGTTCACAATAAAAGTATAACTTTGATTGTATTTAAAGACAATAATGTATTATAATACAATAGTAAATTTCGTCCGCCCCAAATTCAAAAAAGAAAAAGGATTACGCCCGCATTCCTTCCCAGACCCTTCCTGCGGGCGAATGAAAGAGTTGAGGCAGGACGAAACCAAATCCCAGAGGAAATGCTCGTCCTGCCGAATCCTTATTTATTCTGTTCAAAGTAAGTTCGCGCAAAGGTTGATATAACGCCACAAAGAAGAAGCCGCACAAAATGCGGTTTTTCTGTGGACCCTAAAGAAGTGCTGGGAGCACTTCTGTCAGGACTCGAAAACCTTTGATAGCTTTTTCTTGAGTCTTTGACGAAGAGAAAAACAGAAAAGGTGTACTGTTCCTGTAAGGAAAGAGATTCCTGTAGGGTCCACAGACGTAAAGAAAAAGCGCACTTCTGCGCTTTTTTAGTCTGTGGAAAGCGCAGCGATGTTTTGTGAGAATTAACGAACAAAACCGCGAGCTGGGGTCGCGAGTACTTACGTACAATTTTAGCTTAACTAAAATTTTACTTAGTAACTTGTGACACACAAATTTAGTTTTGAGGAAGATTCCTGTAGGGTCCA
>JBBACS010000003.1:0-84154 GCA_041656855.1 Minisyncoccota bacterium | reverse complement strand
CTAGGAGATTTAGGGTTAAAGGATGGGGCTACTATTGCAGATTGTATAAAAAGGCTTAAAAAATCAAAACAGGGATCAATGGTAGCGAACACAGCAGATTTTATTTCCGAAGTTAAGCCTGAGCTACCAAATGGTTTTTCTGGTACCTATGTTTATTTTTTAGATACAATTTTTAAAGCGGACAGTTTGCTCGTCCGTTTTATGTATTTTGTTGATATCAAGAATACTTGGGTAATCAAACATGATCCTATTACTAAAAAATTAGGATCATTCTCAAGAATCGCTTGTTATTAACAAATAAAAAGACCGTTTTGTTTTTACAAAACGGTCTTTTACGTGTTTGTAAATTTACTCATTTTCATATAGAATTGCTTCATGTCTTTTTTATTTCACAATTTCTTCTACGCACCGCTTTATAACGGTTTAATAGCGTTTATAAACATAATTCCCTATCACGATGTAGGTCTAGCCGTTATTATATTTACTTGTCTTATTAAAATTATTATTTTCCCTCTTTCTATACAGTCCATCAAAACTCAATTTGAAATGAAGCAGATTGAACCTGAATTAAATGAAATAAAGATAAAATATAAAGATGATAAACAGATTCAGGCAGAGAAAACGATGCAATTATATAAAGATAAAGGAATAAATCCTTTTGCGGGAATTCTTTTGATGCTCATACAGCTCCCTATTCTTATCGCCTTGTACTGGGTATTTTACAAAGGAGGATTGCCAAACATAGATCAAGCTTCAATATATTCATTTACAAAAATACCAGACACAATAAATATGATGTTTCTTGGTTTGGATGTTACAAAAACTAGTATATTATTTGCTGTTTTTGTTGCTGTTGCGCAATTTTTACAGATGCAGATTACTCTTCCAAAACAAAAGAAGGTTGAGGTAAAAGCCGGTCAAAACCCTGCATTTAGCGATGAATTGGCAAAAAGTATGAACATGCAGATGAAATATGTCATGCCCGTAATAATGTTCTTTATTGCAAAAAGCTTTCCTCTTGTAGTTTCTTTATATTTGATTACAAGTAGTTTGTTTGCTATAGGGCAAGAACTTTATATAAGAAGCAAATATAAAACCAATTTGGGTCAGGTGGCAAAAAAGTAAGAAGTCTGCTATAAACAAATATATGAACAAAGAAAAAAACACAAAGAAACTTATAGAAGATATTCTTATAAATATGGGGGTTAGGTATGATATTGTGGAAGAAACAGAAGATACTATTACCCAAAAGAAATTGTTTATAATAAAAAGTCCCGAATCAGGCTTGCTTATTGGTGATCGTGGAGAAACATTTCAAGCACTCTCACATTTAATAAGAAGAATCGCCAGCAAAGATTTAGAAGAAATGGCCGATTTTTCAATAGACGTAAATGATTATAGGGCTTCCATGATAGAAAGATTGAAGGTAAAAGCTGGAATGCTTGCAAATAGGGCTCGTGACATGAAAACAGATGTTGAATTGGAACCAATGTCCTCTTATGAAAGATTAATAATACATGGAACTCTTTCAGGCCAGCCAAATATAAAAACTGAATCAATAGGCGAAGGAAAAGAAAGAAGATTGGTGATTAAATATGTAAAATAAGTTTTAAAAAACCGCCCTAGGCGGTTTTTTAAAACTTATTGTTCTTTAATTTGTAGAAGCCACAAACTCAAGTCGTTTTTGTTGGAGAAAGATAAATATTGATCATCTAAACTTATTTTTAAATCAGATACATCTATATCAACATTTTCATTTAAGCCTATTTGATATATTTCAGTCATGGTCCCGGATTCGATGTCTATTTCCCAAAGATTGTCGTTAAAGGATTGTAATCCTTGATACCAGACATCTGGATAATTATCTGGAGTAATAAAATTAGGTATAGCACAATATAAAATCTTTGTATTATTATTGCCCCAAACACATTTATCAGACAGAGTTGCTATTTTAAAACCTTTGCTTATTTTGTTTATTACATCATATACATCAAGATAAAAAAGACTGTTTTCACTATATGAATAAGCTATAAAACTAGTGTCTTTATTTGCTATTGTAGACATTCCAACAACACCCCCCAGCATCCTGTCCATAGAATATGTTTGTGGATTAAAAAAATATGATAATCCAAAATCTCTAAAATTTGGTTTCGTGGTCAACAATATCGTGTTTTCTTTTGGCCAAGAAACATTCCAGTAAGATATTGGTGAGTCAAAAATTATTTTTTTATTGCCACCATCTAAATTTGCAGTGAAACCAATTGTTCCCGATTTGTCGCTTTTATCTACAATTCCAAATATTTTATCTCCTTTTGGATTTATAACTAGCTGTTTTATGTTAGAAGATAAAAAAGATCCAGTTATTTCTCCAGGGGCATCTGATGAATTTGAGTTAGCCTTTATTGTCGCAGAAAAACTATCAATATTATCTGTATCATCATTTAAATATCTAAAAACTAAATTATTCCCCGTATTTGACCAAGCGGTTTCTTGTATTTTAGGGATTGTTGTATTTGTAATTCTTTGTGCTTCCCCTGTTTGATTTTCTGGTATGTATTCATATATATTACCAACAGCCCTATCTACAAACCTCAATACATTTTGATTATTGTTGTTTAAGAAAAACACTGTTCCTGATGTTGGATTTTTATAAAGCTGTATGAGTTTTGCTAGATTTTTTGTTGTAGTTGTTTGTGTGTTTTCAGTTGTTTGAGTTCCTGTGGCCGATGTTTTATTGCCGGAAGTATTTCCAAAAGGGCTTGTTGTCGTTATTGGAATCGTTTCTATATTTTTGGGAGCATTGTTTGAAAAATAGAAAAATACTAAACCTCCTATTATAAGTAGTACGATAGCAAGTATTATTAAAATTGAATTTCTTTTAGACATATTTTAAATAATTAATATATTTATTTTTTTGGAATATTAATATTTTGATTTGCTGTCGTATCTGGGGTGGCTGTTTGGCTTTGGAGTTGTGAATTTTGTGTGCCTACGGTTTGAGTTTGAGAAGAAGTGTTTGTATTAGATGATTGTTTTGTTACATTTAATAATGTATTCGCCTTCTCACAACCTGCTTTCCCAGAGAAATCAACGAGACAAGGATTTATTGTATAAAGTAGCAACCATGATATTAGCGCCAACCCTAAACCATAAAGAGCATTCGTAATCTTAGTTTTTCCATCTTCTTTTCCGTTCCAAGAATCAGTTGTCATATATATTATTCCACCCCAAATTATCATTACAAGAGATAAAGCCACCGTTGCAGCAATTCCAAAATTAAAAACCTGGCTCAAAAATACAGTTAAATCTGACGAAGCTGTTATTCCTGGAAAAGCATCAGGCTCTAACTTTATGTATTCAAGCGCATAAGTGGGTATTGCCGTAGATAGAAAAACTATTGACGGTATTACAGCAGTTATTTTTTTGTAATTTATTTTTTTTATCATTTGTGTGTTTTTATTGTCCAAACCCTATATTAAAATTGTTTTTTGTAGATTGGAATATTTTTTTTGTATTATTTATATTCAAAGAAATTGAAGCTGTTCCTTTTAAATTTGTAGCCGTTTGTCTCAATAAAATTTCATTTATTTTTTCACTTGGTGTTACATAATTTCCATTTACATACCATACATAATTAGCTTCTGCAGATATTTCATTTGGAAAATCAAAAGAAAAAGGTTTTGCCACTATTTTTAATTCTTCTCTTGTTCCAAGATAATAGCTTCCTGTAATTGCCTTGTTATATAGTATTCCATATAAAGGGCTGTTTTCATAAAATAGTATTTCCGGGTCATTTACCATAATAGTTTTTGAATTTTGAGCTAAAATATTGCCTGAGCTATCTTTTACTTCTACTCTTATGTTGATATCCCTTACTGGTATGGTTCCACTTAAGGTTAGTGAATCTTTGCCTACTCCCGAATTTGCACCCAAAACACTGTCATCACTCATCCATCTAAAAGTTAGATTTTTGGAAGGTGCTTTTTCGCCGTTGATCATAATATCAGGCAAAGCAACAATTTTTACAATACCTTGGCTTATAAAAAATGGTTTGCCTTTATAAAAAGGCAATGTGTAAGACATTGGTTCTACAACCAAATCTACTCCAGATGGAGAAAATTCTCTCAACGCTTCTCTTGTTACTCCGTCAGGAGTTTCAACTACAACTTTTATTGTTGTTTTTTCACCATTATTTTTTGCTTTGATTGTTATACTTTTGCTTGTCGTTTCTTTTCTAGCTACATTATCTATATACCAAGTTATTCTTGAAGAATCTAGATTTAATAATTCACTCCCCACTGTTAGTACAACACTCTCTCCCGTTCTTGGATTGTTTGGTTCAATATTAATATAAACTGAAGATATAGAATTAGAAACTACTTCTTGAGCCAAAGTAATATTAGTAAAAGAAAAAACTGCTATCAGTATTAAAGAAAATTTGATTATTTTTTTAAGAAAGCCTGACATTTCAATGTAAATTATAACACAGGATTTTTATAATATGTACTATATTCCCTGAGACATTTTTAGTTCTTCTTTGGCCTTTTTTATGTTCAAAAGCTGTGATGGGTCTGAAGTAATAATCTGATCTTCAGTATAAGAAGCAATTATTTTAATAGCTACGTGTTTGAGCCCCACAAAGAACATTCCCTCTCCTATATTTGACTCAAGTAGGAGATATTTTTCTTCCTCAGTAAGATTGAATACTTTTTGGAGATTATCTACAACAGTTGGAGATTGTTTTAAAAGGATAAGCATTGAAGAGTTTGTAACTATAGGCAGACCATAAGGAGATTTCAAGAAGTCCTCCACGTCTTGAGTTATTGTAGAAAGACCTAAGAAATATTTTCTTCCTCTTTTTGCCATTGAAAATAAGAAAGATGCTGCGTCGTCTGATTTCATCATAATCCATGCCTCATCTACAACAAGCAGTCTTTTCTTTTTATTTCTTTTTACTGCATTCCATATATAGCGGGTAATAATATACATGGCGACAGTTTTGAGCTCCTCTTCCATGTCACGAATTGAAAATACTATAAATTTATAATTTATATTTATGTTTGTTGGTTTGTTTAAGAATCCTGCCCATGTACCTCTTGTATATTTTGAAAGTCTTTGAACAAGAGATTCAGCACCTTTCATTCCAGAAAGTACAAGCTCAAAGTCAGAAAGAAGAGGCGGTTCTATATTTGAAAAGTCTGAATCTGGAGTAATGTCTTTAAGTGCATATGTTTCAGCTATAGCTCTATCTACGATTGCGTCCTCCTCTGGTGTAAGCCCACCTAGCATTATTCTTAGGAGCCCAACGAGATTTATAATATTGCTTCTTAAGACATCTGCTGGAGATTCATCTTCTCCTGGCATAGGTAAATCAAAAGGATTTATGTGGCTAGTTGAGTTTAGAGAAATATTAAATGATTTTCCCCCAGTTGCTTCTGCTAGTGCCTCATATTCTTTTTCAGGGTCAATGACAATAACATCAACATCAAACATAAGGCTTCTTAGAATTTCTAGTTTTGTACAATATGATTTACCAGAACCAGCTTTTGCAAAAGTGACGGAGCTGTAGTTTTCAAGAGAAAATCTATCAAAAATAACTAAGCTGGCGTTATGTCTGTTTATACCATAGAGGATTCCCTTGTCTGATGTAAGGTCAAAGGAAACAAATGGAAAAATACTTGAGAGAGGAGAAGAGTTAAGCTTTGAATGTACTTCAAGCAAGTCTGTTGCTATAGGCAGAACGCTCTTAAAGCCTTGTTCTTGCTGGAAAAGAGCAGGTTTTACATAGATAAGTTTAGATTCAAGAATTGATTTTATTTCTGCTTCAATTTTGTCTAGTTCGTCTTCAGAATCACCATATAATGTAATATAAAGACCTACATCAAAAAGTTTTTCTTGTGCTTGCTGTAAATTATCTCTCAATCCCTCAAGGTCTTGATAAGCAGTATCCAAAACTGGATCTCTAACCAATCCCTTTGATGCTCTGTCGTTTATCTGGCTTTGTACTTCTGCTACTTTCTTTTGAAATTGTCTTAAAACTTTTGCTGTATCTATAGGATGAATAAAAATTGAAATATTAAAGACTTTATCAAGATTTATAACTGGAGAGAACCAGCTTTCTGATAAGAAGCGAGGATATGAGATGACAAAAAAGGTTCTAACAATTTTTTCACCTAAATTTAATTGTTTTGGAGAAATTTTTAATGCAGAAGGTGCAATAATATCTTGCAATTCCAAAACTCCTGCCTCATATATTTCTTGTGGTAAGAATGAAGTTAATTGTTCCTCTTTCTTTTTTGGTTGTAAAAAGTCTAAAAATGCCATTTTATTATTAATTATGCTGGTATAATTGGTTTTTCCATATCTCCAGGGTTAAATATTTTATAGAATAATTCTACGATTTCCTCTGTACCAAGTTGAATCGTTTTTATACCGCACCTAGATAATCCCTGAGAAACTGTGCCAATTCTTTGTTCTAATTGTGTTCGGTTTTCCTCAAAATGATTACTTTTTCCTGTATCTATTGAAGATTTTTGTTTGCTTACTATTTGGTCGAGTGGGTTTTCTGATGATGAACTTGACGTTAACGGAGAAAAAGGTATTACGACAAAGAATGTTTTTGTCATTATACTTGTTTGATCTACAAAATTTTTTATAAATTGTATGTATTCTCTTATTTGTATTTTCATAAGGTCTCCTGTTTCATTTTTATATCTTCCTTCAAGCATGGCTATATATGGTCTGATATCCAATTCTCTTGATTGAATTGAAATTTGTACAGAAAAATCTAATCCATTCAAGAAAGTTTGAAATTGCATTATGATGCCCTGTTGTTCATCGGATGATTTTAAAGCAAAATTTACAGATGAAGCCATAACAACAGCTCTCATAGAGCCGTCTTTTAATATGACTATCCCGTCGCGGATTTCTTTTATTGGGACAAAATCTTGTGTTGCTTTTGAAACTGCCATTTGTATTTACTATTATACACAAAAAACAAGAAACATTATATATACACGGTGCTTTTTAAATTTTATTGGTTATTTTCACCTTCTCTTGTGACTGGATTTATGTTTTCTTTAATATCTAAGCTCCAAGTTAAGTCTTTAAGTTTGCTCCCGGACATTTTTGGTATATTAACAAGTGATTTTGCTTTTTGTATTTGGTCTGTAAGTTGGGAGACAGGTTTTTTTTCAGCTTTTTTCCATAAATATAATTTATCTCCAAGGGCATAGTAAAAAGATGCTTGTACCACATCAATAAATGGTTTGTTGTTTATTTTATAGAAGGCGAGCGCAAGAGAGAAAGCGACTATAGGAATAATAATGAGTATCGCAACTAATTTAAATGGAATATAAATATATAAGGCTATTGCAGCTCCAGCTCCTCCAGCCAAATACAAAAATTGTTTTAAGGTCAAAGGACCAAAAATCTTGTCCTCTATTTCTATAAATTGTGGAACTTGATATTGCATAAAATTAGTTTTGGCTAAAAATTATCACCTACATTATGGCTTCTCTATATGGGTCTCCCCCGGTTTGAGGTTTTTCTGGGAGTTTTGTCTTTTCCTCAATCGTAATAGTTTCTTTTGGAACGGCTACAGTATTATTTAACTTTGTTTCAACTATATTTGCTACGGGAGGAATGTTTACGTGAAATGGTTCTGTTGGTTTTAAGGTAGTAGAGGAGACCATGGGCACTTCAGCCTTTGGAGCAATTTCAGGAAGGTTGCTCCTTCCTATTTCGATTCCCTCCTTTTGCATTTCTAGGTGGAGTTCTGGAGCTGTTTGATTTTGTATCGTTGGTTGTTCTGAACTGGTGAGTGGTTTTTCTTTATTAGCTTCATTGAGAACCTTCTCTTCCTCAATCATTTGGTCGTTAATTTTTTTCAATGATTCTCTAATATTTTTGAATATAGATTCATTTACGTCATGTGCAACTACGGAAGCTTGAATACTTGAAAGACCAACATTCCCCATAAGATTTTTAACATATTTGTCCATAGGTTCTATCCCAGCCATTACCAAAGTGGTTTCTGCTTCAAGTTTTCCCGCCTGGTCTATCATGAGTTTGTTATTTTTAACAATCTCTTGCAGTTTCTGGGGGTAGTCAATAGAATATATCGCCTGTTTTATTTCAGGCGGTAATGTTTCCATATAATCTTTAAATTCTTTGTCTTCGTTTTGCATATTTTTTTAATTCATTATTTTTCTTCCTTCATCGCTTCTTTAACTGCTTTTGCTATTTCGGCCCTTTCCTTTGCTTTTTCATCGCCTTCTTTCTCTTTCTCTGTCGTGCCCTTATTAGTTTTCGTTGCAATTTCAGCATTTTCTGATCCTGAAAGTCTGCTAAAGAACCCTCTAGTTCTTGTACGTTCAGCAATATTTTTTCTCATCTCGTTTAATTTACCTATCGTTTCAATTTGTGGATTAATTTCTGCGACTGTATTTTTTATTTCTTTTTCCAATCTATCTCGTTCTTCTACTGCTTCTCCAAATTCTTTTGCCTTTCCTTCCCATAAACCGCTTTTAATTTTCCTTTTGAGGTCTTCTAATTTTTCTTCAGTTGCTGAAAAATCTTCTTTATGTGATTTTATTACTTCTTTTGCATTAGGCTCATTTATATTCTTTTCTATCTTCTCTATTTTTTGTGTAAATTCAGCTTTTTTCTCTTTTGTGTCCGCTTTTTCTCTTTCGGCTTCTAATTCAGTTTTCTTTTCCTTTTCTCTTTGCTTATATCTTTCTAGTACTGCTGGATTCATGTCAATAAATTTTTGTTCCATTTCTTTTGCAGATTTATCAGCACTTTTGGCTTCATCCAAAGTATCTTTTGTTATTTTTTCTTTCAATCCCTGATATCCAGTTCCTTTTCCATATATTCCTCCTCCTTTAGCATTATCTCCAGCCAAATTTAAACCTCCAACCGCACCTCCTCCTAGCATTTGTCCTACACTTTGCTTACCTATTTTTGCGTTTCTAACATCAAAAGTACTTTTAGCAGCTTTATTTAATGCAGCAAGCTCAGCTTGTGCTGCCAAACCTTTAATTCCTTTTAATTTTGAATCAGCTAGAAGTTGTGCTCCGCGTGGGCTATCAAGTCTGGCCTGTGCAGTGCCTCCTATTGCTTTTCTTCCAATAAAACCTGCTGCACCAGCACTAAGTCCAAGTGCAAGACCGCTTGCACCAGAAGCTAATTTGTCTGCAAAACCACCAATTACCCCACTGAAACTCTTTGTAATTTTTACAGCCTCAATCAAGAGGTACATTATTATGAAATAATTAAAGAAAATTATCATATTGTCTTTTGAACTTATCTTGGTTAAAACATCTCCGATTTTAATTATTAATAACATAAAGAACATAAAAATTGGAGCTACCAAGACCTGGCCTGTCAATTCTTTTCTCCAGTGTGCCGCAGCTCCACCAAAAGCAGGGATGGTGTCGCCCATAAAACCTATAGGAGAACCTGCCATTAAAAATATAAGCATAACAAATCTGCCCACAAGGAGTGCTGAAACAAAAATAAATACATAAATTGTTACAAGCATTAATATGAGCTTAATGAACGAAAATAGAATTGCTGGCACCCCAACTTTTAAAGTACCATCTCCAAATCCTTGTTCCCACAAACTTTTTATTTGAAGGCTAGACATAAGTCTTTCGCTTAAAGTTATAGATGTCACAGCTCCAGTTGTGGCTTTGGCCACGTTTGACGCTAAACCACCAGCCGCACTTTCTAGTACGCCTCCTCCCAATGCTGTGGGCTTGGCCGTCGTTAGCTCAATTTGATTATATAAAGAAGTCGCTATCATATTGCCAGCATCTATAACAATCCTAGTTACAAATAAACTAAAATTTATTAAAACTGCCGCAATAATTATAGAAACTAACATGTCCTTTTTAAAACTTCCTGTTATTACCTGTTGTATAGCTATATATAAAAGGAGAAAAATAAAAGCAATATTACATGTATCTCTTATTAATACCCAAACAGTTTGTATTGCAAGCGCCATGCTTTGAAAACCTTCACCATATATAGAGTATTGAATAACAAAATTTAATATTTTACCTGTAACAGCTAAACACATTGCTGTTATGGGCAACATAACAAATTCAAATAAAAAGTTGACTACAGAGGAAGCGATGCCTTCTGGAGACATGGCATTAAGAAGAGACTGTCCTTTGTCTATCCATGCACTAT
Source organism: Minisyncoccota bacterium (assembly GCA_041656855.1). Lineage (GTDB taxonomy): Bacteria > Patescibacteriota > Minisyncoccia > Phycocordibacterales > GWA1-40-21 > Bog-1340. The sequence goes on along the minus strand of JBBACS010000003.1, from coordinate 73,954 downwards.
TATCTTCAATCTTTTTTAATCTATCCGCAGTCAATCCATTTAAAATGTCACGTTGTTCCTGAGTCATTAACAAATACAAATCTCCAAATTCCTGAGAATGACCCACAAGAGCAGACTCACCCAGTGGTGTATTTAGTATTAAATTTTCTAGTTTCCTATACGCTGCATTACCTTCTGGAGTAGTGAGTTCTGACGAAGCAGCAGCTGAAGCAACATTAAAGCTTAAAAAACCAAACAATAGAATGGTAGCAAAAAGATATGCAACTGATTTTTTTGCCCCGTAGTGAAATTTCAAGTTGTTTTTAATATTGCTCATAGTGCAAATTTTAAATTATTGATTAGTTTGAAAAAATTATCTCAATCTTAAATTATATCTGTTTAAAAACAAGGCAATGACTTGAAATTCTACTACGGGGTTTGTAAAAAATCTTTTCATCCTGTAGTGAAATTTTGACTTGTTAAATTTTTCTTTTTTCATATAAATAACAACGTAGTCTCCTTTTTACCAATCTGCCACCTTGTGTTGTTTTAAGATAACCCTCTCGTCTTACGGCATCGTCCTTATTTAAACATGCCTCATAATAAATTATTTTCCAAGGTTTGTACCTTTTTGTGGAAAAATTTAATCCAAGATTATGTTCTTTTAGGCGCTTTTTAAGGTCTGATGTAAAGCCAGTATACAACTCCCCGCTTTTCAAACTTTGTATTATATAATTATAGAACATAATAGAGTCAAAATTCTACTACGGGATACATTTAACACACAAATTATAACACTTGTAATGAATTAAATAAAGGTAAATGAGTGTTTATTGTTTGACTATTCAAAAATAAAACAATTTATTAGTAGTAGGTTGCTACTGCGGGAGAATCTATTTTGAGTACCTCAGTCAAATCTATAGGACACAAAGGTGTATTGTAATTAGATTGTACTCTTGTAAGCCAATCTTTTACATATCCTACGAGTGGTGCCTGAACGTCTGTATTGAAACTGGTAGAATTTACAGGAATCATCGCGTCGGTAATAGTTTGAAGGTTTGAAGCTCCCATTATGGTATTACCTGCATAATTTAATGTTGTCATATTTGCATTTGACTTGTTCAATGCAGAATTTATCGTTATTAAATTCCATGGTATAGATAGTGTTTGTCTTGTTGAATCTTGTGTACCATCTATATTTGTGATTACTTCTGATCTTATCATCAATGCGCGAACGACAGGTGTAGTTCCAGATAGATTAAAGTTGCATGCACTTGATGATGCAAAAACTTTTTTAGCTTGAGTGAGTATATTTAGAGCAATCCCATAATTAGATTGGTATGTTGTTTCTGATTTAATATAATAATTTATTAGAGTAAATGCATTGTTTTTTGGAGCATATAAATTATCACCTGTGTTGGCTGTAAATTCGCCAGTGCTTACCTCTCCTGTTCCTCCTGTACTTCCGCCAGCGGTAGTACCCGTCCCACCTGATCCCCGTGTTGCCATTGTAAATGCTAACGCGTTAAGACTTTCTTGTGTTCCATCAGTATTGTAAGCGTCTCGGAATGTTTGTATATCATTGTTCATTTGGTCTTGAACTCTTTGTGATTCTGCACTGGCTGCTTCCATTATTGAAGCATTCATATTGTCTCTCTGTGTTGAATCTCCGAATATACCATTTTTTAATTGTTCCATAGCCACATCAAAAAGTTTGCTTGTTAATGCATTAAAAATAGCATCTATACCATCTCCCAAGGCTGCTAGCATTTCAGTTGTATTTTTATCAGCGTTAACACTTTTTTCAAGCATTGATGATACTATTCTGCCTGGTGTTTTTGTCGTACAGTCTGTTATTGTTTTTACATTTACACCACCTTTATAGCTAACCGTACCGTGTCCTTGTTCATCAGCTCCATATACTGGAGTTCCTCCTCCTGATGGGGGTGGTGGTGCTTGAGTACCTTCAAAATATTGGTCAGATGGTGTGCCATATGAATTACCATTTCCATCTTCATATCTGTCAACACATGTTCTAAGTGATAAAGCTCCGCTTCCGTTTGCTATGTCAATTTCTTTAGAACCTTTTGCTGATTGAATATTCAAATTCATATCAGACTGAGCTATCAGATATGCACCCTGGATGTTATTTTGAGGTACAGTTGTAAGAGCTAGCCAAGAATCCCAACCACCACTACTAGAAAAATCATTAGGAGGTGAAAAAGTACTATTAAGTGTAGCAGATTTATTATCTGCTGTTAGATTTAAGCTGGCTTGAAAATCAACTCCTCCATTAACTGAATTTCTAACATTGTTGGATATTTGTGTTAGAGAACAGTCGGATCCTTCAAATAAATGCCCTGGATTTCCAACATTAAGTCCCAAAGCTATTTTGATTTGATTTTTGAATGGGTCACAAAGGAAATCAAGATTCGGATTATTGGCAATATAATCTCCTATTGCTCTATCCTCTACTTTTAGTAAGAATTTTGGTATATCAACATAGCTAGGAGGTGGATTATTTTCGTCTCCTAAACCCCCTATCCATTTTACCGTTTCATTGGTTATTTCATTTATAAGCATTCTCGCCAAGCTTTTAGTAGCTATAGACAAAAGTTCCATTCCTGCTTTTCCTAATACATCCCAGATATCTTTTGACCCCTTAAGCGCATTTCCTACAATGTCTACTACTGGTAAACCTGTAGCGTTTGTTTTTTGAGGAGAAACCAAAAAGGATAAATTTATAGATAAGATAGAAACTATAAGTATAAATGATATTTTTTTTGTGAGATTCATGTTTTTTGTATACTTACATTAATTATAACCTATCTGCTTATTTTTAAAATACTATCTATAGTTTTTAAAACTGTAATAAGATTATTAAAAGTTCCATTATATATTGATAAACTGGAGAATATTCCTAGAGAATCCCCATTTGGATTAACAATGTCTTTGTCTATCGCGATTATTTTCTCTAAATCATTTATAACAGTTAAGTGATAATTGATATCATAATAACCTATAGCTACAGGCACAGGCATTTTTATAAGATTATTTACTATGTTCTGATATTTAGCTGTTAATTGTAGCATTTTTAGTCTAGTACTTGTGCTGTTGTTTGTAACATATTCATTCATTAAACTTATATCAGTTCCTAAAATAGGAATTAATTTTTGTGTCTCTGTATAAAAGTTTTTCGCATAGTCTGTTAAATTTTTAGTCAGATTTTCATTGTCTGTTTGTAATAAATTCAAATCTGCGCTTTTTGTTATGCCAGAATATTGTTTTTGCGGAATCTCGTTTAAAGATGTATTTACTATTGAATCTATGGAAGATTGATTCATGGAACCGCTTACAGGTTGGGTAGCAATAATATTTGATATCAAATTTCTTGAAAATTTTTCTGTGTCTGTAAGTTTATTATAATCTTCCAGTGCTTTTTTATTTTGTTCAATTATTGCATCAGCTATTTTGTCATTTGGTTCTTGCCCAGAAGAGGCAGTATTTGCTTTTAAGGGGTCTCTATTTAGAGCAATTTCATCTGCATCGTTTGTTTTGTCCTTATCAGTATCAGTCACTTTGGGATTTGTTCCATAAAGTACTTCTTTCCAATCAGGCAAACCATCATTATCTGAATCAATTTCCATAACAGAAGAACTCGCATTTGTATTTACAGCCAAATTATTGTTTTTATATTTAGTGGTGTTTGATTTCCAAAAGTTTATTATTATGGCGATAAGAATAATAACTATAGCTATAGATAGAGCTACTAAAAAATTTTTAGATGGAAGATATTTTTTGTTTAACATTGATTGATTTTTGATTCTGCGGAATCACATCGCGTAAGTCCTCTGGACACGATGTAATATCACGTCGCGCAACCGTCATTTAAGCGCGACGCAAATATTTTTATTAAATTGCTAGGCCTGATGTACCTGTACTCCAGATTCGTTGGTACTTGTAATCCCAATGAGATTCACAACCAGAAAAGAATCCACCGCACCCATTATCAACCTGATTTGCATCGGGTCCTGCGCGCCCTATAAAAGTGGAACCTTGTTTTGGTGCTGTTTTAAATAGATAACCTCTTGGTTCTGGTGGTTGAGGACAATAATATCTATAGATAGAATCTATATCCACAGTTCTATTATCAATTGTTGTAGCGGTGTATGGAGCTTTTTGGATTTGACCTCCTTCCACATAATAAACTGTAGGTCCTACAGAGTTATATGGTCCGGTGAAAGAACCATAAGGTTCATACCCATGTCTATCAATCGTACCGTTGTCTCCTCCTTTCCATATTGTAAAGCCGTTCCATTTACCTTTTTTAACTTCTGTAATGGTACCTTTGACTGGTATTCCTAGCATGTACATTTCATTACAATTTATTGGGGTAGTAACTATTTTGTACCTTGTTGAAGCTCCATTTGCTGTGATTGTATAAGTATCCTCTATAACTGGAGTTGAAAGATAAGTATCACCATTTTGTATTTTAAAATCAGAATTTTTGACTGCGAAACTTACATCGTCGGGAGTACTTGAACTTGAAAGAATTGCTCCGGAAGGAGAAAGTTTAAGCGTTGGTGTAATTTTCATGTCAAAATTATTTGTAAATTGCCAAGGAAAATCATACGTCAGTGCATTGACTCCATGAGAACAATTTCCAAGCATTACTCCTGTTACATTTAAGAATGGCCATTCTCCACCATCAAACCAAGAATTATAATTTCCGCTAGTACATTTCATACTATTCCCATCACGATAACTATATCTTTTTCCATCAATTACTCTAAAAAGATTTATTGGTGGGGTAAAAATAGTGATAACGGCATTTCCGGAGGCATCTATAGGACCTATATCAACTTTTGTTTTATTAAGAGAAGATTCAAATCCTGTTGCAAATTGAGTTATTTGTGGTCTGCTATCATATTGTCCGGTGACAAAAACCGTTTTAGACATATTAATGTCACTTAAAAATCCCAATGAATTTGTACATTCAGAAGCAAATTTCTTTGTAACTGCGTAATAAGTACCTCCTGAACCATCAGCGTAAGTATTAACAAGATCAACACCTTCACAATCAGATGAGGATATTAAAGTTCCATAAGGTTTATATTTAGAAACCGTTGGTGATATGCCTGTTGTATTTGAAGGACTATAGGTTTGAAATTCAGTATTGTTGGAAATTGTCCTTAAGATTTCTGTTGAGAGACCATTTGTTGTTGATGCATTCGCTGATTGTGCGGAAGCCAAAATAGCATTTATTATTGAATTTAACTTCTTTCTTGTTGATGGTCCTACTTGTCCAACCCCCTGTGTTAGTCCTGATGGAGCTAATATTTCACTGGCGTATTTCTCTTGGAATTTGTTTACCGCGTCTTGCGTTGCTAAGTCAAAAACGTTTGTTGAATTTTTTGGAATAAGCGCAGTGCTTGTATCTGAATTTAGTATTATTTTTAATAATGTTACTTCACCTCCAGTAGAGCCTAGTTTTAATGTTGTTAGAAAAAAAACTTTTGTAGCGCTCGCTGTAGAAGCCGTAGAAGCTGACGCCGGCAAAGTAAAATCACTTAGATTTATGTAATATTTTATAGCTAATTGATTTAATTTTGTTCTTGTGGATACACCGACAAAACCAGTTCCAGCTGATAAGCTATTTGGTATAAGGATTTCCACAGCATATTTTTCTTGTAATTTTTTAACATCACTTGCTGTCGTTGATGTAAAAGTTGGCGATGTGTTTACTGTTGTTCCAAGTTCTAATCCAAGTATTTTTTTGAGGGCCATGACATCTTTGCCATAAGATCCAACCGACAAATTTCTTGTGAATATAGATTCAGATGACGCTGTGGTGGATGGATTTGTTCCTGAAGTTGATGGACCAAGAATAACTTGTGCACTAGCTATGAATGCTAGCCCGAGTGTCATGAAAATTAAAAAAAGAGTTGTTAGTTTTTTCATATTTAAATTATTAATAATAAACAATATACTCGCGGTAATTATATAATTAATAACAAGAAAATACAAAGACGATTTTGCGAAATCGCGTCGCACCACAGGAGTACTTCTTGTTTACTAAATCGCTGGGTACAGCTCATAAGTAAACAAAGTCGCACCATCGTCCTATAGGTGCGACGTAATGTTTTTATAGGCAAAAAACTTTTTGTATTTAAATATTGAATTTCTTAATCAATTCTTTCCAATTTTCAAGTTTCAAGTCTTCAGAACGAGTCTTTTCTGATATTTTTAGATCTTGAAATATCTTTTGTAAGTCATTTTTACCAAATTTTTCCTTTAAATTGGCTATTAACATCTTTCTTTTGTGAGCAAAGCCAGTTTTTATTACTTCAAAAAATGATTTTTCGTCAATTTCTTCAAAAAAGACCTTGGAAATGTTGTCTACTAATAGTATGGCAGAATCTACTTTTGGAGCTGGACTAAAGTTTTCTTTTTCCACTTTCATTATCTTTTTAGCCATTCCATAGGCCTTTACACTAAGCGAAAGCAGACTTTCTTTCTCGTCACGGGCGATTATTCTATCTGCAATCTCCTTTTGTACCATTATTACAAGTTTTGACGGCTGAATATTGCCTTCTAGGAATTTTCGGAAGATAAGACCTGTAATATAGTATGGAATGTTCGCGATTAGTTTAAAATTACCGTTTTTTAACCCTATTGTATCCAAATCTAATTCTAAAATATCGTCATGAATAAGTTTAAATTGCCCTTTCTTTTTTTCGTTTGCAAATTTTTCATTTAGAAATTCAATCAATCTGTCATCTTTTTCTACGGCGATAACTTTTCCACCAGTTTCTAAAAGTTTTTCTGTAAGAGCTCCCTGCCCCGGGCCTATTTCAAGGACAGTGTCTTTGTTTGTAATCTCTCCTGCTTTTATCATAGCCAAAAGAGCCAACTTTGATTTCAAAAAGTTTTGTCCTAAAGATTTTTTTGCTATTATGTTTTGCATTTTGGTTGTTTTATTATTTTCTACCCCGGTCAAATGAAAAGCCAATTTGACGGGGTAAAGTTTTTGATGAATCAAAAACTTTACCACTCTAAGTAGACAATTTTTTCTCTATATTCAAAATTTTCTTCTTCTAAATAATCATTATCAAATTCTCCAAGGAAAATTGATGGCAGATTCATTTGCTCTGAACCATAAATTGTTCGCATCTCTGCATATGATAAGAATAGCTTTTTTCTTGCACGAGTCAAAGCCACGTAAAACAATCTTCTCTCCTCTTCCATTTCTTCTGGTGTTTTTGCCTCCGTACCCATTCCTTGATGTGGAAATAAATCTTGCTCAAGCCCAGTGATAAAAATATAATCAAACTCTAAACCTTTTGACGCGTGCACTGTCATAAGCTTTACAGCGTTTTCATTTTTTTCTAAAGTATCTTGGTCTGAGGCAAGAGCAGATTCTTCTAAAAGTTTTTCTATACCTTGCGGTTTTTCTAGATGATCATATTTTATTGCCAGAGTTGCAAGCTCGCGCATATTTTCCAAACGTTCTTTGTCTTCATCTGTTCCCCTTTGGAGTTCAAGTTCAAGTCCTGATTCTTTTATAATATATTTAATTACCTCCGATGGTTTTAATTTTTCAGTTTCATTTTTGATTTTTGTGAGTAAATTGAAAAAACTATTTATTTTTTCTTTTACTCCTTCTGGAAATTTATCTTTTCCTCCCTCGAATATTTTTAACATAGTAACTTTTCCTATTCCTCTCGCAGGAATATTTATAATTCTTTTCAAATCACTTAAACTTTCTGGATTCATACTTGCTCGTAAATATGAAAGAACATCTTTTACCTCTTTTCTTTCAAAGAATTTTGTACCTAAAACTTGGTACGGAATGCTCTCAGTCAGAAATGCCTCTTCAAGCACACGAGATTGGAAATTAGCCCTATAAAGCACGGCTATTTCCCGAGCACTGACCCCTTTTGATATTAGTTCTTGTGATTTTCTTGCGATGAATCTAGCTTCTTCCCTTTCGTTCAAAGCTTTCAAAAATGAAACTTTTTCACCGACATCATTCTTTGTAAACAAATTTTTATCTTTTCTCAATTTATTTTTTTGTATGACTTCATTTGCCACTGCAAGAATTGTTTGTGTTGAACGATAATTTTCCTCGAGTAAAATAACTTTTGCTTCTCTATAGTCCTCTTCAAAACTTAAAATATTTTGAATGTCTGCTCCACGCCAGCTATAAATACTTTGGTCTATATCTCCCACTACGCAAATGTTTCTGTTTTTTTCTGCCAAAAGTTTTGCTGTCATATACTGAACCTTGTTTGTATCTTGATATTCATCTATGTGAATATATTTCCAAAGATTTTGATATTTTTCTAAAACATCCTTGTGATTTTTTAATATGTTGTATGTTTTTAAAAGTAGGTCATCGAAGTCCAAAGCTTTTTCTTTTGCAAGTTTTTGTTCATACATCGGCCAAATTCTAGCTGTGACAGATTTTAAAGTGTATCCATCTTCTGCATCTTTTGAATAACTTTCCGCAGTATTCAAATCCCCTTTTTCACGAGAAATAATTTTTAATATTTTGCTTGGTTCAAACTGTTTTGGATCTACATCTAAACTTTTTAAACATTCTTTCACAAGCTTGGTTGAGTCACCCCTGTCCATGATGGTGAAGTTTTTTGTAAGACCAATGAGATGACTATTTTCTTTTATTATATGGACTCCAAGTGAGTGAAAAGTACTTATAAATGGTTTGTAATGATAACTTAATGGAATATTTAAGTTTTTATCAGAAGAAATAATTTTTTCTACTCTTTCCCGCATTTCTTTTGCAGCTTTGTTTGTAAAAGTGATGGCCAATATATTTTCAGGGTGGACTCCATCTTTTATTAAATGCAAAATCCTATGAGCAATTGTTTTTGTTTTTCCAGCTCCTGCTCCGGCTATTATTAAAATCGGTCCGTCTTTTTGCAAAACGGCCTCTTTTTGTTGTGGGTTTAATCCTAAAAGATGAGTCATCCGCACTAATATAACATGGACTAGGTATAAGCTACTAGTTTTTAAATAAATCAAATAAAAACTAGGTATTTTTGTTTTTCGAATGCCCTTAACAAGAAAGATATCCACTAATAATTAACAGTTGTACTGTTGATAAGTAGGTTGACCGAGATTGTCCAGGTGGTATCATTGTCCTTGTACCGTAAATGATGCTTAACCACTGAAATATGGCTCAACAGAGCCATTAACATTCAGAAAATACAGAATTCCCTTAATAAAATCGGCTTATTTTAAGAAAAACTACTAAAACTGATTCTAGAAGTGAAGTTATCACTAAGAATCAATCCATAAGACCTATATTTTTAGCCATTTATACAAGATGGTTTATGGTCCTTTTGCTTGCTTTCAACTTGGTTTCAATCTTTCCTATCACCGCAAATGCTGGATTTATATCTTTCGTGACGGATTTGCTTTCGGGTAATTCTCAAGGAACAGATGAAATAGTTGAAGTAAATTCACAAAATGTACAACTTCTTACAAGTGCAGTTAATTTTGATTTGAATGCAGCTGTTGGAGGCGGTGATATCTCTACTACCGATGGTGGCGAAGCACTCGTATCAGAAAGTGGACCATCAGGAACTCTTGCGGATGTTCTAGATACTGTTTCAACAGGACAAATTAGCACATACACTGTAAGAAAAGGAGATAATTTAGCATCTATTGCAAAAATGTATGGAGTTACCACAAATACTATCGTTTGGGCTAATGATCTCACTTCAGCCACGATAAAAGAAGGACAAGATCTTATTATTTTGCCTGTTTCAGGAACAATTCACACGGTGGTTAAAGGTGATACATTAAAATCTATTGCCAAAAAGTATAAAGCCGATGAAGGCGAAATAGCTCAATTTAATGAATTTGATTCTAATACCGTGCTTGCTGTAGGAGACACAATTGTTATTCCCGACGGTGAAGGAACCACAAAAATTAGTGGAACAACAAAAACTGTATTTAAAGCAAACCCATATAAGGGTGGAAGTGGCGCTGACCTTGGAGATTATTACATAAGACCAGTGCTTGGTGGAGTAAGAACACAAAATATACATGGATATAATGCTGTGGATATTGGAATACCAACTGGTTCAACTTTGCATGCAGCTGCAGCAGGACAAGTAATTCTCGCAAAGGCCTCAGGATATAATGGAGGTTATGGAAAATATATAATTATTTCTCATTACAACGGAACACAAACTGTTTATGGTCACTTGAGCGCAGTAAATGTAAATGCTGGAGATTTAGTTTACCAAGGGCAAATAATTGGACGCACAGGAAATACAGGACATTCAACTGGACCACACTTACACTTTGAGGTTCGTGGAGCTTTGAACCCATTGTCTAAGTAATTTTAAATAAAATATAAATTAAAAGGCGGGCTGATTACAGCCCGCCTTTTATATTTTGAATTTTGTATACCGAATACTTTATACTATATATTTCTCTTCGGTCTATATTGCAACGCTTCAAGTATGTGAGAAGATTTAATTGTTTTGCTTCCATCTAAATCTGCAATAGTTCTGCCAAGTTTTATTATTCTATGATAAGCACGTGCTGATAAATCCAATTTTTTGGCTGAAGTATTTAATATTTCTTTTGCACTATCTTCAAGCAGAGCGATTTTATTAATATCTTTAGCTTCCATCTCACTATTTGTCTTTATTTTCCTTTTGGCTTCGGTAAATCTTTCTTTTTGTATTTCTCTAGCTTTTATTACTCTATTTTTTATTTCTGTAGTTTCTTTTTTATCAGATTCTTTCTCCCCAAGCTTTTCATAATTGATTTGTGAGACCTCAACCCACATGTCTATTCTATCTATGATAGGTCCTGAGATTTTTCTTTGATACCTGAGCAAATCTGTTGGTTTGCAAATACATTCTTTTGTTTTTGAACCGAAATTTCCGCATGGACATGGATTCATAGCTGCAATAAGTATAAAGTTTGCCGGAAAAGTTACTGTTCCACGAGAACGAGAAATACTTATCTCACTTTCTTCAAGTGGTTCACGAAGTGTTTCAATTACTTTTCTATCAAACTCTGGAAATTCATCTAAGAATAATACTCCACGGTGTGCGAGAGTTATTTCTCCGGGTTTTGGAATTGTTCCTCCACCAACAATAGAAACATATGAAGCTGTGTGATGAGGAGCTCGAACTGGTGATTTTGTAATAATATCTTTTTTTAATACTCCTGCAACAGAGTGAATTGAAGTAATTTCTAGTATCTCATCAAATGATAGTGAAGGTAGAATATGTGAAAAGGCCTTCGCCAGCATCGTTTTACCAGTTCCTGGAGGTCCATACATAGCGATATTGTGTCCACCTGCAGCTGCAATTTCTAAACCTCTTTTTGCGGTTTCCTGTCCTTTTATTTCACTAAAATCTATAAGTAATTCATCATCCTCCACTATTATTTCTGTTTGTGATTGCTGTTCTATCTTTTTTGTTTGTACTATAGCAGTCCCTGACTTTTTATTTATTTGTTTCGTATTCAAATGCTCAATAATTTCTTTTAATGTATTTGCTCCATATATTTTTATATCTGAAACGAGCGCAGCTTCTTTCGCGTTATCTTTTGGTAAGAAAACTTGTTCAAAGCCACGATCTTTTGCTTCAGCAACTATGGGAAGCACGCCGTTTATTTTTCTTAAGTTTCCATCAAGAGAAAGTTCACCTAGAAAAAGTATTTTCTTTGCATCAAATTCTATTTCACCACTAGCGAGTAAATATGCAAGAGAAATTGCTACATCAAAAGCAGGACCTTCTTTCTTTATATCAGCAGGAGCAAGAGAGACAACAACTTTTTGATTTAAACTTTTAGGAGATGTAAAACCGCTATTTTTAATTGAAGCTGATACTCTGTCGCGAGATTCTTCCACCCCTTTGTCTGGAAGCCCGACTATAGTGAAAGAGTGCAGACCTTTTGAAAGATCTATTTCAACATCAATTATTTTTGCACCAAGACCGATAGTCTGTGCACTGGAAGTTTTTGCAAAGCTCATTCAAGAAACATTATACATGTAAAAAAATAAAAACAAAATAAAAAATGATTTCCGCAAAGCGGAAACCATTTTTTATTTTTGAAAACTTTTTAATATGGATGCAGTTCGAGGAATTAGATTTTTTATTGACTAAGCTGTAGTAAATCTACTGCGCAGGAAAGAAAAAATCTAAATGACGAAGAAATGCACCAGATTTAGAAGTTTTACTTTGAGTGTTTGATACAAGTTCTCGCTGATGGATTAGCTTCAAGCCTTTCTTCTGGTATTTCTTCTCCTCCAACCTCGCATTTTCCATAAGTTCCCTTATTTATTCTTTCTAATGCGTCTTTTATATCATTGTATTGAGGTTCAAGCCTGTTCAATACCGCATTATTTTCGCCGAAACTTTCCATTTCGTCTGCCACATCATTCTCATCTGCGGGATCTGAACTCATATCAGTCTCAACAGGTTCCCAATCTTTAGGATTTGTTGGGTTTTTTCTTGCTATTTCACTCATTTCTTTTTCTACCAATTTGAGTTCTTTTTCTAATTTAACTTTGAATTTTTTTGTGTCTTTCATAATGAGTGAATTGTAGCAAACTTTATTGATTAAACAAGCCGGGTAGTGAATTTTGGCATCGTTTTTCAAACGCAAATGCGTAATGCCAAAATCTACTACCCGGCAAGTTATTGAGTAACTACTCTAGCTTTACTTACTCTGTTTATGATTTCTTTCAGAGTATCTGTGCTTGTTGTAATGACTATGGTATTTTCGTCTATTATTGAATACAAAAATATTATATTACCTCCAGAATCTTTAATCACTCTGCAGTCTTTATTATCAAATGTGGCATCCTGGAATTTTCTGATTTCTATTGCAAATGAATTTTCTGGCGTAGAGTTTTCTGATTTTAAGTCAAATAATTCTTTAAAATCTTGCCATAAGTTTGTTTCCCAATATAGCATTCCTGAGAATGTTGTATCATATGAGCCGACTTTTAGTATAAGAAATTTTTGATTGCCATTATAATTGTGCAAACCAAACATGTAAGGATCTTTAAGTGTTCTTTGTATCTCTGATGGTATATTTGACTTTATTAATGTCAAAAAAGTACTTGCCGTGATTAACTTTTCGTCTACCCCATCTCCTTCTGTGAAAAATATGTTTTTTATTTGTCCGAGATTAGTTTTTGACTGGAGCACTCTTTCTTTTAAGGTAGTGCTTACTCTACTTAAATCTATGTCTTTAAGATTGATTTTCTCACTTATATCAACAGTCATTATTGGTTTAGAATCTACTGTTTCCACTGGAACCTTTTTTTCTCCATATTTCATCTGGAGTAGAAATTGTGGCACTAGGAATGTTAAACCTCCTCCAACAATTAATATTAGACTTATGATTAAGATATTTTTATTTAGTCCAGATTTTTTTGTTTCTATTTCTGTTTGTTTTGCTTGGCCTAGCATTTTTCTATTTTCTGCCATTGCAATATTGATAGAAGATATGTGGCTTGTTTGGATAGTTTCTTCAACATCACTTTTATATGTTCTCACTATAGGTCTATTTTGTTTTTGTGGAATAGCTGTATCCTGTGCTGGCATATTTGTTATTTTTATTAATGGTTCTTCTTTTCCAGCTCCTGAGTAATATGATGCAGCATTGATATTGTTAGTTTTTGGTTTAGCTGCGGGATTAATAAAAGAATCTAGTTGGTTCACAACATCTGCTTTCATTTTTGGATCAACATTATTCGTTTGTACTAATGGTGGAAGTTCTTCGTCCATAGTGATTTATTTAGATAATTATTTACCCGAGAAAAATTTTTGCCAAAGAAAATGTTATTGTGTCCATTTAATAACATTTAGTAAAATGGTTTTTTCTGTAATTAGAATGATATCATAAATATTCATTTTCAATAACATTGGCAAAAACTTTAACGGGTGAACTAAAAAACACCGGTTTTGTCCCGATGTTTTTAGTATAATTTTAAAACTATATTTTTGCTGGTCCAGCTGGTGGAATAGTTCCTGTTGGTGGTGTTTTTCTCTTTATAAAATCTGGAGCTGTAGCTTTAATAGACAAAGCAATTCTTTCTCTTTCATCTATTTCTTTTACGACTACTGGAACTTTGTCTCCGATCTTTAGATAGTCGCTAACATTGTCTACTCTAAATGGTGCAATTTCTGAAACGTGGACAAGACCATCTGTTTCATATCCAATATTTACGAATGCTCCGAAAGCTTCTACTCTGACCACTGTTCCTTCAAATTTTTCTCCCGGTTTGTACTCATGGGTCATACTTTCAACAATCATTTTAGCTTTTTCTGCAGAGCCATTTTTCCCTGTTAGATAGACTGTTCCGTCGTCATCAATATCAACTTCAGCACCAGTTTTTTCCTTAATCGCTTTAATAGTTTTTCCTCCTGAGCCGATTACTCCACCGATTTGGTCTGGTTTAATTTTTATTACTAATATTTTTGGAGCATTATTGGAAATGTCTTTTCTTGTTTCTGAGATAGCGCCAGCTATTACTTTTAATATTTGTAATCTTGCAGCTTTTGCTTTTTCAAATGCAATCGCTAGAACATCTATTGGAATACCTCCAACTTTTACATCCATTTGAATTGCTGTGACTCCTTGTGTTGTTCCTGCAACTTTAAAATCCATATCTCCGTAATGATCTTCTGGTCCTTGAATATCTGTAAGAACTTTAAATGTTCCTTTTCCATCTGACATAAGTCCGCTCGCTATACCAGCTACTGGTCTTTTTATTGGAACTCCTCCATCCATAAGTGCAATTGTAGATCCGCAAACAGATCCCATTGAAGTTGAACCATTTGAAGAAAGCGCTTCTGAAACAAGTCTTATTGTATAAGGGAAATCTTTATTACTCGGAATCATTGGAAGCAATGCTTTTTCAGCAAGGTTACCATGACCAATCATTCTTCTATTTGTTCCACCCATTCTTCCTGTTTCCCCTGTTGAAAATGGAGGGAAATTATAATGGTGCATGAATTTCTTTGTTAGATCTTTGTTTTCAATACCTTCTATTGTTTGAGCGTCTTTTGGTCCGCCAAGAGTAAGTACAGAAAGGACGTGAGTTCCCCCTCTATAAAATATTCCTGAACCATGAAGCATCGGTGAAACTCCACCAGCTTGTGCAAATAAAGGTCTAAGTTGATCCAACCCTCTTCCGTCAGCTCTTTTATCAAACTTTAGAACTTGTTCGTGTATCAGGTTATCAAGCTTTTCTTCCATATATCTTTCTGCGAATTCAAATTCTTCTTCAGTAAGAGTTTTTTCTGCCATTTTCATCCATTCTTCTGTTATTTCGTTTATTTTTTCATGACCAGGAATTCCACTCATCACCGTTGTAGCAAATTTACCTTCTATTTTATCTGCAAAAAGTTTTTTTACAGATTCTGGCATTACAGGAGCAACTAATACCAATTTTTTTACTCCAATTTTTGCAATTATTTCAGATTGCCATTTATTTATTTTTTCAATTTCTGTAGATGCAAGTTTGAGTGCCTCAACAGCAGAAGATTCTTGAGTTTCATCTCCACCAAGCTCTATCATGTTTATATTTCCATCTTTTCCACAAGCAAGAAGATCAAGATCATAAGTTTCATTATCTCTTTCAACATATGTTGGGTTTATTTGAAAACCATCAGTTTTATGTTTTGCAATTCTTATTGAGCTAACTGGCCCATTGAAAGGGATATTTGATACTCCAATTGCAAGTGAAGCCGCGATAACGCCGAGTGTATCTGGATCATCTTGGTCTAGAGAAAGTACAGTAAGGACTACTTGTATTTCATTTCTAATCCATTGTTCAAAAAGTGGACGGATTGTTCTGTCTGTAATTCTTCCTGAAAGAATAGCGTCATCAGAAGGTTTTCCTTCTCTTCTTGTGTATCTGCTACCAAGGATTTGTCCTGTAGCATAAAACTTTTCCTCGTAATCTACTGTTAATGGGAAAAATCCCGCACCTTCCTTTTGGTGTTTTGACATAACAGCGGTTGCGAGAACTGCTGTCGCACCATATCTTAAAATAACTGAACCGTTCGCATTTTCTACCAAATCATTGAACTCAGCACTAAGTGTTTTACCACCAAGTTCCATTGAAAATTGTTGTGTTTTCATTTCTTTAGATTTACCAACAAATTTCAGATCAGAACGAAAATGTTCTAAACTGTTTATTTGCTGGCAAATAAATTAGCAACTAATAAATCCCTTATAAAAGGTTGGATTTATAGTAGCACAAAAACTTTTTTTTAAAAGTTAGATAAATTGACAATAAGTATGCCCTGTGCGACCATTTCTTTAGAAGTAAAAACTAAATAGGAGGTCTTTAAAATGTCAGACAGGCTTTCAGTTTGTGTTGTTTGTGGCTCGGGAGTTATGCACAAGTCCATTGATGGTGTGACTTGCGGTGATCAGATCTGCAAGGATCGTCTGCCAGAAAAGATTGAGGAATTTTTGGATATTGAGAAACAAAGAGACAGTCTGGATGAACAATTAACAACCGCTGAAAGTGATTTGCGCACGGTGACCTCAGAGTTAGCCGTTTCTGAGGGAAAATTGAAGGAAATAACAAAGCTTTTAATTAAGTAAAAAATGGTGGACTAAATATAGTCCACCATTTTTTTATTGCCTTCTATTTCCTTGCCTAATAAGGTATTTATATGGTTCTTTGTCCAAATCCATAAAATCATCCACAGTTTCTACTAGTTTTCCTGATGTTGATTTACCAAATGAGACCAATTCTACCTGACATCCTTGGGTTATTTTCAAATATTCAACTAATGGTATGAAATCTCCATCTCCTGTTACCAAAATAACCGCATCTAGCTTGGGTGAAAGTGAAATTGCATCAATGGCCATAGCTACATCCCAATCCCCTTTTTTTGAGCCACCTGCAAAAATCTGCAAGTTCTTCGTTTTGGTTGTTATACCCACTTTACTTAATGCTTCAAAGAAATTTTTCTCATCTCCTGATTCTGTTGTGATAACGTATGCTGTTGCTCTTATTAAAACTCTTCCATCAAGTGCATCTTTTACTACTTGTCCAAAATTTACTTTTGCTCCATACAAATTTTTTGCGGAGTGATAAATATTTTGTGTATCTATAAAAATTCCTACTCTCTGTCCTTTATGTTTAATTACGCTCATTTTGTGTATAAAAATTATTTAAATATTGTTAATCATCGACCTAAGTGAATTATATCATGAATTGAATTCTCCCCCAGTACAACAAACCAAATATATAGAGTTTTGTTGTTATTTAAAGTCATAGGTCTTGTAGGTTTAGATAGTATTATGTTGAGAATAGTGGTTTGCCTACGGGGTAGAACTTAAATAAACAAAAAATCCCCTAAAGGGGATTTTTTGTTTATTTAAGTTCTACCTTCTTCATTATAGCTTCGTATCTTTTTGGTGAAGTTTTTTGTAAGTATTTTAGGTGTTTTCTTCTATCAGCAACCATTCCGAGTAATCCTCTTCTTGAGTGATTATCTTTAGCATTTTTCTTTAAATGTTTAGTTAATTCCTCAATTCTTTTTGAAAGTATAGCAATTTGAACCTCTGGAGAACCAGTATCTGTGCCATGTGTTGCAACTTCCTTTATTACTTTTGCTTTTTTCGTCTTTGTTAACATGTGTATAAATTAGCATATTTATTGTGAAAATGCAAATAAATACTGAATATTATTGTATAAAAACAAAACAGGCGAGATTGTATTTAAACAATCCCGCCCGTTATTAAAACAAAATGTACCAAACTATTTTCGGCACATTTTTTTCTGAATTTGCATTTTTTGCCATATTATAAACATTGAGAATCACTTCGTAGATCATTTCAGGAGGCTCTATTTTTATACTGTCTGCCTGAAATAAATGTTCATCTACCCACCCTTTTGTCAGTTTTTCATTTAAAACCATTGGGCAGAAAATTTCTGTGGGTTTGAAGCTCAGATCCTTTGATGCAGATATCTCGCCTGCGAAAGCCATATTGCTAAATGCTACTACAATGAGCGCTAGAAAAAATATTTTTTTCATATTTCCTCCTTGTGCCTATAAATATAGGCGATTTGTTTATCTCTTTCAATTATAGCATTATATTAACCATATGTCAATTACCTTTATATTGTTAAATATGGCTTAAAATAGCTTATTTTAGCAAAATATTTGGCGACATGCTAAAATATAGATATGAATTTGCAAGATCTAAAAAGACAATTTCTTGAATATATGGAAATAGAAAGAGGTCGTGCTCTTCGTACTGTAGAAAACTATAATCACTATTTAACTGTTTTTTTGGAGCAAACAAAAATTACTGACCCAAAAGATATTACTTATGAAAAAGTCAGGGATTTTCGCATTTGGCTCAATCGTCAAGTCGCTGGCAATAATCGTGCGACTCAAGACACGATGAAAAAGAAAACACAAAATTATTATTTGATTGCACTGCGAAGTTTTTTAAAATTTCTTACAAAGCGTGGCATTACTTCCCTGCATGCAGATGAAATAGAACTTGCAAAAGTTGGTGAAAGATCAATTGATGTCATTTCACAAGATGAATTGAACAGGCTTTTAAAAGCCCCAGATCTGGAGGAAAATCCTGAAAAAGTGGCTCGTGGACACGCTATTTTGGAACTCTTGTTTTCTACCGGTCTTCGTGTTTCTGAACTTTGCTCTCTAACAAATGATTTGGATATCAAACAAGATGAATTTTCCATTCGAGGAAAAGGGGGAAAAGTTCGCGTGGTTTTTCTTTCGCAGGAAGCTAAGGATGCAATAAAAACATATTTGGCTTTAAGAAAAGATATGTCGGATGCACTTTTTGTAAAAGTTAGTGATGAGGGTATTCCAAAAAGTTTACTTAAAGGTAAAGAAGACAAAACAAAAGATGAAGGACTCACTCGCAGGTCAATAGAAAGAATAGTAAAAAGATATGCAATAATGTCAGGAATTTCCAAAAAAGTTACACCACACGTTATTCGTCACTGTTTTGCAACGGATTTGCTTTCAAATGGTGCTGATATACGTAGTGTTCAAGCCATGTTAGGCCATTCAAGTATAGCTACAACCCAGATATATACTCATGTTACGGATAAACATTTACGAGATATCCACAAGAATTTTCATAACAAAAACAAGAACTAAAAATGGAGTCAGATGACTCCATTTTTAATTATTTATGCTTTAATTTATGTTCTATGTGAATATATATTTCAAAAATTACTGCAATTATTCCTGGTATTACTCCGTATGGACAGATATGAAAATATCTATCCAGATTCCATAATAATAGAAATAAACACAACAGCGAAAGCGAAATTTCTAAATGATTTCTTTTTATATAGTTCCAAGTTCTTGCAACCATAAAATTAGTTGTTGATTTCTAACTATTTATTTTCTTCCTTATGTTCAGCATGATGGACCTTTGTTTTAGGTCTTTTTTCTACAAAATAATACACAAGTGCACCTATAATATGTGTAAAAATAATTACAAGAACCCAAACAATCTTCTCTTTTTCCGGAGAATTTTTAATGGCATCTATAAGCATTACTATCCAAAATGCAAAAACAAAAACAACAAAACAAATCCATATCAAAGGAATTAACAATATTAAAAATATACTTAATATTGAATTGCCAGAACTGAATCCATCATTCATCATTCTAAAACTATAATTTTGTGCCAAAGACACAGCTGGTAATAAAAATGCTGACAAAATTGTTATTAATTTTTTCATCCCGTAAAAAAATTTAATTATTGATAAAATCGACTATCTAAACTTTTAATATACTTCCCCGTTTATAGTGTGTTTTTTGTGTAGATTGAATTTTGCACGGGACAAGTATACACATATTATAACATATTCCCTATTATGATATAATTGCGTATATGAGGATATTGTCTTGGAACGTAAATGGATTAAGGGCTATTCATAAAAAAGGTGCTTTTGGTACTATTTTTGAAGCTGACCCTGATATTATTTGTTTGCAAGAAACAAAAGCTCACCCTGAACAACTTCCTGAAGAAGTCCGCTCCCCTCTCGGTTATCATTCTTATTTTGATCACTCAAAACTTAAGAAAGGTTATAGCGGAGTGGCTATTTTCTCAAAAGTTAAGCCTGAAAAGGTAGAATATGGCATTGGGATACTAAAATTTGATAATGAAGGACGCACTTTGGTGGCTTATTATAAGGACTTCGTGCTTTTGAATGTTTATTTTCCAAATGGCGGTGGCGGACAAGAAAGACTTGATTTTAAGATGGAATATTACGATGAATTTTTAAAATTTGTTGATAAATTAAAAAAGAATGGCAAAGATGTTGTTTTTTGCGGTGATGTAAACACTGCTCATATGGAGATCGACCTTTCTCGGCCAAAAGAAAATGAAAAAAATACGGGTTTCTTGTCCATAGAAAGAGGATGGATAGATAAAGTAATTTCTCATGGATATATTGATACATTTCGCAGTTTGCATCCTGGAAAAATACAATACAGTTGGTGGGACATGAAAACTTTTGCAAGAGATAGAAATATTGGCTGGAGAATTGATTACTTTTTTGTTTCAGAAAATTTGAAAGAAAAAATTAAAAAGGCAGAAATTTTGGATAATATTTTTGGAAGTGACCACTGCCCTATTTTGCTTGAATTGAAATAATCACCAATTCAATCTTAGTCAAATATCCATTCTATCTTTATTATTAGCCATATTTTTAATGTCTTTTAGAATTAAATATCATTGTCAAGTTATCAACAGTTGATGTCCTTTACATAATTTCTATAGGACATATAATATTGTTAGGTTATATTTTGTTGTGTTAGATAAATATAGTGATGCAACTCGCTTTATTTATCCTCCTTACACTTCAATATATTTGTTCTTTAAGAAGATCTAGCTAATCTTCACAATGAAAGGTTAATTTGGTTATTCATTATTACTTTCTTTCCCAAAATTATCACATTTTTATATTTTAAGATAAAAAGGTAAAATAGGGATAATAATGGACTACGAGATTATCTCTTTCGCAACCGTTCCAAACTATTCGCTCAGAATGTTTTGGAGCGGTTTTATTATTGAAAAATAAGGAGCAAAGCGACTATATTTTTTCTGTATCCCCTTGTGGGATATTGAAAATCTAGATGTTTCGCCCCGTAAAGAAATCTTATTGTTAGCCATATTTTAGCATCTGGTTTCATGTGTAACACAATATATTAGTGCTTGTATAGCTTAAACTGGATTTCACACGGGGTAAATGTGAAACATAAAAATATGGCTACAAAACTACATTTTCTAGTATAGAAACCTTTGAAACGAGTCGTTTTTTATCAATGTATACTGTAATTACGTCAAACTGCCAATTTGTTTCATGTGGAACATCTTTCTCTGTTAGATAAATTTGTACTGTCTTTGCTAGGCGTTGTAGCTTCCATGGATGGACATTGTCTTCCGGTCTGAATTCCCCATCTTTAGATGTTTCACCCGAAACACTTGATACTGTTTCGTATGAAACAGATTTCACCTCAATGAAATGTAGTTTGTTCTTATTTTTAGCTACTATATCTATTTCCCCGCACTTCTTTAAATAGTTTCTCTCTATAACATTAAAGCCTTGTTTCATGAGAAACCTGCATGCAATATCTTCTCCTAGATTACCAGTTTTTCGCTTTTCTGTTATATTTTTCATGTATTTCTAACATATTATCATAGTTTTGTGTTTCATGTGTAATCTTTATAAGTCATGAATTTGTACTTTTCACCCCGTAAAGAAATCCTAACATTTAAGCCATATTTTAGTATTTGATTTCATGTGTAACATATTTTTTCCAAGTTATATAAAAGTCATGTGTTGGATTTCACACGGGGCAGGCATGAAACTGATATAAAGTGTTACTAAGAAACACTTTATATTAGACATTTAGGGTTTTAAGGACGTATTTCTATAATTAGCTATATTTATAGCCATTTATTGCATATAGGACTATAAAAGTCGTAATTCTATCAGACCTTAAAAAGCTGTCTTTAATTAACATATGAACATAGTTATCCACAGTTTTGCCTAAAAAAGAGCTTATTTAAAGGCCTAGTTTTTGAGATATTATTCCTTTTTTACTAAATTATGTTGTTGTGTGTCTGATAATAAAAAGGGGAGTGTCTTTGAAAAAATATTTCAAAAATTTTTTAAAACCTATGGAAACGGTTTTAAAAAATGCTAGCGACGGGAACCGTGAGTACACTTTCTACAAAATTATATTCAGGCCCTATCCCGAATATAATCTACTACGGTAAATGCGCCGGGACCGCTTCGCTTATCTTCCATTACATGGACGGTACACCTTTCGTATTTTTTCACTTTAGTAAAAGTTCAAAAATATACTCAAGGTTTTCGATTCCCGGACGTAAGCAAAGTAGATTTGCTTACTCGCTCGCACAAATGAAAAATACTCAGAATCCTGAGTATTTTTCATTTGTGCGAGCGCCGGGAATCGAACCCGGACCCAATCCTTGGCAAGGACTAGTTCTACCATTAAACCACGCTCGCAAATAACTAAAAGTATTATACACAAAAATTGAAAAAAGAAAATATTTTATAAAGTAAAAGCCCCGTACAGAATTTAATTCTGTACGGGACTGTAATGATTGGAAAACGGTTTACATCAAAAATTGAAGAACCCATGCAATTGCCACTATAATTATAGGATCGGCAATTTTGTGGATGATTCCCCGCAACCTCTCCTCTTTTCCCATAGGAATGTAATTGTGAGTTAAGAGCTCAACAATAAGAACAATTCCTGTGGATTGTACGAGTGAAATTACTGGAAGTCCGAGATTGGGGACTAAAAACCAGCCCCAAAGCAATTTCAAAGCAAAACCGCTAATCAGAGAACTCACAATAAGGATAGCGACTGAAATAAGAAAACCCATTTTTTATCCCTCCAATATGATATTTTACTGCGTTTAACCTGTAAATATATTATCATATTATATATAAAAAGTCAAGAAAAACTAAAATTAAGCCATATTTTTAATTGCTTCCAATGTGTGCCTGGCAGGAATCGAACCCGCAACAACAGTTCCGAAGACTGTTGTGATATCCATTTCACCACAGGCACATTTGTACTTTTGAATAATACCTTTAAACTAGCTAAAAATCAAAAAATATAATAAAATTGTTTCAATGAAAAAAACTATCACAGAATACGGTCCAATTCCAAAGGAAGTCCTAGAAGTTTCACAAAAACTTAAAGGTGTTGGATTTGAGGCCTATTTAATAGGGGGTTGTGTTCGTGATATTTTGATTGGTGTGAAACCTAAAGATTGGGATCTTACGACAAATGCTAAACCAGAAGAAATTATAAAGATATTTCCTGATACTTTTTATGAAAACAATTATGGAACTGTAGGTGTAGTAAACGAAACGGTTTCCGATGAAACACTCAAAGTGATTGAGGTGACCCCATATAGGCTTGAATCTGAATATTCTGACAATAGAAGGCCAGACAAGGTTACTTTCAGTAATAAGCTTGAAGATGATTTAAAGAGGAGAGATTTCACGATAAATGCTATTGCTTTGAGTATTGAAGATGAGGGAAGTCACGAAAAGTCTGCTGACCTAGTGGTAAGTAAGAAAGATTTTTATAAAGGACAAATCGTTGACCTATTTTCCGGTCAGGAAGATTTAAAAAATAAAGTTCTAAAAACTGTAGGAAATCCGCATGAAAGATTTCAAGAAGATGGACTTAGAATATTGCGTGCTGTAAGAATAGGAAACTATGTCGGTTTTGAAATTGATAGCGCAACTGAAAAAGCATTAGCAGAAGAATCAAATTTACTTTCAAACATTGCAAAAGAAAGAATTCGTGATGAATTTACAAAAATAATTATGTCTAGTGAGCCGGCACATGGGCTAAAATCTTGTCTGAAATTCGGCTTATTAAAATATATTATTCCGGAATTAGAAAAAACTATCGGAATAGAACAAGGCGGTGCACATATACATGATGTATGGGAACATTCACTGAAATCTTTGCAACACGCTGCTGATAAAAAACTTTCATTAGAAGTTCGACTTGCGGCCCTATTGCATGATATAGGGAAGCCTAAATCTAAAAGAGAGGGGGAGAAAAAGCCAACTTTTTATGGGCATGAAGTAATTGGTGCGAGAATGACAGAAAAGATTTTACAAGATTTGAGATTTCCTGCAAAAGTTATAGAAAAAGTTACTAAATTCGTTAGAGTACATATGTTTTTTGCTGATACAGAACTCATCAGTTTATCAGCTGTTAGAAGAATTGTAGCTAGAGTTGGAAAAGATAATGTCTGGGATCTTATGGATTTGCGAGCTTGCGATAGAATAGGAATGGGCAGGCCAAAAGAAGATCCATATAGACTGAGAAAGTATCATGCAATGCTTGATGAAGCTATGAGAGACCCGATTTCTGTTGGAATGCTTAACATTGATGGTAAAAAAATTATGGATGTAACAGGCGAAATTCCTGGACCCAAAATTGGTTTCGTTTTACATGCACTTCTTGAAGAAGTTCTGGATGATCCAAAAAGAAATACAGAAGAATATTTAAATAAAAAAGCTATTGAACTTATAAAGCTTCCAGAAAAAAAATTGAGAGAAATGGGGGAGGAAGGAAAAGAAAGGAAAGAGGAAGAAAATGAGGAAGAATTAAAGGAGATTAGAAAGAGTCATAAGGTTTAATAGAGAGAAAGATTCCATAATTTGGGTCCCACCCCAAATTATGGAAACGAACGAGTGCCGGGAATTTCTCTCCTTACAGGAGCAGTACAGGTTTCCCATTTTCTCGCAATATTAATTGCTCAAAAATATGGGAGAACCTTTTCGAATCCCGAACGTAAGCAAAGTGGTTTGCTTACTCACTCCGACAAAAGAAAATAAGCAGCCTAAGCCACTTATTTTCTTTTGTCGGAGTGCCGGGATTCGAACCCGGATCGCATGCTCCCAAAGCACGAATGCTACCGTTACACTACACTCCGTTATAACAAAAAGATATTATCACAAAAAAATAAAATAAGCGAGAAAAATCAGTTGCTACTTGGTTATAAATAAACTATTATAAAATTATGAAACTTCTTATCTACGGTCATAAAACAGAGGATATAATTAAATTAGCTGAAAAAGCCGGTTTTGATATTGTAGAAAAATTACCAGACATACTTGCGAGCGTTGGTGGAGATGGGACATTTATGAAATCCGAAAAAAATTTTCCAGGAATTCCAAAATTTATTCTTAAAAAAACTAAAACTTCTAAAAAAGGACACGATTTTTCAGTAGAAGAAACTTTAAGAAAAGTTTTTTCTGGGGAATATAGAATTGAAGAGGAAATTAAAATTGAGTCTGTTTATAAAGGTAAAAGAATCGTTGGTCTGAATGAAATTATCGTTCATAATTCTGATCCAAGACGCGCTATACGTTACGAGGTATATGTGAACGATAAAAAGATTGATAGCGAGATAATAGGAGATGGAGTGGTTATTTCTACCCCTTACGGCTCAACAGGGTATTATCGTTCAATTACAGATGGTATATTTGAAGTTGGAATAGGTTTAGCTTTCAATAACAGTACTGAACAATTTGATCATATGGTCTTGAAAGAAGATTCAGAGATTAAAATAAAAATAGTTCGTGGACCTGCGGTAGCTTATGCTGACAATGATGAAGTTGAGATTCCGCTAAATGACGGAGATGAAATTGAAATTAAGAAATCAAGAGATGTTGCAAAAATAATCAGATTATTATAATGGTTAACCAACCTAAAAAATTTACAAGAAGAATTGAAGATTTTGATTGTGAAAAATGCGGAGCCAAAAATATTGGTACTGGTTTTACAAATCATTGTTGCAAATGCTTATGGAGCAAACACGTAGATATAAATCCTGGAGATAGAGCGGCGAACTGTGGGGGGATGATGGAGCCAGTAAAAATAGATTTTGAAAAAAATAAATACATAATAAATCACAAATGTGTGAAATGTGGATTTCAAAAAAGACAAAGTTTGGAGAAAAATGATAATTTTGATGCTGCGGTTGCCGTGACAAAAAAATTGGCGAAATAATTGTGCGGGCAGGGTGAATCGAACACCCAACCACAGTTTGGAAAACTGTTGTTTTACCACTAAACTATGCCCGCATTTATAAAGGAACGTTGTAATATTAGCAGAAATATTAGGTGGAATCAACCTTTTGGGTTTCAATCTATATTTTTTGTGTTAAGATTTAAATATGTTTAAAAACGAAATACCAACAGCGGCATTTGAAAAAAATGAAAAAATTAAAAGTTTCTATGAAAATAACAAAGAAATTATTGAGAAGCTTTTAGAAGAAACGAAAAATAAAATAGGAGAAGGGTCCACCGCTATTGTGTATTTTCTAGGTTCAAATGAAGAAATTTGTTTAAAAATTTTGAAACAAGAAAAGGATATTACTGCGGATTTTCATAATTATGTTGAAAGGGAGGTAGATATAATGAACGACTTGGATAATTTGGATGATAGCGTTCGAACACCAAAGCCATATATTTCAGCTGAATATTATAAAAATGAAGAAGACAAAGACGGAACAAAATTTATACTAATGGAGCGCATTGACGGCTATAGTATAAGAGATATTTTAGAAGGAATAGGGAGTTTCCCTCCAGGTTTCAGTATTGATACATTTAGGAAGAAAGTTTCTGTTTTTCTTGAAAAAATGCACAAGAAAAATATATATCATAGAGATCTTAGTCAAGCCAACATCATGATACATAAAACTACAGGTGATCCCTATGTTATTGATTTTGGTGCATCTACTCAAAGTTTTGGCGATGAGAATCCTTATATACAAGAAAGAGGATCAAAAAAACCGACATTGCTTACAAATGATAATGAGAATTTAATAGACGTATGTAATATGATAAGAAAGCACATATTGACAAGTCATAAATAATTTGGTATTGTCTTATTAGTTGTACAATAATAAAAAAAGAGGTGAATAACATGGTAAAAGAAACAATTACGCAGAGTCTTCTTTTAAAAGCGGAAAAACTTTTGAAAGATATGACCCCGGGAACAAACGAAATGGAAATACCTGATTCTAATGGACTGAAAATAGTCCGCATGGATTCAGATGAGTTCAAGAAGAAACAGGGCAAAATGATGTTTTTTGAGATACCAGGCAATAACATCTTTTGCATAAGCACGTCATAAAAGGATTCTATTAATTTAGAATCCTTTTTTTGTTTATTAAAAAATCGCCTAGAGGGCGATTTTTTAATTCTTAAGAATTTTTATTCAAAATTACTTAACTGCATCTTTCAAAGCTTTTGCTGCTCTGAATTTTGGAACCTTCATAGCCTTGACTTGGATAGTTTCTCCAGTTCTTGGGTTTCTAGCTTGTCTAGCAGCTCTTTGTTTAACTGAGAATATACCAATTCCTGCTATTGATACCTCTTCTCCTTTCTTCAAGCTGTTTACAATAGAATCAAAAACCATATCAACGACCTGCTCTGCTTGTACCTTTGTTCCTCCTAGAACTCCTTGTACAGCGTCTACAATACCTGCTTTATTCATAATAATTTGCAAATTATTTCGCGTATCAGGTCTGGATGCGCGAAGCTTTTAAAACTTCCGTGTGCTTTCTTTACACAACAGGAAGGTTTGATGACCTGGATAGTATTATAATACAACGTTTTTTTAGCGCAACAGGGCTAAATAGTATACAGAATTTAGAATATAGTATGTAGTATTAAATAAAAAATACGGCATTTTGCCGTATTTTTTATACTGTATCCTATATTCTAACTACTATCTTCTGTTTACCTTGCGTATTCAATAATTCTATTTTCTCTAATCAAAGTAACCTTTATTTCACCAGGATATTTAAGGTCTGATTCTATTTTATCAGCTATATCTCTAGCCATTTTTTTAGCATCTAGGTCTGAAATCTGATCTGGAGTAACGAATACTCTAATCTCTCTTCCTGCTTGCAAAGCATATGATTTTTCAACGCCTGAAAATGAATTTGCTGTAGCTTCAAGTTCTTGCAATCTTTTTATGTAGTTTTCTATGCTATCACTTCTTGCACCTGGTCTTCCGCCTGAGATTGTGTCGGCAACTTGAACGATAATAGCCTCAACGCTCTCATAAGGATATTCCTCATGGTGGGATTGCATAGCTTTTATCACCGCTTCATTTACTCCAAATTTTTGTAGGATTCTTTTACCTATTTCTACGTGGGTTCCTGAAACTTCATGGTCAAGTGCTTTTCCAATATCGTGAACTAGGGCAGCTGTCTTTGCTATCTGTACGTTTGCACCGAGCTCCTCAGCAATCATTCCTGCAAGTAATGACATTTCGATAGAGTGTTGAAGAACATTTTGTCCATAACTTGTTCTGAAATGTAATCTTCCAAGAATAGCGATAACTCTAGGGTCAAGACCAATAACCCCGCATTCATATGCAGCTTGTTCACCTTTATCTTTTATGATTTTATTTATATCTAGCTGAGCTTTTTCTACTATTTTTTCTATTTTTGCTGGTTGAATTCTTCCATCAAGAAGCAAATTTTCAAGAGCAACTCTCGCAACTTGTCTTCTAATAGGATCAAAAGAAGAAATCGTAATAATTCCTGGAGAATCATCTACAATCACTTCAACACCGGTAACTCTCTCAAAAGCTTTAATATTTTTTCCTTCTTTTCCGATAATTTTCCCTTTCATTTCATCTGAAGGAATGCTCAATATTGTGGACATAATATCTGGGGCAACTGAAGTAGAAAGTCTTTGTATAGAAGTGGCAAGTATTTCTTTTGCTCTGTGTTCTAGTCTTTCTTCTCCCTCATTTTCTAATTTTGTCATTCTTCCTAAAATATCATCCTCATATTTTTTTTCCATGGATGACATGAGACTATTCTTTGCATCTTCCTCAGACATTTTTGCAATAGTTAAAAGTTCAGCATTTTTTTGCTCCTCAATTTTTTCTACTTTTTCTTTTGCTTCTTTAACTTCAACAAGCTTTTGTTTGATATTATTTTCTTCTTTATCAAGACCAAGCTGTCTTTGGTCTAGAAGTCCTTCTTTTTTAACCAATCTGTCTTCAGTAACTTTAAACTTTTCTTCTTTTTCTTTTGCATCTTTTTTGGTTTCATTCAATATTTCTACAGATTTTGTCTCTGCTTCAATAATGACTTTTTTCGCTTTTTCCTCAGCGCTCAACATCATCTGTCTGACTTGAAGTTCCAAAGAACCTTTTTGTCCGAGAGAAATAATGAGTCTTAGAAAATATCCGAGCGCAATACCAACAAGACCGGCAATGCTTGCGATCAGAACGACTATTTTTAATGACATATTATTGTGAAAAAGACTCCGTCTTTTCTCGACTTTTTTCTAGCTTTATGCAGTTTGCTGACTGTTTAGAACACTAATTGTTTGGAATAACATATTGCTTTATGTGAAAATCTTTAAAAACTGAATCCCTTTAAAATTAAATTATTAACATTCTTATAGTATAGTAATTTGCTCTTTTTGTCTATTACTTTTATAATGTACAAATAAGGTCATTTTTAGCTCTAAAACCTTGGGTATTGACAAATTTTTTAAAAAAGAGTAGAATATAGAGGTAAAAATAACTTAAATTAATAAACTAATTAAATAAATATATGAACTCACCAGAAGGATTTCCATCATTAGATGAAGCAGTAGAACAGCTAAATGCTGAAGAGGCAAAAAAGAATGCTCAACTTTCTAATATGGCAAAGGCTGTGAAGAGCGCATCCGAAACTGAAATAAGAGGAGAGCCAGGAGAAGGTTCTTTTATAAGATTACCAAGAGAAGATGAAGCTTCTATTATAGAACGTATGAAAGAAGGAAAATCTCAAGAAGCAATAGAAGTAATGTTTTCTCCAGAAACTTCAAAAGAGATGTCTTTTAATGAAGCCCAAAGATGGTGTAAAGAAAAAGGTGGAAGATTGCCTACTATAGAAGAATTAAGATATGCTTATTCTAATAAGGTTGAGGGTTTTGATGGTAAATCTTACTGGTCAAGCTCTGAAGGTTTAGATAATGACGCACAGACACTAGATTTTGCTACTGGTTCTGAAGGACTTAGACCAAAGACAGAAAATATCCATGTTGCTCGTGCAGTAGATATTGCAAACTAAAATATAATTAAAAAAAAGACGGGTTCGCTTTGCGAACCCATCTTTTTTTATTTTATAGGATTTTGTCTACAATTCCGTACTTTTTAGCTTCTTCAGCAGACATATAGAAATCACGGTCAATATCTTTTTCTATTTTTGAGAGTGGTTGACTAGTATTTTTTGCCATCATCTTTGATAATGTATCTCTCATTCTTAATAAATGTTTTGTTCTTATTTCAATATCTGAAACTTGTCCCTGAGCACCTCCAAGTGGTTGGTGAATCATAACTTCTGCATTTGGAAGTATATATCTTTTACCTTTTGTCCCGGCAGATAGAAGCCATGCTGCGCCTGAAGCCGCAAGTCCAATACAAACTGTAGAAACATCACATTTAATATGATTCATCGTATCAATTATTGCCAAAGTTCCCGTAACGAGTCCTCCTGGTGAATTAATATATATTTTTATTTCTTTTTTAGGATCTTCAGATTGTAAAAATAGTAATTGAGCAATGACTATATTCGTTGTGTCATCATCAATCTCGCCACTCATAAAAATTATTCTTTCTTTTAAAAGTCGTGAATATATGTCGTATGCTCTTTCACCAAACTGTGATTTTTCTATAACTGTTGGTATTAAATTCATATGTAGTAAAGATATAATAAAATCGTAGGTTAAGCAACTTTTTAATACTATATACTTTATACTAAATATTATATACTCATTCCATGCGATTACATAGATTTTATATACCTGGGCAGATAGGCAAGGAAGTCCGAATAGAAGACAAAGAGCTACTACATCAATGGCTAAAGGTTTTTAGACTTGGAGCTAGCGACAGGGTGATTGTTTTTAATGGAGGCGATTCTGAATATGAAGGATATTTTAAAATTCTTTCAAAAAATGAAGCAGTACTTACGATAGATAAGGAAAGAAAAGTAAAAAAACCAACAAATATTGAACTTCATATTTTTCAGTCAATAATAAAAAAAGATAATTTTGAACTTATAGTTGAAAAGGGAACTGAAATAGGAGTATCTGCATTTCATCCGATAATAACTGCGCGAAGCGAGAAAAAAGATTTGAATATTGAAAGATTAAATAAAATTGCAAAAGAAGCGGCCGAACAATCGGGAAAAACAAGACCGCCTGAAATTTTTAGTCCAGAATCTTTAGAAAAAGTCATTTCTGACTTTGACGGAAAACTTTTTGTTCTTGATTTTGATGCGCCGAATTTTTCCGAAGAAAAATTCGGCGATAAAATCGGGATTTTGATCGGTCCTGAAGGTGGTTGGACAGAAAATGAAAGAGATTTGTTTGATGATAAAGAAATAAAAAATATTTCTCTTGGGCCTCAAATTTTAAGAGCTGAAACCGCAGCAATTGTGGTGAGTGCTCTAATACTTTTGAAATAATTATTTTTTGGATGATACCAATTCTGGATACCCCTCTTTTATAGCATCAAGCATATCTCCCTCAGAAATCATGTGCTCTTCAATCCACAATCCAATAATATTTATGGGTACTTTCTTTTCTTTAATAATCTGTAGTGCTTTATATGCTGTTTCTGCTTTATATTTATCCCTTAAATAACCCAATATTTTTATTAGATTTTCGGTATCTATTTTCTTACTGTCTTTTTCATTTGCAGCTGCTATTGTCAGCATAGCTATATAGTCGTTTATATTTATAGTTAAAGCCTCATCATCCTTTCCTAAGTGTGCTTTGATAATCTTATCTGTCATTATATCTTGTGGATCTTTTGGATTTTCTGCTGGATCTAAAAAATTATCTTTGTTCATATATTTAATATTAGCAATTTTGCTTATAATTGCATAGTTGGACTTTTGAGTGTTTAAACTATATCATTTAAATAATGATTTATTTTTATTATGGAACAGATACAGAATCTGCAAGAAAAAAGGCGAAAATTACCGTTGACTCTTTGCTTTCAAAAAAACCGGATGCGACCCTTATCAAAATAGGAGACGAAGATTTAACTTTGGATAAAATATTAGAACTTTCAAGTGGGCAGGCTCTTTTTTCCAGTAAATATATCGTATTTTTATACAAAACTTTTGATAACAAAGAAAATAAAGAATTAATTTTAAAAAACCTCAAAGAGCTAGCTAGTTCTGATAATATTTTTATTTTTGCAGAAGGGAAAATGGACAAAACAGCTCTTACAAAAGTAGAAAAGCATGCAGAAAAAGTTCAAGATTTTGAGAAACCAGCAAAAGCTTTAAATAAAAAAGAAAAATTAGCTTTAATAGGAGAAAAAATAGATTTTTTTGAGTTTGCGGATGCTCTCGGTAGAAGAGATAAAAGGGGATTGTGGGTACTGTATCAAGACGCTCTCGCTGAACAGGTGCCAGCCGAAGAAGTTCACGGAATATTTTTCTGGCAGGTAAAAAGTATGTTGCTTGCTAAAAAATGTAAGACACCAAGTGAAGCAAACATGAAGCCATTTCCATTTGAAAAATCTAGAGGATATTCAAGAAATTATAAAGATGGTGAGCTAGAAAAAATGTCTTCAGAGCTTATTGAGATGTATCATGAGGCACATAGAGGGAATATTGATTTTTTCATTGCACTGGAGAAATTTATTTTGGAATTATAATTGGACATTTTGCAAAAAACTTGTTATATTTTCTCGGTTAATTGATGCGCTTATAGCTCAGTCGGTAGAGCAGCTCCCTTTTAAGGAGACGGTCGTTGGTTCGATTCCAACTAAGCGCACAAATTTTTATAAATAATTTGTGGCTTAAACAAGCAAACTGCTTTGCTTGTGTGTTGGAATCGAACAGCGGAATAATGTCCCGCAAGCTTGCGGGACGAATGAGCTGGTGCCCAGACAAAGCTGAGTGACGACGAAGCTTTAGTCGAGGGAGAATGCGAAGCGTGTCCAACTAAGCGCACATTAGTTTGACAGGCATTATATATTGATGTAACGTTATAATAGCTTGTTCACTCAAATAAAAAATTTAAACCTTGGAGGTTTAGTATGCTTAGTATAATTCTTTTGACCGTGGCTATAATCTCTATTGTTTTGGTTGTTGTGTTTGCTTTTGACGACCCTGAATTAAAAGAAAAGGAGAAATCGCGAGCGGTAATTTTTGCCCAAAAATGTTTGGGAAATTTGCGAAGAGGTCCTATTGGCGATCATGATTATGATTACAGATTTTCTCTTGAATCACTCAAAAAAATGATTCAGGACGAAGATTTCCCCCTCGAAAGAATTGGAACCAATAAGGATGAAATGGAAAGATTTGAGTTAGCGAAAAAAGCGCCTGATGGATGATATCTATCAAGCGCTTTTTTATTGACTTTTTCCATAAATAAGTTATATTACGTATCAGATAAAACCAACCTATTATAAGGAGGGTAAATGAGAACACTCATATTTCTGGCTGTTCTAGTTCTTTCAAGTTTTTGTTTTGTATCAAAAAACAGCCAATATGGTGTTTTCGATGCAAAAGAAGTAATTATCAATAATACAGATGATATTAAGTTTACTGTATTAGTTGATAACGAAAAATACTTAATCAATTTATCTCTAGGAATTTTCAACGATTTTGTATATCTTGCCGAAGTTTTTGCTGGTAAGAGTTTTAAAAAATCTGCGGTCAATTGCAATATTGACCTCAGGCCTCCCTAAGCCAGACAACAACACCATACCGATGAGGCAATAATGGGGTAACACAGGAGGGCTCAGAAATGAGCCCTCCTTTTTATTATATTTCTTGTGAATATTTTACAATATTAAAATATTATGGTAGTATATTTTCAGAGATTTTAAAACTGTACCTTATAAGGAGGTTATCATGCTTGGAAATACTGCGGATGTCACTCTTGGTGAAAAAAATGCAATTGTCATTAGTGGCGACATGACAGGGAAAAACTGGAAACAGTATGTTGAATACATGAAAGATCTTGAAAGGGAGGAAGGAATCAAATCCAAACCTGGTAAAGCTGATCTGGTCGCACATGGTTATATAAGATTTGTTTTCTCCAATGAGGATGAAGCGAAGAAAGCGATAGTATTTGTCGCTCTTAAAAAATCGGGATCAAGTAAATCCTCAGGATTTAATTAATAAAACAGGCGAGCTCACAAGCTCGCCTTTAGTTTTTAAAAATAAAAGGGATTGTATGATTTTAATCACACAATCCCTTTTTTGTTTCTGGCTCTATTCCGATGAGCGCGTAATGCCCATCAAACATTTCCTCAGTTACTAGCCGGAGATCTTTCTGGATACCTGCATCCTCAGTGGCTACAGGAATGAGCGCTGGGTTAAGGTTATATTCGTTCATATACCTTGAGCCCAGGGCAACCACGATGTACTTGCATTTGAGCCCAGCTTTTATCGCTGCAAGCAAATGCTTTAGCGTTCCTGGAATGCATCCAGCAGCTTTCATTACCGCGATGACCTCTGCTTCAGAAAGGGTGTTTGCTCCAAAATAGAAAATCCTTGCAACTTTTGCTTCGATTTCCTCCGTATCCTCGAATCCATTAGATATCTTGCTTGATACGGAATTGAAATGGCACTGTTCAATGAGCACCTCTTTCTTTTCCTTAAGATCTTTTGGATCGATCGAAACGGTAATTATTATGCGCTGATTACTTGAATGCACCGCTCGTACTTTCTCGCGAAGATTTGTTGAAGTTTTTTCTTCTGGAACATTTGGGTTTTCCATTTTTCCCTCCTTTACGCACTAAGCGTAGTTTATTCAAACATCATCCTTTTCAGATGACGACTATATTAAAAAGAACTTACATTTACCTTATAGTATATACGAAAAATAGCATTTTGTCAACCTATAATTATAGAGGCAAATCAAGGGCGAATGCTCCTGCTCCTAGGAAAACTAGTGATAGAGAAATAGTAAACATCAATATATAAAAAGTAAGATTTCTTTTTTCTAGATTTGATTCTCTATATTCTAAGATTGCTTCACAGAAGAATAATATAGCGAATATTATTGAGGTAAGCTGGGTATAAGCTCCAATTATTAATATAAGACCGCCTATTATTTCTATGACGGCTAATACTTTTACTAATATTCTGGCAGGAAGGAGATTTATTGTTTCAAAAAGTTCTCGCCAAGCAATTTTTTCTTTGCCGAGTTTTAGAAATCCCAAGTTTATAATTATAAGTCCCAAAACAACCCTCAAAATTAGAGGTGACATTTGACTGAACGTTAATAGGTCTGGAAATGTGTTTAATATCATATTTAGGATTATACTATAATAGAATTAAATATCAAAAAGGTGTATATTGCAAAAGTAATGAATAATAGAAAAAAACAAAGAGTAGTAATTTTGGATAATATCAGGAGCGTCTATAATGTCGGCTCTATTTTCCGTACAAGTGATGCACTTGGGATAGATAAAATATATTTATGCGGATGTACTCCAACACCAACAGATAGATTTGGGCGGGCACGAAATGATTTGGCGAAAGTTGCCCTCGGAGCTGAAAAAGATATTGCTTGGGAATACTGTAACGACACAAAAAAAATAATTAAAAAACTAAAAAAAGATGGCTTTCAAATAATTGCTGTTGAACAAGATAAAAAATCTGTCGGGTATGACAAAATAAAAGTAAAAAATCAGGTTGCAATAGTAATGGGGAATGAAGTTGGAGGAATTGATAAAAAAACTTTAGCTCTTTGCGATATTATTGCAGAAATACCAATGACCGGAAATAAAGAGTCATTAAATGTTTCTGTTTCTTTTGGAATAGTCGGATACAAACTTTTTATCTAAAAGTATTTGCAATATAATTTTTAATTGCGACTGCTGTAGAAGATGCTGCCTTTTCTATAAAATTATTTCTTGTGCTAGAGCTCAACATCATAGGTTCATATATGTATGCATACTCAATTACAACTGAAGGAATTTTTAGAGTATCAAAATTTCCAGTTGCTATAAGTTGTTGATCCGGAATAATAATTTTTGATTCTTGAGGCATATTACTTTTCTTTTCTATTTTGGAAATTTCTACATCTAAATATTTTGCTAAAATTAAACTGCTTGAAGCATTATTATATTGTCCATCAGGTACATACATACAATAGCCACGATAATTTGGCCTGCCGTTTATTTTTGGGTTATTGTTAAAGTGAACGTGTAATACTAAATCAATATTTTTTTCTGCAATCCATTTATTCGTACTATATAAGTATAGGACAGCATTTGATGCAGCGACATTGTGT
Organism: Minisyncoccota bacterium; assembly: GCA_041656855.1. Lineage (GTDB taxonomy): Bacteria > Patescibacteriota > Minisyncoccia > Phycocordibacterales > GWA1-40-21 > Bog-1340. The sequence continues at coordinate 37,593 of JBBACS010000003.1, read as the reverse complement.
TTCATTCCAGGGTTTATCAATTTCATTTGTCCAGAATTAATCTTTGCCAGCATTTCTGTTTTCATATCAGCAACCCATTTCAAGATTGTTGATGAGCTTGTTTCAACGTAATTTTTCAAATCACTGTTCCAACCATTTGTATCGCGAGCAAGGATTATTTCTATATTAGAACTGGAGGCAAATTTGCTGACAATAAGTTTTGAAAGTTGAAGATTTAAGTCTCTTTCTTTTATTTTTTTAAATTCATCAGCACCACCAGCATTTGGTTCATGGCCCGGGACTATTAATACTTTTATCATATCTTTTTTATTGGACAAACTGGCTAATTCAGAAAATTGTGGAGTAAATATATATGCTGAAACACCAACAGCTACAACTGATAGTGATACTATGATTTTTGCTAGAATATTTTTTTTCATCTCTTTTATCTTATGTTATTTATTTGATAAGTACAACCCTTTGTTTACTTTTTTTAGTTTTGATTTAGTATTGAAAATGAGCAGAGTGAAGTTTAGACTAACCCCAGTGAAATATCCGCATTAGCGGATTACGAATCTACGATTTGTATTTCACGGGGTGATGATTTTTATAGTCGCTTTGCTCCTTAAAAATCAATCATGCCAGAACTGCCAGAGGTACAAACAACAGTAAATATCTTAAACAGACGAGTTAAAGGACTCACTATTTTAGACGTGTGGACTGACTATGATTCCTCATTTCATAAAGGTAAAAATAATATAAAGGACAGGAATTATTTTCCTTTATTTAAGAAACAAATTTTGAATAAAAAAATTTTGGGTGTAGAAAGAAGAGCGAAAAATGTGTTAATCAATGTTTCAGGAAACAACGAAAAGCCTGATGGCCTCGTTGCACGCAAAACTATTCTAGTTCACATGAAAATGACCGGGCATCTTTTATATGGAAAATATAAATTTGAAAACAAAAAGTGGTTCCCCCCAGCTGGTAGTATGCTTTCCGATCCGTACAATCGTTTCATCCATCTTGCGTTTAGTTTGTCAGATAAAAACACTTTAGTACTTTCGGACACAAGAAAATTTGCTAAAGTTTTTGTATACGACACGGACAAAATGTCCGAGATACCTGACCTTAAGAAGCTTGGACCTGAACCACTGAGCAGGATTTTTACATATAAAATTTTTAAAGAAAGATTGCTTAAAAAACCAAACGGAAAGATTAAAACAGTGCTCATGGACCAAGAAATAATTTCTGGAATAGGTAATATTTATTCAGATGAAGTTTTGTGGATGTCTTATATTCATCCAATGCAAAAAGTAAAAGATATTAGTGATATGAGATTGAAATTGCTTTTCAAAAATGTTATAAAAGTTCTCAATGAATCTATAAAAGTCGGGGGAGATTCTATGTCTGACTATAGGAACCCGCTTGGTAAAAAAGGCGGTTATCAAAATATTCATAAAGTTTACAGAAGAACAGGAGAAAAATGTAAAAAGAATGACGGGGGAATTATTAGAAGAATAAAAGTTGGTGGAAGAAGCGCACACTATTGTGACGTTCACCAAAAATTAAATTAACCCGTTAAAGTTTTTGCCAAAGTTTTTAAAAATTAATCAAATACACTAAATTATGATAATAGACGAAAACAACACAACATTGACAGTGGCAAAGTCGAAACAAACAATTTTTATTGGCAAAAATTTTCTCGGGTAAATATATTATTACAATGGGCTGGAATGAAGAGTTTGATAAATTTTTTGGTTATTTGTTATTATTTGCATTTATCTCTATGTTTTGGAGTGGTTTTAAGGCAGATATGGCAAAAAGAAATAATATAAGTGCTGTCGCAGAGTATAAACCATCAAAGGTTCAAGTTGTAAATCAACAGCCTACTTATCGCAGAGTTTATGTAAATAATAATTATGGAGGTCCAGCAACTGTATATTATGTGAGACAATAAATAAGAAGGGGGCTCGCGAAGCGAGCCCCCTTCTTATTTATTTTTTAAATTATCGTAGATCGATTCGCGAAGCTGTAATCAGCTGAGTGAAGCGAGTTGTGTTTAGAAGTCCGCGGTGGCGGACACTTATAACGAAAAGAAAACCTGGTATTTTAAAAGCAGTTCTTCAACTGCTTTTAAAATTTTTCTTATTTACCCAAGATCTTTAATGCAGCTTTTATTCTGTCTCCAGTCTTAGTAATTTTTTTATCTACATCTCGCAATGCATCACGTGCGTCTTTTGGATTGTAACCAAGAGCTTTGAGTGCTTCAATTGCATCTATTTCATCACGCAAAGTTATGTCATTTTCATCATTTGAAACTCCAACTTTATCTTTGAGTTCTAAAACCATCTTATCTGCAATCTTTTTTCCAATGCCAGAAACTTTTGTAAGATGGGAAGTGTCGCCGGTTGAGATCGCACGCTTGAGTGCAGGAACTGAACTGATGTTCAGAACATTTATTGCCGTTTTTGGTCCGATGCCGGAAATGGAAATTATCATTTCAAAAAACTGAAGTTCTTCTTCTGTGAGGAAACCATAAAGATCCAGTGCATCTTCTCTGACTACCAAATGTGTAAATAAAGGAATTTTATTTCCTTTTACAGAAATTTCTTTTGTTTCGGCAGTTGTGAAAACTTTAAAACCAATACCACCGACTCCGACAGTAAGAAATTTAATATTTGTGTCCCAAACTATGCCTTCTATTTTTGCTATCATGTCTAAAATTATATCATAAAAATAACCTCATGGAATTAATCCATGAGGTTATATTTTTTATCATTTTCCTTCCATCTCGGGATAATCTTTATTATCCAAGTGGATTGCGTAGGCAAGTATCATGAGCGCGTTTTTAACTCTGGGGCTCGCACCACCACCACAAGGAACCATTCGGAAACGCAGCGAAGATCCATGTGCTATTGATGGCGATGGTTTATTGATTTTTATCCATGCATCTCCATCGCAGGTGAATGAAACTTGTAAATATTCATTCTTACCTTCGTTATCATCATGTTTCCTCCTATAAGGAACATCCGTTTTTAATTCTTCTGGCCAAGTTAGAACGCTTTTTAAAAGTCGCTCGATTTTCTTGTCCCCTTCATTTTTATTATTCATTTTATCCCTCCAATAATGAGATTTTTTACTTCTAAAATAAGATTATAGAATATAAAGTATTATGTCAAACACATATTGATTTCTTATTGTGAAGGTGTTAATGTATAAACCTATCAATAAATCGTGTCTCGATATTATTTGATTAATCAATTAAACAAATGCCTATAATAGCATCAGCAAAGAAAGCCTTAAGAGTAGCAAAAAAGAAAGCGGTATTTAATACACGCAGAAGCAATGCTATGGAAAAAGCCATAAAAGGTATCCAAAAACTCGTAAAAGCAAATAAAATAAAGGAAGCAGAAAAAATGCTACCAGAAGTTTATACAGCAATAGACAAAGCAGCAAAAGTTAAATTCATAAAAAAGAATGCAGCTGCAAGATATAAATCAAGAATCACATTATTCTTGAATAAAGCGAAAGCAAAGAAATAAAAAATCCCCGAAAGGGGATTTTTTGTTGTCCTCTCAGTTGGAACATGATTACATTTATCTCCCGCGACTAAATCCTCGTCGTCACTCGGATTTGTCTGGGCACCAGCTCATTCATTTTTCTGCTGAAAAAATATCATTCCGCTGTTCGATTCAAACCCGCAAGCAAAGCAGTTTGCTTGCTTGAGAGGACAAAACGAAAAAACCCTTTCGGGTATTTCATTTTGTCCTCTCAGTTGGAATCGAACCAACATCAAACCCTTCGCAAGGGTTTATCCTATCCATTGAACGATGAGAGGATGGATGATTAGCAGTTTAAGCCAAAGGGGCAAAAAAGTAAAACAACCCCGACGCATTTGGTCGGGGCTCCGACTGAAACGTCGGAGAAAATGGATTAAAATCCGAGTTTTTCCATTATTTTTTTTGATGTTGACTCATGCATTTCTACTTCTGGAAGATATTGCAATAGGAATTCTCTTACGTCTAAATGGTGGTGTTCTTCAAGCGGAACCATTATAAGAGGCATTAATATTTTTTTAGATTTGAATAGTATTTTCTGGTTGTCTTCGTCTTTTCCTTCCACCCAAAAAGATTCTAGTGTTGCAAATGGGTATAAATCTTTTTCCACAGCAAGGCCTTTTTGATTTATGCTTATATTTAGCATTCTCGGTGCTGTTATAGAAAAAGATAGTAAGATTGCTGTGGATATAATTACCAATACAGCAAAGAATACATTGTGTGTGATAAAGGATATTATTACTATTGATAGAGCAATAAGTCCGACAGCCCAATACCAGTCTGCGGTTTTGTCTTTTCTTTTATATTCAAGTGCTTGCCATGAGATCTTGTTTTCCATGTGAATATTATATCACTTAGGCTTATATGTTCCAATCTATTTGTAAAAATATTTTGTAGGTGTATATTGTGTTTGGGTGAGTCTAAACTATGAGGAGGTTGTATATGAGAGGAAACGTTGATAATATTGCGTCTTTGTTTCTGACCCCTATCTTTGTGGTATTTTTAATTTTCATAGAGCTTTTTAAGCTTGTAAAAAGATTTTATAAGTTTGTAAAAGGGGTTTTTAAGAAAAAACTCCACCCTGCTTAAGTTAGCGGGGTTTTTTATTGGAAAATAAGGAGTGAGGCGACTATATTTTCTTGTATCCCCTTGTGGGATATTTTTAAAAATGATTTTATTTTATGGCTCGTGATGATATAATCTTCGTATGAATACAAAATTGATTGTAGCCAATTGGAAAATGAATCCTGCATCATCTGAAAAAGCAAAAGAGATAATAACTGAAATAAATAAAAAGTCTAAAAGTTTTGGAGATATTCGTATAATAGTATGTCCACCTTTTATTTTTTTAAATGAAGTGGCTGGAGTAATTTCGTCATCTAAAAAAATAATTTTAGGTGCTCAAGATGTATTTATCGGGCAGGGGGTGTCTCATACAGGTGAAGTAAGTATACAACAACTAAAAAAGGCTGGAGTAAAATATGTTTTGGTAGGGCATTCAGAACGCAGGGCAACTTTTGATAGCGATGAAATTGTAAAAGAAAAAATGATTGGATCACTCAGGGAAGGACTAAAAGTAATATTATGTGTTGGAGAAAAAGAAAGAAACGAACATGGGGATCATTATCATGTAATTAAAAAACAAATTGAAGATGCCCTTATAAAATTACCTAAAAAGTTTGTCAGCAATCTGATAATTGCTTATGAACCTGTTTGGGCAGTAGGCAGACCAGAAAATGAAGCCATAAAGCCAGATCAACTTCATGAAATAACTATTTATATAAAAAGATTACTGAGTGATATCATAGGGGCAAAAGAAATGGAAAAAGTAAAAATACTTTATGGTGGTTCTGTTACAAAAAATAATTCCAAAAGAATAATTGAAGAAGGAAATGTTGACGGGCTTCTTATAGGAAGAGAAAGTCTCAAGACGGATAACTTTATAGAATTAATAAAGGGGCTTTAATTTAAAATAAATAGTATAAAATTGTTTGAAGGCTTGCCCCGTCAAATTGAATTTTTATTTGACTGGGGTAGAAAATTTTGTGGAATTGATACAAGGGATAAAATAAAAAATAAGGGCGGGCCGTAAACAGCCCGCCCTTATTTTTTATTTTAATTCCTTTCTTATTTTTTCCGCGTTACATTTTAAATCTTTTATATCACAATCTTTTGGAGTTTCGTGAGGAAATACCCAGAAATGTGCGTGATGTACATCCATACCTTCAATTTTTCCTTCTATAATATCTTGTCCGAAAGCTTTCTTTTGAGCCAAAGCAATTTTTTTGACTACTTCAAAATATTCTCCTGCGTTTGGAACATCCCAAACCCATCTATAGTGGTCTTTAGGTATTACTTGAGTGTGTCCTGCAGTACGTGGAAAATTATCCATGAAAGCTAAGAATTTATCATCCTCATACACTATTTCAGCAGCAATTTCTTTATTTATAATTTTACAAAATATACAATTTGGGTCTCTCATGTTTTATATTGTACTACATAATTTCAAAAAAGTAATTAATGTAATTAAAATTAGTTTGATACAATATGTGTATGTTAGTCCGCGAAGAGATACCAGAAAAAGTTGCAAAAGAATTGGGAAAATTCCCAGAAATTTTGCGAAAGCTTTTATATTATAGGGGAATCAAGACGGAAAAAGATGCCGAAAGTTTTATAAATCCTATTTTTGAAGACAATAATGACCCATTCAAAATATATGGAATGGATATAGCTGTGGAAAGAATTTTTAAAGCCATTGAAAAGAAAGAAAAAATAGTTATTTATAGCGATTATGATGCTGATGGTATCCCTGGAGCTGTCGTTCTACATGATTTTTTACAAAAAATCGGCCATGATAATTTTGAAAACTATATTCCGCACAGAGTTCTTGAAGGCTTTGGTTTGAATGATGAGGCTATAGATGAATTTGCAAAAAAGAAAGTTGATTTGATAATCACGGTGGATTGTGGAATCGCTGATGTTGAAGAAGCTGATAAAATAAAAAAGCATAAGATAGATTTGATAATCACGGACCATCATGAACCGAGAATTGATGCAAAAGCAAGGGAAGAACTACCAGAAGCGATTGCAATTCTTGATAACAAACAAAAAAAGTCTGAATATCCTGATAAAAATCTTTGTGGAGCTGGAGTTGTGTTCAAACTTGTTCAAGCCCTTATTAAAAAGTATAGAAAAAAATGGGATATTAAAGATGGTTGGGAAAAGTGGCTTCTTGATATGGTATCGATTGCAACAATTTCAGATATGGTTCCGCTCGTTGGTGAAAATAGGTTACTAGCATATTTTGGTTTAAAAGTTTTGAGAAAGTCACCACGTCCCGGGCTTCAAAAGCTTCTTTCAATAATAAAAGTAGACCAAAAAAATATCACTGAAGATGACATAGGATTTATGATTTCACCTCGTATTAACGCCGCTTCAAGAATGGGAATTCCGGAAGATGCTTTTAATTTGCTTGTTACAAAAAATGATGACGAAGCATTTAAATACGCAACACATTTAAATAAAATAAATGATGAGAGAAAAGGAATCGTTGCAGTGATGGTAAAAGAAATTCGTAAACATTGGAACGAGTTTGACCCTGAAAAAAAAAGGAAGGTTTTAGTTGCCGGAAACCCGGATTGGAAGCCTTCACTTCTTGGACTCGTCGCAAATTCACTTATGGATGAACATAACGGTCCAGTTTTTCTTTGGGGTAGAGAGGAGGGAAAAACATTGAAAGGTTCTTGTCGTTCAGATGGTTGTGTAGATATAGTAGTGATGATGAGAGAGTCCGCACATCTATTTGACGAATATGGAGGTCATGCTGCATCAGGAGGTTTTTCAGTTTCCCTAGAAAATGTAGATTTACTCGCCGATGGGCTTGAAGCTTCATATCAAAAAGTTAGTATTAGCGGTTCTGATAAAGAAGAATTAATCGCTGATGCAGTCATTACCATTGATGATGTAAATAAAAATTTAGAAAAAGAAATAAGTTTACTTGCGCCTTTTGGGATGGGGAATCCAAAACCAATTTTCTTGCTGAAAAATATTGAAATACATGAAATTAAAATTTTTGGGAAGAAAAATGACCACCTAAAAATTGATTTTGTAAATAACCCCGACGTTTCAGTCGGGGCTCCGACCAAAGCGTCGGAGAAAAGGAGAATTGTTTCCGCTATCGCATTTTTCAAAAAACCAGGAGATTTTTCTGTAAAAATTGAGAAAGGAGAAAGAATAAATTTATTTGCGAATATAGAAAAGAGTTTCTTTCTCGGTAGGGAAGAGATAAGGTTGAGAATTGTTGATATAGAATAAATAACCATTTTACTTGCGAAGACGTAAAATTTAGGGTAAATTAGTGTTTGTTCGACCACAAATGGAGAGGTGGCTGAGTGGTTGAAAGCGTCAGTCTTGAAAACTGAAAGGCTCGCAAGGGTCTCGCGAGTTCGAATCTCGCCCTCTCCGCATAAAAAAGTCCGCTGGAAACAGCGTGATTTTTTATGCGCAGAGGAGAAAGCTCTGGGAGAGCTTTCGTGCGAGATTCGAAGACCTTTGATAATTTTATAGAGTGTAATCACGAATATAAAATAGAAAAGGTGTACTGAAACTGTAAGTTTCGAAATTCTCGCCCTCTCTTAATAATATGAAGCGGAAAAGTACCTGGCTAAGTAATAGCCGAATCTCGCCCCTTTTATAAAAGAAGTAAGTTTTTTAATTTTTTGTGATATTATTTATAATATATTTATTAGTTAATTTAATAACAAATGGAAAATCTTCAATTTATTTCTATTGGTCTTGAATTCATAATCGGTGTTATAGCAACAATTATTGCATTTAAAGGACGAGGGTATATGTTTGGTTTGGCGTTTACTTTTTTTGTTTATGTTTTTTATGATCTTTCAAAAATATTTTATTTTGGAATGATAGACAGTATTATGCCGATATTATTTCTTTTAGCGACACTAGCCGCTTTAGTATCTGTTTGCGGTATTTATAAACGTAATTAATTTAAAAAAAATATGTTAACTACAATTGGTTTAACTATTATTAGTATCGCATGGCTTTATGAATTTTATTTAATAATCAGCAAAAAAGATAAAACAATCAACAGTAAATTTGCAGGAATTTATTCTGTTGGTGTTCTTTTGCTCGTAATAGATGGATTTATGTTAGGAGTATCATCAATAACTTGGCTTAATCTTGTTTCATTAGTTATTTCCGCAGGTGTTTTTATGGCATTGATGAAAAAATAATATTTAGTTTAAAATTTATTTAATAAAAAAATCGCTTCTTTTTAGAAACGATTTTTTGTTTATTTTTTAACTTCTCTTTTTTCTTTGAAATAAAGATAACCTATGTAGATTATTTCTGCTATTCCCATGGTATTTAAAACAGACAATACTATAAAAATAGTTAGATGATTATGTTTTGCCGCTTTCCATAATGCTATAAGTTTCCAAACCGCTGACCAAATTAATAATGGTATTAGCCAAGGATTTGTTGTTATGTAAGATATTACAGCGTCGTTTAGTATTTGATTATCCATAAGAATATAATATCACGAAAGACATCATTTTCAAATATATTTTTTAGTGTATTATTTAACAATGAATTCGTCTAATATCACAATCAAATCCCCTTTATTTATCACCACCCTTGTTCTTTTTGTTATTGTTCTTACTGCTACTTTTGCTGTTCCTAAAGAAAATTGGAAAAAGATATTTAATATAAATAGTTTTGCAACGGCTTTTTCCACAAATACTTCAGGCGATTGGAATAGTCCGACAACATGGGGTAATACTGGTACGAATATAATTCTTAACCAACCAAGAGATATAGCAATTTCTCCTAATACTGGAAATTTGTACATTACTTCTTGCGGTAATAGTTACCTGATAATAGCTGATTCAAATAATGTACCAATCGCACAGATAACAAATCTAGGTTTAAATGGGCCTATGGGAGCAGAAGTTGATCCCACATCTGACAGAGTTTACATTGTAAATCAATCTGGTGGTTATATTACAATCGCCAATCCTGACGGAACTCTCTATAGTACTTTTGCTAGCTCAACTCTTTATGATGGACTCGCATTAGATCACCCATCAGATATTGCCATACATAATGGATATATTTATATAACAGATACTAATAACAATAGAATTGTGGTTATGGATTTAGAAGGTAATGCTTCTACAACTATAGCTGCATCAGAACCGTTTGGTATAACAATCTCTCCAACAACGGGTGAAATTTATTTAGTTTCTCCTCATAACTATGCGAGGATATTAAATCCAGATGGAACAGCCTCATCGTCAGAATTTTTACCGCCATCTAGTTATGGTTTTTGGGGATTGAAAATTCCATCAAATGGTCAATTATACGTCGGTCTTGTTCAGAGCCCCGGTAATAGTGCTGTTGGATTGTATAATTTAGATTTTACTTTGATTGAACAGTATAATTTTATAGATAGTATAGATTATATGGCTGATGTAAATGTTGCTACTTCCGGGGATATTTATGCTAGTGACATGTTTCATAATAGAGTTGTTGTTTTTAATCCAGATGGTACGCCAAAAACAGCCATAAATAATTCTTCCAAGATTCCTGCTGTGCCGATAGAAGGTTCAACTTATCCTGGAATTAATGATGAAGTCGATATAGGTACTGGTACTGTAACGCTTACACATGATCAAAGTGCGGATAGAGTGGTAATTTTTAATGGTGCATCTTTAGATTTGGCCGGATATACGCTAAATGTATCTAGTTGGTGGAATTTTGCAATAATTTCCGGTTCTCTTATAGAAAATGGTGGAACAATAAATTTTATTTCTACAAGTAGTACAGATATTAACAGTAATGCAAATATTTCTGTAGGCACCGTTACACTTACTAAAGATGAGAGTATCAATAATTTAACAATTTTGTTTGGTGGTACTCTCGACCTGAATGGTTACACTCTCAATGTCTATGGAAATTGGTCAAAGATTGGAGGGACATTTATTGCTAACGGTGGAACAGTAAATTTTGTGGGCGTTTCGCAAACTATTTCTGGTGATAATACATTTGAAAATCTTACAAAACAATCAAGCTCTACATCGTCATTACTATCTCCTGCCGGAGACACAACCACAATAACAGGTACATTAGCCTTAAATGGAAGTATTGATAATTTGTTATCCATTGGTTTAGCTTCTGGATCTTCAATTGATTATTCATATTTATATTTTATTGACGGATCTGTAAATGATTTTTTCTGGACTATAGCTGGCATGGATATTGATTCATCTGAAAATATATATTCAATTGAACAAGGTGGACGTGTTAAGACTATGGATAAATATATGAATCTTTTATCTGAATTTTCTTATAATAATCATTGTGGTCCGTCTGATATAGTAAGAGATACATCTGGAAATATCTATTTCTCAGACCAGTGTAGTCGTGTATTAAAATTTGATCAGAATGGTACACTACTTCAGACTATAGGATCAACATCTCCAGCCCCTGGAAATGGTAATGGTGAGTTTAATAATCCAAGGGGGATGGATTTTGATAGTGGGGGAAATTTGTATGTAGTGGATCAAGGAAATAATAGAATTCAAAGATTTGATTCATCCGGTAATTATGTTTCTCAATTTGGTTCAAGTGGTTCTGGAGAAGGACAGTTTAGTGGGCCTAATGATATAAAAATAGATTCTTTGGGAAATATATATGTATCTGATACTGGGAATAATCGCATTCAAAAATTCGATTCCTCGGGAAATTTTTTGCCTTCAATTGGTTCTTATGGTAGTGGATTGGGACAATTTGATAGTCCGACAGGTATTTATTTAGATTCCTCCGGTTATCTTTATGTAGCTGATACCAATAATCATAGAATTCAAATTTTTAATTCAGAAGGAGCTGTTTTTGCTACAATCAGTGGAGACGTTGATGGTACAAATCAGCTCACAAGTCCAACACATGTTTCTGTAAATTCTTCAGGTGATGTATTTGTGACAGGTTCTTCAAACAATAAAATGTATAAATTTATTCCATCAAGGTATTCGTTTTATTCATCAATTGGATCTTATATAAATGGTACTTTGGGAGGTTTTATATCACCATACAATATATTTGTTGATGAAGAAGATAATTTTTATGAAGTCGAATCTGGTGGTAGAGTAATAAAATTTGATAATGATTTTAATGTTCTTTCTTATTTTGATCAAAACATCACTTTTGGTGGAATGGGTGGTTTTTGTGGACCTTTTAATATAACCGGAGATTTTCAAGGTCATCTTTTTATATCTGACCACTGTAATAGAATATTAAAAACAGATTTATCTGGTAATTTACTCCAGACTATAGGAACTGCGGGAAGTGGAGATGGACAATTGAATTATCCAAGAGGTGTAGCAATTGATCCTACAGGAAATATTTATGTGGTTGATCAAAATAATTATCGTGTTCAAAAATTTGATTCTTCCGGAAACTATCTTTCTCAGTTTGGAACTGCGGGTGATGGAAATGGACAATTTAATCAACCAAATGGCATTGCACTAGATTCTTTTGGAAACATTTATGTTGCTGACTCAGCAAATCACAGAATCCAAAAATTCGATTCATCAGGTAATTATGTTTCTCAAATTGGTGGACCTCCAAGTAGTGAAAAAGATGGCCTCATATATCCTACCACTGTACGTATAGATAGTAATAACAATATTATTGTTGCCGAGCCTAGTAGTTATCGTTTCCGAATTTATAATTCTTATTTCAATTTAATCTATGCCTTTGGTTATGCTGGAACTGGCAATGGAGAATTCAGTAGTCCCTATGGTCTAGATATTGATTCATCAGGAAATATTTTTGTCGCAGATGGAGGAAGTCAGAATAAAATTCAAAAGATTTCTTTAGCATCAAATTTACCATACACAAATATATTATATACTGGCTCTGAAACTCCCTCGTTCTCATACCTCAATATCTCTGGCTCCCACAACTTGAGCTCAGAACCTTTCTATTGTCTAGTAGGTTGTGTTGACGGAGGAGGAAATACAAACTGGATATTTCCATCAAGAAGAAGCAGTAGAAGAGTTATAACAGAAACTCAAGAACCTTCAGTCCTTACAACATTTAGAATTATTCCAGAAAATTCTTCTATTAATCTAGACACAACAAAACAATTTACTGCAGAAATATTAGATCAATATGGTAATTCAATAAATACAAAAGTATATTGGTCCACATCAGATTCATCTGTTGGAAGAATAGATGACTCTGGAGTATTTCATGCACAAGGAGAAGGTACAACAACTATCACTGGTTTAATATTTGGTAATATTTCAACAACGACAACAATAATAGTTACAAAATCATCAACTCCTGACACTATCATAATAGTTGAAGAAGATAAAGATATCGATACTAAATTACCCGGATCTCGTATAAAAGAAGGATTCTGTTTTACTTCAAATCTATTTCCAGCACCAGCGGACAACAATCCATTAGATGTTTTGAAACTTCAAACCTTTCTTAATGAAAACAACTTTACTGTAAGCACATCAGGTCCAGGTTCATATGAAAACGAAACATATTTCTATGGTACTAAGACAACAAATGCTGTAAAAAGATTACAAGAAGCAAATTTTGATAAAATTTTAGCACCAATAGGACTTACTACAGGTACAGGAAACTTTGGAAATCTAACGAGAGAATATGTCAACAATCTATTAGATAATAATTGTATCACCATCTTCGAAACCAAAGCTACAACAACCGAAAAAGTAGCAACAACTACTGAAGAAATATCTACAACTACAGTTGAACAAATAATCCCAGAAATAATTACTCCAGATACAAATACAACTATTCCAGAAGTTACTCAAACAAAACCTGATACCAAACCTGAAGTAACAAAACCAACAGCAGAAAAACCATCATTTGATATTAATGATATTTTTGATCAACAGCTTATACTTGGAGCAATAGATACTATAAAAGAAAGCTATGGACAAGTATCTTTCCTTGTACAAGAAGCTATTCTAAAAATCAAAAATATATTTAATGATTCCACAATATCTATTACTGCAAAAGTTGTAACTACTACAGCATTAGTTTTTGGAGTAGCTGCTTCAATATCAACTGTCGCTTTTGCTACACCAATATCATTTTCAGAAGTCTGGCTCATTCCTACAAGAATGTTTGGACTACTTGCAGGAGCTCTAGGTATCAGAAGAAAGCAAAGACAATGGGGTACAGTATATGATTCAGTCACAAAGAGACCACTTGATCCAGTATATGTATCTCTTGTAAGCACAGAGACTAACAAAGAAGTAGCCGGAGCTATTACAGACATAGATGGAAGATATGGATTCCTTGTACTACCAGGTAAATACAAAATAGTTGCTACAAAAACAAACTACATACAACCATCAAAGAAAATGGCAGGTAAATCATTTGATGAAGTTTACAATGATTTATATTTCGGTGAAGAACTTATAGTTTCTGAAGGAGAAATGATTACAAAGAATATCCCTATGGACTCTCTATCATTCGATTGGAATGAATTTGCTAAAACAAAGATGGATGTAAATAAATTCACTAAACAAAAAGATATTACTTGGGCAAAGATATCAAAATTTGTTTTTATTATTGGTGCACTTATATCAGTAATTGCTGTAATAGTGACACCTGAACCCTATAACTATATAATAGTTGGTTTCTACTTTCTTGCTTACATACTCAATTATGTAGTATTGAAATCAAAGAAATCAGGTACCCTTATAGAAAAGAACACTAAAATTCCTCTATCTTTTGCTATAGTAAAAATCTTTAGAGAAGGTGAAGATACTCCGCTTACAAAGAAAATCGCTGACAAATTTGGAGACTATTATGCTCTTGTACCTAAAGGAAAATATTCCATCAAAGTAGAGAAGAAGAAAGATGATGGCACTTATACCGAAGTATTCAAAACAGAAGCTATAGATATAAAGAGTGGAGTTATAAATATGAATTTTGTAGTTTAAACCATATCAAACTTATAATAAAAGCCGTTTTTGTATAGCAAAAACGGCTTTTATATTTCGCATTTACATAGTAAGATAATAAACATGAAATATTTAGGTATAGATTATGGAGAAAAAAGAGTAGGAATCGCCATTTCTGACGTAGAAGGAAAAGTGGCTTTTCCTAAAATAGTATTGGAAAATAATGCTGAATTAATAAACAAGATATCAGATTTGATTAAAGAATTTGAAGTAAATGCTATTGTCATCGGTGAATCAAAAGATTATAAGGGTGAAGACAATAAGATTAGTCCCAAGATAGTTTCTTTTAAAAGAGATTTATCTACAGCTATAAAACTCCCTATTTCACTTGAACCAGAGTTTATGTCATCAATGCAAGTAGAGAAAACTTTTGGCAAGACAGATATGATTGATGCTTCTGCCGCAGCTATAATATTACAAACTTTTATGGATAAAGAAAAAAATAGGCAAGAAAAAGCCACGAAAAATGTAATACCATCTCGTGGTGAGAGTGCTTCAAGGGAGAGTTCAAAGATTAATTATGATGATTTTAAAAAAATTGAAATGAAAGTTGGTAAAATACTTTCTGCGGATGCAGTTATTGGTTCTGATAAACTTTATAAACTTTCTGTAGATTTTGCTGAGAGCGAGCCAAGGCAGATTGTCTCCGGAATAGCTAAATTTTTTCCGGAAAATAAAATTTTAGTTGGTAAAAAAGTTGCTTTTGTCACAAATTTAGAGCCAAGACCTCTCATGGGTCTTCTAAGTAACGGTATGATACTTGCTGTCAAATCAGAAGACAAATTAGCGCTTATGGAAGTGCCTGAATTTATAAAAGAAGGAACAATTTTAGGTTAATAAATATTAAATATGGAAATAATAAATAATTTTTTATATTATTTGGATCCAATGGTAATCATAAAAGCACTCGGTCTTATCGGTGTACTTTTTATTATTTTTGCTGAGTCTGGATTATTTTTTGGTTTCTTTTTGCCAGGTGATTCCCTTCTTTTCACAGCCGGTTTTTTGGCTTCACAAAATTTTCTAGATATAAACATTCTAATTTGGGGAGCATTTTTTTGTGCTGTTCTCGGAGACAGCGTAGGATATTGGTTTGGTAGAAAGATTGGTCCAAAAATTTTTAATAAAGAAGATTCATTTTTCTTTCATAAAAAGCATATAGTGGAAGCTCAAAATTTTTATAATAAATATGGCAATAAAACTATATTTTTAGCTAGGTTTGTTCCTATCGTTAGAACCTTTGCTCCTATAGTTGCCGGAGTAGGCCAAATGAAATACAAAAATTTTATTACTTACAATATTATAGGTGGTTTTGTTTGGTCTTTTGGTATAGTTTCTGCTGGATATTTTTTAGGACAAATTATTCCAGAGGCAGATAAATATCTCACGATTATAATTTTTGGTATCATCATTTTATCTATATTACCTGTAGTTCTTGAGGCGTTAAAATCTAGAAGTGCCAAGTAATTTATCAAGTATTATTTTTTTACAGTCATTCCCGAAAGATTAGTTTTTTGGTATAATTCATATTAGTTTATGAAGGCCAATTTTTTTAAAAAATTATTTTATATACCAGACTATCTGTCCTTACCTGTTGCTGGTGTGGAAATATGCAATAAATCTATAAAGTATATTGAATTTTTTAATAAAAAAGGTGTATTTTCTATTAAAAATTTTGGAGAAGTTTCTATTGCTCCCAACGTTGTAAAAGATGGCGACGTTTTGAACAGAGATGCTCTGGCAAAAGCGCTTATAGAAGTTAAAAATAATATTTCTTCCGATTTTGTAAAAGTTTCTATACCGGAAGAAAAAACTTATATTTTTGATACTCAAATACCCAAGGAAGCAAAAACAGATATTAGAGAGGCCTTAGAATTTAAAATAGAAGAAAATGTTCCGCTCAAATTAGAAGAAGTGTATTTTGAATATGAAGTTGTAAATCATAGTCCTAAAACAATGAAGGATTTGATTGTAAATGTGTCTGTTATCCCCAAAATGGTAATTTCTGATTACACAGAGGTGCTTAATCAAGCAAATCTTTACCCTCTTTCTTTTGAGCTAGGATCAAAAATGATTGCTAATTCTGTAATTCCAAAAGATGATATGAGAAATTTTATAATAATAAAAATAAAAGATGATTCCACCGTATTCATTGCTGTTATAAAGGGGGTAGTAAGATTTACTTCAACTGTGGCAATAGGAGAAAATATGATAAGAGAAAGACTTTTAAAAACAGGTTTGTTTTCGGATGAGCTTATAAGTGGTAATTTTTTTGCAAGTGATTTTTCTTTTGAAACTACATATACAAAAGAATCTTATGAATCATTAGTGAATATTTTTTCTGTCTTAAAAGATGAAGCAGAGAGATTCAATGGATACATTGAAGACAAATTCTCTGATCCAAAGTCACCATCTGCGAAAAAGGTATATAAAATAATATTATGCGGTAGAAGTTCTACGTTACCTGGCTTGGCTAAACACATAAATCAAAATATAAAAACTGAAGTGGTATTGGCCAATGCCTGGTCAAATGTTTTTGATACCAAAGAATTTGTCGCCAATATGAAATTTAATGATTCTTTAGATTTTGTAACACCTATAGGTTTGGTGGTTTCATCTTATAAACAAACAAATGCTTAATTTTTTACCACAAAAAAATAAAAATAAAATTATTTTTGAGTATTTGCTCAGAGTGACAGTTTTTTTGTTATTATTTGTTTTTTTATCTAGTTTCGTATTGATTTCTTTATTTGTCCCATCATTTTTCTTTGCTAAATACAAGAATGATACTGTTAATAGTCAATTAGAATTAACTAAACAAAAAAATATAAATAAAGATGGAGACCCTACTATATTTATAAAAAATGTGAATAGGTTGGTTGTGGCTCTTTCTAATAATAATGTTTCCAATATGGCTTATAGCGATATTATAAATAAGGTCGTATCTTTAAAAGATAAAGATATTAAGATTTCATCTATTAACATTTCTGAAGAAGCTAACACGAATAGTAAAAAGATCTTAATAAATGGTATTGCAAAAACCAGAGACAGCTTAACTTTATTTGATAAAGAGATTAGAGTTGACGGGTTCTTTGAAAGTGTAATATTCCCAGTATCAAATTTTATAAAGAGTACTAATTCTGAATTTTCTGCTACCTTAATATATAAAAATAAATAATATGCCTAAAAAAGAAACAAAAATATTGGTAATTATTCTTTTGTTGATAGATATACTATCAATAGGCGTTTTTATATTCTTATTTAATTTTACAAAAAATCAAATTACAGAATCTGTAAATAGAGAAAATGATATAAAAACAGAATTGAAGAAAGAAGATGCCATAGTATTAATGAAAAACGATTTGATACAAGGGAAAATCTATCAGGACAAATTATCTGCTTATATTATACCAAGTGGAGGTACTGTGGAATTTATAAAAACGCTTGAACAATTAGTATCCAATACTGGTTTAAAATATGACATACAAACCGTAACGAATGAACCCTATGCTAAAGGTGATGCAATTGGATTTGAACTATTGCATATAAGTATAAATGTTATAGGAGAGTGGAAAAATGTTCAGTTTTTCTTGAAGTCTTTGGAAAATTTCCCTTTAAAAATAGAGATAAAAAAGATATCTCTTAATAAGTTTTCTGATTACATAATACAGGGCAGAAAAATTCCGGCATGGTCTGGGAATTTCGAATTTACAGCAGTAAAAATAAAAGATGTAAAATAACATTATGAATAATATTTCTAAAACAAAAATAAAAACAAATAAATCCTTTTTAGAAGAAATTTCTTTGTCTGGTAAAATAGTAAATCCTAAAAGAGATTGGAATATTTTAATAATTTTATTTGTTATTTTAATAATAGCTTCCATAGGATTTGATGCTTATATGTATCAACAAATAGTGAGTGGAGATATGTATGTGAGTGTAAAGAGAGAAGAACTTGTTATTGAAGATTTGAAAACTACTGAATTACAAAAAATTCTCGATAATTTTGAAGCTCAAAAAGCAAGGATAACAACTTTAAAAATACAGAATTTGGTTGACCCTTCTATATAAAACTGTTATATTGTTTGGGCTTAACAGAAAATATCCATGCCCTTGTAGTTCAATGGATAGAACAGAGCTCTTCTAAGGCTTTGATGTAGGTTCGATTCCTGCCAAGGGCACAAAATTAAAATCACCCATAGTAAATGGGTGATTTTAATTTTGTGCCTTGGAGTGAGCAAAAGTCTTTGCTCACGTCAGGAATCGAAGCCCCATTGAGCAGATTTTGTGAGTGTAGCGAAACAAAATCTCCAATGGGGGTACTGACCGTGTAACGGTCGAACTTCCTGCCAAGGGGGCTTTGAGTTTGGGTTGGGCCCCAAAGGAAAAGCGTATGAAATTTGTATTATGTTTGTCATGTTATAATATTTCCATGTCCCTTACACACTCTTTAAAATCAATCCACAAAATATTAAAAGTTCAAAAACCATCAAAAGTTTGTCTCGTTACCTCTTTAAAATTATCTAAAAAATTAAATTGGGCTATTAAAGAAATTGGTATCAAAAAATCAAACATTATTATAATTCCTGATGGTGAAAAAGCAAAAAGCTGGAATGAATTAGAAAAATTACTCGAGAAATTTTTAAATCTTAATCTCGATAGAAAAAGTATTGTTATTGCTTTTGGAGGTGGCACAGTTGGGGACATTGTTGGCTTTGCTTCGTCTATATATCTCCGTGGAATAAAATATATTCAAGTGCCAACAACATTATTGGCACAAGTAGATAGTTCTCATGGTGGAAAAACTGCTGTTGATTTTTTAGAATATAAAAATCTAATTGGTAGTTTTTATTTGCCTGTGTCTACAATTATTGATACTCGCTTTATGAAATCATTATCTAATGAACAAGTCATTGATGGGCTCGGTGAAATAATTAAAGCTGGTTTGATAAAAGATACTTCAATATTATCTTTTCTTAAAAAATATTCTATTAGAACTTTAGTCAAAAGTCATGATTTGCCAATAATTATAAATAAGTCTATTAAAGTGAAAGAATATTTTGTTAAAAATGATTTTAAAGATAATAATATCAGGCAGGCACTTAATGTTGGGCACACGTTTGGACATGCTATTGAATTAAAATATAAGATTAGTCATGGAAGAGCAGTGCTCATTGGAATGATTAAAGAGTTGGCTTTCACCGAATCACTTTGGCTAACTAAACCTCGAGTTAGAGAAAATTTGTTAAACTTATTAAAAACTCTAGGGATTAAAATAGATCAAAGTATGAAAGTTGATTTGGGAATGATTATTCATGACAAAAAAGTTGTTGGTAAAAAGATAATATTTCCTATTATTGAATCTGAAGGTAGAGCAAAATTGGTTTATTTAGATTTGAACAAATTCAAGAGTGTTTAGTGATATTTATTTGTTTTTTCTTATTTTTCATGTAATATAAATGTCGTTAGTTATTAGGGCGCTTAGCTCAGTTGGTTAGAGCACCTCATTTACACTGAGGGGGTCAGGGGTTCGAATCCCTTAGCGCCCACTGATTAAAAAATAGGTCAAATGCGAATACATGGAGCATTTGGCCATTTTTTATTGGGTGCTAAGGGATTCGAAAGACGGAAGCTGATTTTTCAGTAGAAAAATCAGCTGAGTCGGGGTCGCAACTTTTTCTGAGCGACGGCGAAGAAAAGAGCTGTGACAGAATCCCATGCATTTATCCAAATAGCACTTCCCTCAAATCTATGCTAAATTATTAAAATAAATTTATGAAAATCCCCATTCTCTACGAAGATAAAGATGTTGTCGTCATAAACAAGCCAGCTGGGCTTGTCGTTCATCCTGATGGAAAAATTAAAGTAAAAACTTTGGTTGATTGGATTTTGAAAAAATATCCAAAGATAAAAAATATTGGAGAACCAATACTTTTAGATGACGGAACAAAGATATTGAGACCGGGAATCGTTCACAGGATAGACAGGGACACTTCAGGAGCTCTTATAATTGCAAAAAATAAAGAAGCTTTTGAATTTTTAAAAGGACAATTTAAAAACAGGAAAGTTCACAAAGTTTATCAAGCTTTTGTTTATGGAGATTTGAAAGATGAAAGAGGAATGATAGATAGGCCGATAGGAAGAAGCTCAACAGATTTTCGCAAATGGACTGCAACAAGAGGCGCACGTGGAGAGATGCGCGAAGCGGTAACATATTTTAAAGTTTTGGGTAAAAAAGATGATATTACTTTTATTGAAGCTATACCAAAAACAGGGAGAACCCATCAGATAAGAGTTCATCTTACCTCTATAAATCATCCTTTGGTCCAAGATAAGCTTTATGCCACAGAGTTTTATTTAAAGAAAAAACAACAATTAGGTTTCAAAAGAACGGCTCTTCACGCAAGGGAATTAGAAATAACGTTGCCGTCAAAAAAATTATTGAAAATTACAGCCCCATATCCAGAAGATTTTGAAGAAGCTATTAAAAAGATAAAGAGATAGTTTAATGTTGTAATAATTAATTTAATGTGCTAAATTACTAACCACTTATGGAATTAAAGAATATTAAAATTTCACCAATAGATATGGATGCAAGAAAGAAGATTGATATGAGATCTGGTGATACCGTTCGTGTTTGGCAGAAAATTAAGGAGGGAGATAAGATAAGACTTCAGGCTTTTGAAGGAATGATTTTGGCTATTAAACATGGAAAAGAAAATGGCGGCACTTTTACAGTAAGAAAGGTTATAGATGAAGTAGGTGTTGAAAGAATTTTTCCATTATATTCACCTGTTATTGATTCAATAGAAATTTTGAAGAGAGCACAAGTAAGAAGAGCAAAACTTTATTACATCAGAGAAAAAGCTACCAAAGAGCTAAAGAGACATTTAAAGAGCGAACTTCTAGGAGCAAGAAAAGAAAGCAATACAGATACTAAGAAGGCTGATAAAAAAGAGGCAAAATAATCATAAGTAAAAAACCCCGCGAGAGCGGGTTTTTTACTTGGAAAAAGCATAGGTTTGGTATATTATTGCTTTTCAGATGCTCGGGTGGCGAAATTGGTAGACGCACTACCTTGAGGTGGTAGCGCCCGCAAGGGCTTGGAAGTTCGAGTCTTCTCCCGAGCACAAAAATTATGAAAACATTTTTTAAAATATTTGGTTTATCATTTGTTTGGTTCTCTGTATGGGCTGTTTTTATTCTTTATTTACAACCACAAGGAATAGATTATGAAAATAGGTATATTCTAACGTCGGTTTACTTTTTGCTTATAATAGTTGCTTTGACTTCTATATTTAAAAAAGAGATTGGAAACTATGTAGATAATTTTTCTGCCAAAGACTTATTGATTATGGTAATTTTTTCTGTAGCTGTTACCTCAATTTATTATTTTGTAAGTCTTTTAATAGAAGGAAACTCACTTTATGCAATAAAAAACAGTTTGCCACCGATTCTTCAGCTGGATGATAAATTTTTAGTAACAAAAGCTTTTGAAATAATGTTTCAGCAGACATTTTTTATGATAAGCATTTATTATCTTTTTAATAATAATGTTTCAAAAAAGATAGATATGATTTTGTTTGGTTTATATGCAATGTTTATACATTTTCCGATACTTTTTGTTGATTCATCTATGGGAAAGATACTTTTTGGTGTTTCATTTTTTGCGGGTCTTATATTTTCTTATTGTATTACTAAATCCAAGAAGGGCTTTATCTATAGCTATATGATACATTTTGGTTTTTACGTAGTTTTGGCAATGATATTTTGGCTTGGAGGCGCACAATATATTGCGGGTTTGATATAATAACGAACATAAAATGTTATACACAAAAAAAGGAGATGATGGAAAGACGAATATATTCGGTTGTGATCAGAGACTTTCAAAAAGTTCAGCTATAGCTGAAGCACTTGGCTGTTTAGATGAAATCAATTCATATTTGGGGGTAATAAAGGCTAAAATAAATGATAAAGAAAATAAAGAATTAATTCACGCGATTCAAAATAACCTTTTTATTATTCAGGCAGAAGTTGCAGGTGCAGATAAAAAAATCAATGAAAGAGAAGTAAAAAATCTTGAGAAAATTATCAATAATATAGAGAAGGAGCTTTCTCCAATAAAATCCTTTCTTATTTCTGGTGCAAATGAAATTTCTGCAGATTTTGATTTTGCTAGAACTCTTGCAAGACGCGCTGAGAGAAGGGTCGTTGCTGTGAGTGATGAAGGAATCACAAAAATTGATACTGAAACCCTTGTATACTTAAACCGTTTATCAAGTCTTTTGTATGCACTTGCAAGGCAGAGTGCAAAGGAAAGTGGAGAAGAGATTGCTCCGAAATATTAAAATCCTAGATTTTATTGTAAAAATCTGTTATAAATAGCGAGTTCGCTAATGGTGGCTATGGTGTAGCGGTAGCACAAGAGTTTGTGGAACTCTTTGTTCGGGTTCAACCCCCGATAGCCACCCAAGAGTGAGCGACTGGTTTTGCGACCGGTTCGCTTTAGTTTTATAAAATTTTGGTCCCAGACTCACTTATTCCGCTAGGACATTTTTATCGCGTAGAATCGAGGGAGAGCTACAAAGCTGTGATTCTAATGCCGAAAGAATTGTAAACAAAAATAACGACTTTTGGTCGCTTTTTTGTTTTATTATAAAAATCAGTCTTTTAATAAAGTGAATTTTTAAGATATAATACAAACAAATGAACTATTCTGATATAAAAAATAAAATCTTATACTGGACCCCGAAAATTCTAGCAATATTGTTGGGAACATTTTTTATTGTATTCGGTGAATTTGATGATAGTCCAGGATTGCAAGGGATAGGTCTCATACTCATTATTGTCATTATAGTCGTTGTGATCAGGAGCAAGAAGAAAAATAATAATCCACTATGATTTTTGAACACTCATTAAAAAATAAAAATGTTCTACTTATTACCTCCATTATTATTTTACTGCTAGGTGTTTTTATACTTTTTTACTTCCCAGCTATCTTTCAGGAAGGTAATCCTTGGCCGCAAATAAAAGGAATAGCCCAATTAAATTTTGGTAATAAAGACATTGTAAAATTAGATATAGGAGAAAATAAGTATATTACAAAAAGTGATAAACTAGAGATAATCAAATCTTTCATGAAAGAAAAGGGTTATGATTTTACAGAACAAATTGGGTCAGGTTATTTTTTTAAATCAGATGACAAAACGAGCGCTGTTGCTGTCCATAGATACTATAGCCGGTATTATTCTTTGTGGAGTATTGCTGAAAATCTAGTCACGAAAGACACTACATTAACCGACAAATTAAAAGAATGTCTACCTAAAAGTGATATGGTGAGCCATGAAAGATGCAACGAACTATTGGCCACGATCAGAAATTTTGATGATTGTGTTACTGCTGGCTTTTCTATAATGAAATCCAACCCGTCACAATGTGCTACTCCCGACGGTCGAAACTTTACTGATGAAGCCAATAGTAACTGGAATATAGTTTTAACAGCTATTAATAATTGTGAGGTGGAAAGCGTATTTCAAACTCACAGTAAACTGGTAACTCTTAAACTTAAAAATGGCGATAAAATTACCGCTTATGAACCTCAGATTGATGATGTAATGAAGGTGGTTGAAAGTTTGAATGGCCAATGCGGCCATATTCGGCTTGCTACCGAATAATAGGCAAAAAAATATCTGACGCCAGTCTTGTTGTTGTTGGAATAGTTCGAACAATTAAATAAGAAAATTCTCAAATAAATTATGACCTCATATAAACACACTCAAATTGGATATCTGATGATTATTATCACACTGATTGTGCTGGCGTTATTTGCATGGGCTCAAATTATAGCCAGGACTGAAACACCCTCATACTATTCTGGTACAAATTTTCTCATTACCACCATAATGGTTTTAATATCGTTTACTCTTGCATCGTTTACCACACTAACAACGTCAATTGATAAAAATTGTCTTCAGATAAAATTTGGCTATGGAATTTTCAAGAAAAAATTCTTACTTAGTGAAATAGTATCAGTAAAGCAAGTGAAGAATCATTGGTATTATGGCTGGGGAATAAGGTTGTGGCTATGGCCCAAGATGTGGATATATAATGTTTCTGGTTTTGATGCGGTTGAAATAATTATGAAAAACGGAAGAATCTATCGCATAGGAACGGATGTTCCCGGAGATTTTGAGACCGCAATTAGACAGGCTATAAATCCCTAGTTGAGAAAGATCTATAGCCATTTGTGTTTTTAGTTCTAGACCGTCGTTTGACCATGATTTATTCTGGAACTTATTTATAAAAACACTCAAAATTCTCTGAACCATTCTTACGGTGATTGATGGAATGCTTCTGTTTTTGAAAAAAAGGAAGCATAAGACGGGTAGTGTACTAATGAACACTTCTGATCTTTTTATATAGTGACCGACACGCCTATTTTTGATACGCTGAAAATAGCTCAAATACCTTTGTGGTTGTTGGTAGTAGATTGTTCTAGACCCCCTATGCACCCAAATGAAAAAGCGGCGTTAAGCCGTCTTTTTCATTTGGGCGGCTAAGTAAGTGCTAGTAGGCACTTACGTTCGGGGGTTGAAGACCTTGAGTATATCGCACGAAACGTAGTGAGTACGATACGAAAGGTGTACAGTTCCTGTAAGGAAAAACTCCCCGATACATATTTTTGGTATGGCTATCGAGGGTTGAAAGATGGAAGCTGATTTTTCAGTAGAAAAATCAGCTGAGTCGGGCGTAGATTTTGTTATGAACGAAGTGAATTAGAAAATCAAGTGCAGAGCTTCGCAACTTTTTCTGAGCGACGGCGAAGAAAAAAGCTGTGACCAACCCCCTCTGATTCTTGGTGTACTGCGGCTGTAAGCTGAAACTCCCCGATAGCCACCCAAGTATAAGTTTTTATCTCGGATCCTTTTTTCTTTGATTTTCTTGTTTTACCCAAGTATAATTTATGTATGAAAAAATATTTAATTTTTGTATTAGTTTTTTTTGTCATACCAATTATTATATTTGCTCATCAACCTAATTATATTAATAGACAAACGAAAGTTATAGACACAGACCCGAATATATCAAAAGCATATTACGGTGAGCTTTTTGGAGCAGAAGCTGTATACACAATATATGCAACTTCATCATTAAAATTATATATACAAATTTTATCCCCAAAGATTCAGGATTCTAATAAAGATTTTATTGTATTGATAGTGAATGATAAACAAAATATTATTGCTAGGCTGGCTACTTCAACTGATGGATGGCAAAGTTGGTATGAAGAATATGGTGGTGATTGGTATTGGCAAGGACCATCATTTAATAATATTGTCTCAACCGGTACATATAATATTATTGTTAGTCGATCAAATAACATTGGTAAATATACGCTAGCTATAGGAGAAACTGAAAGTTTTCCAGCCAAACAGTTTATTCATTATATTCAGGAGTTGTATTCTATAAAAACAAATTTCTTTAATGAACCATGGTATGGAATCTTTTATGGCATTATAGGTAAATATTTGCTATTGAGCTCTATAATTATAATTGTCTTTGTGTTGGTTTTTATCTATTTGCTGAAAAAGCGGTTTTAATCATAAAGTCGTTATGTTACTAAAGATTTAATTTTTTTAATTTGCTATAATTTGATATATGAATAAAGACACCCTAATAAAAACTGCTAAAAGATTAACAGCTTCTCCTAAAGGGATTCTTGCAATTGATGAGAGCACATCCACATGTAATAAACGTTTTGAAAAACTCGGAGTTTCAACTACCGAAGAAAAAAGAAGAGAATATAGAGAATTACTTGTTACAGCAAAAAATATTGAAAAATATATTTCAGGTTATATTTGTTTTGATGAGACTGTTAGACAATCGACAAAAGATGGCAAGAAATTTACTGAAATATTAAAATCAAAAGGAATAGATGTTGGGATAAAAGTTGATACTGGGACTAAAGATTTTGGATCTGTAGTCGGGGATAAAATTACTGAAGGTTTAGATAATTTATCTGCCCGCCTAGATGAATATAAAAAAATGGGTGCAACTTTTGCGAAATGGAGAGCAATTTTTAATATTACTGGAGCAACACCAAGTGAAGCTTGCATGAAAGCTAATACTGAATCTTTTGCAAAATATGCTTTGCTCTGTCAGGAATATGATATCGTTCCAATAGTGGAACCAGAAGTTTTAATAGACGGAGATCATACTATAGAAAAGTGTTATGAAGTCACAGCAAAGAATTTAGATATTGTTTTTTCAATTCTAAAATCTGCCGGAATATTTATTCCTGGCATAATTTTAAAAACCAGCATGGTGATTGCAGGGAAAAGTTCACAGAAGCAATCTACACCAGAGGAAGTGGCAGAAATGACTTTAAAATGTTTGAAAGAACATGTACCAGTAGATATTGGAGGAATAGTATTTCTTTCTGGAGGACAAGAAGATGAGCAAGCAACACTAAACTTGAATGCAATGCACAAAAAAGGAAAATTACCTTGGTCACTAACTTTTTCTTATGGAAGAGCAATACAAAATCCTGCGCTAAAGAGTTGGGCAAAAAATCCTGTAGATGTTATTGGCGCTCAGAAATTGCTTGCAGAGGCTGCAAAAAGAAATAGTTTGGCTAGTGTTGGGAAATATAAAGCTGGCTTACTGGGCTTGTTTGGTTTTTAATCTAATGATTACTTTATATAACTCAATTTCACAAGACGGGTTTATTGCTCGTGAAGATGGTAGCGAAGATTTTATCCCAGACGAAGTTTGGAGTGAATACTTAAATTTGTGTAAGAAATATGATGTAGTAGTTAATAGTAGAAAAGCTTATGAAGCAATACAAAATTATCCAACTGAAGCAGTAAAAGAGTATGACAATCTTAAGGTTAAAAAATTAGTTATTACAAAAAATAAAGATTATATTGTTAAGCCTCCGTATAATGTCATTCATTCAATAAAAAAAATTGTTACTTTTGGTAAAAATATACTTATATCTAGTGGATCTGAATTTAATGATGTGATTTTAAGAGAAAAAATCGTTAATAAAGTAATTTTAAATATTATACCAGTAAAAATTGGAAGTGGTATAAAAGCTTTTATAAATGAACCACATTTAAAACTTATTTCTGAGAAAAAAATAAAAAATGGAGGAAAGTGGATAGAATATAATGTTATTTAATATTTCTTTTCTCTAAAACATTTTTTACCACAAGGGCACTTCTTATTTTATAATTCACTTTGTTCATAAGAAAATAATGTCGAATAAAAAATGTTCGGGCGGACAATCTATTTTGAATTTGATTGTCTTAGCCAATTATCCAAGATAATTGCAGTCGCTATAGCAACATTTAATGATTCTGCTTTTCCATATGCAGGAATAGTTATTTTTTTTGTAATAAGTTTTTCTATTTCCTTGCTTACACCATTTGATTCATTACCCATCACAAGTATTCCGCTTGCAGGGAATTTTGTTTCATGAATATTTTCACCATTTAGAAATGCACCAAGAATAGGGAGTTTTGTTTTTGAGAGAAAATCATTTAAATCAGTGTAAAACATACTTACTCTAGTGAAAGAACCTTTAGTTGCAGTGATTACTTTTGGATTATAGAAATCTACTGTATTTTTTGAAGCAATAATGTTTTTTATTCCATACCAGTCAGCTATACGAATGATTGTTCCGAGGTTTCCCGGATCTTTGATTTCATCTAAAGCTATTAAAATCTCATTTTTTTTAATTTCAGTTTGTTTGTTTATCTTTTGTTTCACCACCGCAATAGCAGAGTCGTTTGTTGCAAAGGTCCCAACTTTTTCTAAATCAAATTGATTTACAATTTCATAAGATTTTGATTTTTCTCTAATTTTTTCTCCGTATTTATCAAAAAATTCTGTAGTAGTAAGTAGTAAATCAATTTCAAAATCTGAATCAAGTAGTTCAGAAACACTTTTTTCTCCTTCAACCAAAAATAGTCCGAGTTCAACTCTGTTTTTCTTTTCATCTAAGGATTTTATAAGTTTTGCTTGGTTTTTTGTGAACATAAGGAGATTCTAGCACAAATCTGCTATACTTTCCTTATCATGAATCCCGTAGTAGAATTTCAAATCATTGCTTTTGTTTTTACAAACAGTTTGTTAAAAAGTCGAAAATAGTTTTAATAATTAAATAAAGTTTTAGATTGTATATATAGCAATATAAAAACAATTTGAAATTTCACTACCGGATGAAATTCACATTTATTTCAGTAGGAAAGAAGAATGATTCAGATATAGAAGTCGCGGTAGCTGATTATACAAAGAGAATTAGTAGATATTTCCCAGTTGAATGGAAACTTATTCCTACATCTCTGAAAGAAAAAGAAGCCGAGGGAATTTTGAAAAATATTGATAGCGGAGATTTTGTTGTTGTACTAGATGACAAAGGGAAAGAAATGACAACAGAAGAACTTGCTGGTTTTATTGAAAAAAGAATGTCAGCTTCCGACAAGAAAATTGTATTTGTAATCGGCGGAGCCTATGGTTTCACTGAAGAGGTATATAAAAGAGCAAATCTTAAGTGGTCGCTTTCAAAATTAACTTTTCCACATCAACTCGTACGGCTAATTTTGGCTGAATCTATATATAGAGCGATTTCTGTAATAAAAAAAGAACCGTATCACCATGCTTGAACAGCTTGTAGCTTTTTAGAGTAGTAGCTTATTAGGAAATTCCTAAAAAGCTAAGAAGCTAATTCCTACAACCTAGCTTTAAAGACTCAAACTATTAAAATCACCAAGATATGTTTGTAAGAAAGATGGAGCTAATAATATTATTCCTATAAGGGGTAAGACAAATAAAACTATTGTGATAATCATCGTCCACAAGAAATATTTTCTTGTTTTTTCTACAGAAATATAGATTTTATTAACTTTTTCTTCTAATTCAATAAGTTTTTTGTCGTTATTTTCCATTCGTGTATTATATCATGGGTTTGATATAATATAGATATTATCAATTAATTAAAAAATTGCGTCGCGCTTATCGGACGGTTGCGCGACGTGATTTCGCAAAATCAATGAAAAAAGGATTTGTTTCAAATATTGAACAGGATGCAATAAACAATAATAATTTTAGAAAAGTACTTTATACTTCAAAGAATGGACAAGTTGTTGTAATGAGTTTATTACCGAGTGAAGAAATAGGAATGGAAGTTCACCCAGATAATGATCAGTTTTTCAGAATTGATAGTGGAGAAGGAAAGGTAATAATTGATGGAGAAGAAGCACTTATCTCTGATGGCTTCGCTGTGGTTGTTCCTGCTGGCTCAATGCACAATGTGATTAACACTTCAAACAAAAAATCTTTAAAACTTTATACAATATATATGCCACCGCACCATAAAGATGGAGTAATTCATAAAACAAAAGCTGATGCAGAAATTGCCGAGACTGATGGAAGTGATGTTTATATAGCATAAAAATGAAAGAAAAAATATTAATTTTTAGTGACGGCTCTTCAAGAGGAAACCCTGGTCCTGGTGGTTGGGGTGCAATTGTTGCTGACAAAAATAAAATTACAGAATTAGGTGGAAGAGAAAATCACACAACAAATAATAGAATGGAGCTTATGGGTGCGATAAAAGCTTTGTCATTAATTAAAAAAACAAAAGAGGCGATAGTTTTGAATACAGATTCTGCCTATGTAATAAATGGAATAACAAAATGGGTTTATGGATGGCAGAAAAATGGCTGGAAAAATTCTACAAAGGATGATGTTTCAAATCGTGATTTATGGGAAGAACTTATTAAAGTTTCAAAAGGTAAAAATATTAAATGGAATTATGTCGGTGGTCATATAGGTGTGTCTTGTAATGAAAGATGCGATACAATCGCGACTTCTTTTGCTGACAATGAAGATGTTAAATTATTCAAAGGAATACTTTCAGATTATGAATTTGATTTGAATGATACAAAAGGTTGTAGTGTTAAAGTAACAAAAAAATCTGGTAATAAAGGTATAGCTTATTCATATTTGAGCTTAGTACATGGAGTTCTTCATATAGATAAGACTTGGGTGGAATGTGAAAAGAGAGTAAAGGGAGTAAAAGGTGATGTAAAATTTAAAAAGGCAACAAGTCCTTCTGAAGAGAAAGAAATTTTAAAAGAATGGCTAAAACAATCTACTTTAAGGTAGATTGTCCGCCCGAACATTTTTAATAAAAATGTTTTAGAGAAAATAAAATAATTTAAAAGGTCGTGTCAAAGGGTACGACCTTTTAAATTGACAAAAATTGATCAAGTTGCTTTAATTATAAGAGTAAATGTTCTTTCTAAATATGAAGAACTAATTCTATTTTCAAAATTCGGTCAGAGACCAAAAAAAGGAGGAAGTTTGGAAAAAGGAATTGCAAAGAAAGTTGTATTTTTTTCTGCTGGACAGGTTGGATCGTGGGCTGAGGAAATCATTGAAAAAAATGAAGAGTTGTTGCTGACAGAAGAGCTCCCGAGAATGCAGCATGAACTCGAGCCCATTTCATTCGTGTTGACAAAGGATTGTACTCTCGAAGCAGTAGAGTTGGAGGCGGTGGAATTTGAGATAGAAAAAATTCCACTGGTTTACGCCATTTTTACTGTGATTTCGGCAATTGATTTCCTAAAAGAAGAATCATTTTTCTTTATGGATAAATTGCCGGACAAATTCGGTAGGGAATTTGCAATCCTTTGCTCAAAGAACTGCCAGTTACAGGGGCATCAGATCAAGGATGCAAACCCAATAGATGAGGGAACAATTTTTCCTGCCGGCTCAATCTTCTGGGGCGTAAGAAAAAAGAAATAGTTTTTCGCAAATAAAAACCGTTGGGTCATCCCAACGGTTTTTTTATGATAGAATATTCTCGCCCGTTAAAGTTTTTGCTAACATTGATTTAGCGAAATCACGTCGCGCAACCGTCATATAAGCGCGATGAAATTAAAAATTTAATAAATAAACAAAATCATGATTTTAGATGTAAGCAACGTAATAGTATTATATGTTGTGTCAAAACAAATAATTTTTATTAGCAAAAAGTTTCTCGGGTAAATGAAAAATAATTCTATTCTAACAATTTCAATTGCTGGCTTCATATCGGCAATTTTTTTATGTTCATTTATAAAAATTGGTGTCACTTTTTCAATATTTTTAATATTTCTTTCAATAATTTTATTAATTTATAGGAAATTGATCATAATTGATTTAAAGAGAAACCCCAGTCAGATAAAAAGCCAATCTGACGGGGCTAAAGAAATATTATATTTAGTAATTTTTCTATTATCATTTTCTTTAGGAATATTCAGATATGAACTTAAAGATTCAAAATCTCTAGATATTAATTTGGAAAATAATATTGGAAACAAAATTATTATTGAGGGAGTAATTTCGGATGAGCCAACTAGAAAAGATAAGCAAGCAGTTTTGGTGGTTGATTTTAAAAATATTATTGTATCAAGTTCAAATGTTTTGATTTTAGGAAAGGGAATAGTAAGTACAGATTTGTATCCAGAGCTCAAATATGGTGATTTGATAAAAATCACAGGCAAGCTTGAGAAACCAGAAAATTTTCCACCAAGTAATGGCAGTACCACAAGTGAATTTGACTACGTATCTTATCTTTCAAAAGATGATATTTATTATCAAATTGATTTTGCAAAGACTGAATTTATATCCGGGAGCCATGGAAATATAATAAAAAGTATATTATTCAAAATTAAGAATGCATTTCTAAATAATATAAATAAAACTATAAGTTCACCCGAATCCTCACTTCTTTCTGGAATATTGCTTGGAACAAAAAGTTCTATGGATGAAAATACTACTGAGATATTTCGCAAAGCAGGGCTTTCACATATAGTCGCATTATCAGGATACAATATTACAGTTGTAGCAGACGCCATAATGAAAGTATTTTCTTTTTTGCCAAAAAACTTTGGATTTATCGGTGGCATTATAGGAATTATTTTATTTATAATTATGTCTGGAGCATCTTCTACTGCAGTAAGAGCGGGCGTAATGGCGCTTATTGTTATTTTAGCGCAGATTACTCGTAGAAATTATCAAGCTGGAAGAGCTCTCGTTTTTGCCGGTTTCCTAATGATACTTATCAACCCAAAAATTTTAGTTTTTGATATTTCTTTCGAGCTTAGTTTTCTTGCAACTATCGCTATAATTTATGTTTCGCCTGTTTTGAAAGAAAAATTTAGTTTTATAACAGACAAATTTGGTCTGAGAGACATCATCTCATCTACAATTTCTGCTCAAATATTAGTTTTACCTTTGATACTATATAAAATGGGCTTACTCTCACTTGTCGCACTGCCAGCAAATATTTTAGTCCTAGCATTTATACCAGCTTCAATGTTATTTGGTTTTATAACTGGAATGTTTGGATTTATTTGGATTCCGTTGTCTCTTCCATTTGCTTGGATTTCCTGGTTATTACTTGCATATATAATCAGTATTGCAAAGATTTTTGCAAATTTGCCTTTTTCTTCTGTAAATATTTCATGGTTTTCATTTGGTATAATGATTATAAGTTATATATTTATTACACTTTGGATTTTATATGAAAATCAAAAAATATTAAAAAATAATAAGTAGATTAACACATCTACGCCATGGCGTAGATGTGAAAATAAATTTATCTAATATGAAAATAATAAAATTTAGCCAGATAAAAATATATTTTTTACTTTTACTTCTACTTTCAAATGGAATGATTTTTTATACTGTATTTGCTGAAGCACAAAATAGTATCTTGAAAGTTTCATTTTTGGATGTCGGACAAGGTGATGCTATTTTTATAGAATCACCAACAGGAAACCAGCTTTTAATAGATGGAGGCCCTGATAAAAATATTTTGAATGCATTGAGCAGAGTGATGCCATTTTATGATAGGTCAATAGATATGATACTGACGACTCATCCTGATCAGGATCATATAGGAGGAATCCCGGAAGTACTAAAAAATTATTCTGTTCTAGGATATATAGACAGCGGTGCAACTTCAACGACGGGAACTTATAAGGAATTAGAAAACGAGATATCTAAAAATAATATCAAAAAAGAGATTGCTAGAGCTGGAGAAGTAATTGATTTAGGTGGAGGAGTATTTTTAAAGATTTTATATCCAGTAAGCGAACCTAAAGGAAAAGATACAAATGAATATTCTATTGTGGCAAAACTATATTATGGAGATTCAACATTTTTGTTTACAGGGGATGCTCCTGCCGATGTTGAACTATATTTAGCAAAAACTAATGGAGCTGAATTAAAGAGTGATGTATTGAAAGTTGCTCACCATGGTTCAAAAAATTCTTTATCTCCTGAATTCTTGTCAGCGGTTTTACCTGAACACTCAGTTATTTCAGCTGGTAAGAATAATAGTTTTGGTCATCCGCACAAGGAGATAACTGATTTTTTATATAGTATCAAGAGTAATATACTCGGAACTTATGATTTAGGTGATATTTACTTTGTTTCTGATGGGCAAAACCTTGTTATTAGGTAAGATGTAAGTTGTTAATAACTTTATTTTTGTTTTATATAAATATTTGTTATATAATGCTTGTTATAAAACCTCAAGTCATGAGGAAATATTATCGGTTTTAATTTATTAGAATTCTAGTTTTTATATAAATTAGATAAAAAATATGGATATGAAAAAAATAGTATTAGTTATCATTTGGTTTTTGGTGGGTATAGTTGTAGGAGCGGGAGCATTTTTTGCTTGGAATAAATATGTTGCAAAAAATCCAGCAACTGTCGCAAGTCAAATGGAACAAGCTCAGGTAAAAGATCTTGTAGCTAAAATAGGGAAACTTATAATTCTTCCAACAGGGGAAGAGCCAGTAGTTGCTACTATAAATGATGCTGCAGCTTTGATAAAAGACCAAGTATTTTATAAAGGCGCCAAGAATGGAGATGTGGTTTTAGTTTATCAAAAAGCTTCAAAAGCTATAGTATATTCTCCAGCTAGGAATGTTATCGTAAATGTTGGACCTATATTTTTACAGGATCAACAAGCACCAGCAGTAGCAACTTCTACGAAGAAATAAGAAAGTGGTATAAGTAAAAAAACAAATAAAAGCGGCGCCGTACGGCGCCGCTTTTCTATATTCTATATTCCAACTTCTACATCCTATTTAATTATCCCAGCTTTTTTCAAAGTAGCATAAGCGCCATTTTTCTGTATGGTTTTTATAGCCTTTGTAGAAATATTTAAAACGAAAGTTTTCTTTAGTTCAGGCACGTAGATTCTCTTTTTCTGGAAATTAACTTGTTTTCTTACTTTTCCTGTAGGGTTAAATTGAGTAGCACGAGTTGCGTTGCTGTATCCTCCGCTCATGAGAGATGTTTTTTTTGTTATTGGGCAAATTTTAGCCATGTTTTTATTTATACTTTTACGAAGGTTCATGTTATCATAATATTGTAAAAACGCAACACAATAATGGATATCAGCGTAATTTTTCAAATTCTGATTCTTATATTTTCCGTAATTATTCATGAAATCTCTCATGGTTTTATTGCACTTTGTTTTGGAGATAAAACTGCGTTATATGAAGGGAGACTTACTTTAAATCCTGTTAAACATTTAGATTGGTTGGGCTCAGTTATTTTGCCATTAGTTTTATATATAACAAATGCAGGTTTTATGATTGGTTGGGCAAAACCTGTTCCATACAATCCTTATAATTTAAAAAATAGAAATATTGCGGAACCGCTTATCTCTCTTGCAGGTCCAGTTTCTAACCTCCTTGTTGCAACTATTTTTGGTTTAATAATAAGAGGAATATCATATTTTGGCTTAATTTCTTCCGCACCGATGACAAATCTAATCAATATATTTGGTTTTGTTGTCCTAATAAATATAAGTTTGGCCGTTTTCAATCTATTACCAATTCCTCCTCTTGATGGATCAAAAATATTTTTTGCGTTTCTACCATTAAAAGCAAAATATGTATTTCAGGACTTATCAGAAAAATATGGATTGTTTCTAATACTTGCTATAGTCATGTTTTTGCCAAATTTTATTTCTCCAGTTATTTTTTCATTATTTAAACTTATAACAGGTTTAAATTAAAGAGATTTGCCCGGTAGTGAATTTTCAACTCGATTATGCTCTACGTTTATATTTTACAAAGTAAGATTAAGAATGACCAATTATACATTGGTTATACAAAAGATTTAAGAAGGAGATTAGTAGAGCACAATCAAAAATTAAATTTTTCTACAAAACCATATACTCCATGGAAGCTTATATACTATGAGGCGTGTCTAGATAAGGATGATGCAGAAAGAAGGGAGAGTTATTTAAAAACATCACAAGGTCGCAGATTGATAAGGAGAAGGATTAAAGAGTATCTTTTTAAACAGAAAAATTTAATAAGTTGAAAATCTACTACCGGGTTGCTTTTTGATAGGTTTTATTATATTATCTTTTTAGCAATAGCTACTTGGCTGTACGCAGTTGTTCCACTCAATAGGGTTTACCTTAAAGAGTCGAGTTGAATATTTTAACGAGTTGCGGGAATTTAATCACTTTATACCAAAAGAGATAACTCCTGTAGCTTTTTTGTTTACGAAATTTAACGCCGACGTAGAGCGAGATAAATGGAAGAGTAATCTCTTACATTTACGAGCCGAGGAGAGCGTAAAGATACGATAATCTTATTAGAATTATATATTAATTATAATGCCTACAATAAATCAATTAATTAAGAAAAATAGAAAAACCGCAAAGAGAAAGCCGAAAGCTATCGCTTTGATGAAAGGTTTTAATACGTTGGAAAATAGACCAACAAGAAGCAACTCTCCGTTCAAGAGAGGTGTTTGTATAAAAGTTACAACAAAAACTCCAAAGAAACCAAACTCTGCTATAAGAAAGATTGCAAGAGTTAGACTTTCAAATGGAATGGAGGTTACAGCATATATTCCAGGTATGGGTCACAATTTACAGGAACACTCTGTTGTTCTAATAAGAGGTGGAAGAGTTAAGGACCTTGGTATCAGATATACGATAGTAAGAGGAGTTCTTGATGCTACTGCAGTAGAAGGAAGAAGAAAAGGTCGCAGCCAATACGGTGCAAAGAAGCCAAAAGCAACAAAATAATAGAAGATAGAAATTAGAATATAGAATATAGGTCGAAATCAAAACCTAAATCCTAAATTCTAAATCCTAAATTCAACTAAAACAATGAGAAGAAAACTAAAAACAAAGAAAGCTTTAAAACCAGATTATAAATATCAATCTGAAAAAGTTTCAAAGCTTATCAACTATATAATGTATAGTGGAAAGAAAAGTACAGCCGAGACTATCATTTACGATACTCTAGAAATAATAAAAGAAAAAGCAAAGGTAAAAAATCCTATTGAAATTCTTGAACTTGCCCTTACAAACACTGCTCCAAACATGGAAATCAGATCAAAAAGAGTTGGAGGTGCAAACTATCAAGTTCCAGTAGAAGTTAGACCAGAAAGAAGAGCTGCATTGTCTATGAAATGGATTATTGAAGCAGCAAGAGGAAAGAAAGGTTCTCCTATAGCAGAAAGATTGTCTGCAGAAATTTTAGCAGCTTCAAAAAATGAAGGAGAAGCAGTTAGAAAGAGAGAAAATACTCACAAAATGGCAGAGGCAAACAAGGCCTTCGCTCACTTCGCTTGGTAAGAAAATTCACGAGCGAAGCGACTATAATTTTCTTACCCTGTTAAATATCTTTCAAATTTTTGTGAAATTTCATACACAAAAATTTGAAAGATAAGATTTGAGGATGAGAGAAATATAGTAAAATGTATAAAAAATAAAAAAGATTGTTAACATTAATTTATTAGTCAATATTAACTCAAATCTTATTTAACAGGGTGATGATTTTCTAAATCTCACTATCGTTCGATAAGAAAATTAATCATGAAAAGAGATTATCCATTAGAAAAAGTAAGAAACTTCGGTATCATTGCGCACATTGATGCTGGAAAAACAACAACATCAGAAAGAATTCTTTATTACACTGGATCTC
>JBBACS010000002.1:0-91544 GCA_041656855.1 Minisyncoccota bacterium | reverse complement strand
CCCAGTTGGCTGTTCTGAACTTATCTACTAGACGGAGCAAAACAAACCCTGAAAGGGGTTTTTGTTTTGCCCGGAGAAATGAGCAAAAGTATTTGCTCATGTCAGGGATCGAAAACCTTTGATAATTTTTTACAAGTTTTAGCGCAGTAAAAAATAGAAAAGGTGTACCGTCCATGTAATGGAAGATTCCCTGTCTATTTTGAGTTTGGGCTGGGACCCAAAGGAAAAATGTTTTTCCGTCACCTAATTTATGCTACAATATACCCATGCAAAAAATCGCCACAAAAATATTCATCGGTTCATCAATCGTTTTTGGTATTATAGGAATTTTATTAATCTTGATGGGCGGACTAGATGGAAACAATTCACCATTTGTTAAAATATTACGCGAGCTTCTATTTACCGCTGTTTTTATTATTCTCCCTTCATTTGCATTAAGCATTGCCAGTAAATATCTAAAATAAAAATATGGAAATTACATTTTTTTTGGCACAGTTTTGGGGTAGTCTTTTTATGATTCTTGGAACAATGTCCATTGGAGCAAAGTTGTTGGGCAGAATTATAGAGTACACCGAAGATAAAACCATTACTATATCTACAGGCTATATTACCTTTTTGTTAGGTCTAGCTACCGTTGTTGCTCATAATGTTTGGGTGGCCAACTGGCAAATTGCGATTACAATTTTGGGATGGGTTACTTTATTCAAAGGAATTGAAAAAATTGGATTTCCTGATCGTGTAAACAAAAAAGCACAAATGTTCAAGAATGGTCAAGTTCTTTGGGGTGGAGTTATATTTTTTATTGGTGTTTTCTTTTTCTGGATAAGTTTTAATTACTAAATTTAGTACTTGACAAAAATATCAGTGTGTGATACCATGTTTGGGAAAGTAAACTAAATCAAATAGAGAGGACTATCGCATGAACAAGAGAAACCTTGCAAGTTTCGGCTCCACAGGAAGTTCATAGAATAGTAAGACCGCCGTCCGTATTTTTCGGGCGGCGGTATTTTTTTATAAAATTAATCCCACTTTAGAGGTTCTCCACACTTGGTACAAAATTTTGTACCTATTGGATAATCTATATTACACTTAGAACAAGTTGCTAAAAGTTTTGCACCACAATCTGGGCAAAATTTTAACGTTGGATCTATTATTTCCTTGCCACACTTTGGGCACTTTGGGACTTTGGCTTCTGGAGTTTTTTTACTAAAAATTTTAGAGGTAATTTTACCAATTCCGGTAGACGCTTCTTGCCCAATCTTCCAACTAACATCATTTTTTATCTTATTAAACAAATCATCTGTAAATCCCATATATTTTTGTTATTAAATTAATAAATCGTTATTTAAAATAATTATACAACTCAATTACTTTTATACAACATCCCCGCCACTTGGTGGATTATATGGTGGCAAAGAACCTTCAAAAGACGAACTAACCCTACTTAAAGTTTCTTCTGCCATCTGTAATACCCTGCTTTCAGCTTGTGCTTGGCTCATTCCAACTTCCGGAGCATCTACAGCTGCAATCTGAGCCTTTGCAACTTCTATCAATTCTTTTTCTCCAGATTCTTCGGCAAATTTCAACATTTCGTTTGCCTCTTTTCTTTGTCCATCTTTATCAGCAGTACGAGTTGCTAAGCCCTTCTTCATTGATTCATCATTTTTCTTTCTTTGTAAAATTATTTTAGCAGCCTCTTCCATATCTTTATCACCCAAAGTCTTTGCATACTCAGCCATTTTTTCAGCATCTGCAACACTCAAAGATTTTTCGCTCGATTTCATTCCAATTTCATTTTTAGTATTCATAGAATAAATATATGGGGAAACATTCATCCACATTTTCATTATTGCCGTAACTCTTGAATCAGGATTTTTACTTCCATCACTTTCATACAAGGTTCCACCCACAGCAGTTATTTTAACAGGGTTATTCATATCACCTGATATTTTTTTAGTTAATCTAGAACCATCAACAGAGATACGATTGCTTGTATTAAAAATCACTACAGAGCCGTCTTTATTTAATTCAACAATAGCATTAATTTCATCGCTTCCTCTTTTATTATCAATAGATTTTAATTCATTTAGTGCGCCAGAAACTTTTGATAAATAAGTAGCTCCTAGAGCTTTAACAGCTTTTTCCATTTCTGTTTTGACCATTTCATTTACAAGCCCACCAGTTTGATTAAATTCAATATTAGGATAACCTGGAGCAAACTTAACTATATTATTTACATTTCTACCTTTCTTCTTAACTTTTATATTAAAAAGACCACTCAACAATTCTATTTGTTCTATTTTGTGTTCAAATACAGTTGAAGACGAACCTCTTTTGACAGCATCGGGGACTTGCGATGGCACCATAAAAGCAGGTGCTGGGTGTGATTCAATCTCTTTAACAGAAATTTTAAGTTCACTGTTTGGAAATATAAATACATGCCAAAAATTATTTTCTTCGTCTTGATTTTCATCTTTCAAATCTAATATGAAAGATTTATTCTCAGTTCCAATAATATCTCCGTCTCTGATTATCAAAGGCAAATCTGCTGAACTTTTTGGCAAATTAACCTTTTTTGAACCTCTTTTTATATATGCATTACCAAAAGTTTCAAAGATAATAGGTTGTATTGCTGTTCTTTTTTGTGTAGAAAGAAAGGAATAACCATTTTTTTTAAGTAGATCCACTTTAGATTGAATTCTTGGATCATAAAAACGCTCAACTGAAATTCCCCCAATAGTTCTTACAGTTAATAATGGAGGGTTCTTTTTAAATTCTTCTACTATTTTTTCGCATTCTTCTCTTTCTGCTAACATTTTACCCATATTCGCTCCTTGTGATTTAGCTTCTTCCGTTTCTTTCATGTAAGCATCAGAATTTTCACCAGCTTTTTTTATAGCCATTTCTTTTATATTTGTAATCCTTTTTAGAAAATCCGCATCACTTTCTACATTAGTGCTTTTTGTTTTCTTTTCTGCTTTAGTTTTTTTTGTAATCATTTTATTTAAGCAACTTTTTTAGCATCAGATAAAGGTTTATATTTTCTTGGAGATTCTAAAAAAGATGATAGATCAACTGACTTTCCTTCTCCTCCAATATATATTTTTGATAATTGTTCGTTGGTTTCTTTCACCATCTTTGTTGAACCAGATGAAACTTTTGTTAATCTATCTATTCCTGCATCTCCAAGACCCTCCATCATTCCTTTACTCATAGCCATCGCTTTTTTCATTTGGTCCATAAAACCAGTTTTTTGCAACTCTTTCATTGCTTCAGGAAGGTCTTTCATTTGAGCTCTCATTTCTGGAGTAACTTTTTGACCTTGATCTTCACTCATTTTCATCATTCTCTCTATATCCTCTGGTTTCATTTGGCTAAACATTTCAATACTTCCAAAGGTCTGACTCATGACGTCAGGTATTTTTTTGTATGATTCTGCCATCTTTTTAGAATCAACTTCTGGGGCTGCATTATAAAGTGTTTTACTAAAATATGTGATTAACCCAATTCCATTATTTATAGAAAAAAGATCATCTGCAGAAAGCACCCCTCTTTTATATATTCCACTTCCATTCACAATTATTTCTTGAGGTGAACTTGATTTCGCAAGATATGTTGCCTTTGTTTTTTTATTTGTGTATTCAACTCCTTTTTCCCCGCCAGCATTACTGTATAAAATGTTGTCATACACATCAAAAACACCTCCAGAACCTCCGAAGCCAAGGAATTTGACATCAGCTATTGGTGTCACAAGAATGTCATCAGTGTTGCTATAAGATACTGAAAAGAATCCTTTTACTAATTCTATATTTTTTATCATTTGTCCGTAATTTCTTTTTTTATCTTTTCCCGTTTTATCCCATGATTCAAAACCGCTGACAATCATCTCGCTATTTGGAGCCATACTGACAATCTTAGAAGAATTATTTTTGTAACCTTCCAAAGGATTTTCTTTTCCAACATTAAAATCATTGTTAACACGTATTATCGTCTTAGGTCCAGATAAAAGAGTGTCTCCATCCATAAGTTTAGGATATTCTTTTTCAAGTTTGTCTAATTCAACTCTGTCTTTTCCATCAGAATTAATCGTGATGCTCATTAATTTGGCTTTGGTCTCAACTGAAGAAATTTTTATTTTCTTCCCTTTTCTCACAATAAAAGCATTCTCTCCAGATGCAGACAAACCTATACGCCCTGTTTCTACATCAAATATCATAATATTATTCAAAAATTATTTTTACATTAGCAATCTTAGATTTCAGATATTTCTCAATTTGTTTTTTCAGTTCATCTTCCATAGTAACTTTTTTACCTTGAACCAAAAACTCTGTTTTGTCAGGACAAACAAATTTTACTTTTAATGTATTATCTTCAAAATTCACAAAACTAAGAGAACTTCCCCCTGAAAGTCGTGTGTTATATGCTTCAACAGTAGTTTTAATTTCTTCTTTATTCATACATATTATTTTAACATATTAATAATATAAAATCACAGTTCAGTTTGATTCAAAATGACCTGTTTTCATTCGATTTATTTATTCTTTTCCTCATTATATGCAACAACTGCGCTCACTATTGCTATAATTATTATAATTAAGATTATAAAGCCAATTATCATATTCTTTACATAATATCATATATTTACCAAGTAATTATGATACAATATCTAATAGCTTATTAGTTAATAATTTAATTTATTATGATAAAAGAATTTAAACAATTTTTACTTAGAGGAAACGTTGTTGGTCTAGCGGTTGGTGTTGTTATCGGTGCAGCTTTTGGTTCAGTTGTGAC
This sequence comes from Minisyncoccota bacterium, assembly GCA_041656855.1. Lineage (GTDB taxonomy): Bacteria > Patescibacteriota > Minisyncoccia > Phycocordibacterales > GWA1-40-21 > Bog-1340. Next base: position 86,750 of record JBBACS010000002.1, on the reverse strand, counting down.
TGCGTTAGTATCAGATTTAATCACCCCCTTTATTGCCGCCATTGCAAAAGTTCCCGATTTTTCTGGGCTATATTTTGTTATTAATGAAAGCAAGTTCATGTATGGTCATTTTATCAATGCTTTAATCTCATTCATATTAGTGGCAGCAACTATTTTCTTTTTCGTAATAAAACCAATGAATTTCCTTATTTCAAAATCAAAAAAAGAAACGCCTGCTGATCCTACAACAAAGAGATGCCCTGAATGTTTAAGTGAAATTCCAAAAGAAGCAAAACGTTGCTCTCATTGTACTCAAGTTATTATATAGATGGATTTAGTATATTTTTATAGATTAATCACCAAAATTAATTTCAGAATTTTTTAACAATGGATTGTCTTGATCTTTTATTGATAAAATTGGATTATTATAATTCCAATCTACCCCAATATCTGGGTCATCAAAACGAATGCCTCTTTCAGATTTTTTATTATAATAATTATCAACTTTGTATTGGCATTCGGCATTAGCAGTTAATGATAAAAATCCATGCGCCAAACCCCTAGGGATAAAAATCTGCTTTTTATTTTTTGCTGATAACTCAACAGAAATCCAACTTTTATATGTCGGGGAATCTTTTCTCAAATCAACAACAACATCTAAAATTGAGCCCCTGGTACAACGTACTAGCTTAGATTGAGTATAAGGAAAGTTTTGAACATGTAATCCTCTGACAGTTCCCTTTTTTACGCAATAAGAATGATTATCTTGGATAAAATCAATGTTTATTCCAAGACTGTCTAGCTTCTCTTTATTATATGACTCAAAAAACCAACCACGATTATCGGAAAAGACATCTGGTTCTAATATTAAAACGTCTTTAATTTTTGTTTTAATAGCTTTCATTTGACATGATTATTTCACAAGAATATTTTACCAATTTGTTTTCTTCGGTTTTTTAATATTCATTATTCCTCTATTTTTTGCAGCATTCCCCAATCTGCTCGCTCTCCATCTCATATCCATACCGAAAACTCCTTTTTTAGGATTCATTCCATTTGGCTGATTAATTTTTGATTTTGATGACATTGATTTTGCGAAATCACGTCGTACCACAGGGGCACTTCTTGTTTACTAAATCGCTGAGTACAGCTCATAAGTAAACAAAGTCGAGCAAACGTCCTTTTAGCGCGACACAATTTATTATTAAATTTTATAATACGACTCACTAACAATTTTAACATACTTTTAAAAAAGTGAAATAATAAGGTTAAATAAAGCCATTTCATTATTATCAACTTGCCTATAATTCTCCTTGGAATAAAATATAGCTGAAAGGTCGGTGGTTAATGTTTTGTAAATTAAAAAAATGTCTAAACTAGTTATAAAAAGTGATGGTACCAAGACACCCTTTGATTTAAAAAAGGTTGTAAGAGCAATAACAAGAGCAGCAAATGACGCAAAACTCGCTCCAGCCGAAATAAACAAAATTGTTGCCGAAGTATCTGACACAGTATTACAATTTTCAGAATCAAAAGACAAAATAATGTCTAGCGAAATTCGAGATTTGATTTTGACTGAACTCGACAACATGGCACCAAAAGTATCCGCAGAATGGCGAAGATTTATGAATTCCAGATAAAATTAAAACCACCTGATAAGGTGGTTTTAATTTTATCGAGCGTCAAGATTACGTTTTGGATTTACTTTTTGCATTACATAGACCTCATCATTTTCTCTAACAAGTGAATCAATTTTTATGGCAATTTTTTCTCCTTTTTCTGCTACATTTATTGGCATATGATCTTTTTCTAAAGAAACAATAACTGCTTCTAAACTCCCTGTCGTTGGACCTTGAAAAATAATTGTGTCCCCTATTTTAATTTTATTATTTTGAACCAATATCTCTGCGACGCTTATATTTTTATAAAACTTCAAAACTTTTCCTACATGAGCTTTCTTTTGTGTTGCTTGGCTTCCGTGACCATTCACCCACTCATTTATCGGTTTGCCTAAAAAGAAACCGCTACTTTTTCCTCTGTGATAGACAGTGTCTAATTTTTCTGATAACGAGCATTTAAGCTTAGTAAATTCCTCATAAAACTTTTTATCATGTTTTTTGTTTGAATAATAAAAATCTATTACTTTTCTATAAGCATTTGTAACAATCGCAACATATTCAGGACTTCTATTTCTTCCTTCTATTTTTAAACTATCAACTCCAACATCCAAAATCTTTTCTATAAAATCAATCGTGCACATATCTTTTGGTGACATAACGTAATTTTCGCCCAGTTCAAGTTCCTTTCCTCCATCAATTTGTTTAATCAGATATTTTCTTCTGCATGGTTGTGTACATTCGCCACGATTTGCAGACCTACCAGTGAGAAACTGCGACATAAAACATCTTCCGGACATTGAGACGCACATAGCACCATGAATAAATATCTCTATTTCGGCTTTTGTATGTTTTTTTATTTCTTTAATTTGTTCAAGTGAACATTCACGAGCAAGAACAACTCTCGTTACCCCTAGTTTTCTATAAAACTCTGCTGTTTCAGAATTAGCTATACTTGCTTGGGTGCTTATATGAACTTCTATACCCAATTTTTTAGCAATTTGAATAATTGAAAAATCCCAACATATAATTGCGTCTACTTTAGCCACTTTTACTTTTTTTAAAATTTCTGTGACCTTTTTTATTTCATTTTCATAAATAATAGTATTTATAGCAAGATATGTTTTTACTTTATGATTGTGTGCGATTTTAACTATTTTTGGTAAATCTTTTACAGTAAAATTCTTAGCACCAGCGCGCATATTAAAACCCTTGATACCAAAAAACACTGCATCAGCACCATTATTAATAGCGGCATTTAGTGATGTATAGTCCTGTATTGGAGAAAGAAGTTCTGGTTTTTTAAACTTAATCATAGGTATATTTTTAACATTAAATTAGGATATTTAAAAGTCCAATATATTTATGATATAATTTCTCTATATGAAAAATAAAACAATAATCGCAGTAGGTTTAATTGTGTTAGCAATAGTAAGCGCGGTAATTTATAAATTTATTTTTACAAATAGTGATATAAGATTAGATAATAACCGACAGACAGAAATTTATGATGGGACATATACTATTAATGGAGAAAAAGTAACACTCAAAAATGGGGTATCGGAAGTTGCAATACCTGGATCAGTAGAAAAAATAGTCACTAAAGTTTTTGGAAATGAAGTACGACATGATCTAAACAATGATGGTCGAGAAGACACTGTATTTCTTTTAACTCAAGAAACTGGTGGCTCTGGAGTATTCTACTATGTAGTGGCTCGTATAAACGCAACAAGTGGTCCAATAGGTTCAGACGCAGTGCTTCTTGGAGACCGTATAGCCCCACAAACTACCTATATGGATGAGGGAACAACAACAAATGGAACAAAAAGACAAAATGTCATTGTTGTAAATTATGCAATAAGAAAAGTTGGAGAACCAATGACAACACAACCTTCTATAGGAAAAAGTATCTGGCTAAAACTTGATACGAAAACTATGCAATTTGGAGAAGTAGCACAAAATTTTGAAGGTGAAGCAGACCCAACAAGAATGACACTTGATATGAAAACTTGGGCTTGGACAAAAACATTATATAGTGATGATAAATTAGTTACTCCAAAATCTGCTGGTAAATTTACAATTACTTTCAAAAAGGATGGTACTTTTTCTGCAACAACAGATTGCAATGGAGTAGGTGGTGAATATATAGTAAACAAAAATCAAATAACTTTTTCTAAAATGATGTCTACCCTCATGTATTGTGAAGGTTCACAAGAAAGTGATTTCACAAAAATGCTTGAACAATCTACTAGTTATATGTTTACCTCTAAAGGAGAAATGGTTCTGCTTCTTAAATATGATAGCGGATCTGTGATGTTTAAATAAAAATTGTTTTAATGAGGGGTTCACTATTAAGTGAACCCCTCATTTCTTTGACTTTCTATTAAAAATTTGGTATAAATATATCTCACAAATGCGCTTCGGCGCCTTTTAATTTTAAATATAGAGATGGAAATCAGAAATATCGCAATAATCGCCCACGTTGACCACGGAAAGACTACTCTCACAGACGCAATTTTGAGACAGACTGGAATGGTTGAGGAAGGTGTATCAATGGATAGCAATAAACTCGAGCAAGAGCGTGGTATTACTATTTATGCTAAAAACACTTCCATCTTTTACAAAGATACAAAAATAAACATTGTTGATACTCCCGGTCACGCAGACTTCGGTTCTGAAGTTGAACGTGTTCTTCGTTCTATTGATACGGTTCTTCTTGTTGTTGATGCTCAAGAAGGTCCTATGCCCCAAACAAGATTTGTTCTAAAAAAGTCACTTGAGCTAGGACTCAAGCCTATTGTTGTTATAAATAAAATTGATAAAGCTGCAGCTAGACCTGAAGAAGTTCATGAGGAAGTCCTAGAACTTTTTATGGAGCTTGGAGCAAATGATGAACAACTAAACTTCCCTCTTATTTATGCAATCGGAAGAAAAGGAGTTGCAATGCTCAACCCTAAAGATGAACAAAAAGATTTAACTCCACTTTTAGATATAATTATTGAAAAAGTTCCGAGAGCTATGAATGATGTGACAGCACCTTTTGATTCTCAAATTTTTAATCTTGCTTATGACAACTTCTTAGGACGACTTGCTGTTGTAAGAATTTATAATGGGAGAGTTATGGATGGACAAACTATTTATATTAAAAAACCAAATGGAGAAACAAGAACCGCAAGAATAACAAAACTTTATACTTTTAAAGGAATACAAAAAGATCCAGTTACAGAAGCTATTGCCGGAGATATCGCCATGATAGCTGGAATTTCAGATGCATATATTGGAGAAACTATTTGCGAAAGCACAAATCAAACACCACTTCCAGCAATAAACATTGATGAACCGACTATTTCTATGCACTTTTTGGTTAATGACTCTCCTTTTGGAGGTCGTGAAGGTAAATTTGTTACAGGAAGACAAATAAGAGAACGTCTTGAAAAAGAGCTTGAAGTAAACGTGGGTCTTAGAATAGATTTCAATAGTGATCCTATAACTGTTTACGGTCGCGGTGAACTCCACATTGCTATTCTTATTGAAAATATGAGAAGAGAGGGTTTTGAACTTCAGGTTTCTCAACCACATGCTATTCAAAAAGAAATTGATGGCATACTTTGTGAACCTTATGAAGAAGTCATAGTTGAAGTGCCTTCAGAATTTCAAGGAACTGTCATTGAGAAACTTGGAAAGAGAAAAGGAATAATGAAAGATATGAAAGTTAAAGACAATCAAGTAAGAATGCTTTTCGAAATTCCTACCAGAGGACTTTTGGGTTACAGAGGTTCTTTTATCGTGGATACAAAAGGACTAGGAATACTTTACTCAAGATTTTTGGATTTCAGACCTTATGCTGGAGATATCCAAAAACAAGAATTCGGCTCTATGACTTCCATGGTCACAGGGAAAACTATGGCATTCTCACTTTGGAACTTACAAGAAAGAGGTGTGCTTTATATTGATCCTGCAGTTGAAATATATGAAGGTATGGTTATCGGACATGTTCTTAATGGTGAGGACTTAGAAGTTAATCCTACAAAAAATAAAGCTCTTACAAACATGAGAACATCTGGAAATGATGAAGCGCTTTATCTTGTTCCTCCATTTCACCTTGATATAGAAAAAGGTTTGGAAATTATGCAAGATGATGAATATTTAGAAATAACTCCAAAAACTGTCAGACTTAGAAAAAAACTTTTAACGAATAACGATAGACAGAAAGCTAAAAGAAAATAGCTTAAAAAACCGCTTAATAGCGGTTTTTTAAATTTTATGCAAAATAAAAGGGGGGTCATTAGATCCCCCCTTCAAATCTTATGGGCACATATTTGTCTACGGATTAGATTTGATTACCGTAGTCCACCTTCTTAAAATCCTGGCCAAGATTTTTTGAAGGACACCTCCTATTTTTTCTCTGTTTCCTTTTCTCCACGGCCGAGAATCGCCATGGAAGGGGCCAAATCTAACAACATAATAGCATACCCAATAATTTTGTCAAGTATAATACTTTTAATTTATATTATATTCTCCTACTTTTATTCTTTTAATATTTAAAGCTAAGGCCGAAATACCTACCTTTTCTCCTATACTATTTGCTAAACTTCTCATATAAGTCCCGCTACTACAATCAACTTTCATAGAAATAATCATAAAATTTTCTAACTTTGTTTCTTTCAATATTTTATCCCAAATTTTCAATATTTCTTTTTGTCTGAAATCCCCCTTCACTAGATTCACAGATTCTTTTATATATTTTTCTAAATCATTTTTAGATATAGTTCTTCCACCAATTATTTTTATATCTTTTATTTCAACTTCTTTTTCTGGAATATCATCATCTTTCAATTCCCCACTTTTGAATAGTGAAAATAGCGACTTTCCTTTTATTGTTTTAGAAGAAAATGGCGGATATTTTTGAGAGAACTTTCCTATAAAGGTTTTTATATCTTTGTTGATGCACTGAAATTTTTCTACATCTGTATAATCAAATCCGTCTTCACATTTCAGGTGTTTATTTTTTGAAGTTTGACAAACCTTACCCAAAATATCATAAGTATCAGTGGCAAATCCAAAAAGTACATCAACTTCATAAGTTTTATCCAAACCAAGATATTTTTCTTTATTTTTACACTCTTCACCAACCAAAACCAAAAGTAATCCTTCTGCAAGTGGGTCTAAGCGTCCAGCATAAGTCATCTTGTCATTTTTATATTCAGGATTATCTTTTTTATATCTTAAAATACATTCTAAAGGAGTTTCTCCCCTGTTTTTATATAGATTTAATATCATTTGTTTTACAGCCATATTTTGGTAGAATACTATCATAATTTTATTTTAAATAAATGGGTCAAAACCCCGCAAAGAATTTTGGAGGAATAACATCATTTTAAGCTTAAAATATAATTAATAATCAAAATATTATGACAAATTTAAAACCAAGTGAAAATTCACGCGGGGCAAGCAAGGTCAGCACAGAATCTTACAAAGGAGTAAGGGACTTTTACCCTGAAGATATGGCTATTCAAAACTATATTTTTTCAATATGGAAAAAGACTGCAGAAAGCTTTGGGTACCAAGAATATAATGCATCCATACTTGAATATACCGATTTGTTTAAAGCAAAATCAGGTGCAGAAATAGTAAATGAACAAACATATACTTTTGTTGACCGTGGAGAACGTGAAGTGACTTTGAGACCAGAAATGACTCCAACTGTCGCCCGTATGATTGCGGCAAAAAGAAAAGCCCTAGCCTTTCCTATTCGTTGGTATGCTATCGCAAATTGTTTTAGATATGAGAAGCCACAAAAAGGCAGATTGAGAGATTTTTTCCAATTTAATGCTGATCTTTTTGGTGTGGAAAATATAGAAGCTGATATTGAAATGATTTCTTTAGCATATCAAACGATGAAAAATTTCGGTTTCAAAGATAATCAATTTGAAATCAAAATAAATGTCGGTACAAACACTGATAAAAAAGATGCTGAGATCCTAATAAAAAAATTGGGAGAAATAGGAATAAAAAATACAAAATTTGATGAAAGTGTTATAAGAGGTGCTGAATACTATACCGGAATTGTTTTTGAAATATATGACACAAATAAAGAAAACTCTCGAGCAATATTCGGAGGCGGCCGTTATGACAATCTTCTTGATATTTTTGAAGCAGAAAAAATACCAGCAGTTGGCTTTGGTATGGGAGATGTAATTATACGTGATATGCTCGAAACATATAACTTATTACCCCAGACTACCCCTCCAGCAAAGCTCTTCATACCCGTTATAGATGAGAATTCGATTGCTTATGCACAAAAAATGGCGATGATAGGAATAACGGGTGGTTCAAGTGCTATCGTGGGTTATTCAGGCAGAAAAATTGGCGACCAGATAAAATATGCTGATAAAAACAAAATTCCTTTCGTCATGATTATTGGAGAAAATGAAATTAAATCTGGTAAATTTAAAATTAAAGAACTTTCTACTGGAAAAGAAATTGATGCTACTGAAGATACAATCTCAGAAATCATAAAATAATATGCGTAAAATCGTTTTTGATATAGAAACAAGCAATACATTTCAAGATGTTGCTTCAAATGATCCAGCAGCCTTAGATATGTCCGTTTGCTGTATTTATGATTATGAAACAGACAAATATTCTAGCTACACAAAAGAAACTTTAAATGAAATGTGGCCAATTTTTGAAAAAGCTGACATGATTATTGGATACAATAGCGATCATTTTGATATTCCTGTGTTAAATAAATATTATTCTGGTGATTTAAGTAAAATTAAAAGTTTAGACTTATTGAAAGAGATTAAAGCTTCACTTGGCAGAAGGATAAAACTTGATACTGTAGCTGAAGCAACACTCGGAAGAAATAAGACGGGACATGGTTTAGAACAAATCGTTTGGTGGAGAAATGGAGAGAAAGATAAAGTAATAAAATACTGCACTGAAGACGTCAGAATTACAAAAGATATCTACGAATACGCTCTAAAAAATAAACTACTTAAATATATTGATGGTAAAGATATAAAAGATATCAAACTTGATACAACTCATTGGGAGAAAAAAGATGATTCATCGATGACATTTACTCTTCCTTTCTAAATTTGTGGAATTTGCTGTCCTATAAGACCAGTTGTGTTAGAAGAGTCACAACAGGTTACTGCTGTTATTGCTATTGAAGCCCATATAGATATTAGAGAAATAATAATTAATAGGCCTAACAATAAATACTTCTTGGCACTAATAGCTTTATCATTTTTCTTAATTTTATATAAAATATATCTAACTAAATTTATAAAAAAATAAAATATTGATAATAAAACTATTATCGGAAGTGCCAAATTAAACATACTATTTATAATATTGGGGATTTTTATAATCGTGATGGAATATCCTAATATGGAAACTCCCCAAATTAGTAACAGTGACGCTATAGTTATACAGAGAATAAAAATGCTTATAATTTTTATTTTTTTCATGACTTTTATTATATACTATTTCAAATATTTCAACTTATTATTCACATGCTCCTGGAAAGTCACGGCATAATGCATATTACCTTCGGCATCTGTAAGAAAATACAAATATGGCGTTTTTGTGGGGGTTATGGTGGCTTTTATTGCCTCTAGGCCGGGGTTTGATATAGGAGTCGGTGGTAAACCGCGTCTGGTATAAGAGTTGTAAGGTGAGTCAATTTTGAGGTCTTCTATAGTAAGAGTTGCTGTGGTCTTGCCATTAATATATTTAAAAGAAGCATCTACCTGCAAGGGCATTTTGAGCGCAATTCTTTTCCACAATATACCAGCAATAATTTTCCTGGTCTCCATAGTTCGGCCTTCCTCTTCAACAATAGACGCCATTTTTATGACATCACTTTCTGACTTGCCAAACTTTTTTATATCAAAGCTTACCTCTTGTATCTTTTCATTAAAATTATCATTCATCATTTTAATCATTTGAACTTCTGACATGTCTGGCATAATAAAATAGGTGTCAGGAAAAAGATATCCTTCGTACTTCCCTTTTTCAACTAAATTCAAAAATATCTTTTTATCAAAAGCCGGGAAAGCAGAAGATAAAATATCAGCAATTTCAAATGAATTTAATCCTTCTGGAATAGTGATTTTTACTGGAATTATTTGCAGTATTCCGTGAGTTACTCTCCATGCAAGATCAATAACATTTTGTTTATTATACATTCCATAATTTCCTGCCTTAATATTTGTATTGCCAAGAGTAAAAATATATACAAATGACTTGAACCAAAAATCCGAGCGTATTATGTTTGATTTAACAAAATTATCAGATAATGTAGATAATGTTTGGCCAGATTTTAAATTATAAATAGAACTGATTGGAAAATCCTTTGGTGCAGACCAAAATGAGATGTAAAAAATAGAAACAATTGTAGCAACGACTAAACCTATTACTATTACTTTAAATCTATTTACAAACCAAAAACTAGGATGATAGGTTTCTATTTGTTGTTCTTCCGGCATTTTAATTAGGATTTATTTTGATTTTTAAACTAAAAAACTAATTACACAGGTAAATTTGAAGGAGCTTCTGACTTCTTTGAACCAACTCTTTGCAGTGTCGGTGTCTGAGAGACCATTCCGCTTGGAAAATGAAAAATCGTGGCCAATTCTTCCGTAGTTAGGATAAAAGGTTTTTGACCACCATAATGCTTAAATGGTTCCTGAAAATATGATCTCAATTTATAAGCATGGAGCAAATCCTTTTTGATTCCCATTATTTCTTTATCATTATGCTCCTTCAAAAAAGGGATGACTCTAGCAAAATCTTTCCTTAAATCACTAACGTCAGATTTAGCACCTGGTCTAAAACCATTCAAATTAAGAGAACCATATTGTTTGGTTGTTCCTATCAAACCTCCAATGTTTACAGCTGTAAACGCATCTTTTTCAGAGATATATACACTCCTTATCATACAATCAAATGGCGTTTTTGTTGCGCTTCTCTCAAGCGCGGCAATAACCTCCTGCTGACCCTTTGTTGGATTAGGAAACTTCATAATTTTATCTTCATCACCTTTTTCAACTTCAGGTAAAGTTGACTCTTTAATCTTCTTGATTTCTTCTTTGACTTCATCTTTTAATTTTCTTGACGAACCAAACATAAAAATCAAAATCTTTTCTAAAATATTAGCCTTTTTAGGATCCTTTTTAGATTTGAGTATGCCGTGTTCCCAACTTTCTGGTTCGTGTTTTTGTATAAGAATCTGTATCCAAGCATTTTCTCCTTTTTTAAGAGAACCCATATATTCAATGACAGAGGTAATAGGATCTATTTTGTATTCTTCTTTTTGATCTCTGTCCAATCCATAGTCAATATAAGTTTTTATAGGATATACGTCTGCTACAGAAAGTTCATATTGGAGTCCATACATAGAATATTTTTCAGAATTAAAATAAAAATCTTTTGTATAATCTTCTGCTTCAAAAATCTCTATATTGGGATATTGAGCATAAAGTTGTGCTTCTACTAAATTTCTAAACTTAGCTTGGCTACACCATACGAAAAATTTTACATATCCATCAATAGAAACAATTTCAAAAGAAAACCATGGGCGTGTTTTACCATCTAAAAATGCTTCCCCAAGATTACCAGCACCACCCTGATTGAGGTGAGAAAAGAATATTTCCATAGCTGCTGGAGATTTTGTGATTTCTTTAGGTAATCGTATTTCCAATAAACAAGTAGGCTGAGCCTCAACAAACTTCATTGTAAGCCATCTAAAACGAACAACCCATACGGCATAGATAATAATAATAGGCAAAGCTATTGGAAGAAGAATCAACAAATACTTACCGGAAGTTGCGAGTAAATCTGATTTTAAAAATTCTAGATATATATTAGGCATTTCTATTTTACTATGTGGATATTATAACAAAATTCTATATAAAAAGAAAAGGCCGAATGCTCTGCATTCGACCTTTTTGATTTTGCGAAATCATGTCGCGCAACCGTACTCTAAGCGCGACCTTTATTTATTCAAATTTATTTTGATATCTCATACTTGCCGTCTTTATTTTTGGTAAAATATTTTTTGTTTTGAAGGTTGATAACAATAGTATTTTCCTTTACATACCTCTCCTTCATTACCTTATCTATAATTTCTTTCTTTGAAAGAGGGCCGTTCTTTTCAATGACTTTTTTGATGACATCTTTTACAACTCCACTCATATATCCCCATTCTGAAAGAGCATATAATCCTCTTCCTACAAGTACAAATCTTGGATCTTTGATAAGCTCATTGTGAGTTGTTGCCACATGTGCTTTTTTATTAAAAACTGTAGTAATAGCTTTCGCAACTTCTCTAAAATGTATTGGGGAACCGTGTTTTCTTATTACAAGATATGCGTAATCTCTTACTCCTTTTGTGCTGATATTTGGAGATGAAGTCTTACCCCATTCACCCAAAGGGTTTTGACATACTTTTTTAGATAAACATAACCATCTTTTTGCAATTTCTTCAGTTCTGTATTGTTCAGAAATATCTTCAATGTAACTTAAAAATGTTTTTATCATTTCTTGCTCAGTAATAAGCTCATCATCTTTAAGATTTTCATAAAGCTTTTTTAAAGAAATGTGGACTTTATCTGCTAAAGAATTGTCTATAAACCATCTATGTTTAAAATCTTCATCTTCTTTTATTTTATTAAAAGGATGTCCGACAACAAGCATGAAATTTATACAGCTTTGTGTGTTTAAATCTTTAGAAACATGATCAAGTAAATCCTGCTCAACAACTATTCCTCCCAAACCAGAAATAACTTTTTCTATTTCATCAAAGGCAAGTTTTTCTTCTGCATAATTTTTAGATTTTCTAATAGCATTTATAGCATGGTTTTCTATCTGTCTAATTCTCTCTCTTGTAATACCATAAGCTTTTCCAATAGCATCCAAGGTCATAAGATCAGGATTTTTACCTAGACCATATCTCTTTATAATGATGTCTCTTGATCTTTCTGGCAACGCAAGAAGAAGTTTTTTGACTGACTGTTTTGGCTTGAAGCTTAATGTTATTTTCATGTTTTAATAAATTTAAAAACCGTGCTCTAATATTTGTATAGTCATATTATCATACATTAAGAATTGAGTCAACTGGCCTATTGACTTTATACTACAAAATTGATTATTTTGTTTTTAATAAAGATTTTCTTTATTATTTGTTTATTTAGAATCCACTTGACAACTGCCTCGTTTTTCATAGCTTCATTTTCTACAATACCTTGTAAAGAGTCTGTGGGAACTTCAATAGTTGCTCTGACTTTGCCATTTATCTGAACAACAATTTTAGTCAAAGATGAAATGAGTTTGGAATCATCATATTTCGGCCATTTTTCTAAAACAATCATTTTTTTATTTCCAAAATTTTTCCAAATTTCTTCAGCTATGTGCGGAGCAAAAGGTGAAAGAATCTTTATAAAATCTAAGTAAGTTTTCTTGCTGACTTTTTCTTGTTCATCTAGATTCTTGGTTAAAATCATCATTGATGAAATTGCTGTGTTTGCATTGAAAGACTCTATGTCTTCCTCAACTTTTTTTATCGTTTGATTCAATAACAAAAGAATATTTTCTTTATCAACATATTTAGAAACAACTTTTTCTTGAAGTTTCCAAACTCTCTCTAGAAATCTTCTTGATCCAACCATACTGTCTGTACTCCATGCAATCTCTTGGTCAAAAGGCCCCATGAAAGATTCGTATACTCTCAAAGTATCGGCTCCGACATTTTTTACAACATCATCAGGATTGATGACATTTCCCCATCTTTTGCTCATCTTCCTATTGTCAGAGCCGAGTATCATTCCAAGATTTTTGTAACACTTAAAAGGTTCATCTTCAGTTATATATCCATAATCAAATAAAAACTTATTCCAAAATCTTGAATATAAAAGATGTCCTGTGGCATGTTCTGCACCACCAACATACATATCAACTTGTTTCCAATATTTATTTGCTTTCGGTCCGACAAATTTAGTTTTGTTTTTTGGATCCATGTATCTCAAAAAATACCAAGATGAGCCTGCCCAACCAGGCATAGTATTTGTCTCATATCCTTTTGCTACCCATTCTTTCACCCCAGCAAGTGGTGATTCACCCGTGCCTATTGGTTCATAGGAAATTACGTTTGGTAATTTAAGTGGGAGCTTAATTTCTGCGACTGGAGTGATAGTTCCATCCTTTTTATGAATAAGCGGTATAGGTTCTCCCCAATATCTTTGGCGAGCGAAAACTGCATCACGCATTTTATATCTAGTTACAAATTTACCAAAAACAAATGATGTAATTTTGTTTATTGCATGCAAATTCTCCATTCCATCAAATTTTCCTGAATTAACGAGTTTTCCATTTCCAATATAAGCCTCTCTTGTAATATCACCCCCAGAAATAACTTCTTTAATAGGCAAATTATATTTTGAGGCAAAAGCATAATCTCTTTCATCATGTGCAGGTACAGCCATAACCATTCCTGTTCCATAATTTGCCAAAACATAATCTGCGAGAAATACCGGAACTTCTTCTAAATTTGCTGGGTTAATAGCTTTTATTCCTTCAAGCTTCACACCTGTTTTTTCTTTTACCGCACTTAGGCGATCTTCGTCAGTTTTAGATTTTACTTCCAAAATATATTGTTCAACTTCCTTTTTGTTTGAAACTGCGTGTAAAAGTGTTTTAACTAAATCTGCTTCAGGAGCAAGGACAACATAAGTAACACCGAAAAGCGTATCGGCTCTTGTTGTAAATACTTTTATTTTTTCCTCCGACGCTCTGGTCGGAGCCCCGACTAAAACATCGGGGTTAACTACTTTTATCGCAAATTCAATCTCTGAACCAACAGACTTTCCTATCCAATTTTTCTGTATTTCTTTTATATGTCCTGACCATTCCAATCCTTCCAAACCTGCAATCAATCTATCCGCATAAGCTGTAATTCTTAAAAACCATTGTCTCAATAATTTTTTCTCTACAGGATAACCGCCTCTTTCTGATACCGGTTTTCCATCTGGTCCTGGAATAATTTCATCATTAGCAAGAACCGTTCCCATTTGTGGACACCAATTTACTTCAGAAAAACCTTCATACGCCAAACGATACTTCATCAAAACATTTTGCTTTTCTACTTCGCTATACATTTTCCACTCAGAAGACGTGAAGGTTTTCACATCTATGCTACAAGCTGCATTAATATTTTCATTTCCCTCTTTAGCAAACATCTTAATTAAAAGATTTATTGGCTCAGCTTTTTGTTTTGTTTTACAATACCAAGAATCATAAAGTTTTAAGAATATCCACTGTGTCCATCTATAATATTCTGGATCAGTAGTATTAACTTCTCGTGACCAATCATAAGACAGTCCAATTAAATCTAATTGTTTTCTATAAGTTTTTATATTTTCCTCAACAGCTTTTCTTGGATGAATTTTATGCTGGATTGCATATTGTTCAGCTGGAAGTCCAAAAGCATCATAACCCATAGGATGAAGTACATTAAAACCCTTCATTGTCTTTAAGCGAGCATAAACATCACCGGCAATATAACCTCTTGGATGGCCAACATGAAGACCCGTACCAGATGGATATGGAAACATTTCAAGAACATAACACTTTGGTTTTTTCCCTTTTTCAGTAGTTTTGTAGACCTTTTTCTTGTCCCAAATTCTCTGCCATTTCTTTTCTATTTTTAGATGATTGTATTCAGTGTTTTTTGATTTCATTTTATAAAAAATATTAAAAGTGTTTATTGATAATACTATAAATACGCTCTCAAAGAAAGTTTTTTGTTAGAGTTGACAATATTAAAAAATACTGTAAAGTATATTTTGGTAAGAAGATCTTCAAAAAACTTTAGGAGGTTTAAAATGAATGAAACTGGAAATGTAGAAGAAATAGAAGCATTAAAAATGGCATCCGACATTTTACCTGAGGAAAAAACAAAGCCAAAAAAGAAAGAGAAGGAGGACCCAGAATTTATCACGGTCCGCTTTTTTATTAAAGCAATAAGGGAAAATGGCAAGCTTCAGGTTGTAGATGTTGGAACAAGAGAAGATATCTTGTCCTTGATTAAAGCAAAAGGAAAAGGATTAAGATACTGCCCGACTGAATCTGCCAATCATCACACTGAGGATTATGTGATGAAAGCTATCAATAAACAGGTCTTAGAAATTGATAGCAAAAAAGACAAAGACGACAATTCATTCGCTTTAACCGCGTTTCTTGAAAAGAAAAAGAAATCTCTTGTTTTTAAAAAAATTGGCACGGATAAAGAGATAAGGAAGGTAGCCAAGTCCTGGTGGCTCAAGTATGAAAAAGGAAAAGAGGAAGACAAACTGGGAGCATACGTGCGCATGCAGTTTCTTGAAGCATTAAAGATTTCCCATTTTGCTGATACAGTTCATTAAGTTTGAGAGGGCGGGTCTTTACGACCGCCCTTTTTTATTTGCTATATTATGAATAGACAAACTGCATTCATAGTGATAACCTTGCTACCGGAAGTAAATCAACAAAATTCACTTGAGGAGGTGAGGTAGTGTCAAAAAAAGGGGTTGAATTTGAAGAAACACTCACGGTTGTAGTTAGCGAGTACAAAATCAAATTGGGGAGGAAAAATAAAGGAAAAATCTGTGCCATAAAAATTATGGAGATAAAAAAAATCCCAATAACCGAAAGGGATATCGAACAAATCACTCAGTGCATGGAAAAAATGATAGAGGAGAGAAAAAAAAGAAAAAATAAAAATGACTGGGGCTAAAACCCCAGTCTTTTTTTATCTATTCATCTTCCCTTTCAGGTTTTGCTATTTCAAGTACTTCAAGTTCAGAATCTACACCTGTAATTCTCACAACATCTTTATCAATTTTTTTAAACTCCTTATTTGAATTATTAAAATGACTTACAGTTGTTGAAAGAGCATTTCCAAGCTTTTCTTGATAATCCTGATAGCTTCTCAAATGCTTCTGCAAGCTCTCTACATTCTTCTTTATGTCCTTTGCTGATTCCTCTATCTGAAGAGCCTTCAAACCCTGTAAAACTGTCTGTAAATAAGCCAAAAATGATGTAGGTGACACTATAATCACGTGTTTTTCCTTGAACGCGTATTCAACCAAATCGCGAGTATTAACTTTTATTGCACCAACTTGAGAAATAAGTAAATCATAATAAATTGCTTCATGAGGAATAAACATAAAGGCAAAATCCATAGTCCCCTCGCTCGGCTTCACATATTTTGCAGTTTCATCAATTCTTTTCTTCAAATCTTCTTTGAAAAGTTTTTCCAATCTTTCTTTTTCAGCTGGATTCTTTTCTTCTGACAAACGATTGTAATTTTCTAAAGAAAACTTTGAGTCTATCGGAATAATTTTGTCTTTTACAAAAACAACAGCATCCACAATAGTCCCGTCAGCAAATGGATATTGCATTTCATAACTTCCTGTAGGTAAAACATTTTTAAGTAAAGTTTCAAGATAATATTCTCCAAGAATTCCTCTTTGCTTAGGATTTTTCAAAATATCTTGCAAAGACTGAAGCTGATCAGCGAAAGAAACAACTTGTTTATTAGTCTCATCCAAGCGAGTAAGTTTTTCAGTAATATCACGAATAATATTAAAAGATTCAGTAGACTGATGCTTCATAGACTCATTCATCTGCTTTGCATTCTCCCCTATCTTTTTATCTACAGTTCTATTGAGCTCATTTATCTGCTCAAGAATAAGCTTAAGTCCTATATCTTCAGGTTTATTTTCTTTTTTCTTCAATATAATTATAAAAAGAACAACAATGGCAGATATGAGCAAAACAATCACGATTATAGATATTGTTGTAAAATTCATAAAGACATTATACCAATAAATTATAAATATGGTAATATTTAAAAGTTAAACATTATTCACAATAATATATTAATTGTATGAGCTTACACAAACAAATCAAAGAAGGAATAAAAGAAGCAATGATAAAAAAGGACACACTCCGCCTTACTGTACTTAGAAATATTTCTTCAACATTTACAAATGAAATGATTGCAAAAAAATTAACTACTGAAGAACTCTCAGATGAAGATGCTACATCTATTATCAGAAGACTGATTAAACAAAGAAAGGATTCTATAGATCAATTCACTAAAGGAAACAGGATGGATTTAGTGAAATCTGAAGCAGATGAGATGAAGATTCTTGAAGCATTACTACCACAGCTTATGAGTCGTGAAGAAATTGAAAAAGTTGTTAAAGCAAAGATTACTGAAGCTGGCTCAATAGATAAAACAAAACTCGGTCAATTTATGGGTGGTATAATGAAAGAATTGAAAGGAAAAGCAGATGGAATGATAGTAAAGGAAGTATTGGAAAGCTTGGTAAAATAATTCACTTAATTTTTTATGATAAGAGAACCAGATTATGAAATAATAATAGTCCCTGATGAAAAAACAAAAAAGGAACAATTTTCTCTGGAGGACGCCGTCCATCTTGCTATGAGTAAAAATAGCTCAAATCCTGACATGAAGAAATGTATCATGGAAACATCAAATGAAACTGGTTGGAAAACAAAAGATATCAGTAAGGCATTAAATGATTATAAAAAAACAGGACAAAGAGAAGAAACTCAAAGTGAAAAAGATCAGAGGGATATAGATTTTGGAATTGCCGAAAGAAATGATGATGGCTCAGTCAAACGCTTATATAATGATTAAAAAGTTTTATAGCCTCTCTTTTTTATTTGACATACAAAATTATAATGGTATAATTTTGTATAAGTAAACAGTTCTTTGCAAAAAAATTTCTTTTACCTGAGGAGGTAAAAAATGAAAAGCTTAGAAGAGCTCCAAAAGCCATTGATGAATGGTGAGTTATACAAAAAAGCTTTATCAATTTTCATCGAACTTCTTATAAGGCCCTATTACAAAAAACATAGGGTTGAAGCAATCGGAAAAGCAGCTCAATCTGTAGGTGTAGATTTCTGGACATTCCAGGGAGAAATGACCAGGATAAGAAGCTTGAATGCTTTAGTAAAAAGAATAAAAAAAGATGAGGAAAAAGCAAAAGAAATAGAGAGGCTGGCACTTGAACAAATTCTGTCAGATGCCAAAGAAGAAGCCTCAAGCGGAAATGGATTGCAGGAATAAAATGAGACAAAAAATCATTAAGGAGATAGGGGGAGCAGAAATGCTCCCCCTTTTTTTATTGTGTATTGAAAAATATTGTTTATCAGATATTTGACATAATATTTCAAAGTGGTAAAATACTTATCCATGTGAGACTAGTCTCACATAACTACTTACAGCCTGAGGAGGCGCAGAATGGATCAGCGGGATACAGCAATTGTACCAAGGAAAGTAAACAGCGGACTTAGAATTGATCTGGAAACAAAGGAAACTGAAAAGATTCCTGTAGTAAAGTTACCGGACAACATCAAGTCCAAGATTCATAAATCCGTACGGGAATTCTTGCCGGAGGCAGTACATCCTGAGAGCTATTACAAGAAAAAGCTCATGGTGGGTTTTACATCTGATACTGTTAAAACCACCTAATCCTCACTCGGCGTAAAATAGAAAGGAACTGTTGTGGAGATTTTCTCCCATCAGTTCCTTTTTTATTTGTTGAAATGGTTAAAAACTGTTATATTTGTTCCTGTATTTCATAGGCCTTATCGTCTAACGGTTAGGACACGGCGTTCGAGAGGTTGAGTTTGGGATAGGGACCCAAACGAAAGACCTGTGATAGTTATATATGAGCGAAAGCGTGATATAAAACAGAACAGGTGTACTGCTTCTGTAAGAAGATAAATTCGGGGTTCGTTTGTAATTTGAAATTTAATAATGGCTCTATCGTCTAGTTGGTTAGGACGCGGCCTTCTCAAGGCTGTAACTCGGGTTCGAGTCCCGATAGAGTCACATTGACATCACTTTCCTTTAATTATACTATTTCAAACAGAAAAACTATCTCAAAGGAGGTACTAAATGGATTATTTGGAGACAAAGTTCTTTCAATTTATTTCGGTATTTAGCGAATCTGCCCAAGCACTTTTTGGGCACCTTAAGTGGCTTATTATGTTCCTCCTCGTAATCATTGTCTTTGTGACAATATGGGCATTCTTTTCTTATCTGAAAGAAAAGAACAAAACAAAAAAGCCTATAATTAGCGAGGAACAAAAAATGCACGACTGGTATGAATACAATCGTTATACTGAAGGAGTACACAAAAGAAAACAAAAAGCCGGGTAACACCCCGGCTTTTTATTTTAAAAATTAATGTAAGGATTTTCTAATTTTTTCAGAAGCTTTTTCATAAGCAGACGTCCATGATTCCGTTAAGATTTGTCTTTCTTCTTCTGAATCTGAAAGATCGGCTTCTTGATAAGTTTTCCACCCATCATCAATAAGAGACCTAATTTCCTTTTCAGATGGATTATCAATAATATTACTGATTTTTTCACCATATGCTTCGGCCCATTCCATTTCTGCATGTCCTGAATGTCTATGAACTCCCATTTTTTCCATTAAATAACCTTGAAAATGATTCCTCTCTGGAACGGATAACCGTTCTTTTGGATTTTCATTGACTGATTCTTGTGTAGTCATTTTTTATTTTATTTAGCCATTCTTTTTCTTGGCGTACTAATAAATCTCCGGCCTTTTCTGGTTCTAACATTATTTCTTCCACTACCCTTTCCATTCTTGTGGATTGGGAACCCTTCACTAATATTATATCATTTCCTTTTATTATGTCTTGCACAAATTTCCCTGCCTCAGATGATGTCTCAAATTGAAATATATTTTTTTCACTCAATAAACCGTCCATAGCACCCTCGGCTATTTTTCTAGATCTTATGCCTACAGTAACTAAAATATCACATATATCAGCTACTAATTTACCAGCCTTATAATGTTCATCCACAGAATGTTTTCCTAGCTCCATCATGTCTCCAAGTACAGCAATTTTTCTGCCTCTCCCTTTTGGTTTGATATCTTTTAGAGTGCTTAACGCAGATAATAGGGCTACAGGAGAAGAATTATAACTGTCATCTATTATTGTTGTTTTTTTAATTCCTTTCAATATCCTCATTCTACCTCTAGAAACTTCAAGATGAAGAAGCGCTTCACCGGATTTTACTATATTTATTTTTTGAGTTAATCCAACAGCAATGGCTGCAAGAGATGAATATACGCTTTTAACTCCCAAAGAACCTTTTATCACTATAGGGACAATATTTCCTTCATATTCAACTTTAAAAGTTATACCCGCAACATTACCATCTTCATCGTAATAATTTTTAGTTTCTGTGGCAACCAAATCCGAAAATTCATTTGTTCCATAAATAATAGAAATATTTTTTGAAGAACCTTTTATTCTTACAGAGTCTTCATCATCACCATTTACTATAAGTATTCCATCAGATTTCAATGCTTCTACTAGATATCTTTTTTCACGAACTACTGCCTCTTTATCTTTAAAGAATTCAATATGAACAGGCACTTTTGCAAAGGCGGTAAGAACAACAATATTTGGTTTCAGCCAACTTGAAATATTCTTTATATCATTTGGTTTATCAGCACCAACTTCCAAAATAAGCCAGTCGGGATAACTGCATTTAAAAATAATTAATTTCAGTCCTTTGATGATATTTTTTAGCCATAAAAATATATCGGACCATGCGTTTGGACATCCTAAAATTGTAAGGGGGATGCCTATTTCGCTATTGAAACTTTTTTCACTTTTTCTAACATAAAATGAACCTGACATAACAGCAAATATTGCATCCTTCGTAGATGTTTTTCCAACACTTCCCGTAACCGCTATTATCTGCGGTTTATATTTTTTAATAATTAAAATTGATTCAAAATTAATTATTGTTGATATGGTTTTTTTGAAAAATGATTTCATTTTTTATGTTGCAGTATAATAATTACCTGTCTGGTGAAATTTCATAATAATTAATTAAAAACTTCGTTATGTCAAAAAATGGTTCAGTAAGTGTTTGTGATGCAAAATTAACATCTTTTGGCTCTACAGTATAAAGAAAAACTAAAAATCTGGGATTGTATGCTGGAAAATAACCAAAAAATGAGTGCAACCATCTGTCAGGGTAATATCCACCCCCATCTTTGAGTGGTCGTGCAATTTGAGCAGTACCTGTTTTTGCAGCAATACTATAATTTTTCATTTTCATAGTTCCGTATGACAAAGATTCATCAACAACTTTAACAAGCATTCTGGAAATCTCTTCAGAGGTTTCCTTCTTGATTACTTGTTTGGCTTCATTCACATAAGACACATCTTTTGAGAGACCGACTTTGTAGTCTATTTTTTTAACAACGTGAGGTATTATAAGTTTACCTCCGTTGGCTAGGGCAGACAGAGCTCTGACAGTAATTATTGGAGTCATAGAAATACCTTGTCCGAAAGATGCAGTGGCATATTCAATTTTTTTAGTATTTTTAAGATTGTTTAATAAGTTCCCTATATTACCACCGGCTTCTGCAGGTAAATCTATACCAGTCTCAGATCCTATTCCAAAAGCCTGAAAATATTCCAAAAATTTATCCTTGCCTAAAGCATTCATAACAAATGTAGCTCCGGTATTTAGTGAATTATTTAGTACACCCTGCATATCAATAATTCCCCTTCCCTTTTTATCAAAATTATAAATAGTTCTTCCATCCATCTCTAAAAATCCTTTGTCATTGTATGTAGTTTTTGCAGTAATATCTCCATCATCTATACCTGCAGACATGGTAAGCGTTTTTATAATTGAACCCATCTCATATGCGTCAGAAACTAAAGGATTGGAAAAAATGCTCACATTTGTTTCATTTTTAAAATCATTTAAATTAAAAGATGGTGAAACTGCCATAGAATATATCTCCCCAGTTTTTGGGTCTATTATTATTGCCCCGGTGAGTTTAGAATTCCATTTTTTATTTATGTCATTAACTGTTTTTTCCACATAACCTTGTACTTCTGGATCTATTGAGATAACAATATCAGCTTCTCTACCTTTGTCTTCTATAAAATTTTTATTTATATTAGAAAATATCTCAGCAAAAGTGTTTGTGTAAAGATTACTTGCTTCTCTCTTCAAATTATCATCATAATATTTTTCAAGACCGTATCTACCAAGAATATTCGTACCTGTATCATCATATCCTACAAAACCAATAAGTCTTGAAGCTAAACTATCTCCAGGATAATATCTCCATTTTTCTTTTTCTATGATTAACCCAGGAAGTTTGAGCTCATTTATTTTTTTAATTTTCTCTTCTGATACTTGTCTTGCTATTTCTTCATATGGGTCATTAATTTTTGATGCTTTAGAATAAAAAACCCCTGCGTCCATAGGAATTATCTCAGATATCTTTTTGTAGTACATCTCTGTATCAGTGGCCATTATTTTTGTGTTTAATGCCAAAATATAGCCAGTTTTCAAACTGGCTGCTGATATTAGGGTTCCATTTTTATCTTGAAAAAAGATACTACCCCTATCATACGTGTCAACAGAAACATTTGTGTATTGTCTATCTGCTTTTTCATTATAGTTTTGTCCATAAACTATTTGCAAAAAATATAGTCTTACGACCATAATCAAAGCAAAAAGAGCGATAAAACAAAAGAGCATTCTTACCTTATTTTGGAAAGTACTAGTTTTCATTTATAGACAAAGATAGATTTTTTTGAGTAGAATCAATTAAAGCAAATTTGTCGGCAGATACAGAAACAAAACCTTTTGATTTGGCCAAATCTAGAGTTATGCTGTTTTTAATATTTAAATACTGAAATTCTAGTGAATTTACTTCTGAACCAAAAGAGATTATTTCTTTTCCCATATTTTCTTTTAATGATGAATGCATCATAATACTAGTCAACAAGAAACCGTAGGATACAATGAAAAAAACAAATACTGAAAAAAGAACCCAAAAGATTTTCTTTTCCCTGTATTCAATTTTTTCTATTTGTTTTTTAAAAATCTGTTTAACCATTTTTTTCTATTACTCTTAACTTTGCACTCCTTGACCTAGGATTTTCACTTATCTCTTCATCGCTCGGCACTAGAGGTTTTTTTGTTATGAGCTTCCCCTCTCCATTTTTTGATTTTTCTCTGAAATAGTTTTTAACTTCCCTGTCTTCTACTGAATGGAAAGAAATAATTGCCATTCTTCCTCCCTTGTTTAATAATTCCCAACCTTTACTCATTCCATCTTTCAAAGCGGTAATCTCATCATTCACCGCAATCCTGAGTGCCTGGAAAGTTTTTGTAGCAAAATGTGTCTTTCCTCTTCTGTATACTGCTGGTACTGCATTCTCAATAATTTTCACTAAATCATCTGTTGTCTCAATTTCTTTTTTCAATCGAGCGCTCACAATTGCTTTCGCAATTCTTCTGGAATATCTTTCATCTGAATATCCGTACAAAATATCGGCAATCGTTTCTTCGCTCCAATTATTCACTATCACTTTTGCATTAACCTTCTGTTCATCTTCTGAAAATGTCATGAGTAGCGGTTCGTTATTTCTGAAAGTGAATCCTCTGCCTGATGCATCTAGTTGGTCTGAAGAAAGTCCAAGGTCTAGAAGTATTCCATCAACTTTTTCAACTCCGAGATTTTTCAAGACAGTATCTAGGTTTCTGTAATCTGAAAGAATTAAATCTGCTTTGCATCCGAGTTTTGAAAGTTTTTCTTCAGCATTTCTTATTGCAAGATTATCTCTATCTGTAGCAATAATCCTTACTTTTCCTCCGAAGTCAGAACAAACTTTTGAAGTATGTCCCGCTCCGCCTAAAGTTCCATCAAAGTAGATTGAACCCACTTTAAGGCTAAGCTTTTCTATTGATTCATTTAAAAGAACTGTCTTGTGTATCATTTTTTTAAAGTGCCCCTGCCTGTCCTAGTTTTTCTGCCAATTGGTCTGCTTTCTTCTCTACCACATCTTTGTATTCCCTCCATGAGGCTTCATTCCAAATTTCTATTCTGTCCTGAACTCCTACAACTGCGATTTTATTTTTTAAAGAAGCTCTTGTAACCAAGAATTCTGGTAAAAGAATCCTTCCGATTGTATCCACTTCTACTTCAGTAGCAGAACCAAACATGTATCTGTTAAAGCTTCTGTTATCTGCCTGAAGCATTGAAAAATTTGAAAGCTTATCTGAAATCTTTTTCCATTGAGCTACAGTAAAAATCCAAAGACAATTATCAAGTCCAGCAGTAACAATTATTTTTTTACCAACTTCTTTACGAAATTTAACAGGTAGAGATACCCTCTTTTTTTCATCTAGCGTATGTATATATTCTCCTATTAACATGTTTTTAGATAAATTATTATTTTATACAAATCTCTATCTCTAATGTGCTTTGCCCGAGAAAATTTTAATAAATTTTTACGGGTGAATATTCTCCAATAAGCATAATAGTTTTTGTTGAGAAAAAATTAATCCCACTTCTTCCCACGTATAGTATATTTTATAGCACTTTATCCCACAATGCAACAATAAGACTCACTTCTTATTTTTTGTTATTGTGAGGTTATTTTAGATGATGAAAAAATGAATTAAAACGGCTCAAAACAAAGATTTTTTGTAATTTAAGCAACCATGGAAAAATATCACGAAATAAGTTATCAACAGTATGATTATTTTCTAACAAAACAAAAGCGGGTTCTCGCTTTGCGAGAACCCGCTTTTGTTTTGTTATTTTATATTTAGATATTATTCTTTAGGTCTCATAAATGGAAAAATCTGACACTCACGTACTGGTTTACCACAAAAAAAACTGAAAAGTCTTTCTGAAAGTCCAAACCCACATGTCGGAGGCATACCATATTCAAGAGCTTCAACAAAATCACTATCCATCATTTGAGCTTCCTCATCTCCCCCTTCGCGAAGTTTGGCTTGTTCTGTAAATCTATTCATTTGGTCTATTGGATCATTTAGCTCGCTAAAACCTTTACCCATTTCAGAGCCAGCAAGGATAACTTGGAATCTCTCAACAAGATTTTTGTCCTTCTCCATTCTCTTCGCTAATGGTTCCATTACTACAGGAACATTTATCAAAAATCCTGGTCCACCGATTTGTTTTCTGCAATATTTCCACAAAGAATCTATTGCTCTATTTAAATTGAATCCTTTTTTATCATATTCAATTTTTAAACTTTGAAGCTTTTTCTCAATATCTTTTACATCTGCGGTAAGAATATCTACTCCGGTCTTTTCTTTTATAAGAGCGACGTAATCATATTTCTCCCACTTTCCACCAAGATCTACATCAAAACCTTTAATTTTAAATTTAAGAGTGCCAAAAGTCTCTTTGGCAATATATTTGTACATTTCTTCAACAAGCTTCATACCGTCATTATAATCAGCGTAAGCCCAATAAAATTCCATCTGAGTATAATCCTGAAGATGTTCTGAATCAGCTCCTTCGTTTCTAAATATTCTTCCTATTTCATAAACTTTTGGAAAACCTGCAACCATGAGTCTCTTTAGCCAAAGCTCTGGAGAAATTCTTAAATATACATCTGTGTCATATGCATTGTAATGTGTAACAAAAGGTCTTGCTTCAGCACCACCAGCAGTATTTTCTAAAACTGGAGTATCAACTTCCATAAAGTTTTTATCAGCAAGAAATTGTCTCATTGAACTGAAAAATTTTGCCCTTTTTTCTATTGTATCTTTTACTTCAGGGTTAAAAATAATATCCAAATATCTTTTTCTTAATCTCTCTTCTTCATCTTGGATACCATGCCATTTTTCTGGAAGTGGTCTCAAACTTTTTGTAAGTATTTTCCAAGTTACAACTTGGAGTGTCTTTTCTCCTCTCTTTGTAACAAATAATTTTCCGCTTATTTCTATAAAGTCACCTATATCTATAGTGTTTTGAAACAAATCAAAAACTTTTTCTTCCATTTCATCTTTTTTAAGTAATCCTTGAAAAAGTCCAGTACCATCATTTATATTAAAAAATATCAACCCACCCTGACCTCTTATCGCCATAATTCTTCCTGCTAGATTTACAGATTTCTTTTTTGCTATTTTATCAAAATCACTAATTACATCTCTCAATGGGTAATCCTTCAAAGCAATTGCTGGATATGGATTTACCCCTGCTTTTTCAAGTAGTTTTAATTTATCTATTCTTATGTTTCTTAATTCTTCAAAAGAAGACATCCTTTTTAAAAATTATTTAACCTCTATCACTTTATATTCCATTTTTCCTCTTGGACTATTGAAAGAAAAGATATCTCCTTTCTTTTTTCCTAATACAGAAGACCCTATAGGAGATCTGTTTGAAATTTTTCCTGAAGATATGTCTGACTCAGCAGAACCAACTATCATAAATGTCATTTTTTTAGAACCACCAGATTTTTCTACAACAACAGTACTACCTATCACAGCATGATCACCATGTTTATCCTCAACTACTGTAGTGTTCTTTATTATGCTTTCTAATTTAGCTATCCTTTCTTCAACATCAGCCTGTTGAGATCTTGCTTCATGATATTCAGCATTCTCTGACAAATCACCTAAACCCCTGGCATAATCTAATGCCTCCGCAACCTCCTTTCTTTTAACATTCTTCAAATTCTTGAGCTCTGATACTAATTCTTCGTACTTTTTCTTTGTAAGATATTCTCTTTTTTCTTCCATAGTTTTCAGTGGCCGAACATTTTGTAATCGAAATGTTTTTGGCTGATTTAATTAATAATATTTGAACCATATCTTATCATTTTCTAGCTCAAAAAGCAAAAAGAAAAAACCCCTGGATAAAGCATTCTCCAGGGGCAATTTTCTTAATTCTATTTCAATTTTTTAATGTCTTTTGCTTTTCTTTTCAAAATATCAGCTATGATAGAGGCAGATTGCTTTTTGCCTTCAAAAGTCATAAAGGATATATTGTGAAAAGACAAAAGATCTAAAATTTCTTTATCTTTTTGCACGGCCTGATCACGCGTTTGCAAACGGCCATTTGGATTATATTTCTTATCCCTTTTCAAAAAAACATTTACATTATTGAATCTGTTGAACTCCTCCAGCACCAAATTAAGAAATGCCGGAGATTTCCTCTTGTCATAAATCGGGGATAAGAGTATGGGTGAATCTGTAATAACTACTTTCACTTTATGCTTCAGACGATAGTTCCTAAACACTTGCTTACCAAAAACATAAACTTGGCATTCTAATACACCGAGCGACCCTTCCCACACTTTGTCTTTGGCATATTCTGTCGCGATTTCACAATCTACCCCCATCCATTTTAACCTTGAAAAAACATCGGCCATCATTGTTGATTTTCCAGTACCCGGACCGCCAAACAGATTGCAATAGATTGTATCCTCATACAATTTTTTCTTAGCCATTCTCAATCCTCCTTTTTTATTTTAGAAAATTATTAGCAATGTACTTTCTGAATTTAGAATACTACCTAACATAAACAGAGTCAAACTATTAAAAATAACCTGGCTTATTTACAGACATCCAATCTAAAACTTGTCTCATTACATAAGAAGCCCCCACTGTGTTCGCTTCAGGACCTTTCTCCATTATAATTGCAAAAGCATACTTTGGATTATCATATGGGAAAAATCCTGTAACCCAAGAGTTAACAAATTGTTTTCTAGAACCAAGTTCTGCAGTACCTGTTTTTGCTGCAACTTTTACGTATGAGACATTGAGTGCTGTAGCTACTCCTTCAGTGACAGCTAATCTCATTCCCTCTTTAACAACCTTGAGATAATCTGGATTTAAATTTAACTGAGTAAACTTATCTGGATTTCCACCAAACAAAATTGATGGTTCTAACAGTTTCCCGTTATTAGATATCCCTGCAATAGCTCTAACCGCCTGTATAGGAGTAACTTGGAAACCATACTGACCAATGGATGTGTGATAGGTATTACCTAAACTCCATTTTTCTCCATTAAAATTTAAAGATTTCCATTCAGGACTTGGAATTATACCTGCATTTCCATTAAAAAATCCAACCGGCATATCTTTCCCAAAACCAAACATACTCATATATTTATCTATAAGATTTATACCCAAACCCTTTTGGGTCTCATATCCTCCTCCGATTTCATAAAAATAAACATCGGAAGAAACAGCCAAAGCATGTCTCATGTCCACCCAGCCTTGAGCTCTCCAGTCTTTAAATACAGTTGATTTTGTCGGATCATATGGATTCGGAATTGAAATAGAACCCGTACTCAATATTTTTTTAGCAGGATCAATTATATTCTCTGACAATGCTGCAATCGACATGTAGGGCTTTACGATAGAACCTGGTGCATAAAGACCATCTATTACTCTATCCAAAAATGGATTGTTTTTGTTTGTCAATAATTTATTTATGGCAGTTTTATTATTACCATCTGTTAAAATCTGAGGGTTATATTCTGGATAACTGGTCATAGCAATTATTTCTCCAGTATTAATATCCATGATTACTCCCGCACCACCTGTAAAACCAATATTGTGAGCCAAATCTGCTATCGTATTATAAATATGGCTTTGTAATTCTGAATCAATTGATAATTTTACATCTTCGCCATTTTCTGCAGGGCGAACTACACTTTCAGATTGAATTTTTCCTTTGGCATCTACTTCAACAATTCTTAAACCATTTTTACCAGAAAGAACATTGCTATAATACTTTTCAACTCCATCTTTACCAACAAAATCTTCACTATAATAAAAACCGGAACTATCCTTCGATGGATATTTTATATAGCCCAATACATGAGAAAGACCAGAGACGGTGGTATATTTTCTCAAAGAAAATTCTGGACTATTATCACTAACAACGTTCCATGCTAATTTATTATCATTTCTATCATAAATAACCCCTCTGTTAGAAAAAACTAAAGTATTTTTTAATCTATTGTTTTCACTCTTTTCTAAATATAATTTACCATTAGTTATTTGAAGATCAAATGATCTTATAAAAAACCCAATAAAAAGCAAAAAGCAAGCTATGCCAAAGATGACAAAGGTACTAATAGAAATGGGTTTCTCCAACCTGCCTTCAAATTGACTTACATCAAATTTTGGTAAATTTTCTGAATCTAAAAAAATTTCATCTGGATCAATATCTTTAATCCTATTCTTATATGAATTATTTTTAAATTTATTAAACATAATAATTTACTTATCTTAATATTTCTTTAAGTTTGAATGAGAACAAATAAAAAATTAAAATAATCATAGTAAAAAAATAAGCAAAATGGAGGCCCAAAATAGTCCCACTACCATACAACAAATCTATAATAAAACCAAATAGCATTGCTTCAACAAAATTATTAAAAAAAAATATTGATATTAGTATTAAAAAAATAGAAACATAAATAGGCAACATAAACACAGATAAAACCAATAACATATCTGATAGGATTCTAATCATTTTATTTTTTATAAGATAAGAGCACTTCCACCCATTTAAGCTCAAAAATATTTACAGGATTTTTGAATATAATATTTTGAAATGAGTCTGATTCTTTAAATTCTATTTTTTCTACTATACCAAACACATTGGTTGAAACAGATGGAATAATAACAGAATCGCCCTCTTTTATATCTATTTCTCTTGGTATTTCAACTTTAAAATTGCCTCCCCCCAGACCAACAGCCTCTTTTTCTATATTGTCATTTCCTATTAGAACTTTAACTTTTTCTCCAGGTGATGAATACAATACTACTTTTGAGGTTGTATCATATATTTCTGAAACATATCCTATAAAAATATTTCCATCAGCCAAAACCTTATCGCCAGGTGTAATGCCATTTATTGAGCCCGTATCTATTATTAGGGTATCGTATGCTGACAAAAATGGCTTGACTAGTATAGCTGTAAGCAAAAGTTTCTGATTATTTTTATTTCTATTAAGAATATTTTTAAAATCTTCATTTTCCTTTTTCAATATATTAAATAATATTTGTTCTTTGCTTTTTGCTAAAACTTGTTCTTTCAACAGACCGTTCTCTTTTAAAAGACCGGACTTTGAATTGAAAATTTCAATATTGTCTGAAAAAAAAGAGGAAACTGTATTTTTAATAGCCCATAGAGGAGAACCCATGCTAAATAATAAGTTCCTTGACCATGGCAAAGAAAAAACAATAATAAAAAATATTACAGCAATAATAGGAAATAAAATGTTTTTATTGTTATCTTTAAATGAAAAAATTTTATTTCTTTGGTGGAAGCTCATCTTCATTTTGTATTAACGATTCACTATAAAGTTCCATATTTTCAAGTATAATACCGGTTCCTCTTGCAACTGCAGTCAAAGGATCATCAACACATTTAACTGGAATTTTTAAATATTCACTTAAAAGTCTGTCCAATCCTTTTATTAGAGCGCCTCCCCCAAAAAGAGATATTCCTCTTTGCATAATATCTGTAAGAATTTCCGGCGGTGTTGTTTCAAGAACTTCTTTTGTAGCATCAACCAAACTCTCTATGGAGGTAGACATCGCTTCTCTTATATCAGAATCAGTCAAAATGACTTCTCTTGGCAAACCCGTAATTAAATCTCTTCCCTTTATTGGAGCTTCCAAATGTTCACCGACAACAACAGCACCAATAGAAATCTTGCAACATTCAGCAGTTTTTTCTCCAATTAAAATTTTAAATTCGCTTCTTATATAGCTAATAATATCATTGTTTAATTTATCACCAGCAATTTTAAGATTTTTTGAACGAACAATCCCACCGAGAGATATAACAGCTATATCCGTAGTTCCTCCACCTATATCAATAACCATGCTTCCAATAGGATCATTTATAGGCAAACGAATACCAATAGCGCCGGCCATTGGCTGTTCTACTATGTGTACTTCACGGGCCCCAGCATTTCTTGTGGCATCACGGACAGCACGAATTTCTACGTTTGTAACTCCAGAAGGAACTCCAATAACGACTCTTGGCCCCAACATTTTTGGAGAAAATTCTTCTGCTTTTTTCATTAAATATGAAATCATTTCTTCGGTTACTTCAAAATCAGAAATAACTCCATCTACAAGCGGTCTTACAGCTACAATATGTGGAGGTGTTCTTCCCAACATTTCTCTAGCTTGAGTACCTACAGCAACAACTCTTCCCGTTTTTTGGTTTAGTGCAACGACAGATGGTTCATTTATAACTATTCCTTTGCCCGGAATATAAACTAGGGTATTTGCTGTACCTAGGTCTATTCCCACGTCATTAGATAAATATTTTTTTAATTTTTTCTTGAAGTTTTTAAACATTTAATTTATTTATATTTTTCCACAAAACTCAAAATTTCTTTTTCTTTTAGACTTGAAATCTTTCCATCTTTCCTCTGTTTTATTTCAAACTCACCTTTCTCCAATCCTTTATCTGAAACAACAATTCTTACTGGAATACCAATAAGATCTGAATCATTGAACTTCTCTCCTGCACGTGATTCTCTATCATCATATAACACCTCAATTCCATTTTTGACAAGCATGCTATAAAGCTTCTCCGCAGTATCTTTAACTTTTTTATTATCTGAAGTAATTTCAATAATATGTACCTTGAATGGTGCGACAGAAACAGGCCAGATAATACCCTTATCATCAGAAAGAATTTCAACTATTGTACCCATCAATCTTCCGAGGCCAATTCCATAACTACCCATGACTACAAGTTTTTCTTCACCTTTTTCATTCTTATATTTCAAATCAAATGGTTCAGAAAATTTAGTCCCGAGAGAAAATATATTTCCCACCTCAATTGACTTAAGTTCAATCAATTTATTTTTTTCTAAACCCAGACCTTTTAAAACTTCATCATTATATACTTCTTTATTTACAGCGATTTTCTTTTTTTCATCATAATAAATTGTATCTTCACCAGCAGGAGTCACCGCCTGAAATTCATGAGAAAATTTTGAAAAAGTTCCACCAGATGAAAAAGTAATATACGTCAAATGGCCAATACCAGCTCTATCAAAAATATTTTTGTAAGCTATTTTTGCTTTTTCATAAAATGCATTATGTTCATTTTCGTCCTTTGAAAAAGAATACATCGCTTTCCAATAGAACTCTCTTCCTCTCAATATTCCCGACTTGCTTCTAGTTTCATTTCTGAAAATACTCTTGAAATCATAAGGGTAAACGGGCAAATCCTTATATGAACTGATATATTGTTTTAGTATATTTGCATAAGCTTCTTCATTAGTAAAAGATAAACCAACTTCAGTTCCGTTTTTTAATTTGGTCTTGAACCAGTTGTCTACTACTTCATCGCTCCATCTATTTGATTTTTCCCAAACTTCTTTGCTTTGAATTATAGATGTTTTCATTTCCAATCCGCCAAGCTTGTTCATCTCGTCGCGAATTATATTTTCTATTTTTTGCATAACACGAAGTCCAAGCGGAAGATAAGAATAAACTCCGGCCATTTCTTTATTTATAAAGCCAGCACGAATAAGTAGATTTGCATTTTTTGACACTTCATCTTTAGGACCTTCTTTACGGGTCTTTGTAAGCAACATTGATTGTCTCATATGGCCTAAATATTACATTATTTTTGACTAAAACAAAACTCTTGACCTTAAGTCAATTAATATGGTGTTATTTAAAAATAGGTTTTACCAGATTACTTGAACAATTTTAGGATATCTTTGTACGTAATGAAAAGCATGAGAGAAATCAGAAGTGCAAAACCAATTAGATTCAATAAATTTGCAATTACAGGTTTTATTTTTCTCCTTATAATTACTTCTATGAGAACAAACAAAACTCTTCCTCCATCAAGAGCAGGAAATGGAACAAGGTTTAGCATCGCAAGATTTATAGAAATCATTGCAATAAAACCTAAAAGATATGATATACCCATATTTTTTGCTTGTCCCACCATGCTCGCAATACCAACTGGACCCGTAACTTGAGAAAGCAGTCCACTCTTTCCACTGAATGCTCCGCCAATAAAACTATATATACCTTTCGTAATATTTATTGTTTCTATAGCAGTAAGTTTTGCTCCCTCAACAAATGATTGGAAAAATCCAAATTTGACTGTGCCAACCAATCCCATAGAAATTCCAATAGCTTTCTTTCCTTCTACAATTCCATCGCGTGCCACAATACTTACAGTTCCTGTAGCGTTTCCTCTTTTATAATTAATTATTATATTATTTTTACTTTCTGCAATAGTTTTTTGTATATCAACTACTATAGGAGAAACTATTTTTGTTTTTCCAGATTCTATAGATAAAATATTATCCCCTTCTTTTAGCCCAGCTTGTTCGCTCGGTGAATCTTTCAATACAGACAAAACCATGACCGAAACGTTTTGGGCTTTATCTTTATATTGTTCTTCAACAGATGTAAGCAAACCAAAATTAAAAGAAACGGAAATAAGTATCCAAGCAAAAATAATATTCATAAGAATACCTGAAAGAAGTACGACAATCTGTTTCCATTTTGCTGCATTAACAAAACTTCTTTTGCTATCAGGGCCTGTCATGGAATCATCATCTGGATCTTCACCAAAAATTTTAACAAAACCACCAAGCGGTATAAGGTTTAAGCTGTATTGTGTCTCTCCGGATTTCCAACCAAAAACTCTAGGCGGAAAACCTATAGCAAACTCATCTACACGAATACCAAACATTTTTGCAGAGACAAAATGCCCTAATTCATGAACAAAAATTAGAACTGCAAGAACAATTAAAAATAAGACGACTGTCATATTATGAGTTTATTTCTTTCTCTTTTTTAACAAGCAAGCCTTCTAGAGCATTATTACCTTCATCTACTATTTTTTGCATTTCAGCTTTATATCTGAACATATCATCTTCAGGTATTTCCCCATTTTTATGTTTATCTTGAATATCTTTTAAAGTCTCATCGCGAAATCCTCTAATTTTAATTTTTGTTTCTTCAAGTTTTGCTTTTGCTGACTTTAAAAGAAGAGTTCTTCTTTCTCCAGTAAGTTCTGGGAAAAATACTCTGACTCCTTTATCATCTGAACCTACAGATACACCAAGTTCTGCTACTGTTATAGCTTTTTCAATTGCTTTTGATTGAGTCTTGTCCCAAGGAGTAATACGAATAACTCTTGCGTCTTCAATTCCAATATTTGCAACCTGATTGATAGGCATTCTTGAACCATAGCTTTCTACAAGCACTCCATCCAAAATAGACGGACTTGCAATACCTGTTCTTAAGCCAGAATATTCTTTCTTCAGCCATTCATCTGCATTCTTTATATTTTCTTTTAGTTTTTTGAAATCGTACGACATAATAATGAAAATTATTTTTATAAATTTATAAAACCATTATATCAAAGGTTAGTCCTTTAATACAGGCGCAATTAAAGATATGTGTTCTAAAAGCATTTTAAGCGACGGTGACTGTTCTCCCGCATATTGTCTTATCTTTTCTATTTCTTCAAATATTCTTATTTCATCACTTTCCGTCTTGAGAAAATTAATCTTCTTTTTGAGCTCGGTCTCGAGAGAATTAATAAACTTGATTATCTCTATCTTACTTTCTTCTTCATCAGATATACTTCCACATATTTTTTTTACTGCTTCCATACGCTCGCCTATTGGCATTTTAAGAAATTGCTTTGGGTTTATCAACGAAAAGTCTGCTGACCTCGTTGCAAGAAGTGAATTACCGGTTTCATTTGTATCTATAACAAATAATCTAGACCTAAAAGTAGGAATAATATTCTGAAGTGATGGGATGACTAAAAAGAAATGTGTATCACCCCTTGGTTCCTCAAAGAGCTTAAGCATAGCGTTTTGAGCTTTTTCAGTAATAAAATTTGCACTTACTACAAATATTTTTTTGTCTCCAACAGTTGGTCTATTTTGGTGTGAAGCTTTTATTGCTCTCCCGTCATCAACATCCATAACGTCAAACTCACCATACCAAAAATCAGGGTTATTTATAGTAGAAAATTTTAGCTCTTTCAATAAGAATTTTTCTAATTCATTTATAACATCAGTGCAGTTGCCTAAAATACAATAGGCGTGATGCAGAGTGTTATTTCCCGTAGATATATTTAAATTCATTTGTAATTAGTATGATAACAAAAAAACACCGCAACCAAAAGGCCTACGGTGTTTTTAAGATTAATTATTAAATCTTATTCTTGAGAGATTCAGCAAGATCTTTAATGGATTTGATAAGCCAGCTGAATATCTCAAGAACAAACATAAGAACAGTGAAAGTTAAAAGCCCGAGAAAGAAATTGTTTGTTGCCATTCTGCAAAAAATTCCACTCATTAAAGCAAAAAATGCACAAATAAAAAAAGTGAAATTCTCCATCTTTTCCCCTCCTTTTGAGTTTTAAAATCTACACCTAAAATAACACAATAATTACCTCTTCGCAATAATAGATTTCTTATAAACGTCCAAATGTTCAAGTGCGATACCTGTTCCCTTTGCAACACAGTAAAGCGGATCTTTTGCCACAACAGCTTTTACTCCAGTTCTTCTAAATACGAGCTCTGTAAGATTTCTAAGTTGTGATGAACCTCCTGTCATAATAATTCCATTATCAATAATATCCGCAGCAAGCTCTGGTGGAGTATCTTGAAGCACATCTTTAATAGCTTTAATCATATCTTTGAGCTCTTTTGAAATAGCTTTTACAATTTCATTTGTTTTTATTTCTGTAGAACGAGGAAGACCTGTCAAAAAATCTCTTCCTTTTATTATTACAGAAAGTTCTTCTTCCATCGGCACTGCACTTCCAATAGTTATCTTTATTTGTTCAGCGGTCTTATCTCCAATAGCGAGATTAAAAATCTTTTTAATATAATCCGCAATTGCGGCATCTATTTTATTACCAGCACACTTTACAGACGTAGAAGCGACAATTCCTCCAAGAGATATAACGGCAACGTCAGTAGTTCCTCCTCCAATATCTACAATCATGTGCCCAACTGGCTCATATATTGGAATACCAGCACCAATAGCGGCAAGAATCGGTTCTTTAACAACATAAGCATTTTTTGCTCCAGCTCTTATGGCTGCTTCAACAACCGCTCTTCTTTCTGTAGAAGAAACTCCTGCGGGAACAGAAACCATTACTTCTGGTTTGAAAATATTCCATTTACCTAAAGCTTTATCAATAAAATATCTAAGCATCGCTTCTGTAACGCGATAATCTGCAATAACTCCGTCTTTCATCGGTCTGTAGGCAATGATGCTATCTGGAGTTTTTCCAATCATATTTTTTGCTTCAACTCCAACTGCCAAAATTTTATTATCCTGTTCTGATACAGCAACAACTGAAGGTTCAAAAAGAACTACTCCTTTTCCTGGAACAAAGACAAGCGTAGTTGCAGTTCCCAAATCTATTCCTAATTTTCTTACGAAAAATGACATACCTATATATTATCTGTTTTTATAGTAATTGCAAATAATAAATGTCTTAAATTTTGCTGGTAATTTTTATCGCGTATATGCTATAATTTTCCCATGTCAAAAAATAAATTGTCTCAGATAGGAAATCTAATAACAGAGCTAAGAGAAAGAAAAGGAATCACTCAGTCCGCATTTGGAGATATGCTAGGAACAACACAAAGCGTAATAGCTCGCATAGAATCTGGTGAACAAAATCTTACAACTGAAATGATTTCAAAAATAAGTGAAGCATTAGACAGTCAGATTGTAAGTTTAACAAAAGGCACTATCAATTTTGAAGTAGAGGGTGGAAATA
Organism: Minisyncoccota bacterium; assembly: GCA_041656855.1. Classification (GTDB taxonomy): domain Bacteria; phylum Patescibacteriota; class Minisyncoccia; order Phycocordibacterales; family GWA1-40-21; genus Bog-1340. The sequence continues at coordinate 49,463 of JBBACS010000002.1, read as the reverse complement.
AACTTTCAGGAACTGTAGTAACAAAAACATCAAAAAATGGTGCGATGGGAATCATACCTGCATCACTTTTAAATAAAGGAAAAACAATTATAAAAAATGTTCCAAAAATTGAAGAGGTATACAGAATGGTGGAAGTTTTAGAAAGTATCGGTGTTTCTATAAAATGGAATGGAAACGATCTTGAAATCGAGGCTAAAAAAATAAGTCTTAAAAATATAAATAGACAATCTGCCGAAAGAACACGAAGTATAATAATGTTGATTGGCCCTCTTGTTCATATATTTAGTAAATTTTCTCTTCCCCACTCTGGAGGATGTAAACTCGGTAATCGTACTGTAACTCCTCATTTTTTTGCTCTTGAAAACTTTGGAATTGATATAAAAACAAAATCTTCGAGCTATGATGTCTCAAGTGATGGCTTAAAACCTGCAGAATTTGCTCTTTATGAATCTGGAGACACAGTGACTGAAAATGCTATTATGACTGCCGCTCTTATCCCTGGAAAGACAACTATCAAATTTGCATCTGCAAACTACCAAGTTCAAGACTTATGTTTCTTCTTACAAGAGTTAGGAGTAAAAATAGATGGCGTAGGTACTACTACAGTAACTGTGCACGGAGTAAAAGAAATTAATAAAAATGTAACATATTATCTTGCAGAAGATCCTATTGAAACAATGTTTTTCATTTCAGCTGCAGTAATAACTAAATCTAGTATTACAATAGAAAGATGTCCGATTGATTTTCTAGAAATAGAATTATTGAAACTCAAAAAAATGGGTTTCAAATATAAAATATTAAAAAAATATAAAGCATTAAATGGAAAAACAAATCTTGTTGATATAAAAACTTTTCCGTCTACACTCACTGCACTTCACGATAAAATAGAATCAAGACCATATCCAGGACTTAACATTGATAATCTTCCCTACTTCGCAGTCATAGCAACGCAAGCAAAAGGCCAAACACTTATTCATGATTGGGTTTATGAAAATCGCGCGATACACTACAAAGAACTTGATAAGCTCGGTTGCGATACTATACTTGCTGACCCACACAGATTTTACGTGAACGGAAAAACTAAACTAAAGCCTGCGGAACTCATTTGCCCGCCTGCATTGCGACCAGCAGCTATTATTCTTATCGGAATGCTTGGAGCCGAAGGAAAATCGATATTGAGAAATGTTTATAATATAAATAGAGGTTATGAAGATATAGTTAAAAGACTTGCATCTCTAGGAGCAAAAATAAAAATACTCAGAGATTAAGCAAATTGAAATAAAAGGTATTTTCTGTCATTATTAATCCGTTAAAGTTTTTGCCAACGTTTGTCAAAAATTGCCTATATAAACCAGGCATAATTTTCATACTTTAATGTGCTATAATTTTACTAATTATGAAGTCGAGACAAACAATTTTTATTGGCAAAAATTTTCTCGGATAAATGAAACTTCTAGAAGTAGTACCCATAGCAAAAGGAATAAACAAAGACACTCTTTCATATTTTAGTGTTTCTGATATCCCTATTGGCTCAATCATTAAAGTTCCTTTGAGAAAAAGAGTTGTGCCTGCTCTTGTAATAAATGCGAGAGAAGTGAAAGATTCAAAATCAGAAATAAAAAATTCTTCTTTTGCGTTGAAAAAAATTGCAAAAGCTAAATTTACAAATCTATTAACTAAAAATTTCGTAGACGCCGCCGAAATGGCTGCTAACTATTATATTGGGACTATAGGGTCTGTCTTGAATTCTATTATCCCAAAAACTTTACTTGAAAACATAGACAAAATTAAACTTCAAGAAATTAACTTTGGAAACGCCAATCCCGGTCAAATAAAAAGCCAACTTGATGGGGCAAGAAAAAACACAAGAGCAGAAAAGTTTGTCATTCAATCAACTGACGATGATAGATATGCTCAATATAAGAGCATTATTAGAGAAGAATTTGCAAAAGGTTCATCTGTATTCTTTTGTCTGCCTACCATACAAGATATTAAAAAAGCCAAGGAATCACTACATAAAGGTATTGAGATGTATACATTTGTACTTCATAGTTCAATGAACAAAAAGGACATTGTGGAGACAGTAAATAAGATATTGTCAGAAAAACACTCTGTGCTTGTAATAGGAACTGGCGGTTTTCTATCTATACCAAAAAATAATATTGGTACGATTATTTTAGACAAAGAAAATTCTAGATCTTACAAAATGCAGATAAGACCTTATATAGATATGAGAAAATTTGCTGAAGTATTCGCAGAAAAAATCAATTCAAAAATTATTTTTGGTGATTTACTCTTGCGTACAGACACAATATGGAGACAAAAAAGAGGCGAGCTTGTTGAACTTGTTTCGTTAAAATTTCGTTCACTCACTACTTCCTCACAGGAGATTATAGATATGAGATCAACACAGAAAGATATTAATGAAACAATTAAAACAGAAGAAAACAAAAAAGTTTTTAGAATATTTAGTGAGAAGTTAGAGAAAAAAATAAAAGAAAACATAGAGAATAATGAACATATGTTCATTTTTACAGGGAGAAGAGGCCTTTCCCCCTCTACAGTATGTGCAGACTGCGGAAATGTAGTGAAATGCAATTCTTGCGGAGCACACACAGTACTCCACAAATCAACCAATGAAAATTTCTTCTTATGTCACAAATGTGGAGAAAGAAGAAACGCACTTGAAAAATGTTCTCATTGCGGTGGATGGAGACTGACCACTTTAGGTATCGGCTCCGAAATGGTAGAAGAAAAAATGAAAGAACTTTATCCAAAAGCAAGCATCTTCAGAATAGACGCAGATGCTACTCCTACACATAATAGAGCACAGGCTGTGGCCGAAAAGTTCTACAATTCCCCAGAAGGAATACTTGTTGGTACTGAAATGGCTCTTCTGTATCTTACAGAAAAAATAGAAAACACTGCTGTCGTGTCTATAGACTCATTCTTTTCTATCCCAGATTTCAGAATCAATGAAAGAATATTAAACATATTGTTAAAAATACGTTCTATTACAGACAAATATTTTATTATTCAAACAAGAGATATCAAACAAAAAGTTTTTGAATACGCCGTTAAAGGAAACCTTGTAGATTTCTATCGTGATGAAATAAATGATAGAGAAAAGCTACATTTTCCTCCATTCACTACGCTTATAAAAATATCCATAGCTGGAACAAAAGAAGAAGTATTGGAAATGTCAGGAAATATACAAAAAATAATTGAGCCACATATAATAGATATATTCCCCGCTTTTATACCTCAATCAAAGGGAAAATATGGAGTAAACGGTATTATCAAAATTCCAGGAGGCAAATGGCCTGATAAGGAATTATGCGACAAACTTAAAATACTCCCAATAGACGTACTGATAAATGTTGATCCAGACTCCCTAATATAATTTTCTTTATTTATTGAGCTCAAAATTAATCTTATTTCCAAATCTCAAATCTATATATTTTATTTTCTTTAAACCATCCGAGGTAGTTTTTAAATAATTACTATCTACAAGGGCTTGTAGATTTATCAGTTGTGATTCAAAATCTTTCTTGTTATTTATTAATATCTTGCCTCCACCAAAAATATATACTTCATATTCATCCTCGCTTAAAGCATTGAAATATTTCGGCTGAAAAGACATATTTTTAAGCCCACTATACAAACCATAAATATTTCTAAAATTATCTTTAAAATATGACTGGCCTACAGGATTGTCTACCATAATCAAACCAAAATATTCAGGAAATGCACCTTCTGAAAATTTGGGTGCTTCTTCAAAAATAAATCCGTCTGAATCCATAAAATAGCAATCTTTGGGACTAATGGGCGTTCCTCTACACCACAGGTTTTTAGATTCTCTCTCTTTAACAACTATTTCTATTTTATCAATTGCTTTGATTAAAATCGTGGTCTTACCTATTTTTTCAATATTAGATAAAATATCGTTTTTAATTTCTTTCCTACGCAATAGCAATAAATTATCAGTCGGAATAATCCACAAATAAACTTTACCCATTTCATCTTTTACTATTCTGGTAATATCTTCAGCGGGTACAGAAATATTACCAGACACCGTGATATCTTTTATCCTAACTTCTTCAGTAGTTAATCCTAAAATCCCTAGAGAAATAAAAAATAATACAAAAATAAAATATGCCCATAGTTTTTTTATGAGGCTTGCACGTCTCCTCTTATATAAAGATGCGCTTACGTTTGATCTGGGATGCATGTTGTAATTATTATATCATTTTTAATTAATATATCAGGGTGTAGATAATAAAAGTGCGGTCGCACTTTTATTATCTACACCCTGAAAAAAGCGGTCGCGAAGCGACCGCTTTTTTGATATTGGATTATTTTCCTTTTATATATTCCTTCCCTCCCATATACTTTCGTAGTCCTTCAGGTATTTTTATCGTTCCATCTGCTTGCTGATTATTCTCAAGTATCTGAATCAAAATTCTTGGTGTAGCTACTGCAGTATTATTCAAAGAGTGAACAAATTTTAACTTTCCATCTGCATCTTTGTATCTAATATTTAATCTTCTAGCTTGAAAATCATGAAAATATGAACAAGAATGCGTCTCTCCGTATTTGTTCTTTGATGGCATCCAAGTTTCTATATCATATTTTTTAACTTGTCCAAGTCCTAAATCGCCTCCGCAATTTATAACTACGTGATAAGGAAGTTCTAGAGTTTGTAAAACCTCTTCAGCATTAGCTAAAAGTTCTTCATGATATTTTACTGATGTTTCGTGGCTTGCTTCACAAAGAATCACCTGCTCAAATTTCATAAATTCATGAAGTCTATAAAGACCTTTGACATCTTTGCTATAGCTACCAGCCTCTCTTCTAAATGCTGGAGAGAACGAAAGTTTTTTTATCGGTAAATCTTTTTTATCTAAAATCTGATCTGCAAAATAACTCATTGTTGCTACTTCCGCAGTACCTGACAAATAATCTGTATCTTGAGTTTTATATAAATCATCTTCACCTTGTGGTAAATACCCTGTACCCAAAAGAGTTTCTCTTCTAACAAGAGACGGAACAATCATAAAACCATAATCACTTTTCTTTTCTCTAAATAAATCTAAAGTAAGTTGCCAAATAGCCATTGCAAGTTCAGCACCTTCATTCTTCAAAAAATAACCCCGAAATCCTGCAACTTTTGCACCAATTTCAAAATCAGCAAGATCAAGTCTTTCCATAATTTCAATGTGATCTTTTGGAGTAAAATCAAACTTTGGAATTTCTCCCCAAACCTTTACTTCTTTATTGTCTTCGTCTGAAGTTCCTTCAGGAACAGAAATATCTGGAATATTTGGAACTTGAAGCATCTGCACTTGCCACTCTTTCATTACTTCCTTCAACTTTTCTTCTTCTTTCTGTAAATCTTCTTTTACTATTTTCATTTGAGCAATAAGCTCGGCTTTTTGTCCTGCATCTTTTAGTTGAGGTAAACGAGTTGAAACTTCGTTCTGTTCTGCTCTCTTTGCTTCTATCACAGTTAAAAGTTCTTTTCTTTGGTCCTCAAGTTTAATAAGATCGTTTGGATCAAACTTTATATGTTTTTTTTGTGCGCCTGCAATGATGAGGTCTTTATTTTCTCTGATGAATTTAATGTCTAGCATTGATTTTGCGAAATCACGTCGCGCAACCGTCCATATGGCGCGACGCAAGATTTTTAATTAATTTATATGTTCATAATATTAGCAACAAATGATAGAATAAACAACAGAATGAAAAATTTTGAAATAATTAAACTTGAAGGTGACGAGATACCGGAAATGCTTCGAGAAATTGCTGATCCTCCAAAACAAATTTATTTCCAAGGTCAGCTTCCGAAGCCCGAAACAAAACTCCTTTGTGTTGTTGGCTCTCGCAAATATACTCAATATGGCAAAGACGCTTGTGAGAAACTTATCTCAGGTCTTCGTGGATACAATATATGTATAGTGTCAGGTCTCGCTCTTGGAATAGACGGGATTGCGCATAAAGCTGCCTTAGATGCAGGTCTTACGACGATTGCGGTTCCTGGTTCAGGTCTAGACGAATCAGTTCTCTACCCAAGCACACACAGACAGCTCGCCGAAAAAATTCTTGAAGCTCGCGGTGCCCTCATCTCAGAATTTGAACCAAAATTTCGTGCAACTCCATACAGCTTTCCACAAAGAAATAGAATAATGGCTGGACTTTCTCATGCAGTACTTGTGATAGAAGCAGAAATAAAATCCGGTACACTTATCACTTCAAAATTTGCAACAGAATACAATCGCGATGTTCTCACGGTCCCCGGCTCAATCTTTTCCAAAAATTCTGAAGGACCAAATATGCTTATTCGTCTTGGAGCAACCCCCGTGCGAAGTAGTGAAGATATACTTCTCGCACTCGGATTCAAAATTAATGATGTGCCTCAAAATCTAGAACTCAAATATTCTGATTGTTCAGATGAAGAATTATTAGTAATAAAAATTTTGAATGAACCAATGGAAAAAGACGAACTCATACGCGCTCTTAAAATGCCCGTCTCAAAAGCTTCAACAATTATTTCAATAATGGAAATTAAAGGATTAATTAAAGAAAGTATGGGAGAGATTAGATTAATCTAGATACCTATAAAAAATCATTAACTAACTGAGTAATTGTTTTACCTTTATATATACCATTTCTAATTTCTCTGTCTGCACTAAAATCATCATGTGTAAATTCTGGAATAATTATATTATTTACATTTTTTCCAATTAAATCCATATTTTTACGAAAAGGATTCATAATTTTATTACCAAGACGAGACAGCTCATCATAAACAGAATAAATGCTTATAACTGGAACACTTTTAATTGGTGTTTTATCATAATTTATTACTGGGCATAATAAGACTACTTTTTCAATAGAATTTTCACAAGTCTTTGCTGCATCAAGTACAATTTGTGCACCAAGACTTGAACCAAGTAATTTTATTTTATGTTTATTTTTATAATGATTAATTTCTCTTTTTAATTTTTCAACAGCAAAAAATACAGAAAATCCTGATATACCACGACTCCAATGTAAATACACGCATTTCCTTCCATCCTTAATTAATCTTTTTTCTTCCTCTACAGCATAATTCATGTAAACAGGTTTGACTCCGACAAAACTGTAAAAAAATAATATTATTTTTTGTAAAAAAAGTACCTTAGAGTTTGAGTATTTTGAACCTGGAACGATTATTAATAATTCTTCTTCCTTCATAAACAAATTGTATCAAAATTTGCACAAAATAACATTTCCGTGTAATAATGCACTTCAATGAACCGGGTAGTAGAATTTCAAGTCATTGCTTTTTGTTTTTTCTACCCAGTCGTTTAACTGTCGATATCATTAGCAAAATAACTTTCTGAGGTTTCAATTTGGGCTTATAGCAATATAAAAACAACTTGAAATTTCACTACCCGGTGAAACTTTTAATCGTTGAGTCTCCGTCAAAAGCGAAGACAATAGAAAAATATTTGGAAGGTGCATATACTGTCCGAGCAAGCGTCGGGCATATTCGCGATTTACCAAAATCAAACAAAGATGCAATTGATATTCCTGGCGGATTCATTCCCCATTACGTCATTTCCCCGGGAAACGAAAAGGTTGTTGCTGAAATAAAGTCCTTAGCTAAAAAAGCTGATGAGGTATTGCTCGCAACCGACCCTGACCGAGAAGGAGAAGCTATTGCATGGCATATTAAAGAAGCCGTCGGACTTGAAAATCCAAAAAGAGTTCGTTTCCACGAAATTACAAAAGACGCTATTAAAGAAGCTATCGCACATCCGACAGAAATTGATGACAATTTGAGAAAAGCTCAAGAAGCTAGAAGAGTGCTTGATAGACTTGTTGGTTATGATCTTTCTGGACTTATTTGGAAAAAAGTTCGTTATGGACTTTCTGCTGGACGTGTTCAATCCCCTGCACTTCGTATTATCATGGAACGCGAAAGAGAAATTCGCGCATTCAAGCCAGAACAATTCTGGGTTGTTGAAGCTGATGTGAAAACTGCCGGCGGAATAAACCCCGGTCAAATAAAAAGCCAATTTGACGGGGCAAGAATACTTTTGAGCTGTGATGTAGAACCTCGCGATATAAAAGAGGTTGAAAAAATTCTAAAAGTTGGAAATAAAGAAAAGTGGACTGTAAAAAGTGTCACTGGAACAGAAGCAAAAAGAAGTCCGAAGGCATCATTCACAACTTCTACACTCCAACAGACAGCAAGCACTCGTCTCGGCTTTTCTCCATCAAGAACTATGGGTATCGCTCAGAAACTTTACGAATCTGGATACATTACTTATATGAGAACTGACAGTACAAACTTGAGCGTCACAGCGCTAGACCAAATTGGTGTAATGGTTGCAAAAAAGTATGGAGCAAATTATGCACAAAGAAATGTCTACACTACAAAAAGTAAAAACGCACAAGAAGCTCACGAAGCTATTCGCCCAACAGATGTAAATAAAATGGAAGCCGGCTTTACTGACGAACAAAAAGAACTTTACAGATTAATCTGGCAAAGAACTGTCGCTTCGCAAATGACAGATGCAAAAGTATTGAGAACAAAGATAACTGCAATAGTTGGTGATGGAGAAATTCCTACATTTTCTATCAATGGTTCAAGAATGCTTTTCGATGGATGGTTGAAAGCTGATCCAGACGCAACAAGCGGAGATGTTGAGCTTCCAAGTGTTAAAGCTGGAGATATTTTGAAACTTATTGAACTTAGAAGCACAGAAAAGTTTACAGAACCACCGGGAAGATATTCTGAAGCAGGGCTTATCAAAGAGCTTGAAAAAAGAGGTATCGGAAGACCTTCTACTTATGCATCTATAATGAAAACTATTGAGGATAGAGGGTATGTTGAAAAACTCAACAAAGCTCTTTTTCCTACTGATACAGGAGAGGTTGTAAGCGATTTCCTTGAGAAGAATTTTCCAAACTATATAAGCGACACTTTCACTGCTGAAATGGAAGACGAGCTTGATGATATTGCTACCGGAAAAAGAGAATATGTAAAAACTTTGAAAGATTTTTATGGACCATTTTCAAAAGAAGTGAAAGCTAAAGGTAAAATTGATAAGGTGACAAACTTTGGAGAAGCTGATGCAAGTATCAAGTGTCCCAAATGTGAAGGACCAATGATAATCAAACTTTCTAAAAATGGAAAGTTCTTAAGCTGTAAAAATTATCCTGATTGTATGGGGGCAAGAAAAATTACAGGTGAAGAAATGGAAGGCCCAAAAGATACTGGAGAAAAGTGTCCTGAATGTAAAGATGGAAAACTTATGGAACGTGAAGGAAAATTTGGAAAGTTTGTTGCTTGTTCAAACTATCCTAAATGTAAATACATAAAGAAAGACGCGATTCTAAATCCAACTACTGGAATCCAATGTCCTGTCTGTAAAGCCGGCGAAATGACTGAAAGAAGGGGTAGATTTGGAATTTTCTACAGCTGTACAAACTATCCAAAATGTAAATACGCTATCAAAGCAAAACCAACAGGAAGAAACTGCCCTACTTGTGGAAGCTTGATGATGGATGGCACCAAAACCATCCCCGAAAGATGCAGTGACAAGTTATGCCCGAACCACAACCCTCAAAAGTTAACTAAGTAAAATTTAAAAGCACAAAAACTACTTTTTGTGCGCAAAAGGTTTTGGTGAGACGGAGCGATGTTTTGTCAGCAGACAAAACCGCGAGTCGGGGTCGCGGAAATTTCCGAACGACGGTGAGGAAATTATCTGTGACCTAAGACAATTCCCTGGGAGATGTTCTGACAAAACTTGTCCTAACCATAATCCACAAAAAATAGAAAAGAAATAATTAAAGAGGGGTTTCGCGAAGCGAAACCCCTCTTTAATTATATTGACTTTAATTTTAATCCTATATACTGTATTCTATATACTAAATACTAATTTTATGGCATCAGAAGAAATAATATCATTGCTAGATTCCCCTACTCAAAAAGATAAAGAGCTTATACAAAAAGCTTATGATTTTGCCCTAAAAGCCCACGAGGAACAATTAAGAAAATCTGGGGAGCCCTACTTCACTCACATATATGAGACAGCTAAAATACTCGCTAGTCTAAAAATGGGAGCTACTACTATAATCGCCGGCTTATTGCATGATTCTATAGAAGATGGAGTAACCACAGAAGAACAAATTAAAAAAGAATTCGGAGAAGAAGTCTTATTTTTAGTAAATGGAGTTACCAAACTTGGTAAAGTCCAATACAAAGGAGCAGAAAGACATATTGAAAGTCTCAAGAAATTTCTTGTAGCCGCAGCTCAAGATATCCGAGTACTTATTATTAAACTTGCAGACCGTTTGCATAATATGCGAACTCTACAATATGTAAATCCCGAAGAACAAAAAAGAATTGCTCTTGAAACGCTAGAGATTTATGCTCCACTCGCCGACAGACTTTCTATAAGATTGCTCGCTCGTGAACTTGAAGACTTGTCTTTCAAATATATATTTCCAATAGAATATGAAAAAACAAAAAATCTTTTAAAAGAAAAAGAAAAAGAATCCTTGCCAGAACTTGATAAATTTATTAAAACTGTCAAAAAAGCGCTCGCAGCAGAAAACATTACAAACTTTAAAACAGACTACAGACAAAAAGGAATTTATAGTTTGTATAAAAAACTTAAAACTAGAGAAAATGATATCAACAAAATCTATGATATTCTCGCCCTTCGTATAAGTGTAGATACCATTACTACCTGTTATAAAGTTCTAGGAATTATTCACAGTATTGCAAGACCAATAGCAGGAAGGATAAAAGATTATATTGCATTTCCTAAACCAAACGGGTATCAAAGTTTGCATACTACTGTACTTACTGGATATGGAGCGACTATAGAAATACAAATTCGTACATTTGAGATGCATCACGATTCTGAATACGGTATTGCCTCACACATCTTGTATAAGAAAAAAGGTTCTGTAAAACAGAAAGAAAACTCTGAGTCTCGCTGGTTTAACTTATTACTCCCTAGAATAATAAATTTTTCTAAGGAAATAAAAGAGGAGGAAGAAACAATTCCTGGTTGGATTAATGACTTGGCTGAATCACAAAAATACATTAAAACAGAAAAAGACAAGGAAGGTTTTATTAAAGATTTGAAAGCAGATTTTTTTAATGAAAGAATTTTTGTACTTACTCCTAAAGGAGATGTTATAGATCTTCCAATAGGTTCCAGCGCTTTAGATTTCGCCTTTGCTATTCACTCTGATATTGGAAATCACACAAGCGGAGCAAAAATAAATGGAAAAATGGTTTCTCTAGATACCAGTCTAAAAAATAGCGACGTTGTTGAAATCATAACTAAAGAATCAAGCAAACCAAGCTCAAAGTGGCTTGAAATGGCCAAGACAAACATGGCAAAAAGACATATAAACAACTATTTGGAAAAAAATAAAGAAAAAAATCAGATTCCAAGACAAAAATAAAATATAACTGGCTCGCAAGCGAGCCAGTTATATTTTATTTTTCTAAAACTTTTAATATGAACGCGGTTTGAGGAACAAGCTTTTTTAACGACTAAGCCGTAGTAAACCTACTGCGCAGGAGATAAAAAAGTGAAGTGACGAAGAAATGCGTCAGATTTAAAGATTTTTATAAGCTGAAATTTTTTACTGAGTATAAATCCTCACTCTCCTCTTCCTCTTTCTTTTCTATTTCACTTCTATCATCAATCATCGGGGCTTCATCTTCAGTAATTTTTGGCAAATTTTCTATATCTTTTTTAGATTCAATCCCAGCAATATGTCTGTTCAAAAGTTCATCTACTTTTCTTTTATCTTTAGTGCTTAGTAAATCTAAAATGGCTCTGACATCATCATTTGAAAAGAAATCAATCGTAATCTTTCCTCCTTTTTCTCCTTTTTCAATATGAACTCTTGTTCCTAAAGACTCCGTAAATTTTTCTTCTAGCGCAGTTATTTCAGGATCAAAAACAGTTTCTTTCTTTCTTGCTCTTTCAACTGCAATTTTTCTAGCGATTATTTCAGCATCACGAACTGTAATTTTCTTATAAATAATTTCTTTAAACAAAGTTTCCTGCTCATCTTTTCTATCTGTAAGCATAAGAAGCGGTCTTGTATGACCTTCAGAAATTTTACCTTCAGAAACAGCCAACAGCATGTGTTCGGGCAATGCAAGTATTCTCAAGCTGTTTGATACATACTCTCTGCTCTTGCCCATTTTTAAAGCAATCTGAGTGTGTTTAAAGCCAAACTCTGATACAAGCTGTTGAAAAGCTTTGGCTCTGTCTACACAGTTCAAATCCTCTCTTTGTAAGTTCTCAATAATTGCGAGTTCAAGCTTCATTAAGTTTGACTCATCATTAGAACGAATAACCGCTGGAATTTGTGGAATACCAGCCATCTTTGATGCACGTAATCTTCTTTCTCCTGAAATCAATTCATATTCAACCAAAATTCCCCCATCTTCTTTTTGAGTTTCTTTTCTAGTTACAACAATTGGCTGAAGAACTCCATATTGTCTTATGGATTCTGCAAGATCTTTGAGGCGTGCTTCATCAAATTCTTTTCTAGGCTGGAAAGGATTTGGATTTATTTTTTCTGTCTCTATCCAAAATATTGAATCACTGTAAAATTGTGTCATTTTTATAAAAATTAAGATTTAATACTGCCTATTCTATCACATAAAAAATACTAACAAAAATTGATTTTTGTTAATAAATTGTATATAGTTATTCGCGTAATTAATAATGCCGGGATGGCGGAATTGGTAGACGCAATAGACTCAAAATCTATCGATCGCAAGGTCATGAGGGTTCGAGTCCCTCTTCCGGCACAAATAAGAAATTCCCTAACAGGGAATTTTTTTGTGCCGGAAGAGGGGCTCGAAAGACGGAGCGCGACGGCGCGAGTCGGGGTCGCGAGATTTTTCAGCAGAAAAATACTTGTGACCTAGTCCCTCCACAGCAAAAACAAAAAGCGCACAATCCTTGGATTGTGCGCTTTAAAATTTTTACACATGAATTAATCTTGCTAACTCCCTGACTTTCTCTGGGACAAGATATTCACCTCGGCTCGGTATACTTTCACATATACTCGAAGCAACAAGAAAAATATCTACGTATTCAATAAACGAAAGAACATTATCTGTATTGACACCACTGGCTAAAGCAAGTGGTACTTTTCCGCCCAGATATTTTTTAATCGATTTTAATTTTAAAATATCTGGAGCAGAACCAGTCCTATCTCCGCTCGTCGTAATTACGTCAACAATTTTCATTGCTTCTTTACAAGCGGTCTTAAGATTTTCCCCCTTAAGATGTGGATCCATGTACTTGAATGCAACTCCACCAAAAACCTGAATTTTTTCCGAAAGGAAAAGCTTTTCTTTCGGCATACCGTCAATCCACAAAGCATTTAATTTCGTGCAACCGCCCGCTACCCGTGAAATTCTGTTCCAGTTTTCCTCGTATGAAATATCGAGAAAATTTATTCCAATCCATAAATCCGGAGCCTGACTCCTAACACCCTCATAAATATCGATTAAAAAAGAGTAGCAAATCTCGTGGCCGATAAGAAAAACTCCATCTGCACCAAATTCTTTAGCAATGCGAGCATTTTCCAATGCATGATTAATCGCTCGTTCATCGCGAGTATCAATACAATGAATCACTGGGTAAAACATCTTTTTAAATGTACTCATAACATACCTCCTATGGTTTTTGTTAATCCAAATATAACTTTATATGTCTCACGAGCATAAGTCAATTGGACAATTTAATCTTGTGATGTCACTTCTTTTATGTAAATATAATCTTTATGAAACCCAAAATCATAGTCGTTCTCGGCCCCACAGCTACTGGCAAAAGCGATATAGCGGTGCAAATTGCCAAAAAATTTAATGGAGAAATAATCAGTGCCGACTCACGACAAGTGTTTCTCGGTATGGATTTAGGTAGTGGAAAAATTACTAAAAAAGAAATGTCTGGTATTCCCCATTACCTTTTGGATGTAGCAAAACCAAATACTCTTTTTTCTGTAGCAAAATACAAAGAACTCGCTGACGAAGCAATTGAAAAAATAATCTCGCATGGAAAGACTCCAATAATTTGCGGAGGTACAGGTTTTTATATTGATAGTGTTGTAAAAAACATCACACTGCCTGAGGTTAAATTGAATCAAAAATTAAGAACCAAATTAGAAAAATATTCCACAGAAAAACTTTTTAAAATGTTGAAAAAACTTTCTCCAACTCGTGCAAAAAATATTGATAAATATAATAAAGTTCGACTTATTAGAGCTATTGAAATAGCAAAAACCCTTGGTGATGTCCCTGAAATAATTGAAGGACCAAAGAAATACGACTTTATTCTTATCGGACTTGATACAAAAGATAATATTTTAAAGGAAAGGATTGAAGAACGTCTTTTAAAACGTATCGAGCTAGGAATGATTAATGAGATATCTAAGCTTCACAGACAGGGTGTTAGTTGGAAAAGACTTGAATCTTTTGGACTTGAATACAGGCAGACGGCATTATATCTACAAAAGAAAATTTCAAAAGAGCAGATGATAGAAAACATAAAAAATGATACTCGGCATTTTGTAAAAAGACAAAGAACTTGGTTTAAAAGAAATAAAGATATTAAATGGTTTGGACCAAAAGAAATCAAAAAAATACTAGCTTATACTATTAAAAAAACTAAATAACTTGCGGGAGATGGAGGAATCGAACCCCCAACCTTCCTTTTGGAGAGGAATGTTATACCACTTAACTAATCTCCCGTGGTTTGACTAATATAACACAAAACAATTAAATAAAAAAATAAAGGGGTACTTGGCGTACCCCTTTATACCTCATTATTTTTTATTTTTTGTTCCTATTTCTGAGGCACTGCTTCCAATACCCCTGAAAGAAAATCTTCTATCTTCTTAGCCTCATCAAAAGAAAACAACATTACTTTTTCTGCAATAATTCCGTGGTAAAAAGCTACCTTAATTTTCTTTTTTCCCCCTTTTTCAATCAAAGAGAACGCTGTTTCGATTTCAGGATTTTTCTCATCAGACAATACAAGTGTCTTCATAATATAACCTCCTGTTTTGTGTACTTACTTAATGAACAGAATACCACTTATAGAATAAACTGTCAATAGAAACAAAAAAAACCGCACTTATGCGGTTTTTTACCCAGTCATCTTGGCTTCTTTGTGAGGCGTTGTTTTTTTACACCATTTACAAAACTTCTTAAAGCCAAGTTTTCTTTCAACTTTTTTCTTATTTTTTCTAGTGTAATAATTTGCTCTTTTGCAAATAGTACATTTCATTCTTAACAATTGATCTTGTGACATAATATTTTTTAAATTAAGTTTTATGAGTATAGCTTAAAAAGATGAGTAATGCAACCATTAATTTATAACTCTTTCATATCAGGAACCACGGTCTTCACCTTCCAGAACTTCTTATGGAATGCATTCCATGTTTCTTCTAACTCTGCACTCTTCAGGGCTTTTAGGACAAAAATACCCGCACCTATACCCAAAATGCCAGAGCAAAAACCTTGTAGGAAAATACCAATCAAAGTATTCGTACTAAAAATATTAGCAAAAATATTTAATCCGATATAAGCAGCGAAGCCCATAATTATAGACGCGGAAAAACTTTGAAAAAGAGTATTGAAAAGTGGAGCGGAAAAACCCTTAAAATCTTTTTCAAAATAAGACCAAAGAATAATACAATTTATTATCTGTGCTAAAGCAAAACCAAAAGCTATCATAATAATCTTACTGCCATTTGTATCTTCTATTCTAAATAAATGTTCTATAAAATATTTAAATAGATTTGAAGCCTCATATATTTTTATAAACAATAAAGAAAAGCCTACTGAAGAAATTCCCGTGATAATACTTGTATATAAAGATTTTTTTGTATTACCCATTGCATAATACCCTCTTATAAAAAGTAGAACGAGCGACTGTGCAACAACAGAAACCGCAAAGATAGCGAGAGCTGCAGCTGTAAGCTTTGTACTAGTCCAACTAAATTCTCCTGCCCCATAAATAGTTCTTACTATCTGCGCACGTAAAACAACAAAGAGTACACTTATGGGTATGGACCAAAAAATAATGTGTCTTGCACCAGAAATGATATGAGATAAAAATTCTTCTTTATTTCCACAAGAAAAACATTTTGCCAAAGTTGGAAATGCAGCAATAGAATAACTAACCCCGATAATGGCAAGTGGCACATTTTGTAGATTCATCGCAAAACTAAAAACCGTTATGGAACCTTTCTCCATAAATGAAGCTATGCCCAAAAGAGCAATTATTGAAAGCTGTGTCATTCCTAAGGTGATTGTCCTAGGGATAGAAACCAAAATCACATTTTTTATTAATTTAAAATCAATTTTTATTGGAAAAAGTTTAAATAATCCACTCTCTAGAATGAAAGGAATTTGTATAGCCAAATGCATGAGAGCTCCTAAAACTACACCTAGGGCTAAACCATAAATACCAAAAATTGGATAAAGCAACAAAACTCCGAGTATAATTCCTATATTATAAAATAATGGGCATAGCGCATATACAAGAAATCTTTTACCAACCTGAGTAATACTTGCAAACATGTTTGAAAGCCCGAGCAAGATGGGAGAAAGCAACAATATTCTAGACATACTTATAAGTTCAGTATACGAGCCTAAACCTTTAAAGATAATTGGTGCAATATAAGGTATCAAGAAAAAGGCAATGACACTTATGGTAACGATAAGTATTGAAAAAAACAGAAATATACTTCTGATAAAATCACGGGCACTGTCTTCAGAAGTTTTCAACTTATCAATAATAAATGGAACGAGAACAGAAATAGAAACCATGGAACCAACAGTAACAAAAATAAAATCTGGAATGCGAAATGCCGAGTAATAAATATCCAAAGTATGTCCAGCACCAAAGGTGCCTGCAAATATTCTATCCCTTATTAAAGCGAGAAGTTGAGATAAAAAAGCAAAGATAGCCAAAAGATAAGCAGCTTCGTGCAAACCTTTTATTTCTTTATTAAAAATATTAAAAAACTTCTTTACCATTTACCCGAGAAAATTTTTGCCAATAAAAATTGCTTATTTTAAGCTGTATACGACCATACTATTTTAGCATAATCATTAATATTTACGATATGTTTATAAAAAATTTTTAATAAGCATTGGCAAAAACTTTAACGGGTGAAGAGAAAAGGGCGCACCTTTCGGTGCGCCCTCTCCATAACCTTTATACCTATAAGCCGAATTCTGTTTGTAATATTACTATTACAAGATAACCATCTATCTGGGCGAAACATTACTGAATCGCTCAAGCGGCGCTCCTACAAAAAGTAGGCACGGCCTTGCACTAAAGTAAGGAATTTTGCCGTTGCACTCTTACCTTCCGATAAGATTATTCCCGAAGGAACCCTAGTCTTTCGACATTGGCGTCACTGTTCGCACCTCTCACATTACTGTGGACGGGCGTTACCCGCTACCTTGCTACGCTTACGCGTTAGTGTTCGGACTTTCCTATAGTTATAAATAACCATTAGCTATCCAATACAAAGGCAAAACAAGTATACAATATAGCCATATTTTTAGCAAGTCTTAACTTGACTTTTACTATAAAAATGCTATAATTAAGGAAGAGTAAGTTAGGGATGAGGAAAACCTCTACCCCGTTGACATATAGCGCATAGCGCAAAAAAAATAGGAGGTTTTACAATGAACACAATGTGGTGGATTGCGACAGTAATTCTGGCTTTAGTAATTTTGTTAGTATGGGCGTATATATGGCTCAAGGAAAATCTTCCTTTAATAGCGGAAAAAGATGATTTTGTTACTACCGTTAAAAAAGGAAGAATCAAAGCTGTCAGGCTCGGACAGAGAATAGTTGGATACATAGGTAACATTTCCGATGAAAAGAAAAAGGTAGACCAAAAGACTGGAAAGATTACTGATCTCGCTTCAGGTGAGACAAATTATTTGGACAGCTTGTGGGACTGGAAAGAATTCGGCGTAGTAATTCTCTGGTGGGGAAAATCTGTCTTTAAGTATCTTTTCGAAAAAGATGGACAGATGATTGAGGCCACTTCAATTTTTTTGTATAACCAGTTAGTTTATACAATTAAAGATGTTGAGGCTGACGGAGCGGTAAGGCTTGATATAACCGTGCAGGTTGTACTTGAAACAAAACATGCCGGACTATCACTTAATGTTCCAAACTGGGTAGCAATGGTTAAGAATCAGATTGATTCAGTAATCAGGGCCTATGTGGCAAACATGGATGCCAAAGAAGTAATGAAAGAAAAGGTAGAAGATGGATCACCCTTATTCCAGCATGTAATCGACATAAATAATAATGTCGGTAACAAATCACTGGAAGAAATAGTCGGACAGTACATCAGAGGGTTCTCCGTACCATCCATGGACTATGCTAAAGATTACAAAGATGCTATGGAAATGAAGCAAAGGGCAGGAGAAAAGAAAGAGGCTGATCTTCAAGAAGTTGATAAAAAATGCGAAGAAAAGAGAAGATTAGCAAAGGCAGAAAAAGAGGCTTCTAATGACCTGGCGGCTGCAATTGAAAATGTAGGTAACGCCGAAAACAAGGTATTGGAAAAAACAACCTCTATCGTAGGAAAAAAAGGCGCCTCCAAAATTGCTCAGGCAAAATTGGACAAAGAGGGAGTAATCGGCTTTAAGGG
Source organism: Minisyncoccota bacterium (assembly GCA_041656855.1). GTDB lineage: Bacteria > Patescibacteriota > Minisyncoccia > Phycocordibacterales > GWA1-40-21 > Bog-1340. Next base: position 30,728 of record JBBACS010000002.1, on the reverse strand, counting down.
CACCGTCCTTTGCAAAGGTGGTAATTCTCCGGGAATAGTGGTCAATACTAAACCCTAAAAGGAGGGGAAAAATGAATATCGGGATGATATCTTTCTTCTCACTCCTCTTTCTCTCAATAATTTTTTTCCTTGTATATTTAAAGTCAAAATTAACTATACAAAAGGAAAAAGTTATTGGGGAGGAGAAAAAAGTTGTAAAAACAGAAAAAAATAGCAAAAGGTTACCATTTAAACCCAACAATGCGGTTTTGGTGGCAACTATTAATGCGATTTTGATTCTGTCAATATTTCCTCTTATCGGGTTGCTTTGTATGTGGATTCAGTCACACGAAGCAATTGTCTTAAAATTTTTTAACGCGCAGTAGCTATATGAGTTAATCATCACAATGATTAACTAGAAATACAAAGACGCAAGTACAAGCTTAATGCTTTGCTTGCGTCTTTTTTAATAATAAAAAATCGCGTCCCTCAGACGCGATTTTTTATTATTAATTTTATATGCTATAACCCAATTACTCTGAGAATGAGATATATAATTCCTTTTACAGACACCATTATAAATAATCCCACTATTCCCCAAATCATGTGCTGATAACCCTCTTGTCTCTTGGTTGTATCATTAGCATTTCCGATGAACTTCATTACTCCCCAAACAAAGTAAACCACAGCTAAAGCTGCAATCAAATATATTATAGGAGAAACTACATTATCAATAATTTTCTTAAAGAGAATATCAAAGGTTGAACTACCACCAATACCAGTAGGACTAATGGCCTCATAGGCATATGCCTTTTGGATTAAAAAATCCATCATAGCAATTAAAAACGTGGAAGTTGGCTTCCGATATTACTTGTGACTCCTGATGTTCCGAATGTTGCTTGCAATATTGCTACAAGACCCCAAACTGATACCATCACGAACAAAGCTACTATTCCCCAAATCATTTGTGTTTTTGCTTCTTTTTTCTTTTCTTCATCTCCTCCTGACAACACTGCATATTTGAAAACATTGAAAATGAAATAAACAACGGCAATCGAAATGATAAAAGGTACTGCTCTATTCAAAAAATAGCCTGCAAGATCAAACAAACCGGCTACTCCCTGTCCAGGGTTATATCCATTTGATTGAGCTAAAGCCATAACTGGAGATACAGCGACCAAAACACTTGCTAAAATTCTTTTCATATTTTTAATTAACTAAATTATTAAACAAATCTCTAATAAATGAAACGCGACCAATGATTATTACCACATAATTATAAAACTTACATACCCAATAAGCAAGCCCTGTTATCTACAAACCTAGATTTACTTGACGAGGGGTTATATTAAAATCTCCACCTAGATGAAAAGTGTTCTGAAGTATGGCTATTAACCCGCCGATAGACAATATGACAAAAATACCAACAATCCCCCAAATCATAAGGCTCTTACCAGATTGTTTTTCTTCGCCTTCTGCCGTAGAAAATTTAAAAACTCCCCATATAAAAATTACTACAGAAAAAGCTGAGAGTATGTATATAACATTTGAAAGAATACAGCCTGTTATAAATTTCACTATGATATCTTTAAGTGTGGTCATGCCCGTCATGTTACAACCTGATGTTGCAGTCGCTGCAAAAGCTGTGCTAGACAAAATAAAATAAGTGAATATTGGCGAAAATAATTTTAAAAGTTTTTTCATCCCGTAAAGAAATTTTGAATTGTTGATATTTTTAATCATATTTATATTTTTTATTTTTATACTTCTCTATCTTTGTTTAGTTTCCGTTGAATTTCACACGGGACAGGTTTTATTTATTTTAAGGTTTTTAGTGTACCTACGATAATACTTGCTATAAGTTGAGCTCCAAGAAGAACTGCTACACCAATACATGTATTTATGAAAGTGGTTCTTGCATCTTTTAATTTTTCTGGATTACCTTGTGCCACAACAAATTTATAACCTGACAAAATAAACATGAATATCGCAAATACTCCACCAATTTTTACTATATAGCCCAAAATTTTAGCTACAAAACTTGGTATGTCGTTCAAATTACCAAGAGGATTTGCTATTGTGGTAGCTGCTGAAAAAGCGAAGAGAGGCAAAATCATAAGCATGAAAGAAATAAGTGTGGTTGTTATCTGTAATAATTTTTTGTTCATAATATTATTTGTTAGTTATTAATAAATTATTTTTCCAAAAAACGCAAAGCATCTATATTCTTACTAACCACAGTTGCTACTATGGTATGTACGATAAGCCATGCTCCAAGAACAAAGACCATTCCCAAAGCTGTCTTTACAAACATTTTCTTCCCCTCCTCAATTTTGGCTGGTTTATCAGGATTTAATAATATTTGTGCACCTGCATACGAAAAAGTAATAGCAGCAACTGATACAGATATTCCTATGAACCAAGTAAGAATATTGTTTATAAGTGCAGCAAAAGCAGAAAAATCACATTTTACTGTAATACCATCACAAGGTATCAATCCCGCAGAAAATACAACTGAAGGTAACAAAACAATTGATGATAATATTGTAGAAACTATTTTAATTTTCATATCTATTATTGTAGCAAATTATCAAGTTCCATGCTTGCTTTTGAAACAGAGCTTGGAATATCCATTCTTCCAGTAGTTATATTTTCAACCATATCTTGAAATATCTGGTTGGTCTTTTTTGAATCTGGATCTACCCAACCGTGAGATATCAAGGCAGAATTAAAGAAAATTGTTTTGGCTGGATTAGATGAACCAGCAGAAATAAGATCGCGTCTTGCTGGAGCGACATCTATGAAATCTAAAAGAGTTGACACTGAATCTGGTCCGGTAAGCAATGAAAGCAAATTAAATGTCGGTAGAGCGTTTGGAGAACTCTTTAAGATAGAGAAACCATAAAGTTCACCGAAGGTGATTCTTGGAGCTTTTAAGTCTATAGATTGAGGAATCATTGCTACATCAAAATTTAAATTTGGATTCTTCTCTTTAATATCTTTGTATTCTGAAGCAAAACCAAAATACAAAGCCAAATCTTCACTCAAGAAAAATTGTTTAGAAGAAGGCAGTGATCTGTTCCAGGAATATACTGATTTTTTAGGATTTGAATAATCTGTAAAGAAAAGCAGAGCGGAATTAGCTGGGACCATAATATCTGTTGGAGATTGATAATCTAATTTAGATTTAAAAAAACTATCCGCAAAAGAAACGATTGGGCTTCCAGCCTGCATAATCAAAGTACTCAATAAAGCCTTAGCATTATCTACATTTTTAAACTCCCCGAGTGGAGCTACACTTTTTATGATATTGGCATTGTTATCACTTTGAGAAAGTTTATCAGCTAAAGAAGGAAATTCTGTCCATTTTGTGGGTGGATTAGCAATGCTTGCGCTTGAAAACATGTCTCTGTTCCAATACATTACAAGCGGATCAACAAAAAACGGCAGAGCAAAAACTCCAGTTGGTTGGATATATAATTCTGCTTCTTGAACAAAAGTGTCTTTAAAAACTCTTTCAGTAATAGAAGTTATCATACTTACTTTATCTAAATATCTTTTTTCAAGTTCATGAGGAATCAAAATCGCATCTGGAGCCTTGTCTGTAGCTATTGCTTCAATGAGTTCATTATCTATAGTGCTTAAACTTTTATATGTATAAGCCAATTTAAACTCTAAATTTTTATCTTGTTTATATTTTGTAATATAATTATCAAAAATTGTTTTATCTACAACCCCCCAAACATTTATTTCTATTTTACTATTTGAAGGGCTATTGGACTTAAAAGTAGAAAAAGCAACCACACCTAACAGAATAAAAAAAGCAAAAATACCAGTGAGAACTAATTTAAATTTGTTTGAGTTATCATTCATTTACCCGAGAAAATTTTTGCTAATAAAAATTGTTTGTTTTGACATAACAAGCAATACTATCAAATTACTTTTATCTAAAATCATGATTTTGTTTATATTATTAATTTTTAACAAACGTTAGCAAAAACTTTAACGGGTGAATTATTTTCTAAAAATTATTCCATAATGTTGGGCACCAGCACCTATTGTTCTATCTTCTTTAAAACCATGTTTCTCAAAAAGCTTTTTGGCCATTACCTCTGAAAATACGTCTTGTGCTTGTGGACCAACACCTCCAAATGAGCTTGCCCAATCGACAAAAAGAACTCTTCCTCCTGGCTTTAAAATCCTTTTGATTTCTAGACATGCATTATCTTTTTTTTCTAACTGGAAAAAAACATTTGCTACAATTATAGCGTCCATAGAATTTTCTCTAAGTCGTGTTCCACCCAAATGATCTAAATCGGCCCAAATTATGTCTATATTATTTAAATGTCTTACATTTTTAGCTTCATTTTTTAATTTTTCCAGCATAGCCTTCTGTACATCCACAGCATAAACTTTACCTGTCTCCCCGACAGCTTCAGCAGCAGAAAAAGAATAGAAACCAGAACCGGCCCCAAAATCAGCAACATAATTACCCTTACCTAGATCAAACTGTTCTATATTTTTTTCAGGATCAGAAAACATAATATTATTTGATATATTATAACCTTATAGGGAGAATCTTGCTAGTAAGTAATCAACAAATAAGAGAGCAGCCACTCTTTTATTTTTTTATATGCAAGTGATTGAGGCGATGTTATCCCCTTCTCTCAACTTCATAATTCTTACACCCTGTGTTTGTCTTCCCAAACTTGGTATTTCTTTTATTTCAACTCTTATAACCTGACTTTTCTTTGAAATAGCTGCGATTTCATCCTCTTCTTCTGTAACAACTTTAGAAGTAATAATTTTCCCCGTCTTTTCTGTGACTTTCATTGTAATGATTCCTGAACCGCCTCTTCCTTGAACTTTATATTCATCAAGTGGGGTTTTCTTTCCATAACCATTGGCGCTGATAACTAGAAGCTCTGGATTTTTCATTTCTTTCTTCACTACATCTGTACCAACTATAGAATCTCCTTTGTCTAGTTTCATTCCGCGCACACCACTGGCATTTCTTCCCATAACTCTTACATCTTTATCTTTAAATCTGATAGCTTGTCCATCTCTAGTTGAAAGAATAACCTGGTCGCCTTCTGACATAAACAAAGCACTCCTTAATTCATCGCCTGCATCAAGCGTGATAGCAATCAAACCATTTCTTCTTACATCTTTGAATGCATCCGCATCTACTCTCTTTGCAGTACCATTTTTAGTTACCAAAATAAGTGAAAGCTTAAGATTTTTTAATTCTTTTGGCATAGCAAGAACTGAAGTTATTTTTTCATCGCCTGTAATAGAAAGATAATTTACAATGGCCTTACCCTTTGTAGCTCTTTTACCTTCAGGTAATTCATACATTTTTATCTGATACGCCTTTCCTTTATCTGTAAAAAATAAAATGTCGTTGTGAGTTGTGGCTGTGAGAAAATGAGTAATAAAATCTTCATCTTTTGTATCAAGATCTACCACGCCAACTCCGCCTCTTCTTTGTTTTTTATATTCATCAGGGTTTGTCCTTTTAACATAACCTCCAGCAGTAAGAACGAGCATACTTGGCTCATCTGCTATCAAATCTTCCTCAGAGAATGACTTGATTCCACCCTTCACAACCCTTGTTCTTCTTTCATCACCATATTTAGCTTTGATTTCTATAAGTTCATCTTTTACAATTTTCAAAATTCTTTTTGTTTTAGAAAGAATGTCTTTCAAATCTTCAATCAGAGCTTGTACGGCGGTAAGTTCATCTTCAACTTTCTTTCTTTCAAGTCCGGCGAGCTTTTGAAGTCTCATTTCAAGAATTGCATTTGCTTGAATTTCAGAAAACTTAAATGTTTTCACCAGGTTCGCTCTGGCATCATCTACATCTTTTGATTTCTTTATAAGTTTTATTATTTCATCTATATGATCCAGCGCTTTTTTCAATCCAAGCAAAATATGTTCTCGTGCTTCGGCTTTTTTCAAATCAAATTCAGTTCTTTTCTTTATAACTATTTTTCTGTGTTCAATAAACTCATCTAAAAATGTTTTGAGTGCAAGAGTTTTTGGGACTCCGTTTACAAGTGCAACTAGGTTGTAGTGAAATGTTTCTTCAAGCTGACTGTGTTTGTATAAATAATTTAAAACGCTTTGAGGTTGAGCTCCATTTTTCAAATCAATAACTATTCTGATATCTTTTGCAGATTCATCACGCAATCCTTTTATACCTTCAATTTTTTTATCTCTAACTAGGTTTGCTATCGAAATAATAAGTTCTGATTTATTTACCCTATAAGGAATAGATGTGATAACAATCTGAAAAGCACCTTTTTTATCTTCAACAATTTCAGCATGTCCACGTGTTACAACTCCACCTCGTCCTGTTGCATACGCCCTATTTATATCTGATTGATTAAAAATTGTTCCGCCTGTAGGAAAATCTGGACCCTTTATAAATTGTAATAAATCTTCTGTTGTTGCATCAGGATTATCTGCTAAGTGTAGTGTTGCATCTACTACTTCACCTAAGTTGTGAGGTGGAATATTTGTAGCCATACCAACAGCAATACCAAGAGTTCCATTTAAAAGTAAATTTGGAACAGCAGAAGGAAGAACGGAAGGTTCTTTCTTGGTATTGTCATAATTTGGCCTCCACTCCACAGTATCTTTTTCCAAATCTTTCAACATTTCGCTAGAAATCTTTGACATCTTTGCCTCTGTATATCTCATGGCCGCAGCGGAATCTCCATCAATGTTTCCAAAGTTTCCCTGACCTATAACTAAAGGATAACGAGTAGCAAAATCTTGTGCGAGCTTTACCATTGCTTCATATATGGAAGCATCGCCGTGTGGGTGATAATTTCCCATGACTTCTCCAACTACTCCGGCAGATTTTCTTGTTTTTGCGCCAGCAGTAAGTCCCATTTGTCCCATAGCATAAAGAATTCTTCTATGAACTGGCTTAAGTCCATCACGAATATCTGGAAGAGCTCTCTGTGTAATAACAGACATAGCATAATCCAAATAAGATTCTTTCATCTCTGTCGTTATGCTTCTATTTGATAGGGCTTTATGTTCTCCGCTGATTTCTTTTTCTTTTGACATTTTTTTGTGTTTTTTATTCTTATTTACCCGAGAAAATTTTTACTGATAAAAAGTTATGCGTGACTTTAAACAACTCGCTATAAATTATTATTGATAATCATACTTTAAACTAACTTTTTGCATTATGCAATATTACTTTATATTTTTTATATTCAACTATATTTTTGATTTATCATCTTTTCTTTCTAAATTACTCAGCTTTATTGCATAATGCGTCAGTAAAAACTTTAACGGGCTAGTTTGAAGAAGTACTGAAACTAGAAGATGCTGATTTAATCTGATCTATTAATTGTGCAGTACTACTAGATACTTGCTTTGCTATAGATTCTACATCACCGAAAATTTGTGAAAATGACTCTTTTATTGAATTGATTGGGCTATTTTTATTAAAAACTTTATTTTGTGCTTCATCTTTCCATAATAAATTAATTCCTGAATTTAAAACTATTATTAAAATTGTTAAAAAAACTGCTAATAAAATAGAAAAAATTCTTTTCTTTTCAATAGGCCAGCCTTTTATCTTTTCTAAAAACTTCATAATTAAATCGCTGATGAAATAACAACCACATCACCCATCTTACCTTCCAAATCTTTCTTTTTTAAAGTAAGCTTGTCCACTGGCTTAATATTATCTTCTCCGGCTTCCTTTAAATATTTTTTAAGAGCATTAGGTACTCCAACATCTCCAAAATGCATAGGAATAATTATTTTAGGTTCTATTTCTACTGAAAGTTTTTCAGCTTTTGACGCATCTAGAACACTTTCATCACCGATAGGTACAAACAAAACATCAACATCACCAAGTGCTTCTTTTACTTCAGTTGAAAGATTAATATCGGAAAGTGCGCCGAGAAAACAAATGTTCATGTTTTCTAAAGTGATTGAATATATTGTATTGATTTTGTCTTTTCCGCCATAATTTGATTTTGAGGCAAAACCTTTTATAAAAACATCCTTGACTTCATATTCTCCAGGACCTGAAATGACAAAAGGATCTTTTCCATTGTAAGAAAGATTCTCTGTACCATTCATATCTGGGTGATTTAAGCTAACTAAAGCTATATCAGCAAAAAATCTTGTCGGCTTAAACTTTGAATCCTTGGAAACTGGATTAAGAGCGATTGTTGTATCGCCAAATTGGACTTTAAAAAACTCCACCCCTAGGTAAGTTATTATCATACGTTAATTATATCAAATATGAGGAAATTCGCAATGATTATTCAAAAAAATATAAGCTAAATTGTGTTATTTCAACTGGTGAATTTCCGCGGAGAGGAAATTCACCGGTTATATTTATATTTACAGTATTTCTTTTAACTTGACATTATACTGTTAATAGGTTATAATTATGCAGAAAGATGTTTTATAAAAAATGGAGGTGTTCTGATGAAAAAGTTTATTGTTTTAGCAGTAGTTTTAATACTGGTACTTTGCTTGTCATCAATAGTATCAGCAAGAAGCGCGAACGTAATAAAGGTAACATCAGCTCACGGGTTTAATTATTTGTGGGAAAGCCCAGGAGGAACAATTCCGCAATATATGGGAAATAACACATGGCAATTCACTTCTGATTTCAGAAGTGACATAACTGCAGACGTGGAACTTTTTTTTAAAATTTATCCATGTCTTGAAATAGAAAAAATCTTGTATTCTGATGAGAAAATGATGATAATAAAAGTAATGGGAACAATGTAATAAACAATTTTTAGGGCGGGTTTTCTCTTCGGAGAAAACCCGCCTTTTACTTTTATACTATATATGCTATCCTCTTCTCTGTTAGATTAGTTGCACAAAAAGCTAACCTTATGTGGCCCGAAGGCATATAAAACTTTTTTTTCCATCCCAGATGGAGCGGATAAACATTATTAAGGTTTATCAGGTGCCGGTTTTCTTTTTGCAAATTTTTGTAAAAATTAAACCTAATAACACTTATTAAAAATGGTAAAAGAAAAAGTAGTTAAGATAGAAGATGAAAAAACAAAGGCCAAAAACAATAGTTTGATGGCTAAGTATTTCAATGACACAAAAAATCCGCCAACAGCTGGAGAAGTCATTGAGGGTAAAGTTATTGGAATTGAAAAATCAAAAGTATATGTTGACTTACAGCCGTTCGGAACTGGTATTATTTACGGAAAAGAATTTATTACTGCAAGAGATGTTATAAAGAAATTAAATATAGGAGATGTCGTTTCTGCAAAAATAGTAGACCATATAAATAGAGACGGATATATAGAACTTTCTCTTAAAGAAGCAAGACAAGCACTTATCTGGGATGAAGCAGAAAAAGCAATTAAAGACAAAATAATTTTTGAACTTCCTGTTCAAGAAGCAAACAAAGGGGGTCTTATTATTAGCTGGCAAGGCATTATTGGATTTCTTCCCGCTTCTCAATTGAAATCTGAACATTATCCAAAAGTAGAAGCCGGAGATAAAGACAAGATACTTGATGAACTAAAAAAATTAGTCGGACAAAAAATATCCGTGGCTATCATTACAGCTGTACCAAAAGAAGGTAAGCTTATTTTCTCAGAAAAAAATCTTGAGAAGAAAGAAAACCAAAAGAAAGCTGATAAATACAAAATCGGAGATGTACTTTCTGGCGAAATCACTGGTGCAGTAGATTTCGGAGTATTCGTAAAACTTGAAGATGGACTTGAAGGTCTTGTACACATTTCAGAAATAGACTGGGCTTTGGTTGAAGATCCAAAAACAATGTTTAAGATTGGAGATAAAGTAAATGTAAAAGTTATAGATGTAAAAGATGGAAAAGTCTCATTGTCTATAAAAGCATTGAAACCAAATCCTTGGGTTGAAGCAGAAAAAAAATACAAGAAAGGAGACGAGATACAAGCTGTTGTTATCAAATTCAACAAATACGGAGCTCTTGCAAGCATTGAAGAAGGAGTTTCAGGTTTGGTACACATTTCAGATTTCGGAACAGAAGCAAAGATGAAAGAAAAAATAAGCTTGGGTAAAAGCTACACTTTCAAAATCAATGTTTTTGAACCAAAGAATCAGAAGATGGGACTTAACTTCGTTAAATAGTATAAGGGTTTAGAATAAGTATAAGGAAATACAAAAGAGCGGCGCCTACGGCGCCGCTCTTTTGTATTCTTTAATTTTCTTATACTTTATAACTTTTAAACTTTCAACTTGAAACTTTTTTAAAGACTATTTATCTTCATCGTCGCGACATCTCTTCCATCTACCACTATAGATTCGAGTCCATCAGCAGCTTTTTTCATAAGCTTTTTCCAAGCATCAATATCTCCTGGCTTCATCTTATTGAGTATCAAAGCAATAACATCTTTTTCTCCAGACGGCTTTTTCATCTTTCCGCTTGGTGTAACAGGTGAAATACCAATTCTCATTCTTATGAACGCCTCAGTCTTCACAGCTTTAATAACTGACTGCACTCCCCTGTGTCCGCCTGCACTTTTATTGAAAGAAATTTTAATTTTTCCAAAAGGCAAATCTAAATCATCATGAGCTACAACTAAAGTTTCTGCTGCTTTTTTTGTTTTTACTAAACCTTTTACAGCATCGCCAGATTTATTCATAAAAGTATTCGGTTTTACCAAAAGCATGGTATTCTTTCCAAGTTTAGATTTTACAGTTTCTGATTTTATTTTTTTATCTTCTTTCCATTCTTCTTCAACTCCAATTTTTTTCGCTAAAGTATCCACTGCGATTCTTCCAGTGTTGTGTCTTGTATTCTCATATTCTTCTCCAGGATTTCCCAAACCTACAATAATGTAATTCATAATGTGTAAATAAATAATAATTACTAATTGATTACAGTTTAAGGTCTAAGGTATTTTTTTGCAACACACCACAAGGGTGTACAGAAAAAATATTGTCACTTCGCTCTGTATTTTTCAATAAAAAAACAGGCCTCGCATTACTGCGAGGCCTGTACAACTAAAACTATTCTTCAATCTTACGAGCTAATTCTTTAAGAACAATCATTTCTTCTTTTGTGAAAGGCAATCTTTCGGTAGATCTGTATCTCCACAAAGAGGGTACGTCACTAACCGTTATGTTACTAACCATATATCCTATACGGTCCAAGAAAGTTGAGAGAGAAGAAGTACTCATGTCTGTAGTGTACGAAATATGCTTACATCCTTCTCTGCTACTGGAAATTTTCCAAAATTCATTAAGAGCGGAAGAAACCAGATAGTCGCCAGTATCCCTACTATGTCCTCTCTCAGTCTCAGTAAAAATAGAGTAATACTTCATCTTCAGTGGCTCTTTTCTAGTTGCAAGAGGGTCTAGAGCGTCTTTGAAATCAGCAAATACGGAAATCCGCCTTTTCATGATTTCAAACCTTTCTTCTCTTTCTTTCAGCTGTTTTTGAACAGATTCAAAAAAACTGTTCATCAGCCAGATCAGAGCAAAGCGGCAACTGATATTCATCAAAAAAACATTTTTTTTGATGAATTCAACCATCCTCTCTCCCCTAAAAGCACCTTTCAGAAGATCCTCCGGATTCCTCCTAATTAATTCCGCCAGACTGAATGTGTCTATAGAAAGATACCTCTCATCATCCTTCACATTTTCTCCATTGATTCTCACTAGCCATTCGCCAGAGCGTTCCAACATGATGTCCATGTAGCCCCATCCATAACCGCTGTGCAAAAGCATTGCTCTACGTTTCTTGTTTTTATCATCTATCGGGCCATCAAGATTTCTTGACATTTCTCTATCCAGATATTGCGCGAGAGGTAAAAGTATTTCTAAAGCTTCGCCAAGAACGATTTCTATATTCTCGGCATTGAAATCAAAATCAATTTCCTTTCCAATACCGATGGCTTGCAACTTCTCGAACATCGTCAAATCCTTGAGAGAAACATTTTTGGGCGAACCCATAACACTACCTCCGTGGAGAGCACACTCGCGGAAACAGACAAGACATTCGGCGAACCGTTTTGTCTTTGCCAATAACGTTCCAACTTTTAATGTACTAACATCCTTTTGAATCTTATAACAAATAAGAGTTGCAAGTCAATCAAAATTTTTACAAAAAAATCAAAAACTTGTGTAAACTCATTTTTTACTATATAATAGGGTTCAAATCACCATTTTAGTGCGATTTTAAGCCCTATAATTCGTTCCGGACGAATTCGGGCGACCGATTTATAATCGGTTTAGCCATATTTTAAGATGCAAAAGCAAACAAAGGACTTTATAAAAGAGACAGTATATATAATTGTAATCTCGCTAATCATAGTATTGCCTATCAGAGCTTTCATCGCCCAACCTTATGTTGTATCTGGTGCTTCAATGGACAACACTTTTCAAAATGGCAACTATTTAATAATAGATGAAATTTCTTACAGATTTGAAGAACCAAAAAGAGGTGAGGTTATAGTTTTTAAAGTCCCACCAAAAGGTCTTGAATTACAAAAAGTTGCTCTCACAAAAACGATCTATTACATAAAAAGAATTATAGGACTTCCTGGAGAAACTGTTGAAATAAACGGGGACATTATAAAGATTTATAATAAAGAAAATCCAAAAGGAAAAATTTTAACTGAACCATATATTTATATAAACAAGCTTGTACCTTCCCCATTCTCAGATATCAAACTAAAAACAACATTAAAAGATGGTGAATATTTTGTCATGGGAGACAACAGGCACAACAGTTCTGATTCAAGATTATGGGGTGTCTTACCTAGAGAAAATATTATTGGAAGAACTTACCTAAGATTATTTCCTTTTAATGAGATAAAAACTTATCCGGGAACATATTTAAATTATTAATATGAAAAAAAATAAAACATCAAGAAAGTCCAGAAGAGCAGGAAAAAGCAAAGAATCAAAACATATCAACTTCTTGCCTATAAACAAAATGGCAGAAGCGGCTCTTTATTTTGGTTTTAATTCTACAAAACCGCTTCAAATAACAAAAGATGACGTACATAAAGCTTCTTCTCTAAAAGACGCCTACATAAAAAATGTTTCTGGACTACCTTGGATATTTTCCCAAGTTTTTGCCGAAGAAAGAATTGCATTACTACGAGAATATTTGGAAAAGAATTTATCATCTCTGCCTCACCCTATTATGTTGGTTCATGAAAGCGATGTCATAAAAGAAAGAGCAAAACATACAATAAATCTTGAAATAATGGGAACAGACAGAAGTATTGCAGAAGCTCTACTTATTAAAACATCCGTTTCTATATTAAAAGACAATGGCTATAAAGATTTTTCTATAGAGATAAATAGTATCGGGGATAAAGAATCCATGACAAAGTTTTCAAGAGAACTTACAAATTATTATAAGAAAAATTTAAATAATCTTTCTGCACACTGCAGACAAAACTTTAAAAAAGATCCTTTTTATTTATTGCACTGTAATGAGTGTGATTCATCTGGCAAATTAAAAGAAAATGCACCGACATCCATAAGCTGTCTTTCAGATGTCAGCCGGGCACATTTTGCGGAAGTTCTTGAGTTTATAGAAACAATGAATATCCCCTATAAAATAAATAATTGTCTAATTCCTGATAAAAAATACTGCTCAGGAACTATTTTTGAGATAAAAGAAAATCTAAGCAATGGTACAGTTGGCAATACTTTGGCTGTCGGATTTAGATATGACGGTATGGCTCAAAAAATTGGACACAAAAGAGACAATCCTGGAGTAGGAATGAAAATATTTCTAAAGAAAAAAGCTGCGATTAAAAAAGTCTCCAAGCTTGTTAAACCTTTGGCTTTTTATATTCAGCTTGGAGATGAGGCAAAACACAGAAGCCTTGAAATAATAGAAATGTTGAGACAAGAAAAAATATTTGTTCATCATATGCTCGGTCGTGATAAGTTTGGCAGTCAATTCGCTCATGTAGAAAAAACAAAAGTACCTTACGTAATAATCATGGGAAAAAAAGAATTCTTAGAAAATTCTGTCATGGTAAGAGAAAATATCACAAGAACCCAACAAAGTATTCCGATACACAAATTAGCAGAACATATACAGAAAATTAAAGGCTAATCTATTGCTTTTTTAAATATAAGGTGTTAATATCTCAAATCTATGGCAGTAAATATAGAAATAGAAAAAAATAGCAATGAAAGCAACGCGAGTATGCTTAGACGTTTTACGAAAAAAGTTCAAGGTTCAGGAGTACTTCCAAGAATCAGATCTATTAGATATTCAAAAAGAGAACTTTCTCCTTACAAAGTAAAAGTTCAAAGATTGTCATCTATAGCTAAGAAAAAAGAAATAGAGGAACTCATAAGAATGGGTAAAATGGCAGACAGAAACGACGCTCAATCAAGACCAAGAACAAAAAAATAAAATCGTGGAAGATAAATTCTCAATTATAAACGAAACAAAAGGCAGGCTTCCAAGCTTGCCTTTTGTTCAAATAAAAAATAAAATACTCGGAGAAAAATACGAGCTAGACTTAATATTTGTCAGTGAAAAAAAAATACACGCATTAAATAAAACTTATAGAAAAATAGATAAAGCTACAGACATACTCAGCTTCCCTATCAGTAAAAATTCAGGAGAAATATTTATATGCGAAAAAATAGCAAAAAAGAAAGCTAAAGATTTTGAAAGAGAATATTTAAATTTTATCGCTTTTCTATTTATTCATGGATGTGTACATTTACTCAGATTTGATCATGGAAACAAGATGGAAAAAATTGAAATAAAATACAGAAAGATTTTTAACATTTAAGTTTTTTGTTGATAATATAGAGTGTATTCCCCCTAGCCCTTGTAAAGTTATTCTGTTATAATTGAGTGGTAATAAACACTTATTTTTAACATGTCACAAAAAATTTCAGTAGGAATAGACATTGGAACATACCAAATCAAAGTGGTAGTATCTGAAAGTGTTTTGTCTGATGATGGAGTTTATGTACCAAAAATAATTGCCACTGGTGAAGCTGAATCAAAAGGTCTAAGACACGGTTATATTATAAATATTGCTGATGCGACGAGATGTATTAAACTTGCTGTAAGTCAGGCAGAAAAAATTGCAAAAATAAAAATAAAAAGAGGTTATATTTCAATTGGAGGAATTGGATTGAGTTCTGTTGTTGGAAAAGGCGGAGTCATGATTACTAAGGCAGATTTAGAAATAACAGATTTAGACGTAAAAAATGTTCTAGCTGAAGCTGAAAATTCACTGCCTCCAGCTTCTTTAATAAATAAACAAATCATTCAAACCATTCCACAAGCTTTCAAAATTGATGGGCAAATATTAATGGGTAGACCTGTTGGTATGCATGGTTCTAAGCTTGAATCAAGAGTTTTGTTTATTGTGTGTTTGAAACAACATCTAAATGACATTATTAAAGCTGTGGAAGATGCAAATATAGAAGTTTTGGATGTCATTGCCTCACCTATTGCGGCAAGTATGGTATCTCTTACAAAGAGTCAAAAAATTGCCGGCTGTATCTTGGTAAATATTGGATCAGAAACAGTTTCTCTTGCTATCTTTGAAAACAACATTCCTATTTCACTTGAGGTCTTCCCTATAGGCAGCACAGACATTACAAATGATATTGCACTCGGATTTAGAATTCCTATTCATGAAGCTGAAAGCATTAAACTTGGTTCTGTTGGAGAAATGCAATATCCAAAAAAGAAATTAGATGAAATTATTATGGCCAGACTTTCAGATATTTTTGAACTTATAGAAGCCCATTTAAAAAAAATAGGCAGAAGCGGACTTTTGCCTGCAGGAATAATTCTTACGGGGGGAGGATCAGGAATAGATACAATAGAAGACATTGCAAGAGTTTCTCTCAAGCTTCCTTCAAAAGTCGCGTCCATAAACTTTCTCTCAAATATTAAAAATAGTCAACTTGAGGACTCATACTGGTCTGTTGCTTATGGACTCTCTGTTTGGGGATTGAACTTGGTGGGAGCAGATGATTTTATTACAGTATTTAACATGGCGAAAGGCACCACAGATAAAGCGATGAATAAATTGGGAAACTGGTTTAAACAATTTCTCCCTTAAAGACTCCTTCGATAATGTTAAATGCAAATTCAAGGGTTTTCGCTTCGCGAAAACCCTTGAATTTTATGCATTTTTTAACAGGGTCTAGTTAAAAGGTCAACCCTTTTCTTTTTTTTATTTAATCTGATATTATTAGGCAAATAAATATTTTAGTTGCTTTATTAATTGTTAATTAATTTTACAAATGCCACAAATCAAACCGGATATAGAAGCCTTCGCAAGAATAAAAGTATTGGGTGTAGGAGGTTCAGGAAAAAATGCAGTCAATCACATGATTAACTCCAAAGTTAAGGGCGTTGATTTTATTGCTATAAATACAGATGCACAAGATTTACATCAATCTCAAGCCGGCAAAAAAATTCACATTGGAAAAAATCTCACCAAAGGATTAGGTACTGGAATGAATCCAGAACTTGGAAAGAGAGCCGCCGAAGAAACAAAAGAGGAACTCCAAGAAATGCTGAAAGGAGCTGACATGGTATTCGTAGCTTCTGGAATGGGTGGAGGAACTGGCTCTGGTGCCGCTCCTGTCATTGCAAAAATTGCTAAAGAACTTGGAATACTTACTATTGCTGTCGTTACAAAACCATTTATGTTTGAAGGCAATCAGAGAGGCAAAATTGCTGAACTTGCTATAGAAGAACTGAAAAAAAATGTTGATGCTATCATCGTAGTTCCAAACGACAGACTTATGTCTATGGTTACAAAAGATACAACGGCAAAATCCGCTTTCGCTATTTGTGATGATATTTTGAGACAGGCAGTTGAAGGTATTTCAGATTTGATAACCACACCAGGAACGATAAATATAGATTTTGCAGATATTAAAGCCGTCATAGAAAATGCTGGTTCTGCTCTAATGGGTATTGGAAGAGCAACTGGAGACAAACGAGCTGAAGAAGCTGCAAAAATGGCTATCAATTCCCCCCTTCTTGAGGTTTCTATCAATGGAGCAAAAGGAGTTCTATTTTCTATTGCAGGAGGGGACGATATCACACTCTTTGAAATACAAGAGGCTGCAAGAGTCATTACAGAGTCTATAGACGCAAATGCAAAAGTTATTTTTGGAACAGTGTACACAGATAAATTAAAGAAAAACGAAATGCAAATCACAGTTATAGCTTCAGGTTTTTCTGATATGCCCTCTAACAATAAAAAATCTCTTTTTCACGCAACAACACCAAACCAAAAAGTAATATCAGATGAAAAAGAAACGAGAGAATTAAAACAAGAAAGAGAAAAACCAACACCAACTATTATAATAGATGATGAGGACCAAAAAAAATCTACTTCCGATGACGATGATTGGGGTGCTGTTCCAGCTTTTTTAAGAAGAAACAACAAAAGATAGTTTTGTGGAAGTAAAAAGATAAAAATGATTTACGAACTTGCAATTATAGGTGGCGGTCCTGCAGGTGTAGCTGCTGGAGTATATGCCGCCAGAAAAAAAATAAAAACTGTACTCATTACAGAACATTTTCGCAATCAAAGCGCAGTATCTGAAAATATCCAAAATTGGATAGGAACTGTATCAATAAGCGGAGAAGAACTCGCTTACAATTTAGAAAAACATATCAAAAATTATGCAAAAGAAGTAGATATAAAAGAAAAAGAAACTGTAATAAAACTAACTAAAAATGAGGACGGCTTATTTAAAATGATAACAGATAAAGGAACTGAGTATATTTCAAAAACGGTTCTCGTAGCATCAGGAAGCATAAGAAGAAAATTAAAGGTAAAAGGTGCCGAAGAATTTGAAGGCAAAGGTATCACTTACTGTGCTAGCTGTGATGGACCACTTTTCACTGGCATGGACGTTATAGTAATAGGCGGAGGAAATTCTGCATTTGAATCTGCTGCTCAACTTGCTGCATACACAAAAAGTGTCACTATAATACAGCGAAGTGATTTTAAAGCAGATCCAATTACAATGAAAAAAGTTTTATCAAATCCAAGAGTAAGAGGTATATCAAATGTAGATTTACTTGAAATTAAAGGCGACAAATTTGTAAAATCAGTTATTTATAAAGATAAAGAAACAAGAAAAGAAACTGAACTTCCCGTCTCAGGAATTTTCGTAGAGATTGGAGCTGATCCTTCCGTGGAATATTTGGCACACGGCATTGTAAAACTAAATGACAAGCAAGAAGTGATTGTCGATCCAAAGCACCAAAACACTTCAGAAAAAGGCATTTGGTCTGCGGGAGATTGTACGGATGGACTTTACAGGCAAAACAATATTGCTGTCGGTGATGCTATAAAAGCACTGGAAGATATTTATAGGTTTTTGAAAGCGTAAGAAAAATTTAACAATTCAGGGCGACTCGTAAACGAGTCGCCCTGAATTGTTTTAAGCAATTATTTATGATAATATCGTTTTTGTTCAAGCAATTTTTGGGAGGTTAGCTCAGTTGGTAGAGCGCAATCTTGACGTGATTGATGTCAGAGGTTCGAATCCTCTACCTCCCACAAAAATATCTGCTTATGCAGATATTTTGACGGGTGGTAAGCAAGCAAACTGCTTTGCTTGCGAGAGGATTCGAACAGCGGAATAATATTTTTTCAGCAGAAAAAATGAATGAGCTGGTGCCTAGACAAAACTTTTTGACGAAAAAGTTTTAGTCGAAGGAGAAACTCCTCTACCTCCCACAAATTAATATGAAAAATCCATACAAAAAAGAAGCCCAACAAAAATGGGGTCATACTGAAGCATTCAAACAATCAGAAGAACGGGTCAAAAAACTCGGTAAAGATGGTTTGAAAAAAGTAATAGATGAAAGTGAAAAACTCACTAATGAGATTGCCGATGCTATGAAAAATGGCGATTACCCTTCTAGCGAAAATACACAAAAACTTATTGCTAAACATTACGAAGGATTAAAAGCATTTTATGAACCAAACCTTATTTTATATAAAGGTTTAGCTGAAATGTATATTCAAGATGAACGATTCAAAAATAATTATGAAAAAGTTGCTTCTGGTTTAGCTCAGTATATGCACGATGCGATGTTGGAGTTTACCAATTTAAAATAACAAAAATATCAATTGTTGATGTATTTGACAGATATATATTTTAAGTGTATTATATTTTAAATGTTCATTACTTAACACCGCCTTATGCGGTTCTAATATTTGCAGTTTTGTTCAGAACAATTATCACATTTGGCGGTAAACCGCAAAAGGAGGAATGTCATGAAGAAAATAGTTGCTCTGGTAATAATATTTTGTCTGCTGATAATTCCCAGCTCAGTAAATTGTGGATGGTGGCCATTTTCTAAACCCACACCAAAAGCTACTAAATCTCTTAAAAGATTGCCAATCGATGTAACTTTTGCAAAACCGTTAACGTGGCCGTCTGCAGGTTTAATCTTGGTGTTAACTAATCCATCTGAAACGCAGATGAACGTCAAGATTACTTTGCGTCGTCCAGATTCAGAGTGGGAAAAATCTTATCCTGCAAAATTAGATCCTTACAGTCAATGGAAAGGCGGGGGAATATTGTATGCATATCAAATTCCTGGCTGGTATTTACAACCAAAGGATGTTGTCATTCTTCATCGCAAAGGATATGCAGACAAGGTAGTAGTAGTAACACTACCGTAATATCAAGAAGGTCTCGGAAAATCCGGGACCTTCTTTATTTTATTTTGTGACCTTACGGGGAAACGTGAGTACACTTTCGGTCACTCATAATTTTCTACTGAAAATTTGCTCGACCCCGACTCCTTCACCTTCGTTCAGTCCGTCTTTCGATTCTTTTAAAATGCAAAGACTTTTGCATTTTAAAATCACAAAATTATACTCCGTAAATTTTGTGACCTTACGGGGAATCGAACCCCGATTACAGCCTTGAAAAGGCCGTGTCCTAACCGTTAGACGATAAGGCCAAACTTGCCGAGTTAATATAACATTTTTTACGAAAAAGGCAAAAAATGTTATTGTTGTTTTTGTAAAATTGGAGAGGTGGCTGAGTTGGTTGAAGGCGCCGCATTCGAAACGCGGTAAGCCCGCAAGGGCTTCGGGAGTTCGAATCTCCCCCTCTCCGCAGAATAATAAATAATTATTAATGATATAATAATAAAATGGAATACAAGATCATCTTTGGGTTAATTTCTACAGTAATAGGAATCATTAGTTTTTTCCCATATCTAAAAAATATCTTTGCGAGAAAAACGAAACCTCACATATATACATGGCTCATTTGGAGCATTATACAAGGAGTGGGTGTAGTCGCGATGATAATCGGTGGTGCAGGTGCCGGATCATGGGCATTGATAATTGGTACTATTTTTGTATTTTTCATTTTCCTACTTTCTTTCAAGTATGGTACAAAAAATATTACAAAATTTGATACCATTTGTTTAATAGCGGCGATTATTACAATCATTATTTGGATAATACAAAAAGATCCTTTGATTTCAGTAATTTTGGTCTGTCTTATAGATTTTGCTGGCTTTATACTCACATATAAAAAAATCTATAAGGAGCCAGAGAGTGAAACTGCTTCCTTGTATTTTATGTATGCTTTATCAAACACTTTTGCTTTACTCGCAATGAATCAATACACAATAATTACAAGTTTGTATGCGACATTCTTATTATGTGCAAATAGTTTTTGTGTACTTTTGTTAATTGTAAGAAGAAAACAGTTAAAAATATAGTTTGTTTTTCTTATTATTTCTGTTAAATTAGAATCTATAATGATAATTTTAGGTATTGAAACCTCATGTGACGAAACTGCAATCTGTATTATTGAAACGGATGAATCTTCACCTACCCCAAAAATAAAAATACTTGGTAATCAACTCTATTCTCAAATAGAACTCCATACTCAATATGGTGGTGTCTTCCCTATGATGGCAAAAAGAGAACATGTAAAAAATCTAACTCCTATACTTGAAAAATGTTTGGAAGAATCAAAAATTATTGATTTAATAAGAAACAACTCCGACGCTATGGTCGGAGCTCCGACTGAAACGTCGGAGAAAACTGAAAAAATAAAAGATATATTGATTCGTGAACAAGGTTTATTTGAGCCATTTATTGAACTCGCTGAAAAAATTGAAGGTAGAACCTGGAATAAAAAAATAGATGCTATTGCTGTCACAAATGGTCCAGGACTTGAGCCAGCACTTTGGGTTGGAGTTAGTTTTGCAAAAGCACTATCCGAAGTTTTGAATGTACCTATCATGCCGACAAATCATATGGAAGGACACATTATGGTTGCACCTCTAAATAAAATTTCAGACAAAGAATTTGAGATTAAAAATATAAACTTTCCTGCTATTGCTTTACTCATAAGCGGAGGCCACACACAACTTGTTTTAATAAAAGATAATTTAAAATATGAAATAATCGGTAACACAAAAGATGATGCTATCGGCGAAGCATTTGATAAGGTCGCAAGAATACTCGGACTTGCATATCCAGGCGGACCGCTCATATCAAAGCTCGCAGAAAAAGAAAGAAGTGAATTTCCAGACAAAGTTCCGCCATTCCCTCTTCCACGCCCTATGATTCATTCAAAAGATTTAAATTTTTCTTTTTCAGGTATAAAAACTGCAGTACTTTATACTACTCAAAAAATCCCAGTGATGACTGATTCTATTAAACAAGAAATTGCTAGAGAATTTGAAGACGCTGTTGTAGAAGTAATTGTGACAAAAACAAAACGAGCTGTGGAAAATTATGGCGCTCAAACTATTATTATGGGTGGCGGTGTAAGCGCTAACAAAAAAATTAGAAATGATTTTGCCAAACTTGCAGAAGAACAAAATATTGAATTTTTAGTACCAGAAATAAGCGCGTCCACTGATAATGCTTTTATGATAGCTCTAGCTGGTTATATAAATATTAAAGATGGTAAAAAACCCGAAAAAGATTTTAAAGCCAACGGAAACTTGACTTTATAAAAAATTGATTTAATATAAATTTTGGATTAAATAAGTGCTCTATTTTTATATTAAACCCTCCAGGGTGAACTGAGATACCCTCCCATACCCCCTTTCGTTCACTCTGGAGGCTAAAAGTCGCGCTGCTCCCTCACCAGCGCGACTTTTTTATTGGAAAATAATGAGCGAAGCGTTGAAAAGCGAATACGTGGAGCTTTTCAAAGACGGACTGAGCGAAGGCGAAGGAGTCGGGGTCGGCATAAATTTTCAGCAAAAAATTATATGTGACTATATTTTCTTGTACACCCTTGTGGTGATTGAAAAAATTTAATTTTCTTGACTATAATCATAATTAAGGTTAATATCACAACAGACGCCCTTGATCCATAATTGATAGTAACCAAAACCTCCTTTCTTAGATTTAAAGAAACTTAGGGTCTTGGGCAAAGCCGCGGTCGGTATACGACTGCGGCTTTATTTTTTTAATATATTTGACTTTATTATACTTTTAGTAAATACTGTTTCAGCCGAGAGCCAGATAAATCAAACTGCTCCAATGAGGCCTCAATGGCAACCCGGGCGCAACTTCTTATCATCAACATGGATAAGAGGAACGCCCGGGTTTTTAATTGTTCAAAACACACTATTCAGTTAGCCCTGTTTTTGCTATTATAAACAACATCATGCAAGATAAATTTTTAAAACCGTACAACCCCCAAGAAACTGAATCGAGAATATATAAAATGTGGGAAGATTCAGGACTTTTTAATCCAAATAACCTACCACCAAGACACAAAGAAAAATACTCAATAATGATGCCTCCTCCAAACGTTACCGGTGTTTTACACATGGGTCATGCCCTTATGATTACCATTGAAGATATAATGGTACGTTTTCAAAGAATGCGCGGTAAAAAAACGCTTTGGCTCCCAGGTACAGATCATGCAGCTATAGCTACACAGTCAAAAGTAGAAAAAGATATAAAGAAAAATGAAGATAAATCTAGATATGATCTTGGACGTGAAGAATTATTAAAAAGAATAGACACTTTTGCAAAACAAAGTCATGACACAATTACTTCCCAACTCCGCACTTTCGGAGCTTCTTGTGATTGGTCTCGTGAAGCATTTACTCTAGATGATAAAAGAAATCTTGCAGTGCGTACTGTTTTCAAAAAAATGTACGATGATGGACTCATTTATCGCGGTCACAGAATTGTAAACTGGGACCCAAAGGGACAAACTACTATTTCAGATGATGAAATTGTTTATGAAGAAAGACCAGCCAAGTTTTATACATTCAAATATTCAAAAGACTTCCCCATTTCAATATCAACTACACGCCCTGAAACAAAAGTTGGTGATACTGCAGTCGCGGTTCATCCAGAAGATGCTAGATATCAAAAATATATAGGAAAAGAATATGATGCTGTTTTTTGTGGCGTTCCGATTCATATAAAAATTATTGCGGACAAATCTGTAGAAAAGGATTTTGGTACTGGTGCTCTTGGAGTAACTCCAGCTCACTCAATGATAGACTGGGAAATGGGGCAAAAAAATAATCTCCCAGTTATTCAAGTTATAGATGAAAAAGCCAGAATGATGGTTGGTGATGAAAGAATTTTGGGTAAAAAAGTTACAGAAGCTCGCGAAACAATAGTTGAATGGCTAAAATCTGAAGGATTGCTAGAAAAAGAAGAAGAAATAAAACAAAATATTTCTACTGCAGAAAGAACTGGTGGAATCATCGAACCATTACCAAAACTTCAATGGTTCGTCGCTGTAAATAAACCATTTAAACTTAAAAAATCAGAAATTAGTGGAATAGATAACGAGCAAGAAACAACTCTAAAAGAAATAATGAGAAATACTGTTCAAAATGGACAGATAAATATTATTCCTGACTATTTTAATAAAACTTATTTTCACTGGATTGAAAAATTAAATGATTGGTGTATTTCAAGACAAATCTGGTACGGACACAGAATCCCAGTTTGGTATAAAGGAAGTGAAATCTACTGTGATATTGAAGCTCCAACAGGTGTTGGTTGGATTCAGGATGAAGATACGCTTGATACATGGTTTTCAAGCGCTCTATGGACGTTTTCAACGCTTGGATGGCCTGAAAAAACGAAAGATTTGCAATTCTTCCATCCTACTGACGTTCTTGAAACTGGATATGAAATCCTATTCTTTTGGGTTGCCCGAATGATAATGATGACCGGATATTGCATAGGCACAATTCCTTTTAAAACAGTTTATCTGCATGGAACTGTTCGCGATGCAAAAGGCAGAAAAATGTCCAAATCATTAAATAACGGAATTGACCCTCTTGATATTGCTGCAAAATTTGGTGCAGACGCAGGAAGAATGGCTTTGACTGTTGGTAATACTCCAGGAACAGACAGTAAGTGGTCAGATGATAAAGTAAAAGCATATAAAAACTTTGCAAATAAAATTTGGAACATTACAAGATTTATTTTAGAATCAACGAAAGATGAAAAATATAATTCTAATTTTAAAAATTTTACAGATGATGATAAAAAGTTAATAGAAGAAAGAGATGCTTTTGTAAAAGATATTACACTTGATATAGAGGAATACAGATTTTACATGGCCGGAGAAAAAATCTACCATTATGTCTGGCACACTCTTGCAGATGTAATACTTGAAAATAGTAAAGGAATATTTAACGGAGAAAGTGTAGATAACAAGATTTCAAGAAAACAATTCTTGCTTGATACGCTACAAACGATTTTAATAATACTTCACCCTTTTATGCCTTTCCTCACAGAGGAGATTTGGCAATCCATAACTGACGGAAAAAGTATTTTAATGATTGAAAAGTGGCCAGTATAAAATAAACTTGTCCCGTTATATTTAGCGAGATGAATCTGTAAACATGATGTAGATAAATATAAAATGAATAAAAAAATGAACATGATATTAATAGGCATAAAAAAATTATAACTGGGATGAACTTTGATCCGCATTTTATAATTACAATAATCTTTGCATTTACAAGTGGTCTTATTCCGACTCTTGTGTGGCTTTTGTTTTGGATGAGTGAAGATAAGAAAAATCCTGAACCAAAAAGTATGATAGCTCTCGCTTTTATTGGAGGTATGGTTGCTGTTTTTGTCTCTCTATTTCTAGAAAAATATTTATACGGACTCGGATTGAAAAATTTATTTTACACAGGTTTTTTAAAAGAGATTTTATCCTGGTTTGATGTTTTATCTAAACAAAGCGGAGTATTTTTGGATAAAGTTCTACTCGTAGTCGTATTCGCTCCCATCATAGAAGAACTTTCAAAATTTATAATGGCGTATGTATTAGTTTTGAGATCACAAGCTGATGATGAACCTTTGGACCCAATGATATATATGATTACAACAGCTTTAGGTTTTGCTGCTATAGAAAATATGTTATTTTTGATAAATCCATTTGAAAATCACGATGTTATTTTAAGTATTTTTACAGGAAACATGAGATTCATAGGAGCAACTTTATTGCACACTGTCTCATCAGCAACTATAGCGTTATTTATAAGCTTTAATTTCTTTACCAGCAGGTTAAAAAAATTAATATTTACCTTATTAGGTATAGTTTGTTCTATTATCATGCATGGGGTCTTTAACTTCTTCATGATTGGAAATCAGGAGGCATCTATTATGGCATTGGAACTTATTTGGATTGCTGTTATAATAATACTACTAGCAATTGAGAAAATTAAAAAAATTAGATTAGAAAAAATATATTAGTTTGCAAATTGCATCGCGTCCAAAGGACTTACGCGATGTGATTCCGCGGAATCAACTTGTTCCGTGCAAAATTCAATACATATTGTATAATTAACAAAATATTTAGGTCACATTTTATCAAAAAGTCGATATTATCAAGCAATTAAAATTTTACACGGGATGAGAAAGAAATCTTTTTTTGAAAGAATTACCGGAATTGTAAAAGTTTCTGACGAAAATCAGGAATCAGAAGAGCTGGGATTAGAAGAATCTGAGACAGAAACTGAGGGTCAGCTTGCTATAGATATGTATCAAACTCCCTCTGAAATAGTGATAAAAACCATGATTGCTGGGGTAGAAAAAGAAGATTTAGATGTCTCAATAACTAGAGACATGGTTATCATAAAAGGGAAAAGAGAAGAATCAAATGACACAGCGGGCAATGATTATTTTCATAAAGAATTATATTGGGGTGCTTTTTCAAGAACGATAATACTTCCCCAAGAAATTGACGTTGACGCATCGGATGCAATAAATAAAAACGGATTATTGATAATAAAAATGCCTAAGATAGATAAGAACAGACAGGCAAAGCTGAAGATAAAGAGTGTGTAATAAAAAATTTAAAAACTCACATTATGGTGAGTTTTTAAATTACGACGAATCGCAAGGGCCGGAATTATCACGAATCACTAAGTCTTTTGCTCCAAGTATTCGCAAAAGCCAAAGTGTTCGCGATTCTTACAGAATCTGTACACCTGTTCTATTTTATATTTCGTTATCACTCATATAAAATTATCACAGGTCTTGCGCTCGGGTCCCAATCCCGAGCTCACCCGGCTGTAGTCGCTTTGCGACATACTCCGTCTTTCAAGTCCGGACAGAAGCAAAGCAGTTTGCTTCCTCCCTTGGCACAAAAATAAAACGCCCCATTCGGGGTTTTATTTTTGTGCCAAGGGCCGGACTTGAACCGGCGACCACGTCCTCTTCAGGGACATGCTCTACCAACTGAGCTACCTTGGCATTCTAATGCTGAACAAACGCGGAACTAATACTTCTGCGTGAGTTCCGCATAAGCAGATATTACACTATTTAGAGAAATAATTCTAGAGTCTTATTATTTTGTTTTTGGAATTGAATCAATAATAGATTTAACACCACTAAGTTCGTTCTGTATATTTTGATAAGTTTTTATAAGCGTGTTTACATATGGCTGAACAAAATAATATGCCGCCAAAGATGCAACTATTATTATCACCCAGGTAAGAAACTTAAAAAAACCAGCCCATCTGTTTGCGCTTCTAATACCCTTCAAAATATGATTATTGTCTTTTGATAATTCGTATGTTTTCTTTAATAAATCTTTTTCGTCTTGTTCCATATGAACATTATATCATAAAAAAACGGCGAGTTATTAATTCGCCGTTTTTATTATATTACAGTGGATAGAGAGAGTCTTAAGAGTATATTATGCAGACGCCAACCTATTTAATTGTTGGTTCTCCTATCTGCATATGGTTCACTCGAAGCCTTTAGCACGCGGGCTGTTTGCTCCCTCTCTCCTGCCGGTTTCCCACTGGTGGAGACCTAGAAAACATTCATTAACAGAATATCATAATATAAATACTATGTCAAGTTGTGGTGCCGCTAGTAAGAATCGAACTTACATCTAAAGCTTAGGACGCCCTTGTTCTATCCATTGAACTATAGCGGCTTATTAAATCTGTGACTTGATTAAATCTATCATACTAATAAGTATTTTGAAATATTTTCCAGCTTTTCTGACCCTAATTCTACACATACCATACTCCAATTTACCAATTTTTCTACCACTTAAAATATTAACACTTCTGATATTATTAGTATCAACCCTGATTGTTTTAGCCCAAAAATTCTTAGCTTTTTCTATATTAATATCTTCATAAATTCTTATTGAAATTAATAAATCTTCTTTATTTATTCCTAGATCATACAAACAATTTACAAAAACACGAACTAAATTTGGATCACTGTTTATTAAATTTAGTTCCCTTTTATTACCCTCTCCCCAGTACAAACAAGCCAAAACAAGCAATCTACCTTCTTTTGAAATACTCCCCAATAAATCTGAAACAATTTTTCTTGAATTATCCCATTCTTTTTTAGATTTCCTAATACTTCCTGTATTTCTTAAATCAAATGGAGTTTTGACATTCTTTAAATAACTAAAAATTGTAGTTTTTCCAATTGGAACTATTTTTTTAATTTCATTTAAACTTAAACCATTTTTTCTTAATTCAATTATTTCTTTTATTTTTTCATCTGATATTTTTTTCTTTCCCATACATAATATTATAACAGAACCTGCAATTCGTTCAAGTTATAATTTAAGGTTTTCGTAATCAAAAAACCGCCCTTCAGCGGTTTTTTGATTTTTCTTATTTTATTTCTAACAATTCTCTCAGTCTTTCTTCATCAAAACCCTTAACTAAGACACCATCTATAAATATTACGGGAACTCCCATCTGACCGCTCTTTTCCACCATTTCTTTTCTTTTTACTAAATCTGTCTGAACATTGAACACTTCATAAGAAATATTGTAATCATCAAAAAATTCTTTTGCTTTATTACAAAAATGACAGGTTGGCGTGGAATACATTATTACTTTTTTCATTTTTTTGTATTTACTTTATAAACTTTATAACTTTCTACTTTTAACTATTTTATTATATATCACGAGTTTTAAAAAGCAATACGTTTTTAATAGTGCGAGTAGCGGTAATCGAAACCGCGTATCAACCTTGGGAAGGTCGCATTCTACCACTAAATTATACTCGCAGGGTAGTAGAATTTGGCATCAAAAAGTTTTTAACCAAATTGTACAATTACTACTTATTTAAATAT
This sequence comes from Minisyncoccota bacterium, assembly GCA_041656855.1. Taxonomy (GTDB): domain Bacteria; phylum Patescibacteriota; class Minisyncoccia; order Phycocordibacterales; family GWA1-40-21; genus Bog-1340. The sequence goes on along the minus strand of JBBACS010000002.1, from coordinate 2,165 downwards.
CTAAGAACATTTTACAGACTCAAACGCAATATTATAACCTTTTTTAAAACAATGCCAAATTTCACTACCCTGCTCGCATTTATTATCTAATAATCCCCCAAAGATTCCAAAAACTTTTCTGAAAACTATTTTTATCTGTTGAAGTACTACTGCTACTATCAATAACAATCACAACTGTTTCTCCAGGTTTTGCTACGTTAAATTTGCTCCTTATTTCTTCTTCTATACCTATGTCAGTCTTTAATCTATTTGTCTCAGCTTCTAACATATCTTTTCTAGCTTTTAAATTCTCATAATCCTTCTTTGTTTCAACATAATTATCAAAACTTAATTTGGATTTTTTATATATATCCCATGTGGATCTACCCAAAAAAATTACTAAAACTAATAAAATTATAAAAGAAATCTTGGAATATATGACTCTATTGATTTTTCTCTTTTGTTGAAAATCTATCATTTTAGTGTATAGTTGCTACATACCCATTTTATAAAACTTAACAAATAATAACAACGATGCTTTTTCACAAAAAAACAAAAAAAATAATGAAAGTCTTGTGGGTCATATTAGGAGCTCTTTTGATTTTGAGTATGATTATCGCCTTCTCTCCATCATTTTGGAGGTAGTAATCAGTATATAGAATACCGTATACAGTATATTAAAATTCAAATGGCGGTTCGCTTCGAGAACCGCCATTTGAATTTATACTAAATACTTATACTTTATACTCTATTCCGACTTCATCATCTTCAAAAATACATCTTGTGTTATATTCACCTTTCCTCTTTCTTTCATCCTCTTCTTTCCTTTCTTCTGTGCCTCTCTAAGTTTCATTTTTCTTGTGATATCTCCTCCGTATAAATAGTCTGTAACATCTTTTTTCATTCCTGAAACAGATCTTGAAGCAAGAATTCTTCCAGTAGCTTTTGCTTGAATTTTAAAGTTAAACATCGTCTTTTCTATTACTGAGTGAAGTTTTTCTACTGTCACATCTGCTTCTTCTTGCATTCTTCTTCGAGCTACTATTTTACAAAAAGCTGGAACAAGTTCATCAGCAACTAAAACCTCCATTTTCACGACGTCAGCTTCTTTCATCGGCATTGCTTCATAGGAAATAGATGCGTAACCTGAAGTTATACTCTTGAGTTCATTAAAAAAGTTCCTCATAAGTTCACGCAAAGGCATTTCAAGAGTCAAAGACGTTCTATTATCTCCAAAGCTTTCTGAATCTCCTATTACAGCTTCATGTTCATAAAGTTGTTGCATTATAGCTCCAATATATTGCCCAGGAGTAATAATTCTTACCCTCACCCATGGTTCCATTATTTTATCTATCATATGATCCTCAGGAAAAAGTGATGGGGAGAAAATCATTTCTTTTTTTCCATTATTAAAAGTTACTTCATAGTTTACGCTCGGAGTTGTAACAATAAGCTGAAGATTATATTCTCTTCTAAGTCTCTCAACGATAATTTCTAAGTGAAGCATACCCAAGAATCCACAACGGAATCCTCTTCCTAAAGTTCCAGAAGTTTCTTCATCGTATGTAAAAGAAGAATCTGAAAGTCTAAGTTTTCCTAAAGCAAGTTTAAGCATTGCAAAATCGTCTGCGCCTTCTGGATAAATAGAAGCCCAAACAACTGGTGATGGCCTAAAATATCCGTGTAGTGGTGGATGTGTATCTTTCGCATGAGAAATAGTATCTCCAACAGATGCAATGTCAGATTCTTTTATTCCAGTAACGATATATCCAATCTCTCCAGCAGATAAAGATTCTTTTGACACTTCAGTTGGAGAAAAAGTTCCCACTTCAACAGCAGTAAAAGATTTTCCAGAAACTTTAAAAGTAAGTGGTGTATTTTTCTTTGCTTCTCCATTAAAGACACGAACGAAAACAGTAACTCCACTATGATTTGAATATTTAAAATCAAAAACTAAAGCTCTAAATAATTTTTCACTAATTTCAAGTTGATAATTTTCTTCTCCTGTTTCACCTTTCGGTGCAGGAATTCTTTTTATTACTTCATTTAAAAGTTCAGCGACTCCGTCTCCTGTTTTTCCAGAAACTTCCATGATTTCACTTTCATCAATATTCAAAAGTTCTGCAATTTCTTCTTTTACTTCAGCAGTCCTTGCGAGTGGTGAATCTATTTTTGAAACAACAGGA
>JBBACS010000001.1:0-94129 GCA_041656855.1 Minisyncoccota bacterium | reverse complement strand
ACCCCGATTATCTGCGGCGCAAAATCTCTTAGTAAGTGAGCTGTTACGCTATCTTTAAAGGATGGCTGCCTCTAAGCCAACCTCCTTACTGTCTGAGAAAAATTACCACCTTAAGTGTACTTAACATAGATTTAGGGACCTTAAATTTAGATGCGGGCTGTTTCCCTTTTGACCATGGGGCTTAGCCTCCACAGTCTAACTGCCTAATAATTACTTCACGGTATTCGGAGTTTGATAGGTCTTGCGATATTTCTATCTGTCAAAACCTTCCAGTGCTCTACCCCCGGAAGATACGTTAGACGCTAGCCCAAAAGCTATTTCGGAGAGAACCAGCTATTACGAGGCTCGATTAGCTTTTCACTTCAAATCTCAAGTCATCCAAGACTATTGCACGGGTCACTGGTTCGGACCTCCCCTCTGATTTCTCAAAGGTTCATCCTGCTCAAGATTAGCTCGCTCTCGTTTCGGGTCTGATGTGTAAAATAAACGCACTATTAATACTCGGTTTCCCTGTGGCTCCACCCGGTAAAGGGCTTAGCCTACTTCACACATCAACTCGTTGGCTCATTCTTCAATAGGCACGCCGTGACGGACATCACACTGTTCACGATATCTGCAAATAAAAATAAAAACTAAATAGCAAAAAATCCCGCATCATAATTGATACAAGTTTTTTGGTTTTAGAGTTTTAACTTTCAGTGCAAACATCACACGCAATGTGATGCCCGCTCCGACTCCTTGTAGGCGTACGGTTTCAGGTCTATTTCACTGCCCTCACCGGGCTGCTTTTCACCTTTCCCTCACGGTACTAGTTCACTATCGATCTCTAACAATATTTAGCCTTACCGGTTAGTTCCGGCAGATTCCCTCAAGCTTTTCGTGTCCTGAGGTACTCAAGAATAATAACGGAAAAGATATTTTATTTTCACTTACGGGACTATTACCCACTAGGGTTCTGCTTCCCAGCAGATTCTGTTAACAAAATATTTTGTAACTTTTCTCATCTATAAATAAATGACGTCATCATCTTACTACACCGATCACAAACTTTATGTACAAATTTTTCGTACTAAATAATGGAGGCGAGTCCGACAGAATATTAATTCTGCGGACTCGCCTGATGGAGCAATTCGGGTCTCAGAGCTAGTTTTGTGCTGTGAGGTTAACCAACGTGTTTGGTGTTGGTTTGGCCGAACGCTTCGGGATTTTGGCAGAACTATTGTTCTGTACATATGGTTCTTGGTCTCTGCAGAGACGAAGAAATCTCATAGTATATATTCCCCTCCATCATTTAATACAAAAAATAAATTTATACACAAAGTTTGTGATCGGTTTGGGCTGTTTCCTTTTCGCTCGCCGCTACTAGGGAAATGTTGTTACTTACGTAACATTGTTTTCTATTCCTCCAGGTACTGAAATGTTTTACTTCCCTGGGTGTGCATCTTACATCAAGTGCAAGATAACCAACAAAGTTGGCTGAGTTACCTCATTCGGAAATCTCTGGATCAAAGGTTGCTAAGCACCTCCCCAAAGCTTATCGCAGCTTTACTACGTCCTTCATCGCTTATTAGAGTCAAGGCATCCACCGTACGCCCTTAAATTTCCCATTAGGAAATTTAAAAACCACAATCTTTATCCCTCCCCATTTTTGGTCTCAAGCTGACTATTTTTTAATCGCTTAAGTAATTCTAGTTTACCGCTACCGTGAGATTTTAAACGACGCTCTCGAACATAAGCATCATGTTTTGATCTATATGCTTCAGCATAAATTAAAATCCATTTGCCTTTAGAATGATTCGTATATTTACTTCCGGAATGATGATTGTGTTCATTAATCCGTCGTTTCAAATCATTGGTAACTCCAATATACTTTTTATAACTAACATCATTTTGTATTACATATATACTATACATGTTTATATTATACCAAAAATGGGGAGGGAAAATTTGTTTTAACCTGTTATATGGAATCAATTCCGTATAACAGTCCGTCAAAATTAATTGACGAATTTTTTAGTCAATTCAATCTCTCTCCAAGAAAAATTGATTGACTCACCTGCCTGTCTACAATATCTATAAAAGACCCAATCCACACAACGTGGAAAATTGGTAATATTGTGACAGAATGAAGATATAAATTTTAGTTATCTTCTCGAAAGAAAATCTCTGAAATCTTAATCTTATTTTTCAAGTTTCAATCTTTCCGTAAAAAAAACCGCTTAATGGCGGTTTGTAGAGACAACATTTAAAATGCCGACTATACTTTCCGCTGTAATAATTGGTTTTTTGTAAACATATCTGTGTAAGAAAGAGTATATAGGAAAGCAAGATAAAGTCAAGGATTTTTCGGCCTAAAATGACTATTTTGTATAAATATTAGAAAAAGCTAGGAAATACCTAGCTTTTTGAAAATCTTTTTTAATTTTACAATAAAAACTACTCCAATATAGAGTCCAAATTTACATCATAAAGCATCATTTCCTGAATAGATTTGTACTTAATTATTTCGTCTGGTTTCATCCATATTTTAATCTCTCTATCAGTTTCAACTGGCTTGTCTGTACAATGTATCAAGTTTCTAACTGCTCTACTATCAAAATCTGCTATACCATATGAATCTAATGTTAAATCACCTCTTATTGTTCCAACGTCTGAAGTAAGTGGCTCTGTACCTCCAACTAGTTTTTTTACAATACCTACAGATTGATTTCCTTCCACCACTATCATAACAACTGGCCCTGCGGTCATATATTTTACTAGTCGGCCAATAATTTCTTTTCCATATTCAATTTCGGATTTTGTCACTTCTGCTCCTCGTCTTTTTCTTTCTTCAATTATTTTTGTTCCTTTTTCAAGAAACCAGGAATCATCTTTATTATAATGTTTCCAGCACTGATCCTCAGTTGGAACAGCCATTTTAATAGCAACAATTTTTAAACCTGTTTTCTCAATCCTTCCTATTATTTCTCCTACAAAACTTCTTTGAACGCCATCGGGTTTTATGATGACAAATGTTTTTTCTGTTTTCATTGATTTTTAATTAATAATTAAACTTTTGGTAATACTGGTGTTGCTGCAACTTCTGGCTTTTTGTATTTCTCTAAAACCATTTCTTCTATTTCCGCTCTATCCCGACCATACTTAAGATAAGATAATTCTTTTATTTTATCAAGCAAAATCTTAGTGCCTCTTGGTGGTAAATTTGTTTCCATACTAAACGGTTTTACAGGTCTTCCATTTGCTAGCATCTTTACATAAGAATTGTGGTTATCTATGTTCATCAAATCCTTCGCGGAAAATACTGGGGCAAATTGTTTTTCTAAATACTGTGCATCTTCTGAACTTACACGAAATACTGACATAGAACCAACGTTTCCAAATACTGAATTTTTTATTTTTTCATCAAGTTGAGCGATAAATTGATGGGCAACAGTTAGAGAAAGTTTATATTTTCTAGCCTCTGAAAGAATTGTTGAAATAGAATCTGTTGTAACATTTTGGAATTCATCTATATATAGATAAAATGGATTCAATTCTTGCCCGAATGAATCAACCCTTGAAAGAGAGGCCATTAATATCTTACCTACAACAATAAGACCAATAAGGTTTGAATTAATATCCCCAAGTCTTCCTTTGGCAAGATTTACAAGCAATATTTTTTTGTTATCCATAATATCGCGAAAATCAAAAGATGATTTTTCTTGAGAAACAATCGGGCGCATAATTTCATTTGAAAGAAATACATCAAATTTTGATGTGATATAAGGAACAATGTTTGCGAGCGATGCTTCTCCCCCGGCTTTTCCGGCAATCTCTTTCCAAAATTGCAAAACTATTGGATTTTTACATTTTGAAAGTTTAAGCTCTCTGTATGTCTTGTCTGACAGAACTCTTGAAATATCTAAAAGAGTGGAACCTGATTCTGGATCTTCCAAAACAAGATTAACTGCATTCCTAAAATATTGTTCAAACATAGGACCTCCGGTAGCTTTCATATCAAAAAGTTTATTAAAAATAGAAAGCATTTCATTTACCACGAAAGTTTTCTGTTCAGGGAATCTTCTATCAAACTCAAGCATATTTAGCCCCATTGGTCTTTCTGTGTAGCTTGGGTCAAAATAAATTACATCGTCATACCTTTCTTTCGGTATAAATGAAAGCACTTCTTGAATATCTGAACCATGAGGATCTATCATACAAACACCTTCTCCATTTAAAATATCCTGGCGAATCATTGTCTTCAAAAGAGTTGTCTTACCAGTACCAGTCTGACCTATAATATAGAAGTGTCTTAGTCTATCTTCTGCAGTAATTCTTATAGGTGTTTCAATATTTCTATGAACATTTTTACCAAGCAAAATACCGTGGTCTGGAAGATCAAGCGGTGCTGGAGCAGTTATAGCATTGGCTTGTTTCAACTGAGATGAATCACTAAAGTTATTTTCGGGTAAATGAAATATAGTCGTAAGCTCCTTGAGGTTCAAAATAATATCATTTCTTTCATTAAAAATTCTGAATGAAAAATCACGGGACATTTTTAAAAGCTCACTTCCCTCTATCCTCTTAAATTTAAATTTATTACCCTTGGTACTCTCAAATTGATTGAAAGATGATTCTATATCAGAAAGAATTGCTCCTGTCTCTTCTCTTGAGTTTGAAGACGCCATTATTCTAATATTGATGCTAGCCGTAGGAGAGCTTATCTTTGCTTTTATATTTTCTATTGTGTTTTGATGAGCATCTTTAGGTTTATTATCATCTTTTTTCGTTTCCCCTACTGTAGTAACTATTTCTTTTCCAACTTGTTTTAGAATATTAAAGAAAGAACTATCTACTTTTTCGAATGCTTCTTTTAATTTTAAACCTTTCTCGACTTCTTTTAGAACCTTCTTATACAAATCCATTTTTTTAGGCTCTGGTTTAATAATTATCTGTACTGCTGCTCCTTCACCTGTTTTTTTAATCTTTGAAAAACTATTCAACAGCACATTCAATGGGTCATAATCATATTCTTCATAAGTTTTAATTGGAAAAATATCATTTGTAGAAAGTTCAGCATAAGAACCGACATAATCTCCTATTTCATTAAAAATATTATAATCATCTTTTTTCTCAACAAGTTTTACTTCTGGAAAAATGGATTGGATTTGTTTTTCAAATAGTGATTTCTTCGTATCTGGTACTGCCATGTAAAATACTATCTCGTTGCTGTTGTTTGCATTCGTAAGTTCAAGAACAAAATATCCTGCTCCAAATTCATCATCATTTTCAACAGAAAGCATACCAGAATAAAATTGTTCCATCTTTGAAACCAATTCTTTTAAATTTTTATTTTTCTGGCTATCATCTTTACTAATACTTGGAAGAGAAATTTCAAAAAGAGTCATCTTCAACGCTTTAAATACTGGGCCTTTTTCATTGTTATTTGCAACTCTAAAACCAGCTTTTATGTATTGAACTAAAAATCTGTGAAAATCATCTTCTATATGAGGGTCTTTCAGCTTATCAACAACAGACATGGCGTTGAGTACTCCTTTTTCCTGTAAAACGTTTACAAGTTCACCCATCTGAGTGTCATGAAGCTCTGGAGACAAATCCAGAGCTATAGACTCTACTTCATGAGTTTGTAAGGCATAACTTTTATCTAAAACGTCTGCAGGATTTCTGTCGCCATGTGTGGTTAATTCTTTTTTTATGATTTCCTCCCTTGGAAGAGTCTCCCCTTTATTTGCAAGCATTTTTTCATGGCTAGAAACTTTTGCACGCAAATAATTTAACTCTTCTTCTGGAGTTTTAAATTTTTGTTCTATTCTTTCACTTCCGAATTGTTCTGCCATAACTATGAATAAATTATATCATAAAACAGAATTTAGAATATAGAAATTAATGGTGGTTTCGCTTTGCGAAACCACCATTTTTCCTCTATTATAAGTTTTTTCTTCTATATTCTCGTTAATATTTCCGGCTCTCCACTAGTAATCACAATGGTATGTTCAAAATGTGCACTCCTAGAACTATCGGCCGTTTTAAAAGTATATCCATCTTTGTCTATAAATACATCTTTTTCTCCTTCATTTAACATAGGCTCTATAGCTACTATCATTCCAGGTTTTAATTTGTCTCCTCTTCCCCTTTCTCCATAATTTGGAATATAAGGATCTTCATGAACACTATAACCTACTCCATGACCGCAAAGATCTTCTACAATAGAAAAACCGTTTGCTTTGGCAACTCTCTCTACTGCATATCCAATATCTCCAGTATGTTTATTTCCTTTTGCCGCTTTTATTCCAGAATAAAGAGCTTCTTTTGTAACTTCAATAAGTTTTTTAGAAATTGAATCAATCTTTCCTACTGGAACTGTAATAGCAGAATCTGTAACAAGACCTTTGTGTGTAAGACACATATCAAGGGAAACTATATCTCCTTCTTTTAAAATTTTTGGGTTTTCATTTGGAATTCCATGAACTATTTCATCATTTATAGAAACACAAATAGATGCTGGATATGGTCTCTTTGCCCCCTTTGGCTTATAATTTAAAGACGATGGAATGTCTCCTTTTTCTTTTGCAAGCTTGTTTGCAAGATTATTTAATTCTTTTGTCGAAACTCCCGGTTTAACTGCTCGGGCAACTTCTTGCAATATAAAAGCCAAACGTTTTCCGCCTTCTCTCAAAATCTCTATTTCTTCTTTTGTCTTTATTGTTATCATAACTGTCCCTTTAATATACGGCTCTATATAATAAAAATCAAACCCCCATTTAAAATGAGGGTCTCAGTTGTTATATTTTTTAAAAACTTTCTTCATCAATTCATCATGCACTTGTTCTATTGTTTGTTCTCCATTTATATCTATAAATTCACAATTCTTACTTTTCTTAAAAAATTTTATAGATTTCATAACTTCTGTATCATACCATCGCATTCTATGAGCGATTCCTTCTTTTGTGTCATCTCCTCTTGCGCGAGCCAAAAGTCTTTCTGTTGCCCATTTTTTACTAACATTTATATGAACAACTTTATATTTTTGAATATTATAAAAAGCTAAAGTACTATCAAGTAATATTGCTTCTTCAAGTTTTCTTGGTGCACCATCAAAAACTAAATTTTCTTTCCCTGTAAAATTATTTGTAAGATAGCTTATCCAAAGACCAATAACAATTGATTCTGGCATAAGTCCGCCTGTTCCAATAATATTTTTTGTCATTTGGGCAGTATAAGATGAATTTTTTGCCAATTCTCTCAATAGAGCACCAGTTTCTATATGGAGAGTTTTTAAACCGTTAATTTCTTCTAGTTTTTTAATATAGAGTTCTACTTGTGTACCTTTTCCACAACCAGACCTTCCAATAAAAATGCAGACCTGCTGACCTGTTTTGTTTTCTTCATTGTTTATCATAAGGAGATTATAACAGAAAAAATTAAAACAAAAAACGGCGGTCACAAAGTGACCGCCGTTTCCTTTGAATTAATATTCTCTCATCGTTATCTGTGCTTGTATTTTCTTTATCAAATCTATGACAACTGATACTACGATAAGCAGTGCTGTACCTCCAACTGCCACAGATGATATTCCCGAAATAGACTGAACTATCAAAGGCAATACGGCGATTGTACCCAGGAATAATGCTCCTACTAACGTGATTCTTGTTAAAACCTTTGCTAGATATTCAGAAGTTGAAGTTCCTGGTCTTACACCTGGTATGAAAGCACCTCCTTGCTGAAGATTTTTTGATATTTGATCTGGATCAAAAGTAACTGCTGTGTAAAAATATGTAAATAAAACAACTAAAATAAAATATAGTATGCCGTGAGTCCAGGGATTATTAATAAAATCACTAAGAGTTAATGAGACAGATTTTACTACATCATTTGTAGCTGATTGTGATAAAAACTTAAAAATCATTTGAGGAAAAAGTAAGATAGACATAGCAAAGATTATTGGAATAACTCCTGCTTGGTTTAATCTCAAAGGTAAATAAGTTGAAACTCCTCCAGTAGTTTTTGAACCGGTTATTCTTTTTGCATAAGTCACAGGCACTGGTCTTTCTGCTTCAGAAATAAACACTACTCCATAAATAACTGCCAAAAATACTATGGCTAGAAGTATATATGTTGGTATTTGAGCAATACTAAATGACAAACTCATTTGAGAAATAGTCGTAGGCAAACCTGAAACTATACCGGCAAAGATAAGCAATGATGTCCCATTTCCTATTCCAAATTCTGTCATAAGCTCACCTATCCATGTAAGCAACATTGAGCCTGCCGTAATAATCATAAGATTTATAAAAAAATCCATAGGTCCTATATTTGGTACAACTCCAGAACTTTCAAGAAGTTTTAGAAAACTGAAACCCTGTATTAAAGCTATCGGAACTGTAAGTACTCTTGATATCTGCATAAACTTCTTTCTGCCGATTTCTCCTTCTTCTTGATACATTTCCTTTATCTTTCCAGACATCATAGTAAGAAGTTGCATAATAATAGAAGCGGTAATATAAGGACCAACTCCGAGCATTACTATAGAAAGTTTACTCAATCCTCCTCCAGAAAATACGTTTAAGAAACTAAGAAAATCATTCCCAGCAAAAAAAGTTAAAAGTTTAGCTGAATCTATACCAGGTATTGGAATAGCTGCAAGCAATCTAGAAATAAACAATGCCCCAAGAACAAAAAGGATTCTACCTCTTAGGCCTTTATCCTGGAATATCATTTTTAATTTACTAAAAAAATTCATAGTTTTTATTTAACAGAACCACCTGCTTTTTCTATCTTTGCTTTTGCTTCTGCTGAAACTTTACAATCTGAAATATTCAATTTTTTGGAGATTTCTCCTAGACCCAAGATTTTACTTTCGGATTCTTTCCTAGTCTTGTTTCTAATATACCATTTTTAACTAAAATTGCTGGAGTTACAGAATCATTATTTGAAAAAGTAGCATCTAATTGACCCACATTTACTACAACAAATTTGCTTTGGATACTCTTGAAAGCATACCCTCTCAATTTTGGCATTTTCTTTATAATATCTCTCCATTCTGGTCTTATTTTGTGACCAGCTCTTGCTGTTTGACCTTTTCCTCCTCTACCTGAAGTCTTTCCTCTCTTTCCACCTCTTCCTACGATAGCAGTCTTTCTATTTTTTGTTACTCTTTTAAGATTGTGTATTTTCATAGTCGTAAAATTATTTTTTAACTTCTGTCTTCACTTCAGTAGATGCAACTGTTCCCACAACATGATTTTTCTTTTTATCAAAAGCTGAGAGAGCTATAATAGCGGCTCTTGCAATATTTAACTTGTTCTTTGATGGAGAAATTATTTTTGCTGTAACATCTTTGATACCAGCAAGCTCAATAACGCTCTTTAGTGCGCTTCCAGCACTGACACCTCTTCCACGTGCCGGCATAAGCATAACTACTCCGCTACAATATTTTGCACTTATATCATGAGGAATAGACATGGTCTTTGTAAGATTCAAATGCATGATGTTTTTCTTCGCATTTCTGTAAGCCTTATCTATTGCAAGAGATGTGTCATTTGCTTTTCCTGTCCCTACTCCGACAGCTCCCTTTTTATCTCCAACCACCATATAAACACTGAAGTTTAATCTTTTACCTCCCTTCGTAACTCTAGTAACTCTTCTTATATTTAAAATTTTCTGATCAAACTCCGGCTTGATTCTTTCTGGTCTTCCGTGTCCTCCTCTTCTTGGATTTTTTGCTCTATCACCACCTCCAAAACCTGAATTTGGTTTATTAAAACCGCCTGTTCTTGGTTGAAAAGTTTTTGCAGGTCCCGCTGTAGGAGCTACTGGGGCAGTATTTGTTTTTTTGGTTTCTGTATCCATTTTTGTTTTATTAGCCTTAAGATAAGTAAATTATATTCGCTTTGCTCATTAATTTTCTAAAACTTAAGCCCGCCTTCTCTTGCTCCATCGGCAAAAGCTTTTATCTTTCCAGTATAAATAAATCCTCCTCTATCAAAAACAACTTTTGTTACACCTTTTTCAATTGCGATTTTTGCTAATTCTTTACCAGCATTAGCAGACTTTTCTACAAAATTTTTACCCTTAGCTTTGTCTGCTGAATACGCAGCGAGTGTAATTCCTTTTGAATCATCTATAAGTTGACCGTAAACTGAGGTATTTGATTTATAAACACTAAGTCTTGGCATAGCTGAAGTACCAGAGATTTTTGCTCTGATTCTGTTATGTCTTATTTGTATTTTAGCTGATTTATTTGTTAACCTTTTCATAATTTTATTTTACTAGTTTAATTCTCTATACTAGTGAGACACTATGCTGTTTTTTTACCTTCTTTTCTTCTAATTACTTCACCTTCAAATCTAATTCCCTTTCCTTTATATGGTTCTGATTTCTTAATAGCTTTTATTCCTGAAGAAAAACTTGTAACTAATTCCTTATCAATACCAGTAACAACAATCACTCCTTTGTCAGAAATCACTTTAAGGGTCTTGGGAATTGAAACTTTAACTGGATGTGAAAAACCTACTTTAAAAATTATTTCTGTAGGCATAATATCAGCCTTAAAACCTATACCTTCTACTAGAAGTCTATTTGAGTATCCTTTATTTACACCTTCTATCATATTTATAATATGAGAAGCATATGTTCCCCAAAGAGCTTTATTTTCTAGTGAATCTTTTACTGGTTTAAGTTCAACTTTGTTTCCTTCAACTGTAATGACTATATTTTTTTTAAAAGTTCTTGAGAGTTCTCCCAAAGGGCCTTTTACAGTAACAACACCATCGTTTACTATAACTGTGGTCTTTGCTGGTATTTCTATTCCTTTTTTACCTAATCTTGACATTTTATTATTTAAAATTGTATTACCAAATCTTGAACAAAACTTCTCCACCAACTTTTTGTTTTACAGCTTCCTTGTTTGTAAGAATTCCAGCTGGAGTAGAAATAATGGTTGTTCCAAATCCATTTTTAAATGGTTTTATGTCTCCTGATTTTTGGTAAACTCTTCTTGAAGGTTTTGAAACTCTTTGAACCCCTAAAATTTTTGGAGTTTTGTCTGATTTATAGTTGAGAACAATATCTAACATTTTACCTGCACTATTTTTTGAAAAAGATTTTATATATCCAGCCCTTGCTAAAGCATCTGCAACAGCAATTTTATTTTTTGAGGTATATACAGAAAGGCTTTCCTTGTTTGCAAGATTTGCATTTTTGATTCTTATTATAAAGCCTCCGATAATATCTGTTACCATGATGATTTTTTAATTCCAGGAATTTTACCCTGATTAGCGAACTCTCTAAAACATATTCTGCATAAATCAAAATCTCTCATATAGCCGTGTTTTCTTCCGCAACGGAAACATCTCCTCACCACTCTTGAGGCAAATTTTATCGGTTTTTTTGATCTTGCGATGACTGATTTTTTAGCCATAATTAAATAAAAGCTTGAAAAAGCTTGTTGCAATATACTAGCAAGAACTCCTTGTAAAGTCAACGATATTTGGTAATGGCCCAACACTTTGTGCTGGGCCATTAATCAAAACCTACAACCAGCTTCCATTAAGCTCTTGTCATCTCTTATAAATGACCCGAGGATAAATAAAAGCGGTACAATAACTGAACAAAAAACAATAAATATCTTTAAAAATAACATCTTTTTACCTCCTTTTAATAGATTTTTTGTCTTTGTCAGATTCAAACATTGAGCAAAGCAATTTCTGCGTTATTTTCCTTGCCAACTTTTCAGAACGCTTTTTGGGATATAAACCAGGATAAATCTTTCGTCCATTATCAGTATCATAGATTGCTCTTTGCATAATTCCTCCTTTAAAGAACTGCTGGCTTTTAGCCAAGATTTTTATTTAATCTTTCTATCCACTAGGATAGACTATTACAAATATAGTGTCAAACAATAAAAAATGACGGCTTTGCTTTGCAAAGCCTTCATTTTTTATTGTTTAATTGTCTCCTTTCTTCTTCCCTTTTTTTCTCTTTGCATCTTCCCCTTTCTTGAATGGGAATCCTAGGTATTCTAGAAAAGCTTTTGCTGCAACTTTATCTTTTACATTTGTAACTATTGTGATAGCTAAACCAAAAACATCTTTTAATTCTTCATCTGATGTCTCTGGAAAAACTGAATTTTCTTTCATACCTATTGTAAAATTACCCATATTATCAATAGCGTGTGCTGAAAGACCTCTAAAGTCTTTTGTTCTAGGAAGAGCGATGTAAACAAGCTTATTTAGAAAATCAAACATTCTTTGTCCTCTTAAAGTGACTTGATAACCTACTGGATCTCCCTCTCTTACTTTAAATGTAGCGACTGACTTTTTAGCTACCTTAAGCATTACTTTTTGGCCAGAAATTTTTGTTAGTCTATCTTCAACAACCTTATTTTTGTTCTTATCTTTGAAAGAACCCGTACCGGAACTCAAAACAACTTTAACAACTTTCGGAGTTTGCATCTTGTTCTTTAGTCCTAAAGTCATCTTTAGCGCTTCAAAGGCTTTATTTTGTTTTTCTTTTAGTGATATCATATCTTTTTTATTAAAATCTTAAATCTCTTTTCCAGTCTTTTTGTTTATCCTAACAAATTTATCTCCGATAAGTTTCTTTCCAACACGAGCTCTTTTTCCTCCATCATTTACAACAACGTTTGAAGCATCCATTGGCATAGCTTTGTCTATAACTTGTCCCTTAGCTCCTGATTTCTGAGCCCTTTGGTGTTTTTTACTGATATTTAAACCTTCTACCAAAACTTTATTTGTCTTTGGATATGCAGCCAAAACTTTTCCAGTTTTACCTTTATCTTTTCCTGCTATTACTATTACATTATCTCCTTTTTTGATTTTCATTTGATTATATTTAAAACTATACGATTTCTGGTGCAAGAGATGCAATTTTCTTGAAACCTAATTCTGCTATCTCTCTTGGAATAGGACCGAAGACTCTACCTGCAATTGGGTCCTGCTTTCCTTTTTCTATGATAACTACTGCATTTTCATCAAATCTTATATATGAGCCATCAGCTCTTCTAAATGGTTTTCTTTGTCTGACAACAACTCCATAGAGAATGTCTTTCTTTTTTGCCATTTTTCTTGGTTCAGCTTTTTGAACAGACAATACTACTATTTCTCCGATATTTGCCCATCTCTTTTTTGAACTTCCAAGTATCTTAAAGATTCTGCCTATTTTGGCACCTGAGTTGTCCGTTATATTTACTATTGATCTTGGTTGTATCATATATTTAAAATTATTTATTTTTTAAAACCTTGAATCTTTTATTCTTTGAAATTGGTTTTGTCTCAATTATTTCAATAATCTCACCTTCTTTGCAAGTATTTCCTTCATCATGAGCCATTATTTTATTCTGCTTCTTGATGTATTTACCATATTTAGGGTGTTTCTTGAAAGAATCTATAGAAATAACCACAGTGTCTTTCATCTTGGTAGATGTCACTACTCCTTTTAATATTTTTCCATTATTTTTTTGTATTGTCTTTTTTTCCATATTTTTATTTGAAATTTGATTACGCTCTCTTTACTTCATTCAAGATTGTAAGAATCTGGGCAATTTCTCTTCTTAAGTTCTTCCCCGCTTTAACATTTTTGGTCTTGCTACCTGATGTACCAAATCTGAAATTACTTAAAGCTGTAGCTTTTTCTCCAAGCTCTTTATCCAATTCTCCTGATGTTTTTTTTCTTAAATCTTTTATATTCATAGTATTTATATTATCTTGCTAGAAATTTAGTAGCCACTGGAAGTTTTGTTCCTCCTTTTCTTAGCATTTCTTTAGCTGAAACTTCATCAACTCCATCAACTTCGAAAAGAACTCTTCCGGGTTTGACGATAGCTACATAACCTTGCAATTCTCCCTTTCCCTTTCCCATTTTAACTTCAGCTGGCTTCTGTGTGTATGGATGATCTGGAAAGATTCTTGTCCAAATTTTTCCGCTCTTACTCATTGAGTGAGCAATAACTTTTCTGGCAGCTTCTATCTGTGTTGATTTGATTCTTCCACCTTCTGTAGCTTTCAAGCCATAAGAACCAAAAGAAATTTTAGTTCCTCTTGTTTCTACTCCAACTTTATCAGGATTTTCTCTGAAAGTATGAGCTTTTCTGAATTTTACTTTTTTTGGCATTAACATGGCTTTTTAAATTATTTAACTTTTCCACTTGAAGTGGCTCCGCCTCTAGCGGAAAAAATATCACCTTTATATATCCATACCTTTATACCAATATCTCCGTATGTCATGTGAGCTTTTTCTTGTGCGTAATCAATATCTGCTCTAAGTGTTTGTAGGGGAACTCTTCCCTTTTTCATTTCTTCTGATCTTGCAATTTCTGCTCCGCCTAATCTTCCACCGCAATAAAGTCTAATACCCTTAACATCTCTGTTGGCCATTACCTTTTCTACAGTTTGTTTCATTACTCTTCTGAAAGGCAATCTTTTTTCTAACCCCTCAGCTATCATTTGAGCTACTATAGCAGCATTTGATTCTGGTGATTTGATTTCTTCTACGTCTAGTTTAAAGTCTACTGGGATAGCTAGTTTGTTCTTTGTAGCAAATTTCATTATTTCCTTTCTAAGTTTAACAGAACCTTCTCCGCTTCTTCCAATAACAACTCCAGGTCTAGATGTTTTTACTATAAGTCTAAATGTCTTATCATTTCTTTCCATTTCAATAGAACCGATATATTGGCCCCTCATCTTTTTCTCAAGAAACTCTCTAAGCATCATATCTGCTTTCAAAAAATCTTTATATTTTTGACCAGATGAAAACCAGCGAGATTTCCAATCCCTGATAATACCTAATCTATGTGAATATGGATGTACTGAGTGTGACATATTTTTATTTAGTTTCTGCTACCTTTTTTGCAACTTTTTTAACAACCTTCTTTTCTGTTACAACCTTAACAGCTGATTTCTTCCCTTTTTTGACTGGCATATTGTCTATTGTATCTAATTGTATAAAAATGTGGCTTGTTCTTTTATTTATAGGATAAGCCATTCCTCTTGCTCTTGGCATTCTTCTTTTTAGGACGACTCCCTCATCTACTCTAAACTCTTTTACAAAAAGTTTATCTGCTGAAATATTAAAATTGTGTGATGCATTTGCGACAGCTGAATCTATCAAATCGGCAAGAGGTTTTGCAGCTCTTCTAATCAAAAAGTTCAGAGTATTTTTTGCATCCTCCACTTTCTTTCCTTTCACTAGATTGGCAACTAATCTTACCTTTCTTGGTGACTGTCTATAATCATTTAATCGTGCGGTAATCATAATTATTTTTTAGCTTCTGTTGATGCTTTAGCTGCTTGTGCTGCTGCAATTTCTGATTCTTTTGCTGCTATATCAAGATCTTTCTGCATTCTACCTCCGTGTCTTGTAAACTTTCTTGTTGGAGAAAATTCACCTAATCTATGTCCTACCATATCTTCTGTAACCAAAACTTCTAAATGTTGTTTACCATTGTGTACACCAAAGACAAAACCAACCATTTCTGGAGATATTTGGCTTCTTCTTGACCATGTTTTAATGACTCCTGTCTCTACAGGCTTTTTTCCTTCTATTTTTTCTAGAAGTTTTGCATCTACAAACGGTCCTTTCTTTAGTGATCTTGACATTGTTTTTTATATAAAATAAAAGTGAAGCTCTCATGGAGCTTGAATTAGCATATTAGCAAAACTGACGGGATTGTCAACACCGTAAACCCTGAATTGTAGCCTTAAATCTAGAAGCTTAAACAGCTATTTTAAAATAGTTGGCCCTGTACTTTTGTCTATGTTTATTTTTGAATCAAAACCCCCAGCAATACCCATAATCAGAAAGCTAGCTCCAATTATCAGGGCAAATATAATCAAATTTTTGAAAAAAGATGAATTAAGCATATATAGTAGTATACCACTTTTTAAAAATCATAGAATGTGCGAACAAAAGACTTAATACTTTTTACGGGGATATCTATTATTTTCGCCCAGAAACCTTTAGTGGATGAGGAGTTTACGGCCTCCATGACAGAAGCGGTTTGAATCATGTCTTTTCTATTAGGTTCATCAATATTATTTATTATGGATTCTTTTATAACACCAATATTCTCTTTGGATTGTATATTTAATGCAAGTTTTTCTTTATATTCTTTAATCAATCTTTCTGCTTCAGCTACTGATATATAAAAATTGCCAACAGATATTATTTTGACATCAGGCATCTCCTGTGAAGAAGCGGCCTCATTTTTATTCAATATTTTAATATCAACAAACGCAACTTCTCCGCCTAATGGATTGTTTAGATATATTCTGTTAACAGAATTACCAATTTTCAAATCTTCTTTTGATAAAATAATTTTATTGTTTGCGCTTATAATTGTGTCTCGAGGAAATAAAAAATCTATCTGTTCTCCTTTCATTTTCCAATTTCCTATATTTATTTCCGTTTTGTCATTATTTATTATTTCTATATCGCCATTTATCAGACTTGAAATTGAAATGTCCGTAGAGACAACTTTTACAACCGCCCTAGAAATTGAAACATACTCTCCACAGCTTCCGTTCAAAACAACTTGATATTCACCGGCATATTTATAGGTATGTATAGTATTTTTACCAACGGACTCAAAACCATCACCAAATGACCATTTAAAATTGGGCGTACATTCTCCTTTTTGTAAAAGAGTATATTTAGCATCAAATTCTATAGGCGACCCAATTGTAGCCACCCTTTCCCTGCCGGCAGTAATTTCAAACGGCGTTTTTTCGTCATAATTACTCAAATCTTCTGCACTTGAATGTACTGAAACATATACTTTACGAATTATTATTGAAGGGCTAGGTGCTACATTCGTTGTTGTAGATGTATTATTTGTATTATTATAAACTTCAGTTGTCGTTGCATCAGTCACTTTGACTATTTGTTCTGTCTCCCACTGTTTTGTATTATCTTTATTTCTTGCATAAACTTTAATTGTGTATTCGCCCCCAGTATTGCTCTTAAAATAAAAATATTTGTTTGATGAACCTGTAGCAATATAAATACTACTTGATGCCGTAAAAGGTTCTCCATCAGTTTTTGAATAAAACAAACCAGTATCCAAAGGTAAAGTAAAATATGTTGTATCTGGGGCGATTTCTTTATCACCAGACGTATTTTGAAGTTGTATTTGATATTGTTTTGAAAATTCACCCACATTAATAGTCTGTGGTTCATTTATAAAAACAATTTTATCAACGGAAGCATAAGCATTATTTACAAATACAGAAACAAAAAGAAAAATTGATAAAAAAATAGAAAAAAGAAAGAACAAAAATTTGTTTTTAGACATAATTACAAAACATTTTAGCATTCTCTATATCACTACCCTAATTTTTCTGTGGATAACTCCTCCGAAGGTTTTACCGAGGTCAGACCTTGGTAAACTAAAAATTTATATTTATTATATTTGGATCAAATTTCAACCAATCTGATAAATTATTTTCAAAGTCCTCTTTCGTTTTAAAATATTCTGGAAAATTTTCTTTGCCTAAAATATTTTTCTCTTCCCTTTCACAATCTAAATAATCTAAATAGCTAGAATACTCATAATTTTTTAAGAATTCTCTTGTTTTTTTAATATCTTCTATCCCTTTTTCTTTCCAATCTGATTGAATTAATTTCACAGGATTTAAATGTATATATGAATATAAATATTTTAAATAATTATCTGTATTAGCATGCTGCGCCTGAAATCTACCCTCAAACAAAGATCCTTTTCTTTCATATTTTTTATTAAAATACATAGAATAAGCAGTTAATAATTTTTGAACAAATATAGATATGCCACCATCTATTTTTTCACCAACTAACAAATGAAAATGATTGGGCATTAAACACCATGCGCCAATATTCACCAAGGTCTGGCCTTGGTGGTTAGCAAAAGCCAGACCTTGGTGAATTTTTTTAAAACCCCTTACATTTAAAGGTTCTTTTGAATTAGCCATATTTAATAAAAAAACAAAACGTCTATAATCATCCCTATCTTGAAAAATTATTCTCTTCTCTATTCCACGATTATAAATATGATAATATTCGCCTTCTGAAAATTTTATTTTTCTGTTCATTCTGTAATAATATTAACATATAACTTTTTTATAACAAAAAAAATACCAAGGCCAGACCTTGGTAGACCTTGGTATTTTTCGGAGTTTTAATATTTAATTTAATTTCCGTATAGTTCAATCATTTTTGCTTTTGTTTTTGGACCAAATAATCCATAACCAGAGATTCCTTTTGATGCAATATTATATTTTTCCTGAAATCTTTGAACTGCATTTTTTGTTAAATTACCAAAGTAGCTCGTAATAAGTCCTTCGGGATATATTACTGAATCTTTCGCAAGTAGTGTTTGTAATAATCTCACATCATTTCCTCGTGTACCAAGAACTAAAGATCTTTTAATAGTATCTACTATACCAGAAACTTGAATGGTTATTGTTTGAACAGGGTTCGTAACTATCTCTGTGCTTGGCGTTGTTAATATTACTGGTTGATTTTGAACTGTGTTTCCTATTGAAACAAGTGATGATGAGGCTATTAGAGCTTTTATTGCATCTGGAATAATCGCGGTAGTGGTTGATACTGTATTACTTGTTGAAACAGTGACTCTCCTTGTGACAATATCTGCTTCATTACCTGCAAAATCAACGGCACTATATCTTATAGTATAGCTTCCTTCTGTATTTATTCTTACATTATTTGAAACAGTAACATCAAGTTTATTTCCAAAACTATCAAATGCCATTGCTCCCAAATCAGGACACTCAGCGCGAAGATGACACTTAAAAGGATTATCGCCAAGAATAGTTATCGTTGGAGCAATTGTTTCTTTTATTATTGTTGTCGTTGCAGACAACTGAGCAGAATTAGAACCTAATGCCATATATACTGATACATTTATTAAACCATCGTGCAGTGCTTCTGGATAAGCCAACATACTATTTAACCCTACAGAATATGATGTTGCGCTGGAAGATAATGTTTGAGTACCAGATATACTATTTCTTGGATATGAATTATCACTTAAAACAATGGTAACTATAGAACCAGATGGTGCAATACCAGCAACAATAACATTTTCCTTTCCAACAGCAGAAATATAACCCAGATTGCTCAAAAGAGAACTTACGGAACTAATTGTAACGACATTTGATTGTTCAGCAAAAACTTGCCCAGAAAAACCAAATGAGACTATCAATAAACTAGCGAATACCAATGTTAGATATTTTTTCATATCTAAATTATATATTATATTTATGAAATATCAAAATCCGCGAAGGTCTGGCCTTCGCGGATTTTGGGCAAAAGAAAAGGCCGGCCCTTTCGGGCCGGCCTTTTCTCTAACCTATTCTTCTATAGCGAATCCTATAGATAGAACTGTCTAGAGGTTAAAATTGTGACAACTGAAGACCAGTTGGAATGTTCTTGATCAAAGTCTCATTATTCCAATCGGGTGTTGCTACACCATGATTGCTATATGATAGATCTGACCAAACAAATGTAGCACCATCTCCTGCAGCAGTTGATTCAATTGATGATTGAATATGACCTACTGTAGAACCTGCAGCTATACTTGTGTTAACAACTGAATTTGTAGTTGCACCACCAACTGTAGCTAATACTTGGTACGTTCGGCTTTCACCTGCACCAATTATTTCAGGATCTGTAGGTACAAATGTAATAGTTCCTGATGTTCCTGCATTACCTATATCTGAAGATGATGATATCGTACCAGGTATTGTTGAACCTGAAGAATCTTGGAACTTCAAACTATTAAGGGTAGTTGCAGATGTTTTTGTAACATTAACTACTATCTTTGACCAATTAATAGAACCTGCAGTATCTGCTGCTATGTTGAATTTAGAAATAATTATTTCTGTATTTGACAACGTACCAGGAATTGAAACTAGATTAACCACTGGAAGCGTCTTGTATGCGTATTGTATGAATCCAGCTTTTGCTTGACCTGATGGCATATCTGTTTTAACACCTGTTGATGACATTTTTGTATAACCATCAAGTGTAAACGTAATATCTGAGCTTGAAGTTGCACCTCCTGGTGTACCGATAGCACTAAGATTCAACCATGCATCTACAACAACAGCAGTTCCATTAGCTGGAACAGCAATGTTTAGACCGGTTGTTGTGGCAATACCAGAAACTCCATCAATTCCAGTACCTACATCGTTTAATGTTTGTGTTCCTATCTTATAGACAACTCTATTTACATTTCCAACAGAACCAGCAGGAACATATCCTACCAATTGTGTAACTGTATATGCATCTGCTGAAGCGGTAAACTTGTATGAACCTGCCTTTACCAATCTATCAGGAACAGCAACTACGGATGTACTTGCTTGTGTAGAATTGATTGCAAGATATAGCTGACCTGTTGTAACGGTTATCAATTGTCCCTGTACATATCCTGATGCGGGAGCCGTTACGATTTGGGCAGAACCACTTGTTTGAGAAGAAATCTTTACTTTTGTTGATATTGCGTCAGTAGAAAGAAGAGTATTAGCTAATGTAGCGTAAACATTTATTGTTGCTGTTTTATTAACAGGCAATACGTAGTTTACTTGGAAATCATTATCTCCATTTACTACTGTTTGTTTATTAACTGATACTTTTTCTGCTGATATACCATCATTATAAGTGAAGTATAAATCAGTAATCTGTGTTGTTGTTGCTGTTGAAGAAGCACCTGTACCAAGCAAACTAACTGTTATTGTGTTGATATTTAGGCCTTCTGTGTTTCCAGCTGTCATTGAGTATGAACCAATCTTCATAGCTGTTTGAGGAACTATAGCTGATTGATTTGCATAACCAGTAACTTTTGTCAAAGCTAATGTACCTTGAGCTACTGTAATTTGATTAGCACCTACATTTGAAGAAGGAACATTTGCAGTTCCTAATGATTTCTGAAGGGTTGCATTTGATGAACCGGCAATCAATGAAACGGTAAAAGCATCACCGTTTGCAATTGCTGTTCCAGAATTTGCTACTATATCTGCTCTTACATCAACTATAACTGGTGTTCCTGGATATACTACAAGAGATGAACCCAAGTTAAATGTTGTAACGGTTGTAGAACCAATTGTTGCAAGGCTTCCTATTTGAGCTCCATTTGCATACAAAGCACCGTTTCTTAATCCTCCACCAAAGTTTGCATTAACACCATCATATGAAACCTTTAAGCTTTCAACTTTAACTGGCTCTCCATATGCTTTCAATTGGAATAAACCAAGAGAAACATTTGATGAAGCTAATGTAACATTACCTGATGGTGAACTTGGTACTTTTGTTACCGTAAGTGAACCTGTTGATACTTTTTGTTCTCCAGACGTTAATGGGAAAGATATAGCCACTGCTCCAGGTGTTTCTGCTGTAGCTAATACATTTACATTCAACTGTGAATCTACGATATTAATATCTGAAGCCTGTCTCAATGAGAAACTGAAGGTCTTTAGAGAACCTCCTATAACATCACCTATAAGTTTAACTGTACGATTTCCTGTTGCAAGCTTAACTGGGCTTGCTGAAAGGTCAAAAGTTAGGTAGCCAGTACTTGCATCATAAGATAGCAATGTGGCACCAACTTGTATACCGTCAACATAAAGTCTGAAGTTACCCAAATCTCCTACTGAAACTGAACCAACCTGTCTCAAAGAGAAGGCTTTCATCCAAGCATCATTGTTTCCAACCTTAACTGTACCTTGCCACATTACATAGTCTGTTTGTGGATCCAAAGCTGCATTTGCTGCAGGTGAAGATGAAGATACAACTACTGTTGAAAGTGTAGCTGAAGAAATTGTTTGTGAAGCACCTGATAATGGCAATGAGCCCGCTACTGGTACTGAAGCTGATACGTTTGTAAGAGTTATAATGATTGTTTGTCCATTATATGCTGTTCCTGAAACGATATCTGCTTTTACTGCAACTGTCATTTTTGACATTGCTGGTACTGTAAAGAGTCCTGCTGGTGCGTTAAATGTTATTTTACCAGATGAAATTGATGCTGAATCTGTCAATCTATTTACACCATTGTAGAGGTAAATATTTGTCAAAGCAGAATCATTTGAAACACCACCTCTTTGTAATGTTACGTTTGTAACTACTACTGGAGCTGCTGTTTGGTTTTCAAAGGTATATTCAACTAGGTCTGCTATTGATTGACCAGCAACTATTGCACCTGTTGAAGGTGATGTAGGTGCTAATGAAAATACTAGGCCTGTTCCTGTTGGAATAACTGTTGTACCTCCTACTACTGCTGTTCCACCCACAGAAGAAATTCTAGCTCTTGTTATAGAACCGAAATATCCAACTGCTGGTGCAATACCATTTGCTGCTTGGTATTTTGCAAGAGCTACTTTTGTTTTTGTTCCAAAGTATGTTGACTCGCTTCCTATAGAACCTGCACCGCTAGTAGAAACTACTGCGCCGTTTGCATTAAGAAATTGTTGCAATGCTTTAACATCTGCACCTGTGCTTCCTAATGTAAGATTTCTAGTGAAAGTGTAACCTGATGATGAAACTGTTGATGCGACTGGAGATGCTAAAGCATCTAGAGCTGCATTTTGTGCTGCTGTAAGTGATGAACCAAAGATAGCCTTAAGCACAGCTATATCGCTGGCTGTAAAAGCTGATGCTGAGGCGCCCACTAATGAAAGTGTCAATGCAATTACTGCAAAAACACCGATTAATTGTTTTCTCATATCTTATTTGTAATTTTTAAATTAAAAGATAAAACTTTCCTGAACATAACTAATAAAAACTAATAACGTTGGAAAGAATTAACTTTATTTTCTCACCAGTGAACTCTTGCGAGCTAAATAAATGTTTCGACTAAAAACTTTTTTATTTAAATCTGATGAACATCTCTTTTCCCATTGAAATTTCTGAAATGACCTTTCAAAAAACTTCGGGATACCACACGGCCGACATATTGCACGTGCGACTTTCTTTCTACTATTCCCTATTTTTTATATTCTCATACACACGATTGTCTTGAGCAGACAAAAGTTTTTTTGTGAATGAGTTCGACACAAAAAATCTGGATTAGCTGACATAACTAAAACTGTATTTCTGTAATTTTCCGTATTCAATTGTCAAAGTTCTCGACCACTGACAAATGGACTTGAGCAAGTCCGAATCAGTATTTCTGTAATGGGTCAATCCTTTCAGATTAACCCGATTAGAGCGCCTAAAAAAGCGTCCTAATTCTGAGGAAATATAAAGCGTTTTTACGCGCAACATACACCTCAACATACATTATATATCTTGTTAGAATATCTAGCAAAATATACAACTGTGGATAACTAAAAAAGGCTTTCACTTACTGCGCTTAACTCTTAACAAATTAAAGGCTTTAAATAAAAACCGCAACTAAATTGACCACAAAATCATTGTTGCACATTACAAACAAAAAGGCAATAAATAATACATGACCTTTTTATCATTTTTTTACCCCTTTTTGGGGCACTCAAAAAAATAATCCACACATAAAGTAAAGGACAAAAAATAGCTCGGTTTCCTGAAAGGAAACCGAGCTATTTTTTGTCCTTTACTTAGCTATAAAATATTTTGACCATCTTCTTTCTCCTTCTTTTTTTAGAACTCCTTTTGAAACTAGAGCCAAGAGTTCTCTCTGTATTGTTTTTTCACTGCAGTCCCTTATATTTTGAGCAAAATCCTTTATTGTTAGCTTTACTCCGCTTTTCAACATTGAGAGAATAATATCTGATCTGTTATTCTTGTCCTTTACTATTTTTACTGGAGTTGAAGTTTTTACAACAGACACTTTTTCTTTCTCAACAGTTTTTGTATTCCCTGCTGTGGTTTCCACTTGTCCTTTACTAGGACTATTTGTGTCCTTTACAGAATCATTTTTAATAATGTTTGTATTCATGGTACCGGGCATTGCTTGGAAAGTTTGATCTGGAACGAAGTTATAATTGCCATCAAAAAGATTAGGTTCAAAAGCAATTTTTGCTGAAGAATAATTTGCTGAAGAAGTAACCATGAAATCAGCTAGTTTTTTGAGCTCTGAAGAAATAATCTGATGATTCATTTTTGACATCATTTTTGTATTTTCTGCGATGTCAAAAAGAACTGAAACTTCACTGATTGCTGACAAAAGATTCTTTTGATAAGTTTCTTCACCCCAGATTCTATCGGACATGTTTAGAGCATTTTCAAGCATCTTGTTTGCAAGTGTTCTTGCTCTTTCTCTCATCGGTTCTTTCTCAGACATTAGACCAGTAAGTAAGTAGATTGCTTTGACCAACTTATCTGTCTTTTGAAAAACAAATAGACCATATGAGTCACCAGCAAAAAGGACACCAATATCTGCTTTAACAAGTTGATTATTTTGGTTTCCTGATTTAACTATATTGTTTTGATTTTGATTTTCCATAATGTATGTCTATTAGATGTCTTATAAGAAAAAGTCCTTTATTTTCTAAGTGTCTTATATATTTGTCCTTTTTAATTATAGGACGAGGGAGCAACTTGATATAATCTTATTATGTCCCTTATTAAATGTCAAATGCTATTATACTACTATAAAGGACATCTGTCAATGATACAAAATACCCCTATTTTAAGAGCTTTTTAGAAGTATTTTTATAGCCCTAAATTGTCAATTTTAAATTCAAAATCTTGTTTCTTAAAAACAGGTTGATTTCAAACTCTTAAGATGGCAACCTTTACTGAAATTGAATATAAAAACACAAGAAATTCCAAAAAATTTTTGATATAATGTGAGTATCATGGCATCAAAAAATAAAAAGAAAGACAGAGCAAACAAGAAATCACAAAAGGAAAATATTTTAGACAGTATAAAGAACGAAACCAAACAAGGCATCTTAACAGTAACCTTTTTCGTTTTAGCAATAATTTTTGTCCTTGCTTCTATAAATTATGCAGGACCTATAGGTAAAGAGGTTTTTCATTTGCTTTCAATACTTTTAGGTATTGGGTACTATTTAATACCATTATTTTTCCTTATGCTTAGTATTTCTTTTTTTAAAGAAGAGGAACGGGAATTTGATATATTAAAATTATTTGGTGGTATATTATTTTTTATCTCTGGAATTGGACTAATAGACCTTATTTCAAATGAATACTGGAAAGCGGCTGGAGGCAAACTCGGCTGGGTAGTTTCCACTCCCCTTTTGAATGGGTTCGGTTTCTACGCTAGCGTAATTATTTTAATCGCGATTCTTGTAATTTCATGTCTCATTATATTTGAAACTAAGCTCACCGTTGAATCTATTATGTTCTGGAAGAAAAAAGATAAAGATGAGAAGGATGATGACGATGATATAAAAGCTATCGGGGAAAAAGCTGAGGAGGAAGAAAAGGAGGAAGAGAAAGTTGAGAAAGAAAAGGAAAAAAAGGAGGACAAAAAACAGTCCAAAATAATATTTGCAAAAAAAGATGACCAAGATGAGTCTGGGATAAAATACAATCCAAAAGCCGTCGGTAATACAAAGTATGTTCCCCCACCATTATCACTACTTGAAGATGATAAAGGAAGAATTGTTTCTGGAGATATAAAAGCAAATGCAAATATTATAAAAAGAACTTTGCAAAACTTTGGTATAGACGTAGAAATGGATGAGGTATCAATTGGTCCATCGGTTACAAGATACGCTCTCAAACCAGCTGAGGGAGTAAAAATTTCTAGAATTATTGGTTTGCAAAATGATCTTTCACTTGCACTTGCAGCACACCCACTCCGTATTGAAGCTCCTATACCTGGAAAGTCGCTCGTGGGAATAGAAATACCAAACTCAGTAAAATCTACGGTTGGACTCTCAATGTTACTCAGTTCTGACGAATTCCAAAAATCTGACAAACCACTCCTTGTGACTCTTGGAAAAGGAATATCTGGAAAGTCGCACTATGCAAACCTAGCAAAAATGCCACACGTACTTGTAGCCGGAGCAACAGGTTCAGGTAAATCCGTTACTATTCATGCAATCATTACTTCCCTCCTTTATAGAAATTCACCAGAAAACTTAAGAATGATAATGATTGACCCAAAAAGAGTTGAACTTACTTTATATAATAAAATTCCTCACCTTTTAACTCCCGTTATCACAGATGCAAAGAAAACTATCTTAGCCTTGAAATGGGCCACAAAAGAAATGGACCGCAGATATGATGTACTAGAGGCTAATTGTGTAAAAGATATAGATTCATATCATAAGAATGTATTCGCACCCGGCTTAGCTAAGATTGAAGAATTAAAGAAAAAGGGCTCTTACAATCCTGAAAAACACGTGGCACCAGAGCCAATGCCTTACATTGTCATTATCATAGATGAACTTGCAGATATTATGATGGCCTATCCTCGTGAGCTTGAAGCTGGTATCGTCCGCTTAGCACAAATGAGCAGAGCTGTTGGTATTCACCTTATTATTTCAACACAAAGGCCTTCTGTTAATGTCATTACGGGTATTATTAAAGCAAACATTCCTTCAAGAATTGCTCTTCAAGTTGTATCTCAGATAGATTCAAGAACTATTATAGATACTCCGGGTGCTGAAAAACTCCTAGGTGCGGGAGATATGCTCTACATAGGAGGTGAAATGAATAAACCAGTTAGAATCCAATCTGCCTTCGTTTCAGAAAAAGAAGTTAAGGATGTAGTTAAATATCTAGCAGATGCATATAGAGATGAACTCATTGGAGGTGAGATAGACCTAGCTGAAGTAGCTAAAGGTGGAAGTGATGAAAGTGGAGGAGTTGGAATATTCAATGATTTAGAAGATGATGGTGGAGATGAATTATATGAACAAGCAAAAGCAGAAGTTATACAAGCAGGAAAAGCATCAACTTCATATATACAAAGAAAACTTAGAGTTGGATACTCACGTGCAGCTAGGCTAATAGATTTGTTAGAACAGAGAGGGGTTATAGGGCCAGGCGACGGAGCAAAAGCAAGAGAAGTTATTGGAAATGGAGAAAATATAGAAAAATCTGAAGAAGAAGAAAAGGTGGATGAAATGCATAAAGATGGAGACTATATATAAAAATAAGGAACAAAGTGACTATATTTTTACATACCCCGTCAAATAGAATTAATTTTTTAATAAAAATTAATTCTAAGGTTTGAGCAGGTGAAGAATAGACCAAAATTATGAATAACATAAAATCAGCAATTAACACAAATTTTCAAAAAGCACTCAAACCTTATTTGACTGGGTGGCGATTTTTACATTCACTTCGTTCATTAAAAATCAGCCATGACTGACCGGCACACAACAAGGAAATTACTGCAAATAATTCTTATCTCTGCAATTATATTATTTATTTTTGGTTATACTGCTTATGAAATACAAAGAATAATATTTGGACCAAGAATAGAAGTTCTCTCCCCCCAAAATGGGTCATTGATATCAAATTCATTAACTGAGGTATCGGGAATTGCCAAGAATATAAACAGTATCAGCTTAAATGACAGAAAAATCTTTATAGATGAACAAGGAAATTTTAAGGAAGAGGTGTTGCTTTCATACGGATATAATGTAATTACAATAAAGGCAAGTGATAAATTCGGCAGAAATACAGAAAAAATAATTGAAGTTATTTATAAATAAAGACTCGCTCGGTTATGCCTTTTCAAAACACGTATAATTTTCTGCTGAAAATTTACTACGCTCGGCTCGTCAGCCTGCGCAATATTTTGAAAATGTATAACCTCGCTCGTTAGTGAAAATGCAAAATACAATAAAAGCAACAGATATGATATAATTTTAATGAAATATATTTTATAAGTTTTAATAAATTAAACAATGGTAAAAAAGACAAAGGAGAAGAAAGTGACAGGTGAAGAGGCAGAAATCTCATGTGAGGAAACTACAGAAGAAACAACGAAGTCAAAAGCTGAAAAAAGAGAAAGCAAAATAGAAGATGCTATTGATGAAATCAAAACCAAATTCGGTGATGATTCTATTATGATGCTCGGAGATAAACCTCGTCTCAACATAAATGTCATTCCTACTGGCTCTATTGGTCTTGATGCCGCACTTGGAGTCGGAGGACTTCCTCGTGGAAGAATAATTGAAATCTTTGGTCCCGAATCTTCTGGAAAGACCACTCTCGCCCTTCATGCAGTAGCTGAAGCACAAAAAATGTGTGGAGTTTGTGCATACATTGATGCTGAACATGCCATGGATCCTGAATATGCAAAAAAGCTTGGAGTAAAAATTGACCAGCTTTTAATATCTCAACCAGACAATGGAGAGCAAGCTTTAGACATTGTAGACAGCTTAGTTCGCTCAGGAAAAATAGACATCATAGTAGTAGACTCTGTCGCTGCGCTTACACCCAAAGACGAAATTGAGGGCGATATGGGTGCATATCACGTAGGTAAACAGGCGCGTCTCATGTCACAGGCGCTTCGAAAACTCACAGCAATAGTCGCTAAGTCAAAAACGATAGTTATCTTCATCAACCAAATCAGAATGCAGATTGGAATGATGTTTGGTAACCCAGAAACAACTCCTGGAGGAAAAGCTTTAAAGTTCTACACCTCTGTCAGACTTGATATAAGAAGAATCGCTCAAATAAAGAAAGGTGACGAAATAATGGGCGGACGTATCAGAGTGAAGGTTGTAAAAAATAAAGTCGCTGCCCCATTCAAACAAACTGAGTTTGATCTTATGTACAATGAAGGTATCTCAAAGGAAGGAGAAATATTGGCTCTCGGAGAAAAAATGGAAATTATTAAAAAATCAGGTTCTTCATATGAATACAATGGAGAAAAAATCGGCCGTGGATATGACTCTGCAAGAACTTTCTTGAAGGAGAATACAAAAGTTTCAAATGAGATATTGAAAGTAATTAGAGCTAAGCTAAAAGAAATATAAACAATAATAAAAAGCGGCGCCATAGGCGCCGCTTTTTATTATTTTAATTATTTTTACCAGCTCTTCCTACATAATCCCCTGTTTCTGTGTTTACTGTAATTATTTCTCCGTCTGTAATAAATAAGGGTGCATTTATAATTGCTCCTGTCTCAAGAGTGATTTGTTTCTGTCCACCACTTGATGTATCTCCCTTTACTGCCGGTGGAGCTTCTGTTACTTTCAAATCTACTTTGATTGGAAGTTTTACTCCTATAACTTTTTCATTAAAAATCATTGTCTCAACAAGAGAATTAGCTTTCATAAAGTTTGCTGGGTTGCCAATCATTTCCCCATCAAGCTTAAATCTATTTGCTGGATTAGTTGGTTCACAAAACCAAAGCTCACCTTTGCTTTTGTAAAGAAACTTTGCATCTTTGTATGCAATATCTGCTTCTTCAATCTTTTCTGACTGGTGAAAAGAAACTTCGGTAATTTTACCTGTAATAAGGTTCTTTAGTTTTGTAGCATTTACCGGCTTTCTCTGTTGTTTTCTAAAAACATGGGAATGCAAAACTTCATAAGGTGCACCCTCATAAAGAATGATTTTTCTTTCTACTGCTTCACTGTAGTCTAATATAGCCATAAAATTACCTAGCAACAAACGGCAAAAGTGCCATAAATCTTGCTCTCTTGATAGCTTCTGCAAGCTGTCTTTGGCTTCTTGCTCTTACACAGGTCTTTTTCTTGCCTTGTACTCTTGCGTGTGGATTCAAAAATTTCTTCAAGAGCTCTATATCTTTGTAATCTACATACTTTATATTATTTTGTGAAAAAAAACATTGTTTCATAATTTTATTGTATTTAAATTGTATTTACTTTATAACTTTTGACTTTCAACTTTTAGACTTTTTAGAATGGTATGTCTTCTGGATTAATTTCTTCTGTTGGATATTCTATTGTGTCCATCTGCTTTCCTTTTGCTACTGGTGCTTCCTCTTTATGAGTCTTTGGTGAACCCTCAGTTCTTGGTCCTCCTGTACTTGGTCCAAACTGAAAATTATCAACTATTATCTCTGTTCTATATTTCTTTGTTCCATCATTTTTGTCATCCCAGCTTCTTGTTTCAATTCTTCCTTCTACAAAAACACTGCTTCCCTTTTTTAAATATTGAGCCATTACTTCTGCTGTTCTACCAAAAGCCACTATGTTATGAAAACTTGTGCTCTCTTGTTTGACCCCATTTTTATCTTTCCATGTCCTGTTTGTAGCAAGACCAAATGAAACAACTTTAATACCAGACGGAAGAGACTTCAATTCTGGGTCTCTTGTTAAATTTCCAAATAAAAATGCTTTGTTTAAATACATAGTTGATATTATATTACTTCATCTGCAACGAGTGCATCGATTGATTTATCGATTTCTTCTGCAGTTGCTGTCTTTTCTCCTTTTATAATTTTGTCTTCTTTAAATGTTGTTTTTATTTTTGCATCTTTATCTGAGAAAATAGTAATCTTTGGAGAATACATAGTGTTCTCTCTGACAGTTTTGATAACCAAATATCTTAATACTGATTCATTATTCTTCATAGACAAATCAATATTTCTGATATCTCCATCTTCACCAAGTTCAAATTTTATAAAACCAAAATAAGCTTTGTCATATACTTTGTATGAACCGCCAGAAGCTTTTTTAATAGAATATGCCAAAGGTCTAAGCTTTGGAGCTTCTTCAGAAATAATAATTGCTTTTTCTTTAGCTAAATATCCTTTGATTTTCTCTACTTCAGATGGAATATTCTCTTCTGATACAGAGGAAACAATATGATATCCGACTTCGTATATCTTTTCTTCGCTATTTTTTGCAACTTTTGCCTTTTTACTCATAGGCGAAATCCTATCATAATACTAGCCTTATTGCAACAAAAACAGCCTAATTTAGAAGTGTAGAATATCTCTAAATTCTTTTTCATCTTTGAACTTCCCCACTATGGCCAAATTTAGGCCAGAATCCTTAAAGATTCTTTCAGCTACAAATTTTATTTCTTCTGCAGTAACAGCTTTAATTTCTTTTATTATATCCGCGTCTGTTTTTAAATCTTTCCTTAAAATTTCCTGCTCTCCTAAGAAACTTGCTAGAGAATCGGAAGATTCTAATCCAAGATTTAAATTACCTATCAGATATTGTTTTGCCTTATTTAATTCTTCAGGTTTTACTAAAGTAGTTTTAAGTTTGTTCATTTCTTTCAAAATTGCTGAAATGGCCTCTTTTATTCTTTTTGTATCTACTCCGGCAGAAACTGCAAAAAATCCATGGTCAGTAAAAGTGTCGTTGTCTGAACCTACATAATAACAAAGTCCTAGTTCATCTCTCATTTTTTGGAACAATCTTGAACTCATTCCGCCAGACAATACAGAATTCATAACTCTTATTATAGAATTATATTTATTGTAGGTATTAAATGTGCGAACACCCAAAATCATATGGGTTTGATCTGGGAATTTATTGGATAAAGATACTTGTGGTATTTTTTGATGTTCAACAACTTTTTCTTTAAAATCTTTTTTCCAAGTTCCAACATCTTTGAAAGTTTTTACTATTTTTTTTGTTACTGACTTTTCATCAATCTTCCCTGCAACGATTATTGTTGTGGCAGACGCTACATAATGCTTACTGCGATAATCAATAAGGTCCGTTCTGTTTATTTTTTGAACATTTTCTTTTGTCCCAATAATCTTCCAGCCCGCTGGCTGATTTCCATAAAGTAGATTAAAAAAATCATACACAACAAGGCTTTGAGGCAAATCCTGATACATATTTATTTCCTCTATTATGACTCCTTTCTCTTTTTCTATATCTTTTTCCGGAAAAATAGGATTTAAATATAGGTCTGAAACAACATCCAAAATCTTATCAAAACTCTTGTGTTCAGCTTTTGCATAATATCCTGTGTATTCCATGCTTGTAAACGCATTGTAATGTGAACCGATACTGTCTAATTCTTTTGAAATTTCCGCTGAACTTGGTCTTCTTGCAGTGCCCTTAAAACACATATGCTCAAGAAAATGAGAAATTCCATTGTTCTCTTTATTTTCATAGCTAGAGCCTGTTTCAATGAGTACAAGCACCGTCACAGTTGGATTATCTTTCATTGGAACCGTGATTATTCTTATTCCGTTTTTTAATTTCTTTCTAGTGTAATTCATATGACAATTTTATCATAAAAAAAGACGAGCAGCACCTTTGGTGCTGCTCGTCTTTTTGTTATTTCAATTTTTTACCAAAATACTCATTCAAATCCTCTATTTTTACTCTTTCTTGGTTTCCTGAATCTCTATCTCTTACTGTAACCATATTATCTTTCTCTATTGTTTCAAAATCTACAGTAACACAATATGGAGTTCCTATTTCATCTTGTCTTCTGTATCTCTTTCCAATGTTTCCATTATCATCAAACATCACTGCATCAAACTCTTTTTTCAAATTTTTGTAAACTTCTTTTGCCTTTTCTACAAGATTTGGTTTATTTTTTAAAAGTGGAAATACTGCAATTTTTACTGGAGCAACTATTGGAGCAAACTTCATATATATTCTTTTTTCTCCTCCAAGCTCATCTTCTGTGTAAGCATCTGAAAGAACTGCAAGAGCTGACCTATCCAAACCAAAAGATGGTTCTATACAATGAGGAATAAATTTCTCTTTTGTTTCTTCATCCAAATAACTCAAATCGATTCCACTAAAATCTGAATGTCTCTTCAAGTCATAATCCGTTCTATAAGCTAAACCGTAAAGTTCTTCTTGTCCAAAAGGAAAATCAAATTCAAAATCTATTGTTCTTTTAGAATAAAATGCTCTATCTTCATCTGATATCTCGTGTTCATGAACATGTTTTTGATTCAAACCTATCAATTTGGTCCAATCAAGCATTTCTTTTCTAAAATGTTCAAAAGTTTCTTTCCAAGAATCTGGTTTAATAAGATATTCAATTTCCATTTGTTCAAACTCTCTTGAACGAAAAGTAAAATCCCCAGGTGAAATTTCGTTTCTAAAAGCTTTACCTACTTGAGCCATACCAAAGGAAAGTTTTGGATGATAAGCATCAATAACATTTTTGTAGTTCACAAACATACCTTGAGCAGTTTCTGGTCTGAGATATGAGATAGATGTTGTATTCTCTATTGCTCCAACATGAGTTTTAAACATCATATTAAATTGTTTCGGTTCACCCATTACCCCACCACAATCAGGACACTTTTTTGCATCAGTAATTTTATCAGCTCTAAATCTTTTTTTACATTTCTTACATTCTATCAAAGGATCAGAAAAATTTTCAGCATGACCAGTAGCTTGCCAAACTTTTTGATTCATCAAAATATCTGCATCAACTCCATACATATCATCGCGGTCTGTGACAAACTTTCTCCACCAAAGTGCCTTAATATTGTTTTTTAGAGCCACACCAAAATGACCATAGTCCCAGGTACCAGCTAGTCCTCCATATATTTCAGAACCTTGAAAAATAAAACCTCTTCTCTTGCAAAGAGAGATTATATTCTCCATTTTTTGGTTTGATTCCTTTTTCATTATTATTCTAATCTACTTTAAAACTAATTTTTTGGCTAGTCCTCAGTTTTTATCTAGTAACTATCCCTATATCATCAACATATTCTGGATCTGAAGTAATGTTTGTCGTTACAGGATTTTTAACTTCACCGACTCTTGCTCCTGAAAAAGCGTCTATTCCACTTATTGTAGCTTCATTTAATAAATTTATTTCTGATCCTAACTGTGTAATAGATGGTGTGATAGCAATCTGGAAAGACACATCTCTAGAAGGAGAACTACCTCCTACTCCAGCTCTCATATCTCCGATATTCCACACGACTTCTCCTGTTCCCTTATCATAAGTTATTTTTTCTGTATCAGGGCTTGTATATCCCGTCCATTTTACATTTGGAGGAAGAAAAGCTGAAACTCTTGCTGAATTTATATTATTAAATGAGTCAGATGCTGTCCAAGTAATAGTATATGTCGTTTCATTATCGACTTGAGGTGGAAATGGTCCACTGTTCTCAAAAGGTCCCACTGTTCTGAATCCTCTAGACAAAAGTTTTAGACCAGAAGATATTTTTAATGTTTTTGTATCAGAATATAAAATTTCTTGAGCAGCTGTTCCATCAAGTCCAGCCCTATTACCTAAAACAGTTATATCAAGTTTTATAACAGAGTTGCCAAAAGAAATTGACGACTTTGTAGAAGGTGATAATGCATTAAAATCAAATTGCATATCTCCTTCATCTCCGGGGTTTGTAATGCTTAGCAATGGGTTGGTACTCTTATCAAAAATGATTGTGTTATCAAAGGAACTATAAAAACCTTTTTCAACATTTACAGACTCTTTGTTTAAGATTTGTCCGCTAATCTTTATCTTTACGGTTACATCGTAAATTTTTTCAGTCAAATTATTTTTCCAAAGAATATTTGCTCTATTTTTACTTCCTGTATCAATAGCCACCTCCTTATCAAACTGGTCATTCACAGACAAATCAAGACCAATAGCAGATTTTCTTATAGAAACTGTGGACAGATATAAAGCTAGCGGTGTTCCAACAACAGTGTTGTCATCCTTGCTTGGAGTACCAACTGTAAATTTAAATACTCGCTGTTCTCCATCTTGTCCCTGAATAGTACCTGAAATTCTTACGGTTCTCTTTGCACCCGGAGCCAAATCTCCGATAGCAAAAACGCTACCAAAAGAACCTGATGACTTTGGATTAGAAGAAGATAAAGTAAAACCAAAAGGATAATCTACTTTCAATATTAGATTTTTAACAATATTCACTGAATTTGAGTTAATATCTACTGAAAAATCAACCAGCTGATTTGAATTTATTTCAGTTGGTCCGCTCACTTTTATATTTACAGGTGAAGAAGAAATTAGAACATTAAAATCTTTTACTTTACTAAAAACTGCGCTGGAACCAGTAACCCTATACTCCACAGTTATTTTTATAGTCTTTTGAGAATTTTCTTCTCCATAAAGAACCGCTTTTACTAAACGCTTAACACTTTTACCTATACTTATGTCTCCTAAAACTTCATTGAACCTTTTCATGTCAACAGATTGGTCAGTCGCACTTTTTGTACCGTCTGGAAATTCTATGCGCAAATCCACAACTTTTAAATCTATATTATTATTGTTTTTTACTTCTATGTCTAAAGGTAATTCTTCCCCACCGGCTATAGAAACAGGACCACTAACCAATATATTTATATTATCACCAGACACGACGTTAGCTCCAAAAAAGAATTTTGAAAAAGCAAAACCAAGAGCTAAAATAAAAAATATAAAAGCTCCTAAAAATATTTTAGTGTAAGGAAGTTGGAAAGAACTTTCTGCTTTTTCTTCTTCCACATTCCAAGCAGTAGGCGTACCTGTACTAGTTTTATCTTGTAAAGAATGTCTCCTTTTTAGAAAGATTCCATCCGTAGTTTTAGAATAAAGAGATTCTTGTATTTTATCTATATTGTCTTTTTTCTCGTTTGGATTATACATAAATGTGAATAACATTATATCATATTGTTATTGCGGTAGAAATACTATTACAAATGGGTTTCATTAAGCGCATTATTTATATCCAAAATTGCAATTTTATTCTTTGATTCAAATAAATCTAATATCTCTATTGATAATTTATCGTCCATAACATAATCAGACAAATCAAAAGACTTTTTAAAATAGCCTAGATGATATAAGATTCTGAGTACCGTGATTGTTTCTAGATTTTTTATATTATTTTGTGACAATTCATCCTTTAGCAAAAAATCATAAAAAGACTTAATACTATTAAAAAGAAGCTCATTTTTTTCCTCCCCATGAAGCAATCTGAGAAGCAAAGAAAATATATTTTTAATTGCGACAAGTTTATTTATATTATTTATAAAATACCCAGACTGTATAGTTTCAACACCTATAATACGCCAAATATCTTTTCCTTTTACCAGAGATACTTCAATAAAACAAAAATCCTGCAAGTGCCCTTTCAACTTTGATTTTTCCAAGCGAACACTCTGTGCACTAGCCCTTACAAAGCCTAAATCTTCTGTAAGTAAAAAGTAATATTTATTTGCCTCTCCAATAGGAACACTTTTTATGATTATAGCTTTGGTAGTATAAATGTGATGCATACAACTAGTCTAGAGTCGGAAGCAAATATTGTCAAAAGAAAAAGAGCGGCGCCTACGGCGCCGCTCTTTTTCTTTTATTTTATATGAATTTTAAACTTCATAGTTTCCAATTCAACTACTTCCCCTTCTTTAAACTCTTTGAAAGATATCGATTTTAGTCCAGCAACTTTTGAAATTTCATTATAGAACTTATTTATCAATTCTTTTCCATCATCGCTCGTTTCAACAAAAAGTTCAACTTGATCAGACGGATTTAGTTTTTTATTTTTTCTCATTTCCTGTATTGCCCTTATAATATCTCTGCTTGCACCTTCATCTTTCAATCTTTCTGTAAGAACAGTATCGAGTTCCACATCTCCAGCAATCATTTCTTCAAAAATTACTTCTTTAACATTTACTTCATCTTTAATGGGTTCCAAATATTCTTCACTGCCCATAAGCTTCACACTTTTAACTTTCAAGCTAGCAAGAGGCTGTCTGACTTTTATACCTGCTTTTGCGCGAGCCTCAAGTCCGACAGAAACTATGATTCTCGTTTCTCTCATTTTTTCTAAAACTTCAGTTTCTTCAGCAGAAAGTTCTCCAACAAATTCTTCTGTCCAATTTTCCAAATGTACACTCTCCTTTTCCATTCCTCCAGTGATTTTTAAATATAAATCTTCAGCCAAGAAAGGCATTCCCGGTGCCAAAAGTTTTGAAAACTCTAATATTACAGTCCTCGTAGTGAACATCGCAGAATTTCTATCGGGGACATCTTCAGACTTGAATCTATCGCGAGATCTTCTCAAATACCATGTGGAAAGGTCATCAACAAAGTCTCCAATAGGTCTAGTTGCACGATCAAACTCATGCCCATCAGTAGCTTTTGTTATTTGAGTTGCAGTCTCTTTCAATCTTGCGAGAATCCATTTATCCAAAATATTTTTTGGTTTTTTGTATTCATCCTTTTTTGTCAAATCTAAATCAAAACCTCCATACATTTCAAAGAATGTATAAACATTTTGTAATCTCATAATTATTTTCTTCAAAACTTCATCAACGCCCTTATTTGAAAATTTTAGGTCTTCTGCTCTAGTCGCTGAAGAAGATAAAAGATAATATCTCATTGCATCAGCACTATACATATCAACAACCCCCATAGGATCGGAATAATTCTTCAAATGTTTTGACATTTTTTGTCCATCCTCAGCAAGAAGTATGCCGTTTGTTGCAACGCTTTTATATGGAGATTTATCAAATAGTGCTATTCCAATAATTAACAATGAATTAAACCAGCCTCTTGTCTGATCAACCCCTTCTGCAATAAAATCTGCTGGAAAACCAATTCCTTTTTCTGGATTAAATTTGTCTAAATTTTCAAAAGGATAATGAACTTGAGCGTAAGGCATAGAACCTGACTCAAACCAGCAATCAAATACTTCAGGAATTCTTTTCATATCTCCCCCACAAGGACATTTCAAAGTAATTTCATCAATGAAAGGTCTATGCATATCAAGTTCATATTCTCTGTTATGCGGAATTGGTGCAAAAGGAATTTCTTTTATTTCCGAATTGTGAATAAAAGGGGTACCAGCTACTCTTGTCGCAAGCGTTTGTTCTCTATTAAGCCCGAGTGCGCCTGAAAACATTAGCCATATTGGAGTATTATGGGAAACAATCAAAATATTTTTTCCTTCATATTTTTTATCTATATCATACAAAAAATCTGTCATTCTCTTTTTTGCATCTGTATATGTTTCTCCGCCTTTTGGAGATCTAAAGAATTTTTCTTTCCTATTCGTAAAAAATGCTTGATATTCCGGATCAGGTCTTCCATCCATTTCTCCTCCATTTATTTCATGAAGTCTATCATCATAAAGAATTTTGTCTTTAGGATATCCAATATTTTCAGCAATTATATCTGCAGTTTCTTTTGTTCTCATAAAAGGAGAACAGTAAATAATATCCACTTTATCTTTAAGATTTTTTGAAGCTTCCACAGCTTGTTCTCTTCCTTTTTCTGTAAGATGATTCACAGTCTTTGGATTTGAACTGAGAATATCCAATACATTACTTTTGGCTTCTCCATGTCTAACTACCAAAAATTTATTTGTGCTTTTTGTTCTTTCTTTTATTTCATCTATTGAACCAATAAATTCTTTTACTGGACAACAAGAACATTTCCATACTGGAAGAGGTGCACCCCAAAATCTGCTTCTTGAAATAGCCCAATCTGGAGCTCCTTCAAGCAACTTACCAAATCTCCCTTCTCCAACTTCTTTTGGAACCCACTTTATTTTTTTATTTGCTTCTACAAGTTTATCCTTAAATTTTGTTACTTCTACAAACCAGGAACTTGCTGCGTAGTTTAAAAGTGGAGTGTCACACCTATAACAATGTGGGTATGAGTGTATAAATTTTTCTTTTGCATAAAGTGTTCCTTTTCCAGCTAAATATTTTATTATTTCAATATCTGCAAGTTGCGAATTTTCTATCGGCTTTACTTTTTGACCAGCAAAATCTTCGACTTCGGTTTTAAATCTTCCATCAACTGTTACATGTTGTATAAATGGCAACTTTTTTTCTTTGCCAAGATTCATATCATC
Source organism: Minisyncoccota bacterium (assembly GCA_041656855.1). GTDB lineage: Bacteria > Patescibacteriota > Minisyncoccia > Phycocordibacterales > GWA1-40-21 > Bog-1340. The sequence goes on along the minus strand of JBBACS010000001.1, from coordinate 55,482 downwards.
TTCTCCAAATGCAGGGGCAATATGAACTATACCCGTACCATCTTCTGTTGTTACAAAAGCTGCGTCATAAACTTTAAAACCGTTCTCTTTATTCTTTAAATCATCATTATTATAATAATCAAAGATAGGTTTATATGACAAACCAACCAAAGCATTACCTTCTACTTTTTCTACAATATCATAAGGCTCTTTAATTACTGAAAGTCTTAATTCAGCTAAAATTAATTTAATATTACCTACTTTTATTTTTACATAATCAATATCTGGATTTACTGCAAGAGCCACGTTTCCAGGAAGTGTCCATGGTGTTGTGGTCCAAGCAAGGAAATATGTTCCTGGCTCATCTACAAGCTCAAATTTGACCGTAACAGAAATATCAGTGATATCTTTATATCCTTGTCCAACTTCAAAATTGGAAAGGGTTGTTCCACAATGAGGACAAAGATGCATAGATTTAAAACCTTCATAAACTAAACCTTTTTTATGTAATTCCTTGAAAATCCACCAAACAGTTTCTGTATAAGATGGGTTTAGAGTTCTGTAATCATTTTCCATATCAACAAAGCGTCCAAGCCTTGGAACTATTTTTTTCCATTCATCTACATATGTAAAAACCTTGCTTCTTGCAATATCATTAAATTCTTCAAGACCAAAATCCTCAATGTCTTTCTTAGATTTGAAACCCATCTCTTTTTCAACAATATTTTCTATAGGAAGACCGTGTGTATCCCAACCCCATCTCCTAGAGACATGCTTACCTTTCATGGTCTCATATCTACCCATATAATCTTTCATTGTTCCGGGCAAAATATGACCAAAGTGTGGAAGCCCTGTTGCAAAAGGAGGCCCATCATAAAATACAAATTCACCATTTGGAGCTGGTTTTTCTAAAGTTTTTTTGAAAATTTCTTTTTCTTGCCAAAATTTTAATATTTCTTCTTCTCTTTCGGCAACTTTATTTTTTAGTACAAGCTTTTCTTTACTATTTTCAGTCATATTATTATATGTTATCAATTAAATGGAAAAAGGGAAGGGCGGATGCTTCACATCCGCCCAATAACTATTTCGGCCCATGTCTTCCGCCTCTTTTGCAGCATCCACCACATCCCGAGCACTCATCGCACGAAAGAACAATTTCTTTTCTTTTCATACCCATAACATGACCTCCTTTTATTTTCTTCTATCAATATATCACATTTTTTCTGGAGCGGAAATACCCAAAAGATTAAGTCCATTTTTCAAAACAATTGAGAAAGCTTCTGTAAGTGCAACTTTGTATGGGGAATTTGCATCTGTTTTATCTACAATCTTTCCTTGTCCGTAAAAATTATTAAATGATGAGGCAAGCTCAATAAGATAAGTTGCAATGTAGTGTGGTGAATATTCAGCTCCTGCCCTTTCCACAACCTCAGGAAATCTATAAAGTAATTTTTCGAGTATTGTAATACTCGCCCCGTCAAATTGGCTTTTCATTTGACTGGGGTTAACTTTAGCTTTTACACCATCCTCTTTAGCTTTTCTCAAAATAGATTTCGCACGGGCATATGAATATTGTAAATATGGTCCTGAATCCCCTTTCAAGTTTAATATCTCATCCCAATTAAAAATTATATCTTTTGAACTTTCTCTTTTTAGATCGTTAAACTTTATTGCACCGATTCCAACTACCTCTGCTGTATTTTTATCAAACGCTGCAGCTTTTACGACTGCTTCATCAAGAACTTCATCTAGCCAGATACCATTTCCCTTTCTCGTACTCATCTTACCTTCTGGAAAACGATAAAAACCATGTTTAACATGTATTCTGTCTGCACCATTTGAATATCCAAGCAATCTTTCCGTCTCAAAAATCTGTTCGAAGTGCAAACTCTGTTCCATTCCAACTTCATTTATGATTACGACATCTTTTCCATACTTCTCCTTTCTAAATTTATCCGTAGCTAAATCACGAAGAGCATATATTGTTGAGCCATCTTTTTTCAAAAGCATCATCGGAGGATATTTATCATCTTTGAAAAATACCAGGTATGCTCCTTCACTCTCCTTTGCAAGATTTAGTTTATTTATATCTTTCAAAACCTCTTGCATTTTCTTTTCAAAGTAACTTTCACCATATGCAGTATCAAATTTTACCCCAAGGCGTTTATATATTTTTTCAAATTCTTTCATTGAAAGCTTTACACATACATTCCATATATTTTTTGCTTCTTTATTATTTTTTTCAAGCTTTGTAAACCAATCTCGAGCCTCATTATCTAAAGCTAAATCTTTTTCTGCTTCATCATGAAATTTTACATACAAATCTACCAAATCTTTTATAGGTTGTTTTGATTTTTTTATTTTATCAAGTGATGACCAAGTTTTTATAGCTACAATAAGCTTACCAAACTGTGTTCCCCAATCTCCCAAGTGATTGTCACGGATTACTTTATATCCTGAGTAATCTAAAATGTTTGCAATGGCATCGCCTATAACAGTTGAGCGCAAGTGCCCAATAGTAAATGGCTTTGCGATGTTCGGAGAAGAATATTCAACAACTACCTTCTTTCCTTCTCCAATCTTGCTTCTACCAAAATCATTACAGTCACAAAGTATTTCTTTACTTTCATTAACAAAAAATTCAGAAGACAAATAAAAGTTTATAAATCCGGGACCGGCAACTTCTACTCTTGAAATCTCTTCTGGTTTTCTTTCATTTATTTCTGCAACAATCTTTTCTGCAAGTTCTCGCGGATTTTGAGCAACTTGTTTTGCAAGAATCATCGCGATATTACAAGAATAATCTCCATGAGATAGTTCCTCTGGATGTTCCAAATTTATCTTAGAAACTTTCTTTTCATCTATCTTGAGAGACCAAAGCGCGGTCTTTATTGAATTTTCTAGTATGTTTTTAATCACAAAGTAATATTAACATAAGCAAGTATCAACATAAAGCCAGTCGTGGTATAATAAATCCATTATCAATTTAACAATATTAAGAATGAATCAAAAAACAACAGCAAAAGATTTCTTCCTATATCTAGGAGTAATCATAGGACTTTATGTGAGTTCAGTCAGTTTCTTAATGCTCATATTTCAAATTATTGAAAAACTATTTCCACTAGCCGGAGAATACGCCGGAAATATTGATTATTCAATCCGTGGAAGTTTGGCTGCACTTATAATATTCTTCCCTGCTTTTATTTATATTGGGCTTATTGCAAATAAAGATTTGAAAGCAAACCCAGAGAAAAAAGATATGTGGGTCAGAAGATGGATGATTTATCTAACCCTTTTTATTTCTGGACTAACAGTAGCAATAGACCTTTCAACTCTTTTATATAGACTCCTAGGTGCTGAAGATTTAACATTAAGATTTTTCTTGAAAGTCTTGTTCGTCCTAGCTGTGGCTGTCACAATATTCAAGTTTACTTTTGCAGACCTAAAAAGAACTTCTTTTGAAATTGCAAAATGGATGAAAATCTCTATAGGAATAATTTCTGTGGTGATACTTTCTGCTGTAATTTACGGGATAGTAATAATCGGTTCTCCAGCAAAACAAAAAGCAAAACAACTTGACGACCAAAGAGTAAACGACTTGAATAATATTCAAAGTCAGATAGTTTATTCACAATGGCAAAACAAAGGTACAGTACCTACAAGTTTAGAGGCCCTAAAAGATCCTATCAGTGGCTTTACATTACCAACAGATCCTGAAACACAAGCCAATTATGGATACAAGAAAATTTCAAAAAATAGTTTCCAACTTTGTGCAGATTTTAAAACAGTAGCAACTACTACATTAAATTCTATAACAGGCAAAAGGGTTTCTACTCCATATCCATATGGTTCAGATAATGAAAATTGGTTCCACAAAGCTACAACAACTTGTTTTATAAGAGTAATAGATGAAAAACTTTATCCAATAGGAGGTGTAAACAATAAATTCTAAAACACAATTAAAAACCGGAGATCAAATCTCCGGTTTTTATTCACCCATGAACTGTCGCTTCGCAATCGGGATCAGGATCGGGGGAAACATTATGCACGGGGCATCCATTACTGATGTGATAAACTCCCGATTTGCCATTCCAGTTATTCGGTGGCGGATTCTGGCAGTCACATGTCTTAGGACAAATACACTTTTTCTTGAAAAATGAACTTACTGCTTCAATTAAATTTGGAAATACCATAAAATATTTTCCTCCTTTATATTAGTGTGCTTTCTCTATATCAGATACTACCTCTAGCAAAGATATTGTCAAACACATATTTAAAAACTCCATTTACTAATTAAAATATAAGTAAAATATAAAATAAAAGGAACAAAAAAAACATAAGAAAGCATTCTTAATGCTAGAGCTTTATTTTTAGAATATTTTCCAACCTCTCTCGCCTTATCTAGAAAAAATCTAGTAATTCCTGGAAATAAAAGTATAGAAAGAATAGTGATTATATTCGTTGGCACATAAAAAAAACTAGGTGTTACCCACTTTAAAGCACCCAAAATAGAAAAGAAAGCTATCGCAAATATAACGCACAAAAAATAGTTCATTAAATATGGTTTCATACTTAAAGAAAGCATAGCACACTAATTTATAACTAGATATCGACTTTTAGATATTTTTAGCAGCCGATTTACCTGCAATATAACCACTCGTCCAACAGAGTTGCAATGAGTAACCACCAGAATTTCTATCAAAATCTAAAATATCCCCTACCAAATACAAGTTGTCATAAAGTTTTGACTGCATTGTTTTGAAATCAACTTCAGACAAATCTACACCACCACTTGAAACAATTGATTTTTCAAATCCATGAAGACCTTCAACTACAAAATCAAACTTTTTAAATTCATCCATGATTGCCATTCTTTCTGCTTTTTTAACTTCATTTGCAAGCCATTCTCCATCCATTCCCATAATATCTAATATTTTAAAATAAATTTTTTCTGGGACTTCTTTAAAAACAAGATTTTTTATTTTTTTAGTAGCATTCCCTTCAAAAGCTTTTATCATCATTTGATTCATAATATCAAGTCCTACTCCTGGGAAAAAATCTATAGCAATTTTAACTTCACCATTTGCAAGTAATTCGCCGATGTCTTTGCTCATATTCAAGATTGTTGGGCCAGAAAAACCATCATGAGTAATCAAAACTCTTCCAACTTTTCCAAATACTTTTTTATCATTTTGCCAGATAGATATACCAACATTATCTAAAGATATTCCTGCAAAATCACTAATCCAATTTTCTTTTACTTTAATAGGAACAAGGGAAGGGTTCGGTTCTGCAACTTTGTGTCCAATTTCTCTCAACCACTTAAAACCATCTCCTGTTGAACCAGTTTCTGGATATGACTTTCCACCAGTAGCAAGAATAAAATTTTTAGCTTTTATTTCTTTACCCGCTAAAGTTTTGCCTGATGAAAAATCTGAGATTTTTCTTGCATTTGCCTTAGCAAATGCGTCAGGCAAAATTTTTTCGGGTGAACCATCTTCAACAACAACTGAAATAATCTTACCTCGATTTTTTTTTATACCAATAACATTTGCTCCCGTCATGTATTCAACTTTATTATTCATTCCAAATTTTGTAAGTACACCAAGTACATCCATAGCACTACCACTTTCTGGAAAGACTCTATACCCGGCTTCAACTTTTGTTTTTAAACCAATTTTTTCAAAAAATCTTATCGTATCTTGCACTCCAAAAACAGAAAGTGGAGAAAAAAGAAAACTTCCCTTCTTTCCATATTTTGAAACAAAACTTCTTTCGTCTGGTTCAACATTTGTAAGATTACAGCGTCCTCCACCAGTCAAAAGTAGCTTATTTCCCATGGTTTCATTCTTCTCAATGAGAATCACCTTTGTACCATTTTGAGCAGCAATTCCAGCAGAAATAAGCCCTGCAGGGCCACCTCCGATAACAGCGACATCCCAAATACTTGGTTTTATCTCTTTCTTTTTCATTACCACACATATTAGAGCAAAATTCAATAAAAAGCGAATTTTAACTAGTTTTTATATTATTTTTTGATAAACTCTAAGAATACTTGTCCCGTGTGAAATTCAACCTAAATTAAAATATTACTGAATAAGTGTAGAATCAATTGATCAAGTTGTCGACATTATCAAAACATTAAAATTTCTTTACGGGATGAAAATAGGAATAGATTTAGATGATACAATAAGCCAATCGATGCAACAGGTAATTAGATTTCACAATGATATACATCATACGAATTTTAATGTAAAAGATATAAAACATTTTAATATCTGGGAAATTCTTGGTCAGACCAGAGAAGATAGGGTTAAAGAAGTCCATGAATTTCATAGGTCAGATTATGCAAAAGAAGCAAAACCACTTCCATACTCACAAGAGGTCTTAAAAAAACTTAAAAAAAATAATGAGCTTTTTATAATCACAGCTAGAGCATATGATATCAAAAAAGAAACTGAGGATTGGATTAATAAACATTTTCCAAACATTTTCTCTGGAATTTATTTTACAAGTCAGTTTGCAAAAGATAAGACACAAACAATCACAAAGAAAAAGGTTTGCGACGATCTTGATATAGATATCTTTATAGAAGATGATATAAATAATATTTTAGAATGTATTGGGTCAAATAGAAAAGCATTCTTAATAGATTATCCATGGAATCAAACTGACAAACTTCCACCAAATGTTATAAGGGTAAAATCTTGGAAAGAAATTGATATAATAATAGGAAAAAGAAATTAGTGAATAGATATTAAAGGACGGTTTGCTTCGCAAACCGTCCTTTATATTATTATTTTCTATTATCTACTATATATTATCTTTTGCTACCTCCCTGTACTTCCAAATCCTCCCGATCCCCTTTTTGTCTCAGACAATTCACTCACCTCAAGAAAATCTACAAATTCTTTTTTCTGAATTATCATCTGCGCAACTTTATGACCTTTTTCAAATGTATAATCTTCTTTTCCAAGATTCATCACACCAATTATTACCTCGCCACGGTATGCTGAGTCAACAACCCCACCAATAGTTTTTATTCCGTGTTTCATTGCAAGCCCGCTCTTATCCCAAACAAGACCAACGTAACCTTCAGGAATTTCCATAGCTATTCCTGTTGGTATCATAGCTCGCATTCCAGCTTTTAAAATAATATTTTCTACAGAAAACAAATCAAACCCTGCATCATCATAATGGGCATAGTTTGGAACTTTTGCATCTGTGTGAAGTTTCTTAATTTTAAGTTTCATATATCTATTCTACTATATTTTAAATAAAAAAGGCTCGGATTACTCCGAGCCTCTTCTTTTGGCAATATATTTATCTATTATCGTTTTTGCTTCAAAATAAACCTGTGATTCTGGCTGTTCCGTAATAATGACTTCGTGTGGAACATGCTTTGTAAATTCCCAGAATCCATCACGCCTTTTTTCAAGTTCGTCCAACTTGCTTTTGTCATAATGATTCTGTTTCTCTCCTGGTTTATTACTCCTTGCAATAGACGTTTGAGGAAGAGTATCAAACAAAAGATACAAATTTGGTTTATAATCACCGACAGTCAAATCTCGGCTCAACCAAAAATGTTTTTTGAGTTCTTCATCCCCCTTTTTGAAAACCTGGTATGCATATGTTGAACCATCAAATCTGTCTGTAATTACAATTTTACCAGCATCAAGGGCCGGAATAATTACATTCAACATATGAATCCTGCGGTCGGCCCAAAAAAGAAACATACGTGCTGTTTCATCCATCTGATCTGTGTATGGTAGCTCTAAAACCATTCTTCTTATTTCTTTTCCGCAATCAGAACCTCCTGGTTCTTTAGTGAAAACAAAAGAATCTCCATACTCCTCCTTGAGCTTTTTCCACACAGTAGATTTACCCGATTTGTCTACCCCTTCTAACGCGATAAAAATCCATTTTTTACTGGACTGCATATATCACCTCCATATTTTTTGAGAACTTTCCTAGCTTAAGGATAATTCTTATCAAGGTAAAAAGCAAGAAGAAAATTATTAATATTTAGACAAAATTTCAGCAATTATTCTATCAGCTTTAGAATATAATTCTTCCAAGGTGCCATTATTATCTATACTTATTTTTGCAAAATCCATAACAATGGGTATTTCTTTTTCAGCTTCATTATTCTGATCAGTTAAAAATTGTTCAAATGTTTTTCCAGAATCTCCCGCATTTTCATTCCTTGCTTTCATTCTTTCGTATCTAGTTTTTTCATCTGCATCAACTTTTATAAGGTAGAAGTTTGGTAAATCTTTCAGAAATTTTATATCTGCCATTCTTCTTACCCCATCTATTATCACAATTTCTGCTTTTAATTTTGATGCATCAATGGCAATAACTTTCGCTAGTATATCTTCGCCAAAACTTCCACGCAATATTGTAGAGAGTTTCTGAAGGTTTTCTCTACTTTCAGTAATATCCAATCTTCTTACAACATCTCTTAACGGATTGGAAAATTTACAATCTTCTGTATTGTATTTTTGAGCTATATATTTTTTTACAGCTTCTTTCCCACACGCAACTTGTCCAACAAGACCAATAATTATTTTTGACATATTTATTTCATATCAGAATAAGTAATTGTTTCTTCATTTAACAATTCATATTTCACCCCAGCTTCTTTAAGAATTTCTTTGCTTCGTGTTCCCGCATGATAATCTTTCTCAGCTACTACTCTCTTTATGCCCGCATTTATTATTAATTTTGCGCATGTATAACAAGGAGTCATCATACAATATAAAGTTGAGCCATCAGTACTAACACCAAATCTGGCTGCCTGACAAATAGCATTTTGTTCATTATGAGTGGTTCTTATGCAGTGTCTAGTTTGAGATTCATCTTCATGAATAACAGTATTCATCTCATGGCCTGAATCATCACAACTCTCACACCCAGCGGGTGCTCCAACATATCCGGTAGAAATAATATGTTTATCTTTTACTATCACACAGCCCGTCCTGCCACGATCACAAGTTGCACGCTCTCCAACTGTATGAGCAATATTCATAAAATATTCATCCCAACTTGGCCTTGTGTGTTTGGCATTTTCCATAACTACAATTTTATAACTTTTAAAAAGAAATACAATCAAAAAGGCGGGCCTTTACGGCCCGCCTTTTTGTATTTTTATATTTTAACTATTTTACATCAACACCCATACTTCTTGCTGCTCCTTCTACCATTTTCATTGCTGCATTTATATCATTTGCGTTCATATCTACCATTTTCTTTTCAGCAATCGCTTTGATTTGGGCCTTTGTTATGGTTCCAACTTTATCTGTATTTGGCTTTCCAGAACCTTTCTCCTTTCCAATAGCTTTCAATATCATTCCAGCGGTTGGCGGAGTCTTTAAGATAAAATCATAAGATCTATCTTCATAAACTGTAATAACTACAGGTAATGTATCTCCTATTTGTGATTTTGTAGCAGTATTAAACTTGTTGACGAAATCACCAATGTTTATACCTGCCTGTCCAAGAGCTGGTCCAATAGGTGGAGCTGGTGTAGCTTTTCCTGCTGGAATTTGAAGTTTTAATTTTTTTAGTATTTTCTTTGCCATTTTTTTGTTATTTAGTTAATCAGAGGCTTGTCTAACTTATCAAATATAATCTGAAAAGTAAAGAAACAAACTACGCTTTGCGAATCTGTAAAAGGTCTAATTCTACTGATGTTTCTCTTCCAAACATAAGCACCATTACTCTTGCTTTACCTTTTTCTCCATCTATTTCACTTATTTTACCCTCAAGATCTTTGAATGGTCCATCTACTATTTTTACTGTATCTCCAGTAACGAAATCTACAGCATGAGACACTTTGTTCACATCCATATTTCCTAGGAAAAAATCTACCTCTTTTTGTGAAAGTGGTACTGGGTGAACTCCTGTCCCAACAAATCCTGTAACTCTTGGTGTATTTCTAACTACGAACCATGATTCATCTGTGACTATCATATCTACTAAAATATAACCTGGATATATCTTTTCCTCTTCCTCAACTCTTTTATTTCCTTTTATTTTTATTTTCTTCTCAACAGGAACAACGACATTGAAAATTTTGTCGTTCATGTTCAAAGAATCTATTCTTTGTTTTAGATTTCTTGCAACTGCATTTTCATAACCTGCATATGTATGGATAGCATACCAATGTCTTCCACTTTCTATTGTTTGTTTTGCCATATTATAATTTTATATAATGCTCTTAAGTCCTAACTGGAATAAAAAGTCAAAAACTCCCAAGTATGCTGCTACTCCGATTGAAATAAAAATCACAAGTATAGTAAACATTAAAGTTTGTTTTTTTGTTGGCCAGCTGACGTGTTTCATCTCTTCCTTTGTCTCTGAAATATAATTTGATAGTTTTGACATGATTGATTTTATTATGAACGAAGTGAATTTTAAAATCATCATCCATCCCCACTTTTATTTTTAAAAACATTTAAAAATAAAAGTGGGGATGGATTAATAAATTATAGTCGCTTCGCTCGTGAATTTATTAAATTTGTATTTAAAAACCCCCGAGGGGGCTACTAAAATATAGTACCATAAAATACAAACAAAAAGCAATGGACGGGCTCTTTTAGAGCCCGTCCATTGCTTTTTAGTATTTATTTAGGAAAACTTACTTTATTTCGTAAGTAATGCTTACATTAGACGTAATCTTGTTTTCCCCTGTTGGCAATACTGCTTCTGATTTCATTGAAGAACCCATAGAGACAGTTCTGCTATCATACTTAACAGGATAAGGGTAACTTCCGCCCTCTGAATATCCAATTATTTTAACCAACCTCACTCCAAGCGCCTTTGCAAGTTTCGTTGCTTCAGCTCTTGCATTAGTTATAGCTTCATCTCTCGCTTGTTTTACCAAATCATCATACTTATCATTTGTAAAATTTAATCCACTGATATTTGTGACTTTCAAAGTTCCAAGATCTGTTACAACTTTACCAGCTTTAGATAAATCTCTAATTTTTACTTCTATACTTTGAGTAACATCATATCCAGCTAACACTTGTTTTCCTCCACCACCATATGGATATGCTGAAGATACTGGAGTATTTATATAATCGTATCTTGGATAAACACTATATCCTGTTGTCTTAATATCTTTTTCCTCAACTCCATCAGCTTTCAAAGCAGTGATGACATTCGTAATCTGTTTATTTACAGCATCAGTAGCTTTTGACACATCCATATTTTCTTCCATTACTGAAAAAGAAACTGTTGCTATATCTGGCTTAACTGTAAGTTCACCTTTTCCACTTACTACTATTGTATCTTTCTGGATATCATTGTTGTCATTAAACAAAGTTTTACCACATACAAAAATTAATGCGATTACAATCACAACAAAAATTATTTTTTTGCACATATGATGTTTCATCATTCCCATATCTCCACCACACATATTTTTATCTTCCATTTTTTTATTTGATTAATTAAAACTAATAAACGAACTATATTATATCACAGCACTCCATCTTGCAAAAATACCGCAAGGTAAAAGTCTTTTACCCTTTGATTCTAATATTGTAAGTTCCCCTATTTCAAATATTCCTCCGTATTTTAGAACTATAGGTTTCAACGCATTATAATAAGCATTTGAAGAATATCCTGCAGCGTAGCCGTTTACTATAAAAAGTAAAGGTTTATTAGAAAGAATTTTCTGACATTCATCTAATAGCTTTATAAAGTCAGATTCAATTTTCCATATTTCACCTTTTCCTCCTCTTCCAAAAGATGGCGGGTCCATTATTATTCCATCATATTTTCCTCCTCTTTTTATTTCTCTCATTACAAATTTTCTAGCGTCATCAATAATCCATCTAACTGATTTATTTATCAATCCACTAAGCTGCGCATTTTCTTTTGCCCAAGTGATTGCAGATTTTGAACCATCAACATGAGTAACTTCAGCTCCAGCAGAAAGAGCAGCCATTGTTGCTCCGCCAGTATAACCAAAAAGATTCAAAACTTTTACCGGTCTTTTTGCATCTTTAATTTTAGATTTTATAAATTGCCAATTTGGTTCTTGTTCAGGGAAAACTCCAGTGTGTTTGAATGCTGTCGGCTTAATATTAAATTTAAGATTATCAAATGAAATCTGCCATTCATTTTGCATACTTTCATTTTTCTTTTTCCAAACTTTTCTGTCTGCATCAAAAATAGCATCAGCATTTTTCCATTCAGTTTCAGATTGGGATTTTTTCCACAAAGCTTGTGGATCTGGTCTTCTCACAATATATTTACCATAGCGTTCAAGCTTTTCTTCGTTTCCACTATCTATGAGCTCATAATCCGCGCTTGGTTTAGTTGTTAGAATTTTTGGTTCCATAATAAAAATAACTATATCAATTTAAGCGAAAAAGCACAAAGAATTAATTAAACGCCAAAAAAGTCTTTAGAATTTTGTAAAAGTTGTTTTCGTACTGTTTCAAAATTTTCCCCGCGTATTTCTGCAATCTTTTTAACAACTTCTATAACATAAGATGGTTCATTTCTCTCTCCTCTATAAGGAATTGGCGCTACATAAGGAGAATCTGTTTCTGCTTGTATTTTATCTAAAGAAATATTTTTAATAATTTCATCATATTGTCTTGCAAATGTAATGACACCAGTGAAAGAAATATTAAAACCTAGCTCTATGAACTTTTTCGCCCAATCCAAGCTTCCTGCAAAAAAATGCATATTTGCTCTTACTTTTCCTTTATATTTATTTAGTATATTATAAGCATCAGCAAAAACATCATCTACGCCATGGCGTAGATGCAACATTAGTGGTTTATTGTGTTTTATTGAAAATTCAATCTGTTTAATAAATTCTTTTTTTTGGCGTTCTTTTTCTTTATTGATATTATTTTCAGAAACTTCCCCGTCTCCAAATTCTTTTTCAATATGAAAATAATCCAAACCGCATTCACCTATTGCTACGACTTTCGGATTTTTTACTAGACTTTCAAAATCTTTTTCTTCAAATATAAAATCTCTTTTATCAGCTGGGTGAGAACCGATACAAGCCCAAACATTTTCATTTTCATCAGCAATTTTTATCGCTTCTTTTGAACTTTCCAAATCTGTACCAACAGTGATAGTTTCAACTTCTGCGTCTTCCATTCTTTTTAGAACATCAGAAAAATCATTTTGATAATCACCAAAACCTAAATGAGAATGAATATCTATGTATTTAATATCCATAGCTAGTCTTTTCTTACAAACAAAGGAATATCTGGTTTTTTATTTTCTTTTACAAGTTGTTTAATTTTCTCTGAGGTCTCTGGGAGAATAGCTTCTAAGTGAACAGCTATTTCATAAACTCCCTGTACCAATTCTTTTATTATTTCAATTGCTCTTTCTTTGTCTGTCTTTATAAGTTTGAAAGGCTGGGTTGTTTGGATTTTTGCATCCAGTTCTTTAACTTTTTCAAAAACTATGTCTGTGGCTTTTTGTAAATTATATTTTTCTATTTCAAATTTAAAGACTTCTGCCAAAAGATTTTTTTCAACTTTTACTGCTTTTTCTAGATTATTCTGTGCCATCGTCATCACTCTTGAAACTAAATTTCCAAGACCATTTGCCAAGTTTGCATTATAAGCATCCTTAAACATTTCTTTTGTAAATGGAGAATCTTCAAAAGGAGCAATCTCGCGTGCAACGTAATATCTCAAAGCATCTGTACCATATTCGGCAACAATTTCATTTGGATCTATCGTATTTCCAAGACTTTTACTCATTTTTATTCCCCCAGCACCCGTAACAAAACCATCGATGATGATTGTTTTTGAATGAGGCAAATCTGCAGCCATAAGCATTGCTTGCCACATTCCCGCTTGTTGACGAAGATTGTCCTTTCCGCAATATTGAACCATTCCACCTGTTTCTCTCTGCCATTTATCAAATTTTTTCAAATCATCCGGCCAGCCAATAGCAGAAATGTAATTTACAAGCGCATCAAACCAAACATACATTACTTGAGTTGAGTCCCCAGGCACTTCTATTCCCCACGGCATTTTTGACTTTAATCGTGAAATACTAAAATCTTGCAATCCTCTTTCAACAAATGCATCTATTTCATTTAGTCTATGTTTTGGTATGACAAACTCTGGATGATTTTTATATAATTCTGAAAGTTTGAATTGAAAAGATGAAAACTTAAAGAAATAATTTTCTTCATTTATATGTTCGATTTCTGTATTTGGATGAAGAGGACAGCATCCGTTTACTAGTTCTGAATTTGCTTTTTCAAGCTCACAACCTACACAATAATTTATAGTGTAATTCTTTTTGTATATAAAACCGTTATCATTACAAACTTTCCAAAATGCCTGAGCTGATTTTATATGGTGTTCATCTGTAGTTCTTGTAAAAACAACATCTTTGGATATTCCAAGAAGAGGAATCAGCACTTTAAATTTGTCAGCATACTCATCAACATATTTTTGTGGGCTTATCCCTCTCACTTCTGAATTTCTAAAAATTTTTAAACCATGTTCATCTGTACCAGTATTAAAAAATACATCAAATCCTTGAATCTTTTTATAACGAGCTATCATGTCCGCACGAATAATTTCCATAGCAAAACCAATATGTGGATCAGAATTCACATACGGCAAGGTTGTCGTTATATAGAATTTTTTTGAGAGTGAATCAGACATTATTTTACTAAACTTTTTCTAGACCTTCTGCTTTTTTCCATAAAAGTGATTTGCTTTTCCCTATATCATCAACAAATTCCATTAGAGCAGAGACCATAGGTACTGACAAGACTACACCCAAAAATCCAGCTAATTTTGCTCCGACAATAGAGCAAGTATCACTATGACAGGAGAAACTCCAACCACCTTTTTTACAACTAAAGGATATATTAGGTGGTTTTCAAACTGCTGAATAATTATATAAAGTCCCAAAACAAGAATTGCTGAAGTAAAACCTCCACTTACAAAAGCCATGAGTATAGCAGGAATAGCTGACAAAATAGGACCGAATACTGGAATAATCTCAAGACATCCAGCTAACACTGCAAAAAGCAAAGCATTTTTTACACCAAGTATCATAAGACCTAAATATACTAAAACACCAACAATAATCCCGAGCAAAAACTGTCCTTGCATCCATTGTCCGATTTTTCTTTGTGATCTCTTCCACAAATCTACAATATACTTTTCATATTTCATTGGTGTAACCAAACGTAGAAAATTAGCGACTCCATCTTCTTGAACAAGAAGATAAAAAGATAAAACGACTATCAAGATAAAAGATAAGAGTCCTCCGAAAATTGAGCTAACTATTTTTATAAAACCATTAGAAACATTTGAAGAAATCTCTTGGAGACTTTGTACGAGGTCGCCTAATCCAAAATTGGTGCTAGGAATATTTGTTTTTATTTGACTTTGAGCATCACGAACTAATTGGCTTGGATTATTTATGCTATCAGATAAAGTACTGACTACTTTTTGAGATACTGAAACGCTCTCACTATTGATGTTTAATGGATTCCAAAGGGTTGTTGATTCCAAATATTTTGGTAACTCTGTGAGCAAAGATGCAGCTTCATCCAATACTGGTGGTACAAAGAAAAATATAAGGCCTGCAAAAACACCAAATATTCCTAGATAAGAGATAATTGATGCAGGGAGTCGGCTTATCTTATATTTATTAAACCAAGAAATTAAAGGCTCCATTCCAGAAGCTATAACAACTGCTACCAAAACTACTAAAACCAAATCTTTTATAAAGTATAAAAACCAAATCAACAAAATGAGTCCTATTCCTTGAAAAATAGATTCTGGAGTAATATTTATATTTATCGCTTTAGTTTCCTTTTCCATAAAATAAATGATAGCACTTAATAATGTTTTTTAAAAGAAGGGGCTTGGTCCACCTATTTTAATATGTTTCTCCCCATCCTGATATCTCCCAACCTCCAGATGGACCACTAGTGAATGATAAATTGGCAAGACCTGTCTCATAAGTCACTGAGCCTCCACCACTTATATATATTGAATTTCCACTTACTGAACGTGCACCAGATCCACCATTAATACTTACTTTTCCAAAAGGAGCATTCAAAACTACGGCACCGGCTCCACCAGAAAGAGAAACTGCCGAACCATTTGAACACGGTGTCGTATTCGGACAAATAGAAGTTGATACTATTACTGGATAACTGCCTACTGTACCCGAACCTTCAAACTGTCCCCCTCCATCAACCTGCACATATTTATCGGATAAAATTATCACACTATTCCCACCAAGAGATGGTGACAATTTTATTTTTCCTCCACCAGTTACAATAATATATCCTTGTACCCACAAAGTACCAGTTACCAGAAGAGTTCCTCCGCCATTTACTGTAAGATTTCCAGTAATTTTTCTTGGACCAAGAATATCTCCGTCCCAATCAACTACAAAATTTCCATTATAAGGCGCTCCTCCAGCAACAGCTTCAGCTTTCCACTGATCTATATTTGCTTGGGAGACTGGCATTGGCAAAGTGTCTGGAATATCATAACTTGTATTGCAAACTTTTCCATTTGCATTATTTGTTCCTATCTTGCACCTTAAACTTCCCGTCATGCTCACGTGGCTTACATCATATGCCCAAGCTATGTCCGTAGAACTTGAACCAATATAAAAATAGTCTCCTTCATTTCCAAAAATTCTTGATGGGGTTGAACCGAGATAAACAGAAAAATATCCATCAAGTCCCGTCGGGTTTGTGTTATACCAAGTACTTCCTACTTTTCCAACTTTTGCCATACCTTTTGAATATGTATTATTTGCTGCAATTGTATATGTATCAGAAGAATTATTATTAGCTGTACCCTGAATAACCAACCAATAAGTAGTGTCTTTAGTTAAAGTTATGTTCTGTGCAAAAGTTAAATCTACCCACCCATAATTAGTTGTAACCTGATTTGCTAAAAGAGTACCTGTTGTTAATACAGAACCAGGATTACCAGAACTGTTAGACATTAAATTTACAACAAAATTACCTGGAGAATTTGTTTTTTTAATATAAATACTTATTCTTTGAACAGCTGAGGTAGTCCCCGGTTGAAAGCTTTGAGCAAAATCTCTACTTGTATCTTTAGTATTATTAAAAACAATACCATTTGGAGGAGTTGTCGGTGTTTCATTTGTCTCATCTTTAAAAATTTCCCCGGCAGAAGCTGCTATAGCAGAACCAGTGATATGTACTCCTGAACCTCCAAAAATGTTCCCGTTAGAATAAATATTTCCTACTACGCTAGAACCTCCCGTAAGAACGAAGCCTCCTTCTCCTGTAAGTATCCCATAATTAAAAGAGGTACCGGCACCTTGAATGACAGATGTTTCTATTGTTTTTTTATATCCATCTTGATTTGATTGTGTAATTATTGTTCTTCCAGAATAAATATCTCCACTAATCTCAGTAACAGCTTGATAGCCATCTATAATTAAAATTTCTGGTACTGCATCACTTAATTTTGAACTGAAATTACTATCTTTCAATCTATACATTACATCTTCTGCCCCAGCCTCTGATAGATAATAGCTTTGTTTAGCACTCCAAATATCTCTTGATACAAGAAGTTGTTTAATTATAGGAGTAGTAAGACCAAAAATAATAATAAGAGAAACCATCATAAATACCATTGTGGTCAAAAGCATTACAAATCCATTTTTAAATTTTTTAAAATTCATTTTGTTTTAATAAGAACCTCTTAATATTGCTGTTGATTGGAATGTCTCGCTTTTTGTTATCCCATTCACAGTAGTTTCTAATCCCATTTGAATTTTTACTGCATATGACTTTCCTGTACTGATTTTTGTAAAAGTTAAACTTTTTACTAAAACACTTTTAGAAGTAAGCGGGCCTATTGTTGGAACTGGAGTTCCAACTCCTTCATAAAAATATAAGGTTGTGCTAGCAGAAGATAAAGTTGATGTGGCAAACTTAACTATGTTTGTTCCTTGATTCATCTGCAGTATGCCAGAAGCTGTAGTTATACTATCTGATGCATATATTTCTCTAAGCATACTCTCCATTGCAGAATATCCAGCATTTCTAAGATTTATTTCAGCAAAAGAAGTTCTGTTTGATTTTAAAACGACGATTAATGACTGAACTACAACAAGAGTAATAATTGTCATAAGAGCCACGTATATCATCATCTCAACGAGGGTAAAACCTAAATTATTATTCTGTTTTATAATTTTATTATTCATTTAAATAATGTCAGCAATATATGTTGATAATTTTTTTGTTGTAGTTGCTGTTTTTGACTTCCAAGAAACTGATACTGTGACCTTTTTAGTATGATTATCTAAATTAAAATTTACAGTTGGAGTTGTTGTAGAATCTCCATCTGAATTTCTATAAACTGGATATACTTTAAATGTTCTAAAAAAAATATTATCAATAACAGAAACTGTTGTGGTTGTTGACCAGGTATTATTGGTAGATGAAGACGTATTCCAATATAAATAATAATCCGTGCTAGTTGAAAGACTGCTTATATTAGTCCAGCTTCTGTCTCGTATTATTTTTACAGCTTCTATCCCCTCCTGTGCAAGATATGCGCCTTTAGCAGATTTTAGATTATCTGAAGCTCCTGAAAGATACATGCTGCTAGCTGTAATGAGTGAACCCAAAACTATAGAAAATACAAAAACGGCAACAAGAATCTCAACCAGTCCTGAACCTTTTTTAAAATTGATTTTCATCCCGCAAAGAAATTTTAAATTATTGATACTTTTTAACATTTTATATTTTTTATTCTTATTCTTACGAAACTTTATATTACATCCGATGAATTTCACACGGGACAGGTTGATTTTGCGAAATCACGTCGCGCAACCGTCATTTAAGCGCGACGAGATTAATTTTTTTCTATTACTCCTGTAGAATATATTCTTATCGTATTAGTTTTTGTTGGTTCTCTCAAAACAGTAATAGTAATCGTGCCACTAGCGTTTGATTCACCAGTCACATTTGAAAAAATTATATCAGCTCCTAACCCGGTTGAAGTACTGATACCTATAAGATTTGATAAACTAGTCTCTTTATTTAAATTTCCATAATTACCTTTGAAGGAAACTAATTTGTTATTAAAAATCCTAACGCCAGATGATGTAGCATTTTGAGAAGAAACCGCCTGTGACTTTGCTTCATTCAAAACAGCAATTATAGACACGGTTGTTGTATCCAAAGCTTCACTGCCTCCGACTTTGCCGAAAGATGGAACAATCATTGAAACTAATATAGAAATTACTGCTAAGACAATTACCAATTCTAAAATAGAAAATCCTTGATTGTAAGTTTGTTTTTTTGAGTTCCTCCACATTTTATAGATTAATTTAATTTTATATTTTGAATTTTCTATATTGAATCCATTAAAGAATAAATCGGCTTAATCATAGCCAGTGCAAAAAATCCTACAGCAACTCCAATGATTACCATAAGCACCGGCTCAATTATTGTGGACATATTTTTTGTCTTTTGATCAATAGATTCCTCATAAAAAGTGGCCACTTCCATAAGCGTAGAAGGGAGACTTCCTGTTTCCTCTCCTACTACCATCATTTCGGTTACAAATATAGGGCATAATTTTACATTTTTCATAAATACACTAGATATAGTTCCTCCTTTTTCTACAGTACTTATTGCAGTAGTTAAGACATCTTTAAAATATTCATTTTGAACGACATCTCTGGTAATAGATATAGCTTCTGCATAAGCAACTCCTGAAGACAAAAGTGAGGAGATTGTCCTTGTAATCCTGGCAGAATTTGTTTCTCTTACAAGATCGCCGATAACAGGAAGTTTTAAAACGACCAAATCAAAAACTCTTTTACCCGGTTTTGAACGAATAAAGAAATAAAAAGAAATAATAATTAAAATAACCGCAAATAAACACAAAAGAATATTATTTTTTAAGAAATCACTTGTATTGATTAAAATTCTAGTAAGTAACGGCAACTCTACTTTTAAATCTTTGAAAGTGGCTGTAATGCCAGGAACAACATAGACTAGCATAAGTACACCTATAATAATCATGATAGAAACAATAACTCCAGGATATACCATCGCACCCTTTATTTTTTCCTTAAGTTTGTAACTTCCATCCATTTGATTTGCAACAATCTGTAATGATTCAGAAAGTTTACCAGATTCTTCTCCAGCCCTGACCATAGATACAAATAATTTTGGAAAAACTTCTGGATATGCAGAGCAGGCTTCACTCAGAGGATTACCTTTCCTAATTTCCGCCTGTAATAATTCAATGATTTTTTTAAATCTTTTATTAGTAATCTGTTTTTCTAAAATGTCCAATCCTTTAGCGAGTGGAAGACCCGCTTTTATCATTAAGCCCAAATTTTTAGCAAAAATTATTTTTTGATGTTCTGGAACAGAATTTATAAAAGGAAGATCGATTTCAAATCTTGACTTTGTTATTTCAGAAGCGGAGATTAGTGTATTGCCTTCAGATTTCAGCTCTTCATATAAAGAAAATTTATCATTGGATTCTTTTGTCCCAATATATTTATCACCATTCTTTTTTATTGCTTTAAATTTAAACTTCATATACGATGCGAATGTTATGCGAATATTACGAATGATTACGAATAATACAACAAATTATACACTACAAACACCCAAATAAAAACTATTCACTTATATTAATAATCCTAACTATTTTCAGAAATTCACTTCTAAAATTAACGAGAAAACCAAGTTTAAAACCTGTTTGTTGCAAATAATTTTGTATCTGTCTATAAGAATCTTTTGTCAGAAATCTGATAGCTTTAATTTCTATTACAATTTTGTTGTCAATAATAAAATCTATTATATTACCTGAATCTGATACAGATAATTCCCGTTTATATGGCAACTTAATTTCTTTTAATTTACCTTCTAAAAGATCACTGTACTGTTTTTCTCTAGCAAATCTACCAAGCTCATTGTGCACAGAGAATAAAATACCATTAACAATATAAGATAATTCTGGAAATATAACTTTTTCTCCAACTTTTTTATTTTGCATCTAAAAATTAAGATTATTCGTAATCCATTCGTATCATTCGTGTATTATTCGTATGTTATTCTGAAACAACCCTTAACACTTCTTCTATTGTTGTCATGCCTGTAACACATTTAAATATTCCATCTTCAATCATAGACAGCATACCTTCTTTTTTTGCCTGTGCTTCTATCTCTTGTGATGTAGAGCCTTTCATGACAAGGTCTCTTATTGATGGGGTCATCTTAAGTATTTCGTGAATACCAATTCTGCTTGAATAACCATCTTTTGATTCTATAGATTCTTTCGCTTTATAAAAATAAATATTTTCCCAAGTATCATCTTTTCCTACTATATTTTCTGCTTTCAATGTCTCTAAAACTTTATTTAAATCTACAATTCTCCCCAAGGATAATAATTCCGCTTTAGATAAAAGATATTTTTCTTTTTCTTTTGTAAGTTTTCTAATAAGTCTCTGGGCCAAAATAATATTAATAGTAGAAACAAGAAGAAACGGCTCTATTTTCATATCCATAAGTCTTGGAATAGCACCCGCAGAAGAATTTGTGTGCAAAGTTGAAAGCACCATGTGCCCTGTAAGAGCTGCGTTAACCGCTAGAGATGCTGTTTCATTATCTCTAATTTCTCCTACCATTATTATATCTGGATCCTGCCTGACTAAAGAACGCAGACCATTTGCAAAAGTGAAACCAATTTCGGGCTTTACTTGGGTTTGATTTATTCTAGCTACCTGATATTCAATAGGGTCTTCAATGGTGGCGATATTTACATCAGCAGAATTTAATAATTCCAAAATTGTATAAAGAGTTGTTGTTTTACCAGAACCCGTAGGACCAGTTGTGAGAATCATTCCATTTGCCTTTTTAATCGCCTCGTGAATTCTTTCTAAATTTGTCCCGTGGAAACCCATAGATTCCAAAGAATATGATCCAACATTTTCTCGAAGCAATCTCATGACGGTTTTCTCCCCAAAATATGTAGGAATGACAGAAACTCTAAATGAAACCTTTTCTCCATTTATATCAATCTTGAATCTTCCATCTTGAGGCAATCTTTTTTCATCAAGCTTTAGATTTGAAAGAACTTTTATTCTAGCGGTAATGCTTGTTGCCGCATTTTTTGGTAGAACCATGGCATCATGTAGGATTCCATCAATTCTATATCTAATGAGTACGTCATTTTCCATAACCTCTATGTGAATATCAGAAGCATTTTGTAATGCAGCATGTTTAAGAAGTGTTTCCACAATACGAACAACTGGAAGGTCTTCTGCCATTTTCTTCAATGACTCCTCTATTGTCTCATCTTTTATTCCTATTTCTAGATGGCCAGAATTTTTAAGAGCTTGGACGTCTTTTTGTATCAAATCACCAAACTCTGCTTTCAAACTTTTTTGATATTGAAGCATAGCTCCTTTTATAGATACTGAATCAGTAAGCCTTGGTAAAATTTTTAATCCAACTTTCTTTTTTATAAATTCAATAGCCGGCAAATCATTAATATCTAGCATCGCAACTTCAAGAGAATCGGCATTTTTCTTAAATGCAATTATATTGTTTTTACGAGCGAGAGGTTCAGGAATTAGAGATAAAACAGCAAAATCAATTTTCTGATTTCTTAAATCTACAAAAGGTATACCAAACACATAAGCTTGTGCTCTGCGCAAATCATCTTCAGAAATTTTTCCTTGACTTACCAAAACTTTTTCAGGAGAATCTTTTTTTTTGCCTTTTTTTATAAAATTTTCTATATCATCATACTCGGTCTTAGTTACAAGACCTGTATCTATTAAAAAATCTTTGAGCTGTTTGCTTTCTAATATCATTTACCCGAGAAAATTTTTACTAATAAAAAAGTTATGGGCGACTTTTTGTATACTATTTTTTGAAGAGACCATATTCATATAACTACTCTATATTTTAACCTAAAAATAACTTTTTTGCATTATGCGATAAGTCGGTTTCGTTTTATATATAAAAATGGTATATAAATTAAAATAAACACTATAAAAACAGGTGTATCGTGCATAATGCGTTAGTAAAAACTTTAACGGGTGAATATCTTTTTTATACAAAAAAACCAAACAACAAAAAGCGGGGCGACGAAGTCGCCCCGCTTTTTGTTTTAGTATTTTCTACATACTATATACTATATTCTAAATACTGTTTCTTATATCTCCGTATTCGTTCCCTTATCCAACTTTACAGTAAAATTGGCATCACATCTTGAAACAACTTTTCCACCAACAGTAGTTTCAGCATGAATAGATTTTGGGCCCACCGTTGTATAGATTTTATTTAATGGATTTACATTTGGGGTGCCTGCTATATTTGTACCACTCCACACAGTACTTCCTGACATTCCCAAGTTTGTCCATATAGTGTTTCTATTTACATAAACATTAGCAGTATCTCCTCCTTGAGAATGGGCGCAGATTCCAGGTACAATCAATTGTACCCCGTAAGGAATAGAATCATTCATACATACCATGTCATATTTCATACCAGTTGCTCTTTCTGTATCTAACACATCTATTGTTCCACCAGCAGCTCCAGGCAAGTCTATTGAAGCACCGTCATTTTTTGATAAAGTACATTTATCATCTGGTAGAGCTGTCCAGGCAATCTCATTTCCCTCAGTTGTAGTAGCAATAGTGCGACCTTCTGAACCAATAATAGGTGATTCTGGTCCAGAAATTCCAACCTCTACGGAATCATCTCGAACCCCGCCTGTACTATTCGTACAGTGAATAGAAAATGTGGTAGGGATGGTGAGATTACCTGAAGAAATTGAGCCAAATTTAGTGGTAGCTACTCCTGTAGTTAATGTATTACATCCAACACCAACAATTGAATTATTTCCGTAAGCGAGTTGATTAAAACAGTGATCTGGTGTTAAACCCGGAAAATTTGACCAATTTATACCATCTGTTGAAACCAAAGTTATACTATCGCCAGATGAGATTTGCCCAGAAGCAATAAATTTGCCACCGGCATAAATAACCGAACTCAAATAATTAGTACCGAGATCACTAGGATCAAAAGTAACTGGAGTGTTTCTTAGTGTCCAAACATTTCCACTAACAGGGGCTGTCATTATCTTACCGCCATAGGAAACAGCAACATATCGTACGGTTCCAGTTGGGCTATAGGCTACCGAATTCCAATGTGCTGAAACAGCTGGAGTTTGAGTAGTCCAATTAAGACCGTTGAGTGAAGTTTGTACCCCCCCTTCTCCCACAGCAACAAATCCTGCGCCATAGATAACTGCTTCCAGTCCATAACGCATTCCATTCCCCTGTGATTTCCAAGTTAATCCATCACTAGAAGTCATTGATTGACCCGCACCACCAATAGCTACCCACAAAAGTGGACCATATGTTACGGATACCCATGTTGTTGAGGTTTGTTCAATTGGACCAGGGGTTGCCACCCAGTCTATTCCATTTGTAGATGTAATAATTTTATTACCGACTCCAACTGCAACAAATCTTCCATTACCATAAGCAACAGAATACAAAACATTTGTTGTTGGTGAGGTACGTGCTGTCCACGTTAGACCGTCAGGAGAAGTCATAATTGCCCCTCGAATTGGATTTATATAGTGATTATCCTCCACAGCAACAAATAAACCATTTCCATAAGTTATCGCCTTTGATACATAACCAACTGCGTTTGGAATTGAAGTCCAAGATAAATTATTTAATAAAGAACCAGTATTCTCATTTGTCATGGTACAGGAATCAAATCCTGTTGAAGTCCAAGAAATAGTTGATGAACTACCTGCCAAAACAGGGTTCGGATTTGCTGATATATCGGCAGAAACAACAATCTTATCAAGAATAGTGAAACCTCCTTGAGTATTTCCTACTGACAAAACAAGTTTCTCTTGGCCCTCAGTTATATTATCTGTAAGAATTGGTATTTGTAGTTCTGAATAATAATTGTTGGTAACAGCGGTAAAATGTCCAGAGAGAGGTACTCCGATATCAGCTTGGCTCACACCAGTAATAGTATAAGGAACTAAAGTTCCATTACTAACATTTGTTGTATACAAAGAAACGGTCACAGTATTTCCTTCTACTTCACCAATATAAGAAGGGTCCTTAGAAAGATGAAAATCTAATGAATAAGTGGGAGTAATAATATCTTTAACTGTAAAAGGCAAAGATCTTGTAGCAAAGATATTAGTAGAATTTTGGGTTTGTCCCGTTATACAAAACAATCCATAAGATAACCAACTAAAATTATTATAATATGTAACATTCATATTATGAACCCCCGGAGTAGAAGGTGCTGTGAAAGTTTGTGTACCTGTTTTGTTTGGAAAGGATCTGTTCCAATTATCGGAACACTTATCCCAAGGCCCCTGGACATCACTTTGCACTAATATTCTTTGATCACTTGAACTATCTATTTTTAAATCCTTCATGTACACAGTATGGTATTGACGTCCGGCTGGATTCAAGGATGGGGTATCCGCTTTACCTCCCCCCACTATACCTGTAACAATAATAGATTCACCAGGTAAATAAAAATCTGTGCTAGCTTTATTTAAATTATAAGTAAAATTCATGTAACAATCAGCCATATTATAATAACAATTATCGTCGGATTTATTAGACGTCTGATATTTTATGTACTCCGTTAAAGCTTCCGCCTTATTTGTCATACCTAGCATAAATCCGGCACAAATGATAAATAGTGCAAGAACTTTTATTACAGAAACATTTTTCCTCCTGTATATAATTGTTAAAATAATAATTAATAAAATAAATATAACAGAAGCAATGGCAATTTGTTTATAATCAATAGGAATATCTTTCTTTGGTGTAGTGACATCAAAACTTTGGGTATCTAGAGCGAGATTTTCTCCGTTTGTATTTGTGGAAGAAAGAATAATGTTAGCTTTTGGATTTACACAATCTTCTATCACAGGAACAGGTATTTCTACCACCGGCGCAGTAGATGCATCTTTTTTAATTACTTCTGAACAAAGTCTGTTTTCTTGATTGGTGACCGAGACAGATATTGAAGCGGTTGATGCAGTGGAAGTACTTCCGCTCAATTCAAGCATTGAGAATATCTTAACATTAGCGATTTCTCCCTTTTTGTATGAAGTTTTGTCAAAAACCGCATTCATTATAGAACCACTTTCTCCTTCCAAAGAATAAGTTGTAATAATATTGTTTGTAGATATTTTTTTGTCATCTGATACCAAAGAAAAAACATTTACGTATGTTTGTGGGACTAAAGCTTTTGGCAAAGCTACTTCGATATTATTTTTACCTTTTTTTATAGTAATTGTCCCCTGTGTTCCTTCTATCTGTGACACTGTTTCTCCATACATAGAACGAACTCTTGTTTCAAACAAAGGTACAAGTGATACATCTGATGTATATCTGTTAGAAACAGAACAATTCATTACCAAACTATCTTTTGAAACAATACTTGCCAAATCTCCAAGATAATACTTGCTTGAATTAGCATTATTTTTTATTGTGACATAACAAGACTCTGGAATTATTTCTACTGTATTTGGAAGATCAGTGGTAAGTTTTATTTCACCAACATAGGCAGCAGCTAAAATAAGACCGTTATTGTTTTTACTATAAACCCAAAGTTTGTAATCACCCTTCCCTAGCGAACTTGGTATTGAATAAACTACAGATTGGGGAATAGTTGTTTTTTCGTCTATAGAGAATATTGGGTCATATATTTTCTCATCTACTACTACATCCGATGAACTTGATACTGTTTTTGTAAGTTGTACAGAATATCGTATCTGAGATTGGACGCCGCTATCATTTGATAAGTCAAAAGATATTTTGTAGTTCCTGTCATTACTTGAGACTATTTTTGAATTATATATATTTACTGTAGCCACAGTATATGATATAGACTCTACCGTTTGTGCAGATGCAACATTACAAAAAACTGCACCGAGAACAAATACAGAAAGGAGTGATATAAATATTTTTTTCATTGATTTTGCAAAATCACGTCAAGCGCAGCCGTTCATTAAGCGCGACGTAAATTAAATTGATAAAGTTATTAAATAACGACAAGTTATACCGAATATTGTACCAAAGATATAGACAATTGACAAAAGACTAAATACTGATAATATGTGTTTATTGAAGTTCGCCCGAAAGGCGGGCTCGTTTTTTTAGAAAAATAAGGAGTATAGCGACTATATTTTTCTAAACCCCGTCAAATTTTCGCGTATAGCGAAAAACTTGCGTAGCAAGTATTTGACTGGGGTCACATTATTAATTAATTGAACGGTGGTAAGAATATGGAGCCACCCCAGTCAAATGAAAATACAATTTGACGGGGTGATGATTTTCTAACCTCACTATCGTTCGCTAAGAAAATCATCATGATAGACCTAAAAGTAATAAACTCTGTGGTAGAACAAATGGAACAAGAAAGAGGAATACCTAAAGCCAAAATGCTTGAGGCTATTGAAATGGCTCTTGCCACCGCCTACAAAAAAGAATACGGAAAAAGAGGCCAAATAATTAAAGCAAAAGTAGATTTAGCTTCTGGTAAAATGGAATTCATCCAAGTAAAAACTGTTGTGGACAAAGACAGCGTTGTTGTTCGTGAAGAAAAAGAAGACACTGAAGCTGAAGAAAGATTCAAAAGATCAAGAAGAATAGAAGAAGAAAAAGTAGAAGTAAACGAGAATGGAGAAAAAATTGTCTATTACAATCCTGAACATCATATTTTTCTTGAAGATGCAAAAAGAATTAAAAAAGATGCAAAAGTTGGAGATGAACTTGTATTCCCTCTTGAAGAAAAGTCAGACTATGGAAGAATCGCTGCACAAACAGCAAAACAAGTCATTGTTCAAAAAATTAGAGAGGCAGAAAAAGTTTCTGTGTTCAATGAATATGGAGAAAAAGAAGGAACTATCGTCACAGGTATTGTACAAAGACTTGAGAGAGGAAATCTTTTTGTAGATATGGGAAGAGCAACAGCCATACTTCCATTTGAAGAACAAATTCCAGGAGAAAAATATAAACCAGGAGAAAGAATCAGAGGCTATCTTTACAGAGTTGAAGAAACTCCAAAAGGAATATTTTTAAGACTTTCAAGGTCTCATCCAAAATTTTTAGAAGAGTTATTTAGAATAGAATCACCTGAACTCGGAGCGGGAACAATAGAAATAAAATCTATCGCAAGAGAAGCTGGCTCAAGATCAAAAATCGCGGTTGCTTCAAAAGATGAACACATAGATCCAGTTGGCTCACTAGTCGGACAAAGAGGAGTAAGAGTTTCTACAGTAATGTCTGAACTCGGTGGAGAAAAAATAGATATTATAGAATGGTCAGCAGATCCTAAAAAGTTTATTGAGGAAGCACTTTCTCCTGCCAGAATACTTTCTGTTACAGTAGATGAAACAGAGAAAAAAGCGGAAGTAGAAGTAGCTGTAGATCAGCAATCACTGGCTATAGGAAAAGGTGGTCAAAATGTGAGACTTGCAGCAAAACTTACAGGATGGAAAATAGATATAATTTCAGTAGAGGGAGAATATGTCGAAGCTGAAGAGACCGGAGAAACAAAATAATTAAAACAAAAACCGCTTTTGAGCGGTTTTTGTTTGCATAAATATCAATCAATTATATAATACAAGTGTTATCAACCAATTCTCAAAAATCAATGAAAAAAACTTATCTATTATCCTCTATAATAATTCTAACAATTCTTCTTTCTAGGGTGGCCTCTGCAGAAATTTATTCAACTACTACAATTGATGCAATCAAACAGACAATTATAAATATTAAACAACAAGCCACAGAACAAAAAGAAATATTGAAAGAACAGATAGCATCTGGAACTGCAAACACACAACAAGAACTAAAAAGTTCAATAGAAATAAGAATTGGTAAAAAATTAGATACGCAAAAATTAAAAATAGCCAATGTTTTTGAAAATTCAATACAAAACTTAAAAGATTTAATTTCAAGAATAGAATCTAGAATATCAAAAATGGAGGCGAGCAATATTGATGTTTCAGCTTCAAAAAATCTTCTAGACATAGCCAAAATAAACGTTACACTTGCAGAAACAGAACTTACAAATCTAGCAAAACTTTTAGTGCAAGAAGTTCCTTCATTTTCAACAAGCACCATAAAAAACACAGAAAGAAGAATTATATTAAAAAATATAAATTCACAAAGTGAAAAAACAAAATCTGCAATAAAAACAGCGCATAAATCAATAATTGAAACTGTTGCATCCCTAAAAGTTGGATTATTAAAAGAAAAAGAAGCAGCCTCAACAAGTGATACAGTTTCAACAAGCACAAATAATTAATAAAAACATGACAGACAAAAAAACAGAAGACCTTGGAGCAATAATAGGAATCATTCTCGTGGTCATAGTACTTCTTGTCGGAGCTTTTTATTTTATTAATCAAAGAATAGAAAAAAGCAGAGAATTTAAAGCTGCGATGGAACAAAGTAGCTCTACGCTTTCAGATGAGATTGTAGATATAGAAAATACAGCTACTTCTATGAATTTTGATAATCTAGGGAATGGAATAGATAATCTATAGAAGACTAAATCAGAAAGCCAAATTTTCTCAGAGCGAAAATTTGGCTTTTGCTTTTTTCTAACTTTTAATATAAACTGCCATTTATATGAAAAATGAAGATAAAATATATAAAATAAAAGACACAAAGAAACTTCCTGATTGTGAAGTGGAAATAACAGCAGAGATAACAACTAAGGCTTTGGAAGATTATAAAATAAAAGCTTTCAAAAAAATAAAAGAGGTCGCAGAACTTCCTGGTTTTAGAAAAGGACATGTTCCTGATGCTACTTTAAAAGAAAAATTTGGAGAAATGGGAATCCTTGAAGATGCTGGGGAAATGGCTATCAATGATTGTGTTATAGAAATACTTGTAGAATCAAAAGTAAATTTTCTTGGAAGACCGGGTATTGCAATAAGTAAGATTGCACTTGGCTCCCCTATTGAATTCAAAATCAAAGTGACAATAATGCCAGAAGTAAAACTTCCTGACTATAAAAAAATTGCTAAAAAAGAAAATTCTGTGGAAGAAAAAGTAGAGGAAGTTACTGAAAAACAAGTTGAGGAAACGATTGAACAGATAAGAAAAATGTACGCGGAACAAAACCCCGTAAAAAGTTCTGAGAATTCAGAACTTCACGGGGCAAGTCACACCCATGGACCTGACTGTAAGCATGATGAAATAGAACTTCCTGAAATTAATGATGAGTTTGTAAAAAAACTTGGTGATTTTAAAGACGTAGCAGATTTTAGAGCAAAACTAAAAATAAATATTGGGAAAGAAAAAGAAATTCACGCAAAAGATCTGAAGAGAGGCAAGATGCTAGAAAAACTTGTTACAGAAACAAAAATAGAAATGCCAAAAGTCGTCATTGAAAGTGAGCTTGATAAAATGGAGGGACAATTTAAAGCTGATATAGCACAAATGGGACTTCAACCAGAAGAATATTTAAAACATATCAAAAAGACTTGGGAGGACTTGAGAAAGGAGTGGCACCCTGATGCAGAAAAGAGAGCTAAAACTCAGCTTATCTTGCAAAAAATATCTTTGGAAGAAAAAATAGAACCAAACAAAGAACAGATGGAAAAAGAAATTAAACATCTTATAGAACAATATAAAGGTGCCGATCCAGAAAGAGTGAAAGCTTATGTTGAAATGGTTCTAATAAATGATGCTGTGATTAAATTCTTGGAATCACAAAAATAGAAAAAGGCGGGAGTTTATCCCGCCTTTTTTATTTGTCTCTCTTATTTCTTTTCGAGGACGTTGTTTTTTACGTTCACAACGTAATATTTCTTAACGATCCTCTTTCTTGCCTTGGTCAAAAATTTCCACAAATTTTTGACCGGTGTCTGAAGAGCTTCGCGAAAAATTTCAATGGCATAGACGACTGATTTTGACCTGCCATATCCACTTTGTTCAAGAGCGCCAATATACTGCCTGATGTTCATGAGCCCACCTCCTTTTTATTCTTTTTTCAATATCTTGTTTTCTTTTACCTTAATGAAAAAATTATCCTCCACTATATTCTTCTCTTCAACATTGAGCAGATTCATCATTTCAGAAACTGTCTCCCCATGCCCGTGACACATTTGAAAATTGGTAACTACTATTGATTTTAGATTTCCCTTGCTTAAAACCAATACAGCCAAATCTATATGCTGTCTTAGGTTTTTCATAAAACACCTCCCTTTTTTAATTTAAGAACTACTTATTTAAATGCTAACAAAATATAACAACCTGTCAATTTACTTTGCTTACTCCATTTCCTTCCAATTCTTCCCTACAGAATATTTTGATTCAAGAACAATTCCTTTTATTTTTTCTTTTGGAATAATATTTTCCATTATACTTTCAAGTTTATCTTCAATTTTTTCTACAGTATCTTCTGCAACTTCATAAACAAGTTCATCATGAACATTAAGTATTAACCTAACTTTATCTTCAAGTTTTTCTTTCACAATAAACTCATCTATTTTTACCATCGCAAGTTTTATAAGGTCTGCTTCTGTTCCTTGTATTGGTGCATTGATAGCCATTCTTTCTGCCATTGCTCTTATAAATGGAATCTTACTTCTTAAACCTTCAAAATATCTTCTTCTACCAAAATATGTTTCTGTATATCCTCTTTGTTCTGTTTCAGCTTTTACATTTTCAAGATAACGGGCAAGACCATTAAACTTATTAAAATACTCATCTAAATATTTTTGTGCTTCTTCACGAGTAGAGCCAAGCTGAACTTTCAAAGAGTTCACACCCATTCCATACATAATTCCAAAGTTTATTACCTTAGCTTTTCTTCTCATTTCTTTATCAACTTTATTTTTTGAAACTCCAAAAACTTCAGAGGCCACTGCGGTGTGTACATCTTCCTTATTTTTGAAAATATCTATAAGTTTTTCATCACCTGAAAGAAATGCTGCAATACGAAGTTCAACTTGAGAATAGTCCAATGACAAAAGAATATTATTTTTCTCTGCAATAAATGCTGCGCGAATATTTCTTCCTAAATCACTTGAGTTAGGAATATTTTGCAGGTTTGGATCTGAAGAAGCAAGACGCCCTGTAGTAGTCCCAGCCTGTAAAAACTTCGCATGCAATCTATCATTATCATCAAGCAATGTTGGTATCACATCTATATAAGTAGAGAGAAGTTTTTGAAACTCTCTGTATTCAAAAATAAAAGGAATTATTGGGTGCATATCTCGCATTTTTTCTAACTCTGATTCTTTTGTTGAAAGAGCGCCAGAGCCAGTCTTTTTCTGATTTTTTGGCTTTAAACCGAGCTTCACAAATATTATTTCTCCAAGTTGTTTTGGTGAATTTATATTAAATTCCCCTCCTGCCAAATCCCAAATATTCTTTTCTAAAATAGAAAGCTTTTCATGATATATCTTTGAAAGTTTCGCAAGCTCTTTCTTATCAATCTTCACACCAACTTTCTGCATTTTTTCTATTATTGGAATAAGTGGCTTCTCTATTGTCTCCCAAACTTTTGTAAGTTCCCTCTTTTCTAATTCATCGATTATTATTTTTTCTGCCTCATCTATATTTTTTACTTTTGTAAAATTAAAAATATCTTCAAGAGTTGGGTTCGTAAGATTAGAGTTTATAAGCCAAAGCATTACAGAAAGCTCTTTAACTTTATTTTGATCAATATTTGTTCCAAACAAACCTTCATTAAAATCTGCAGTCTTTTCTTCTTTTGTTAATTCTCCACTTGAATCCAAGCTATGCTTTTGTCCTAAAACATCTTTGAGTCTTGCTCCTAAGGTTCTAAACTCTAAATCACTCCATACTGCAATAACTTTTTCTGTATCTACTGCTTCCTTCCAAGTTTTATCTGGAATAGAAAAATCTATCGGTGCATCACGGCGAATAGTTCCAAGCATTTTAGAAAACTTTGCTTCCTCTTCACCTTCTTCTAGTAATCCAACTATTCTTTCTTTTATTCCTGCATCTTCAAATTGTTTTTTGCCTTTAGCTAGTTTTTTATAAATATCTTCAATGGAACCAAAGTTTACTATCAAATCTGTTGCTGTTTTTTCTCCGATACCTTTTATACCAATAATATTATCTGAAGGGTCTCCGCGAAGCCCTTTGTAGTCTGGTAAAAGTTTTGGACCAAAACCATATCGTGCATTTACAGCTTTCTCATCATAAATAATTGTATCTTTAATTCCTTTTTTCAAAGTATAAACTCTTACCTTGTCTCCTTCTACAAGCTGAAGTGTGTCCATATCTCCAGAAGCAATAACAATATCTAAATCTTTTGTTTTTCTATTTTTTTCTACAATAGTTCCTATCATGTCATCGGCTTCAAAACCCTCTTTTGAATAAACTGGAATATTAAACGCCTTGAATATATCATAAGATTTTTTCAATTGAGAAATAAGTTCATCATCTGCTTTTGCTCTGCCAGCTTTATAGTCCTTATATGCCTCGTGCCTATAAGTAGGTTTTGGTAAATCGTAACATGCAGCAATATAATCAGGTTTTAAATCAGAAATTATTTTCAAAAGCATTGTTGAAAGTCCGTAAAGTGCACCAGTCGGCTCCCCTTTTGAAGTCGCAAATTCTGGAAGTGCGTGATACGCACGATGAATAATCGCATGAACATCAAGCAACACCAGGGTTTTAGTTTTATTTTCTTTTGCCATATATGCATTATAACAAATTTAGCTTTATTTTTCTTAATAAGATTAAGGGCTAATTTGTAAAAAACAACACACCCTACATCTACGCCATGGCGTAGATGTAAAATATATAGTATATATTTTTATTTAAATAAGTTTTCTTTACCTGTGTATGATTTTGCTAATTTAAAAGATTTTAATTGGCCAAGTAAACCAATGGATTTAACATATTCCAAAAAATCTTTTTGTAGCGGGGATGGTCCGACCCAAACACTTTTTTGAATCATTATGTAACCAAACTTTTTTAAATGTCTACGAAACCAATCTCTCTCCTTTTTCTGTGCATGGGGAATATCATACATAACAATAAGATTCTTTGGTGAAGAATTAGTTAAATTTATTGAAAAACTATCGTGATAAATTCTTCTATCAATCTTATCTTTTATTTTTTCTTTAGTTGGATTAAGTATTGGAATACCAAAAGAATTTATTGGAACACCTTTATATCTTCTTGATTTATTCATATATAAATATTATATACTACTAACCTCATCTACGCCATGGCGTAGATGAGGTTAGTAGTGATAAAGATATAATTATATTTTATTTATATTTCAATTTCTCTTTCATTCTCGCTCAAAAATTTAAAATTTATTTTTGCATGATTTTCTGGCAATACTTCTAATACTCTTTCTGGCCATTCTATAAAAATAATATTTCTTGAATCAGCTAATGTTTTATCCCAATCAAGCGCAGAAAGTTCTTTTGCAGAATCCAAACGATATGCATCTATATGAATAAGTTTTTTGAAATCTTTGCTTGCCCCGTCAAATTGGCTTTTTATTTGACTGGGGTGAGAAATATCATATATTTTTTCAATAACAAAAGTCGGACTTGTTATATCTTCTTTAATACTAAAAATTTTTGCCACAGCTTGAGTAAAAGTAGTTTTTCCAGAACCTAAATCTCCATAAAGCCCAACAACAAGTGCATTATTATAAACCTCCATAGATATTTTACCTATGAAATCCTCGGCTATTTTTTGTGTATCAGAAAGGCTTTTGCTAACTATTTTCATCCCAGTTATAAATTATTTATGCCTATTAATGTCATATCTACTTCTTTTTATAAATTATATATTTTTTACTAACCAATATATATTTATT
Source organism: Minisyncoccota bacterium (assembly GCA_041656855.1). Classification (GTDB taxonomy): domain Bacteria; phylum Patescibacteriota; class Minisyncoccia; order Phycocordibacterales; family GWA1-40-21; genus Bog-1340. Next base: position 20,615 of record JBBACS010000001.1, on the reverse strand, counting down.
GATTCATCTCGTTATTTATAACGGGACAAGTATTTCAATTTTAACACAAAAATAAAACCCCGCATTGCTTTCGCTTTGCGGGGTTTGTGGGATATTATCCCTTATCCTTTTCTCAGGGGGAGAATGCTCTGATCGTTTGATGCGACAAAACCTTCATCGCTGCATTTTATCACGCATACTCCTCCAGTGAGTTTCTTTTCCCACAGGATTTTGGGAGAACACTGATCTTTGTGAAGCTCGATTCTTACCGCCAATGTATCACCCCTGTAGTGAATTACATTAGTTTCGTTAGCGGGCACCTTGGCAATCACTCCTCCTTTTCCATATACCCAGATTTCAGTCAAATTGGAAGAGTAATCATTAAATACTGCGATTGCATTTCCCGTTATAATCTGACGGGAAACTGCTTTCGGTGCAGGAGCAACTTCTTTTGCGACTGCAGGTTTTTCAGAAACATCTGCTGATTTTACAACTGCAGATTTTCCAGAAATCCCAGAAACTTTTACCTTAACGTCCACTTCAACTGAAGATCCTCCATTCTTAATCATCGTAGATGATTCAGGAACGGGGATAACTGTTTCTGTTACTGTTGCCGCCGCTGTCGGGTTTACATTCCCCATTTTTTTGTTGCACCCTTTGTCGACTGCAATAAAAATTACCAATACCGCAACAATAAGCCAGACAATCCAGTTTTTCATATCTTCCTCCTGTTTTTTTGCGCTGGAATCAGCGCTTTTTTTTGAAAGTACATCTTTTGCTTTTTCAAAAAAATCAGACGTCCAGTGAGATTCTTTCAAAAGGATTTTTCTTGCTTTTTCAGCCTTTTTTCTTTCTTCCTCTTCAATTATCTCCCTTTCTTTTCTAATTTTTTCTTTTTCTTCTTGCTCGGCGTTAAATTTTTCCTTTGCTTCCTTTTCACGCCTTTCCTTTGTTTGAAGGTAAGGCTCAAAAGCTGTATCAGCCATTGTGTCTCACCTCCCGCAAGAATTTAAACTCTGAATAAAGTATACACCAAATAAGCATATTTGTCAATAACAAAAGCAGGCCATATTTAAGGCCTGCTTTTTGACTTTGCGGAGTCACGCCGCGCAACCGTCCTATAGGCGCGACGTACTATTTACTTGATTTGAGCTTCTCCTATTGCTATCCATTCACCTGTTGCAATACCTCTTATATAGTCAGAAGCATTGATTTGTCCGAGTCTTGAAAGTTTTACAATTTTAGCTGATGCATCTCCTGAAAGTAATATTTTATTTGTTCTTGCATATTCCTCAACTTTGCTTATATCTGAATTGTCAGAAGCAATTTGATTCATAAATTCTGAAACTACAGAATTGTCAGTACCTTTTGCTTCGGCTTTATTTACATAAGCACTAGCAAATATTGTTTGTGCCTCAATTTTTCTTTTCAAAAATACATAGGCTAATATTGCACTCCAAAGTACTAGAGATGAAATAAAAATTATCATTGGAAGTGTATCCTCAAAACCTGTTGCTGGAATATCACTCAAGTAGACTGAATCTAAGCTTGGGTTTGTGTCTGTGTAAGCCAAAACTTGATTTGGAACATACTGTGTAACTGGTTGAGTGTAGTATGTTGGACTTGCTCCATTGAAACTTCCTGAAGTTACAGTAGATGGTTGTACATAATATGTTGGAGGTTGTACATAATAACTTGGCGGTGCTGAAAAACCTCCTGAAACAACAGTAGATGGTTGTCCATAAGAATAATATGTTGAAGGTGTTCTATAAGAGGTTCCCAATGAATAACCCCCAGAATAAACTTGGCTCATAGTAGTTGGATAATAAGTTGATTGAGCATAATCACCCTCTACATATGTATCTGCATAAGTATAATTTTCTCCATCTACGTATGTATCAACATAAGTATAATTTTCACCGTCTATATAAGTATCTGTGTAGGTATAAGTTTCTCCATTTACGTAAGTATCAGTAGTATTATTTTCACCATTTACATAAGTATCTGTGTATGTGTACTCATCTGCCAATACCATTACTGGTGAAGTTATAGCAAAAGCTACCGCAATCAAAACGAATTTTATAGCTTTCATATATTTAGTTGTATTTATTATTTTTTCCATAAAAGTTTTTTATTTTTACCAATACAAATCCGTCTATCTATCCAAATGTGGATTTAAAACGTACTTATAATTGCTGGGTATATTGTATACTAGATACTAAAAAAAGTCAAGTACCTGGGTATTGATCGTATCTAGAGCCCAAAACCCCCTATTTCGTGATGTTTTCTATTCATTTATAAGAATTATCATGTTATCATGTGGATATATGCCAGTAGATTTTGATGAAGAAAAACAAAATAAACGTCTAGAAGAAATGCGTAAAAACGAGGAGGAGGATGTCTCTAGAATTCTAGCTGGAAGATATGGCTACAACTATTTAGATTTAAGTGCTATTCCAATAAATAGCGATGCTCTTCGTATACTAAATGAGGAAGAGGCTCGTGCTTCCAATGTAGCTATATTTGCTATGGTAAGTAAAAAAATTGATGTCGCTATAATTTCTCCTAAAGATGATAAAACTATTTCTGTTATAAACAGACTTTCTGATCAAGGCTATATACCTGTTGTACATATGGTATCTAAAAGAAGTTTAGAAAAAGCTTGGAGCAGATACAAAGATTTGTCTTATTCATCTGAAAGCACAGCGGGAACTTTTGACATTGCAGGCGATGCAGTTCTTGCAATGATGGAACAAGTCAAACACATCGCAGATATAGAAAAACTCACGAATGATCTTTTGGGAGTAAAACAAACTTACAGGATTTCAAAAATTATGGAAATCATGCTTGCCGGAGCTTTGGCTCTTGGCGCATCCGACGTTCATCTTGAACCAGAAGAAGTTGAAGTCAGAATGAGATTTAGAATTGATGGAGTCCTTCTTGATGCATTTAAATTTGATAAAGCCACTTATTCATTAATACTTTCAAGGTTAAAACTTCTTTCAGGATTAAAATTAAATGTAAAAGATGAGGCACAAGACGGACGTTTCAGTATTAAAATTAAAGATAACAACATAGAAATCAGAACTTCCCTTTTGCCTGGAGCATACAATGAATCAGTCGTTATGAGACTTTTAAATCCTAAATCTATATCTGTATCGCTAGAACAACTTGGAATAGAAAAAAGAACCCTTGATATTTTACTTGAACAAATCAATAGACCAAATGGGATGCTTCTCATTACTGGTCCTACAGGTAGCGGTAAAACGACAACTCTTTACGCCTTTATAAAAAAGATTTATTCTCCTGAAGTGAAAATTCTTACGATTGAAGATCCGATTGAATATCATTTGGATGGAATAGTTCAAACTCAAGTTGAAGACGATAAAGGATATACTTTTCTTGCAGGACTTCGTGCTGCGATGAGACAAGATCCTGATGTAATAATGGTAGGAGAAATTAGAGATGCAGAAACCGCGGGGACTGCCATTCAAGCTGCGCTTACTGGTCACTTAGTTTTTTCAACACTCCACACAAACTCTGCCGCCGGCGCTTTTCCTAGACTTATAGATTTAAAAGTAAATCCAAAAACAATTCCGTCTGCTATGAATGTTGCGATTGCCCAAAGACTTTTAAGAAAACTGTGTCCTTTCTGTAAAAAAGAAAGAGATGTAAATGAAAGAGAAAAGAAAATAATTGATAATACTTTAAAAAGTATTCACGATAAAACATATTTGGAAGGAGTACAAACAACAAAAATATTTGAAGCTGTAGGTTGTGACAAATGTAATAACACCGGATATAAAGGAAGAATATGTATAGTTGAAGCCATACTTTCAACAAAAGAGATGGAGGAAGTAATTATAAATAACTCCAGTGAAAGAGAAATTAAAAAAGCCGCTGAATCACAAAATATTCTTGATATGAAACAAGACGGTATAATAAAAATATTAAAAGGTATAAGTTCCATGGATGAGTTAGGCAGAGTAATAGATCTTGAACAAGAGGCCTAGTATTAAATATATTTTGTAAGGTATTAAATTTTGACATCGTTATTTGAGATATCAATCAAAATGATGTTTTTTATTTATAGATAGTTCATTTAAAAAAATAACTGATAACTATATAAACGAAAAAACAATTTCGGTGTCAAAATTCACTACCCTACTTGAATAGCAAGCCTAAACGTGTTTTAAAAAAAAGCGGGCTTGCAAAAGTTCTAAACAATACTAATATAAAACATAAGAGATGTTTTGGAATAAACTCCAAACAATGTTCAAAACATAAATCTCTAAACAATACTTTAAACCTGGCGGTAAAAAGTTAAATTAGTCTTTAAGGATGACCTCAGCAATATTCCCGGAGGAATAAACCAAAATGTCCTTGAAAAAGAACCCGTAAACTCTTGCGAGCATAATTGTTTAGAGATTTATATTCAGAACTGCAACAAAATAAAAATGGGGAACAAAAAAGGCCCCATCAAGGCTCTGCCAAGAGTATATCATGGAAAAACATTATGTCAAGAAAAAATGATAAAAAACCCACTGAATCTCAGAATACTAAAGAAAATGGCCATATAACTACTGACGAAAAATTCCTAGACCAAACCCTAAGGCCAAACTCTTGGGAAGAATACATCGGTCAAAAAAATATCAAAGATAATCTTAAAATTTTACTTAAAGCTGCCGAACAGAGAAAACATCCTCCTGAACATTTACTTTTCTATGGTCCGCCTGGACTTGGAAAAACTACTTTGGCAAATCTTATCGCTAAAGAGACTCGTGCACAATTAAAATCAACTTCGGGTCCAGCAATAGAAAAAGTTGGTGATCTTGCTTCAATTCTTACAAATCTTTCACCTGGAGATATTCTTTTTATAGATGAGATTCACAGACTCAACAAAACAATTGAAGAAATTCTCTATCCTGCTATGGAATCCGGCTCATTAGACATCATAATTGGTAAAGGTCCGTCTGCTCGAACAATACAACTTGATATTCCACCATTTACTTTGATAGCAGCTACGACAAGAATCGCAATGCTCTCTGCCCCACTACGCTCTCGTTTTTCTGGCGGTGTTTTTAAACTAGAATTTTATTCAGATGAAGAAATAGAAAAAATAATTGAACGCTCTGCAAAAATTCTTGGTGTAGAAATTGATAAAGAAGCAAAATCTGAAATTGCAAAAAGAAGCAGAAGCACACCTAGAACCGCAAACTATCTTTTAAAAAGAGGGCGTGATTTAGCTCAAGTAAAAGAACAAACACTTACAAATAATCTAGTAAAAGAGGCTCTAAATATGCTTAATATCGACGAACTTGGCCTTAACGCTGAAGATAGAGCGATGCTCAATATTATAGATGATAAGTTTAATGGTGGTCCTGTTGGTTTAAATACACTCGCAGCTGCCCTTTCAGAAGAACAAGCAACAATAGAAGATGTTTACGAACCCTATCTTCTCAAACTTGGTCTTATAGAAAGAACGCCACGAGGAAGAACAGTAACAGACAGAGCAAGAAAGCATTTGGGAAAGAAAGTGAAAGGATTGGGTTTATAATTAATTTAATAATATGAGTGGCCACAATAAATTTTCAAAAATAAAAAGATTAAAAGCAAAGACTGATGCACAAAAGAGTTCAGTTTTTACTAAAATGGCAAAAATGCTTCAAATGGAAGCAAAAAAAGCTGGAGGGAATATTACTTCTCCAGGTTTGAAAGCTGCAATTGAAAGAGCAAAAGCTGCAGACATGCCAAATGACAATATAGATAGAGCAATCAAAAAAGCTATGGGTGCCGGCGAAGCTGATATGGAAACAATTGTTTATGAGGCCTACGGACCAGCCGGAGTTGCGATGATTATTGATGTTCTTACATCAAATAGAAATAAAGCGGCTGCAGAAGTAAAGCATATTCTATCTTTAAATAACTCGGCTTTAGCCACTCAAGGAAGCGCTTCCTGGGCATTTGAAAAAACAGCTGAAGGTTGGATGCCAAAAGCAATGATACAAGTTCCAGAAGAAGATGTTTCAAAACTTGAAAAACTTATTGAGGACTTGGAAAATAACGAGGAAGTACAAGAGATTTATACAAATGCTGAATAAATATTAAACTCAGAGACGGGGATTTTGCCAAAGGCAAAATCCCCGTTTTATATTATTTGCTCTAATTTCAAAAAAGTTATACAATATAGCCAGATTATTAAAAATAGCCTCTTAATTTCGGTCTATTAAGAGTCTAGTCATATTTATAAATTTTTAGCCTAAAACATTTTCAATTACAAAATGTCTGGCAAACCAAAACTATGGAAAATAAAACACCACAAACAAAAACAAAATCCTCTTCTTTTCTGATTTTCTTTTTGCTACTTATACTTGTTGCTTTAGCATTAATATCTGTTCCAAAAGAAAACTGGAAAAAGATTTTTAGTCTTAAATCATACAATCTCGCCGCAGTTTTTGATTCACCCGAATCACTTGGTGTCTGTACCAATGGATCCATATATACATCATTAATAGAAGGCTCAATCTTATATTACGGAGGAAGCTTCACTGAAGTTGGAGCATGTACGGGAGCGGGAGTACCTATAAATGTTTCTACTGGACAAGCGGTGGCTTCTTATCCTCAGGTTATAGGTGAGGTTTATGCTTCAGTCAGCGATGGAGCAGGAGGCTGGTATATAGGAGGAGCTTTTACATATGTTGATAACCAAGCAAGAAATGGTATGGCACATATATTAGCTGATGGAACCGTAGATTCTAGTTTTAATCCAGATATGGGAGAATATGCCGTGAGATCTTTGACCATATCGGATAATATACTTTATGTTGGTGGAGCTTTCCCTTCATTTTATGGTCTGCCTCGTAATAGTTTAGCGGCATATGATATTACAAATGCTACAGTAACAAGCTTTAATCCAAATAGTACCTATACAGGGCAGTCAATATATTCTTTAGTAGTATCAAGTTCTACACTTTACGTCGGTGGTGAATTCTCTGACTTCGGTAATTTAGGACGCAACAATATTGCCGCATACGATCTTATAAATGCGACTACTACAGATTTTAATCCAAGCCCAAATGCTGCTGTGTATGCTTTGGCTGTATCAAGCTCTACTCTTTATGCTGGTGGAGGTTTTACTAACTTTGGTGGACTCGGACGTAATTATCTTGCAGCATATGACCTCCTTACAGACACCGTTACAGATTTTAGTTTAAATATTGGTGCCAACGCCGTAAAAGCTTTGACTATATCAGATGGTATTATTTACGTAGGGGGTCAGTTTAGTACCTTTGAAGGATTAGATCGTATTAAAATAGCCGCATATGATCTTGTAAATGCTACTACTACGGATTTTGATCCAGGTGCAGGAGCTAATTCTGCCATATATACTTTGGCTGTATCAGATTCCTATCTTTATATTGGTGGCGAATTTACTACTTTTGGAGGACTGCCACGCACCAATTTTGCTATTTATGATCTTGCAAATGCTACTACTTCAGATTTGATTGTGAACGCGGGAAGTGCAGTTAAAACATTAGCTTTATCAGATTCTACTCTTTATATAGGGGGTACATTTGATCTTTTGGGTAGCCAAACAAGAAACAGGCTAGCTGCATATGATCTTGTAAATAGAAATACAACAGATTTTAATCCAAATGTAGGATGGTATAGTGGACACGCCGTATACACTTTGACTATATCAGACAATATACTTTATGTGGGTGGTTGGTTTGATATTTTTGATGGTCTGACACGTAGTGACCTTGCGGCATATAATCTTCTCACAGACACTACTACAGATTTTGATCCAGGAATAACAAGAGCCGGCTTTTCCCCTTATGTATATTCCATAGCGATATCAGATGACATTTTATACGCGGGAGGACAATTTGATACCTTTGGTGGTTTCAATCGTAATAATATAGCTGCATACAATATTCTCACAGCTACTACGACAGATTTTAATCCAGGTGTGGGAGGTACCCCTGCTGTTGTAAATGCTCTCACCATATCAAGTTCAACTCTTTATGTGGGAGGAAATTTTACCACTTTTGGAGACCTCGATCGTAACCGTCTTGCCGCATATGATATTGCAAACGCTACCACTACAGATTTTAATCCTGGTCCAATCCCAAATCCTGGTGACTCATCAACAATAAATTCTTTATTAATAGCAACCTCTACTCTCTATGCTGGCGGATATTTTACCAATTTCGGTGGTTTACCTAGAAAAAGCATCGCATCATATGATCTTGTAAACGCAACTACGACAAGTTTAAATATAATTCCAACTACAGGTTCTTCTGTACGAACGATGACCATATTTGACTCTATTCTTTTTGTGGGAGGAAGTTTTACTACTTTTAATGGTCTAACGCGTAATAGTCTTGCGGCATATGATCTTGACGTCGCAACCACGACAAGTTTTAATCCGAATCCTCAATCAGGTGACCATATGACTACTGCATATACTTTATCCTTATCAGGGTCCACTCTTTATGCAGCGGGAAATTTTAGTTATTTCTCTTCATCAGTTTTCGGGTCAATTATTTCTGTTCGTGATGTGGAATTGGAAACACCTATAGTTGCTGATATATCAGCAACATTGAAAGCAAACATCACAAGCACAGCAGGAGAAACAATAACCGCAAGAGGTTTCAGATATGGTACTACCACGGAATATGCAATGACCACAAAAGAATCATCTGGATTTGCTGTAAATAAAAATAAAATTGGAAGCATGAATGTTGCCGCGGTATATACTGAACCCGGATCTTTTTCTACAGGTGAATATTCTGCAGATATTACGGGATTATCAGCTAGCACCACATACCACTACCAAGCTTTCATCACAGATCGTTTAGGTACTACTTATTCAAGTGATGCTACATTCACCACTTTAGCTTTGAGTAGTGGACACCGTTCTCCATCATCAGGCTCTACAGAAGTTTCTACAGTTCCTTCAACAACCACAACATTAGCACTTGCAACATCTTCTTCTACTGAAGAAATAGAAGAAGCACCGGGGGTTACATCAACTCCTAATCTTCCTTCAGGCTTCTGCTTTACTAAAAATCTTCATCAATACACAACAGATTCAGATATAAAAAATCTACAAATATTCCTAAACAGCCAAGGATTTAATGCATCAACAAAAGGTTCAGAAACAACTTACTATGGTTCAAAAACAATACTTGCAGTTCATTCATTCCAAGAATATTATGCAGATGATATATTAGCTCCATTTGGTCTAGCAGAAGGAACTGGAAACTTTGGAAATGCTACAAGAAAGAAAGCAAATGATATTTTAGGATGTGAGACAATTCCAGAAGTTTCTGCTCCTGTAATTCCAAAAGTTGAAACACCAAAAGCTCCAGAAAATACAATTCCAGAAGTAATTACCGATATAGTAGAAACTCCAACTCAAGAACAACAAACTGAAACTAGTGCAGGAACAGAAACAAATCAGAACGTTGTTCCTGATATAGGTGTATCTGCAAAACAAGGTTATGACCAAGTAATATCTATTGCCAAGAATGCAATCGCTAATACAAGAGCAATAGTAAATACTCCTACTGGATCTGCTGTAACAAAAGTTATTTCAACCACAGGTATAATTGCTGGAGCTACAATATCTATATCAGCAATTGCCTTTGCTACTCCAATATCTTTCTCTGAAATATGGTTGATTCCTGCAAGAATACTTGCCTTGCTTCTCAGTGCTCTTGGTATAAAGAGAAAACAAAGACAATGGGGTACAGTCTATGATTCAGTCACAAAGAGACCTCTAGACCCTGTGTATGTATCTCTAATCAGTATAGAGACAGGAAAGGAAGTAGCAGGAGCTATTACAGATATAGATGGAAGATATGGATTCCTTGTATTACCAGGTAAATACAAAATAGTTGCAACAAAAACAAATTATATTCAGCCATCAAAGAAAATGGCAGGTAGATCATTTGATGAAGTCTACAATGATTTATATTTTGGTGAAGAGATGACAGTTGAAACAGAAGGCGCAATTATTACAAAAAATATTCCTATGGACTCTCTATCATTTGATTGGAATGAATTTGCCAAGACCAAGATGAATGTAAATAAATTCATGAAGCAAAAAGATATTACTTGGGCCAAGATATCAAGCGTCATCTTCTTTATCGGTGCCATAGTTGCCTTCATTGCCGTTATCTTTGCACCTGCACCATACAACTTCATTATCGCAGGATTCTATATAGTAGCTTACATATTAAATTATGTAGTACTCAAGACTAAGAAATCAGGTACTCTTACTGAAAAACATACAAAAGCTCCTCTATCCTTTGCTATCGTCTCCATATTCAGAGAAGGTGAAGATACTCCGCTTACAAAGAAAATTGCTGACAAATTTGGGGCTTATTATGCTCTTGTACCTAATGGAAAATATTCCATCAAAGTAGAAAAGAAAAAGGATGATGGGACTTATACAGAAGTGTTCAAGACAGAAGCTATAGAAATAAAGACTGGAGTTATAAATATGAATTTGGTGGTCTAATCACATATTATCTTTGTGAAAATAAAAGCCGTTTTTGCTAGACAAAAACGGCTTTTATTATTATCTCAGACCCCATTAAAAAGTCTAAATTGAGTATATTTTTTACGAAAAAGCTGTTTACAAACCCGCCTTCGGCTCTATATTAATTATAAATTATTATTTTGTTAAGACTTTTAACGGGGTACTCAAAATTCATAGAAACTTCGTTTCTTGAATTTTGGTAGTTATCAACAGGTCAAACCAGTTGCTTTTTTCTGAAAATTTTGGAAAATGTACCTACTAGCTCATAGAGAGCAGTATATTAAAAAATAATAATTTAAATTTGTAGTGCTAATCAGATGGTTGCGCAACTTTGTTTACTTATGAGCTGTACTCAGTGATTTAGTAAACAAGAAGTACCCCTGTGGTGCTACGTGATTTCATAAAATCAATGCCTAAAAATCATAAAACAAAAAAAATTACAGAAGATAAAGTGAAGAAGGAAGATATAAAAAAAGTAGCAGGAGAAGAAGAGACAGAAAAAGAAACTGGAACTTTATCAGATGGGGTTCTAGATGCTTTTGAAGAAGTGGCCCCCGTAGATCCCCTTTTAGAAGAAGAAACTCTCTTAGCAGAAGAGGAGGAAGATGAAATTGATTCTGGAGATTACAAAGCTAATGATGAATGGTAAATTAGAATATAGAAGATAGGATTTAGAATAAAGCATAAATACAAATCAGAAAGCGGGCCGTAAACGGCCCGTTTTCTATTTTTCACAAAATTGTTTTATACAAGCAAAAAAAGTTAGCCCTACAGCTATTGCATCATACTCGTCATCATATTTTATATCGGTATTTATTTTTATAAGTTTTTGCACCATAGCCGTAACTTGCCCTTTTTCGCTACTTCCATATCCAGTCACGGCAATTTTTATCGCCATTGGAGAAAATTCTTTTACTTCCACTTCTGCAACAGAAGCAACATAAAGCATTACACCTCTCGCTTCAGAAACATGCATAGCTGTTTTTTGATTATTTTTAAAAAACAATGTCTCAATAGCCATTGCATCTGGCTTATGTTTTTTAATTAAACTTTCTATTTTCTGGCCAATTAATTTTAGACGTTCCTCATGCGGAATCATAGCACTCGTTTTAAAACATTCAGAAAAAACTAAAACTTCTTTGTTTGAAGTTTTTTCTATTACTGCTACACCCATTCTTTCATATCCTGGGTCTATTGCTATAACTTTCATATAGTAATTTTAACAAACCTCTTCTTCCCTATTTTTAATGTTATTTCATTATGTATTTTAAAATTTACATCAGTAATCTTTTCACTATTTACAGCATTACTTACTGCATTTTCAGAAATTAACCTTCTAAAATCAGTTTTTGAAGAAACAATTTTCTTTTCAACAAGAAGCTCCATGAGAGATTTCCCATTTTCTGTTTTTATTTCTTCCATGTTTTCTGGCAAACCACCTTTTTTAAAGGTTTCTATAAAATCTTTTTCGGCACTGTCTGCTTTTTCTTGATTATAATAAATCTTTACTATTTCTTTGCCCAATCTTAGTTTAGCATCACGAGGATTGGCCCCATTTTCAAGCTGTTTTTTAATTTCTGATATCTCCTCCATTGAAACATAAGTACAGTCTGTGAAAACTGAGATAATTGCTTCGTCAGGAAGTGACATGCACTTTCCAAACATATCATGATATTCATCATCAAGACCTATTACACTACCTTCACTTTTACTCATTAATTTTCTTCCTGTTTTTGGATTAATTAAGAGTGTTGTAGCAACAACAAATTTTTCTTTATTCCTTGTATTTTTTTGTAAAGTTCTTCCCACCAACATATTAAACGTCTGATCATTACCTCCAACTTCAACATCAACATCTAAAGCAACACTGTCGTATCCTTGCATTAATGGATATAAAAATTCCTGCAAAAAGATAGGTTTCTTTTCTTCTAACCTTTTTTGAAACATATCTCTCTCAAGCATTTGCTGTACGGTAAAATTTGAAGCAAGCTTTACAACATCTGCAAAGCTCATTTTTGAAAGCCAAGTGCTATTTGTAACTATCTTTGCTCCATTATCAACTCCGCCGATTTTTACAACTTTACTTACTTGAGATTTCCAATTTTTTAGATTTTGACTAACATCATTTTTTGTAAGTGCCTTTCTTGCTGAATCTTTTCCGCTAGGATCACCTATCATCGCTGTAAAATCACCAAAAAGAATTATGACTTCATGTCCAAGCTGTCTTAATCTTTCAATAATCATGAAGTTTGTAGCATGGCCTATATGAAGTTTTGTTCCGGTAGCATCAGCCCCAACATATATTTTTAATTTTCTACCGCTCAAAAGTTCTTTTCTGAAAAAATCCTTTGAAGGTAAGATATTTTGAACACTCCTATTTAAAATTTCTTCAATTTTCTTTGGGTCTGTATTGATTTTCATACATCAAATCTATCATAAAAAATAGTTTTTTTCTATCTGACAAAATGCTATAATTCACCCGTTAAAGTTTTTGTTGACGTGTTGAAAATGAGGGTTAAATAGAAGGTATTCTTTTACAAGAGTATATCTATTTAAAAACTACTTACTCATATAACCTCAACACATTTTCATCAACAAAAATTTTCTCGGGTAAATGTTAAAAGACAAGCTAGAGATAGCTAGACACCATATAAAGCACAGTTTTGAGCACCACATTAAACCAAAAACAAGAAAAACTCTGCATTTTATAAAAAAGAATCCTAAGCAAATATTTATTATAATATCTGCCTTATTTTTTGTTTTTTGTGGTTTTATTGCTTTGTGGATTTCCACATTTCAAATGCCAGACTTACAATCTTTTGATACAAGAATCGTAACACAGTCTACAAAAATATATGATCGCACAGGGAAAATATTACTTTACGATATACATGAGGGCAAAAAAAGAACAGTGGTTCCTTTCGGAGATATTTCTAAAGATATAAAAAATGCAACGATAGCAATAGAAGATGTTGAATTTTATCAACATGGCGGAATAAAAATCTCTTCTTTCATAAGAGCTGTGTTTGCTAATATATTTTCTGGCAGTTTTAGCCAAGGAGGTTCCACCATCACACAACAAGTAGTCAAAAATTCATTGCTCACAACCGAAAAAAGTATTTCTAGAAAATTAAAAGAATGGGTCCTTTCTATAGAAATTGAAAAAGTAATGACAAAAGACGAAATATTATCTGTTTATTTAAATGGAAACCCCTACGGTGGAACTATTTATGGCGTTGAACAAGCAAGTGAAACTTTTTTTGGTAAAAAAGCGTTAGATGTAACTCTTGGTGAGGCTGCCTATCTGGCTGCAATCCCAAAAGCACCTACTTATTATTCACCTTATGGACAAAATAAAGTTCAGTTAGATACAAGACAAAAACTTATTCTTTCAAAGATGCTTGAAAACAAATTCATCACTCAAGAAGAATATGACAAAGCAATAAAAGAAGTAATAGCGTTTCTTCCACAAGAAAAATACGGGATAAAGGCACCACACTTTGTAGAATTTATAAAACAATACTTAGTAGATAAATACGGTGAAGATGCAGTACAACAAAAAGGATTTAAAATAATCACCACGCTTGATTATGATTTACAAGTAAAAGCTGAAGAAATAACAAAAAGGAAAGCCCTTGAAAATAAAATAGAATTTGATGCAGAAAATGCTTCCGTTGTTGCAATAGATCCAAAAACAGGACAAATATTGGCCATGGTCGGCTCTAGAGATTATTTTGATAAAGAAATAGATGGTAATTTTAATGTGGCCATAGCACGCAATAGACAGCCAGGATCTACATTTAAACCTTTTGTATATGCTACTGCATTTCTAAAAGGATATACGCCAGACACGGTTGTTTTCGATCTTCCAACAGAATTTCAAACCACTTGTACTCCAGAAGGTTTGCCTATAGATCCAACTGCTGTTATTTCTTCCTCTACGGCATGTTATATGCCCGAAGATTATGATAACCAATATGTAGGACCCATATCTTTAAGAAATGCTTTGGCTCAATCTAGAAACATTCCGGCTATAAAAACTTTATATCTTGCTGGAATAAAAGATTCAATAGAAACCGCAACGTCCATGGGTGTAAAAGGACTTAAAGATTCAAACCAATATGGTTTAACTTTAGTTGTTGGAGGCGCTGAAGTTTCTTTGCTTGATATGACGAGTGCATATGGCGTTTTTGCAAACGACGGAATCAGAAATCCTTATACGGGAATTCTTTCTGTGGAAGATTTACAAGGAAATGTTTTAGAAACTTTCACACAAAATCCGCAAACAGTTCTTAATCCAAACATTGCAGAAACAATTTCCGATGTTTTATCTGATGTCATTGCTAAAATTCCAGCTTATGGAATAAATTCTCCATTATTTTTTCATGGCAAACAAGTTGCCTCAAAAACAGGAACCACGGATAACTATAAAGATGTTTGGACTATTGGATACACACCAGAAATAGTTGTAGGAGCTTGGGCTGGAAACAATAGCGGCAAACCTATGGTAAAAAAAGTTGCGGGAACAATCTTGGCTCCATTGTGGCATGAGGTTATGGCAGCGGCTCTTGCAAGTACCACAGGAGAAACTTTTATAAAACCCACTGAAATTGATCAAACAATCAAACCAGTGCTCCGAGGAATATGGCAAGGAAATGAAACTTATTTTATAGATAAAATATCAGGTAAACTTGCTACGGATATGACACCGGAAGAAACAAAAGTAGAAGTGGCTATACCAAACATACACTCAATACTTTATTGGGTAGATAAAAATGATCCTTTAGGTCCAGCCCCGATAAACCCCGAGAATGATTCGCAATTTCTTGCTTGGGAATTTTCTGTACAAAACTGGCTCCTAACACATCCGCAAGCTTCTACTAGCAAACCAACCACATATGATGACATACACATCGAAGCAAATAAACCAAAAGTAACAATTCTTGCTCCGTTACAAAATCTTGAATATGATAAGGATTATAGATTAGGTGTGGTGTTCTCTACAATGGCACGTTTTCCCATTACTAGAGCTAATTTTTACTTAAATAACGAGCTCATAGGAACATCCGAGACATATCCGTATATATTAAATTTTGTACCATCAGGAACTAATTCTTTTATTGTAGGCATCAATGAACTTAAGGTGGTAGTTTATGATAGTGTCTATAATAAAGGTGAGGCGACAATCCCTATAAAAATTAAATAAAAAATAAAGGACTATTTGGAATTAAATTCCAAATAGTCCTTTTTTGTTTACTTTTGATAATAATCTACCGTGTAGTCAAAAATTCCCCCTATTGTGTCGCGTGTTGTCAAAGGCGTGTTTCCTTTAAAAAGCGAAATTTTAACTTCCCCCACGGAAAGATTTTGTCCATGTATCTGCACCGTTTGCCCAGCGTTGAGATACAAATCCATTCCACCTGGCACACTTATTACTTTTGTGGCCACAGTTGTACCTCCATCATATGTACCAGTTATCTGTATATCCGGAGCGGGTGATGAAACTCCTACCACATCTATACGAATTATATATGCAGGATTCACTACAGCCTTCTTGCAACCTCCAAACAAACTGCTCACAAAAAACATTACAATTACCAAAGCAATTGTCCTCTTCATTTTAATCCTCCGTTTTTTATCACTTTAGTGATAATAGATTTTTAAAAGTTCTTTCGCTCTGAACTTTACCACAATTTAACGGCGGTGTCAATTTTAGTTTAAAGTATTTCCTTTACCTTTCCACTAGTTTTTTTATCTAAAATCTCCAATATCTTAACTTTTTTTAGAAAAATCTCTGTTTTTATTATTGGTCTTTCGCTTATTCTGGCAATATAATTTTTTACTTCAATTTTATTTGGCTCTATTTCTATATTACAAACTTCTTTTATTGCTTCTACTACAGAATTTCTCAAAAAACCTCGCGACTGCGACATCACTTTAAACTTTTCAAGATATTTTGCTATATCAAACATTTACCCGAGAAAATTTTTGCCAATAAAAATTGTTTGTTTTGACATAACAACCAATACTATCAAATTACTTTTATCTAAAACCATGATTTTGTTTATTTAATGAATTTTTAACAAACATTGGCAAAAACTTTAACGGGTGAATTACCTATTCATAGGCATTACAAGATATGTGAATGTCTTATCTGAAGTTCCTCTAATAATCAGCGCTTTATTCATTCCGTTAAAAATTAAAGATACACTATCAGAGACTATAGAAGGCAAACAATCAACAATATATTTATAATTAAAATTTACCTCTATATCTTCCCCTTCTATGTTTGCATCTATCTTATTAGTGTTTTCACCAACATTTGAGTTTTTTGTTCTTACTTTTATTATTTTTTCACCTTTTTTAACACTTATATTCATTTGGTTGAAGCTGTCTGAAAAAATGTTTGATATTTTTAATGAATTTACAAGATCTTGCTTTAAAAGCACCACTTTTGTCTTCTCTTCTTTTGGTAAAATCTGTTTATAATCAGGAAAAACACCATCAATTACTCTTGAAACCAAATACATACCGTTAAAAACAAAAGATATTTGATTTTTTGTTGAGTTTATCTCTATTTCTGTATCTGTGTTATCAATTATTTTTAAGATATCTGACGCATTTTTAAAAGGTATTAAAACTGGGTTTAAATCTATATTTTTTCTCATTTTTATAGACTTTTCAGCTAGTCTGAATGAATCGGTAGCTACAAACATCAAATCGTCATCGTGTGTATAAATATAAACACTGGATAGTTCAGGTTTAACAGAAGATAATGATGAACTATAAATTACTGATCTTATTCCATTTATTAAATCTTTTGAATTTATTTTACATGTTTTTTCACTATCAACCATTGGTATAGTTGGAAAATCCTCAGTAGATAATGTTTTTATATTAGCTTCGCTACTTTGTGTAGATATTTTTAATGTATTTTCAATAGTTTCTAATATTATATTCTTATCGTCAGTTATATTGTTTAAAAAACTACTTATTACGTTCGCTGGTATAGCTACTTTTCCACTTTCTCCTACTTTTACAGGAATTGAGATTTCTAAACCCAAATCTAAATTTGTAGATCTTATAATTAAGTTATTTCCTTTAGTTTCAAACAACAAACAAGACAAAACTGGCAAATTGGCGTTTTTTCCAACAATTTTTTCCGCCTTTGATACGGCCATATGAAGTTTTTCTTTTACACATTCAATTTTCATTTTTTTATTATAAATACCCTATTAATTATTATTACAGACCTTTACTTGTTTATAATTATTTTACTTATGTTTTATATACTTATTTTTTAATTTTATTATTTCAATGTGTTTGTTGTCTGTGTTTAATTATTTTATTAAAAAATTATCCCAAACTTATTAACATCTATTCAAACTTGTTATCATTAACTTATCAATACTTTGTAAACAACTATTTCAACATTGAACGTATCTGGTTTATTTCTTGGACTAATTCTGGATCGGTTTTTAAATCATTTTTAATTTTCTCGTATGAGTGTATGACTGTTGAGTGGTCTCTATTTCCAACTTTGTCCCCTATTGATGGGAAAGAAATATCAAAATCTTCTCTTAGAAGATACATAATTACCTGTCTTGGCTTGATAACTTCCTTTTTTCTGCCTTTTTCAAAGATGGCCGGCTCTTCTATGCCATAAAATTCAGCAGTTACCCTTATTACATCTTTAATTGATGTGTTTTTCTTTGGTTTGGATGTGTTTTTAAGTAATTCTTTTATGTCGTTTATGTTTAACTCTTTATTTTTAAGTTCTGTTTGGCATAAAATAAGATTTAAAATACCCTCAAGCTCTCTAATGTTACCTTCTACAGATGAAGCCAAGAATTCTACTATCTCGTTTGATATGTTGAGATTCATTAAAGTCGCTTTCTTCCTAAAAATTTGTATTCTAGATTCATAATCTGGTTTTTGTATTTCCACAATCATCCCAGCATTAAATCTAGATTTAATACGCTCCTCTATATCAGGAATAAAATTTGGATGTTTGTCTGAAGAGAAAATCAATTGTTTTCCTCCATCATGAAAACTATTAAAAAGACTAAAAAATTCTTCTTGTGTTCTTGTTTTGGCTGACAAAAACTGAATATCATCTATTATAAGTAAATCATATTTTTTATATCTTTCTTTAAAAGTATTTATATTTCCGCTATTTAATGAATTTAAATAGTCATTTGTAAATTTCTCTGAGGTCATATAAAAGATTTTTTTGTTAGGATCTATTGTTTTAAAATAGTTTCCCACCGCCTGTATCAAGTGTGTTTTTCCATGTCCTGTACTTCCAAAAATAAATAAAGGATTATAGATTGCAGTTCTTTTTAATATTGCTTGTGAAGCCGAGTGAGCAAGTTCGTTGAAAGGGCCTATAACAAAAGTTTCAAAAGTATATTTTGGATTCAAGTTGTCTTCCTTGTTAATATAAAAATTATTCAAAGGAAGCTCGTTTGCGTGATTCAATGTTTCCTTTGTTGAGGTTTTATTATCTTCTTTAGAAACAACATATTCCACATTTCTTATATGCTCACCAAAACTTCTTAAATTTTTCATAATATCTTTGTGATATTTATTCATCAGCCAATCTTTCACAAAAACATTAGGAACACCTAAAAAAACAACTCCATCTTCTTGTTTTATTATATATGTGTCTTTAAACCACATACTAAAATTGGCTTTAGAAATGCCAAGTTCTATTTGAGCGAGCACGTTATTCCAAAGTGTTTTGTTTTCTACCATTGATGTAAATTATAAGTGGATAGGGTTGTTAATAAAAATTTGTTTTTGTTTATAAGCTGTGTATAAATAGTTGATAAAGAAAATTTTAAATTTAATCTCCCTTATTAAAATTATTACTCTAATTTATTTTTTCAATTTAGATATTATACTCGCCTTTATAAAATTTTTTTATTGATTTTTTAATTTTAATGAGTTGTAATAAAATCTTTATGGCTTTCATTAACAAAAAACAGCTTTACATTTCATCTTTTTTGCTTTATACTCCTCTTTATGTCAGAAACATATCAACCAAAAAAAAGAAAGAGGGCAAAAACCCACGGTTTCCTTGTTAGAAGCAGGAGTAAATATGGTAGAAACACCATAAAAAGAAGGAGACAAGCTGGAAGAAAGAGAATAACAGTTTAAAGCTAACAATATTGTCAAAACAGGCCTCAAAAAGGCCTTTTTTGATGGGTTTCTTTGTTGTAGAAACATTCTTTCAAGTATATAATCAAGCCATGCTAAGCCGTAAATATAGAGCAACCAGGCCTAATATAGAGGACACAATCAAAACAGGGACATCTATTTTTGGTAAGTTTTTATATGCCAAAATATCAAGAAAAGAAGCTGAAAAAGTTGGCTTTGCCATTGTTATTTCTAAGAAAAATGAGAAGACTTCAGTGGGCAGACACTTGATTAAAAGGAAAATAAGTAGCTATATAGAGGAAAATTTATCAAAAATAAATCCAAATTTTAAAAAAACAGTCGTTTTCTTCATAAAAAAGACAAATGAGCCAATAGATTATAAAGAAGTAAAGAAAGATGTTGATTTTGTATTAGAAAAAATTGGTTTTTATAAATAATTCCTAGACAAACAACCATATTAGGAATACTATTGAGGTAGGAGATCGTTGACTTAAATCTAAATAAAACAAGGAGGTATGCATGGATGAATCTGACAGCTCAGCTAGTGTAATTGAACTTCCAATAGAAACAGAAAATATTTATGTAAAAAAGGCAGAAATTACAACAAAAATTACAACAGAAGTTGTGGTAGAAAAGCCTTTTATTTTAAAAAATGGTGTGTATACATTGGATTTTACAAAACCACCATCTGTTTCATCAAATTGGAAGATTCATGAACATAAAGGAAAGGTGTTGCACTACAATCCAGCAAAAACTGCCCTATTTTCTCTAGGAGATTTAGGGTTAAAGGATGGGTCTACTATTGCAGATTGTATAAAAAGGCTTAAAAAATCAAAACAGGGATCAATGGTAGCGAACACAGCAGATTTTATTTCCGAAGTTAAGCCTGAGCTACCAAATGGTTTTTCTGGTACCTATGTTT